>CAJOEZ010000074.1 GCA_905233685.1 uncultured Bacteroidales bacterium | reverse complement strand
TTGATGGCTTGGTATATGTCAATTTTGTAGTCATCTAATTCGGCAATCATGATTGGCGAATTAGTGCTTAATTCGTCGGTCATGACCGACGAATTTGTAGCTTTATGATTATCAATTACTTGTAATTCATCGGTCATGACCGATGAATTAGGATCCAACATTATCCAAGCTTCATAAAAGAGTCGCATTTCTCTTAACTGAGTGGCCGAGAAGCCTCTTAATCCAGGCAACTCTTTTCGAAGTTGTTGGCTGATGGTTTCCAAAGCCCCAGTACCCCATTTGTTTTTGCGCGTATTGAGGGAAATGTATTTGCCAATGGCAAAATACACTGCCAATTGTATTCTGTTTACGCCTTTGGCTGCTTCATATTGCCCTTGTAAAATGGCGGTCTTGATGGTCTCTACAGCCTTGTTGTATGTCTCAGGTTGGTTCATATATCTTGCTTGTTTTGTCCTGCAAATATAGATTATTTTCCCGTTATCGTTTCTGATTTCCAATCGGTTTCTTTCGCTCTTTCCCAATTCCTCACAGCTACCTCCTTGCTCGCATTCGCATAGCAATACTCGCACAGATGCGGGCAGGTGTTGTACTCGCCGATGTCCTTGCTCACCATGCAGCCGCAGAACTGCCGCTGGCCTTTGTCGCGGTTGTCGCGATGCTTGATGATGGTCGGTTTGGGATTGAAGAGGTCGCCGTCGGCAATCTCCACGCCGAGGAAGTCCAACAAGGCCTTGTCGTGGCGGGCAAAACGAATCATCAAGTCATCATCAATGCAGCGGTTGTGCTGGATGCCGTATTGCTCAATGTCAATCTTCTCTCCGCAGGTGGCCAACTGGTAGTGCCACTTCTGGTTGAGTTCCGAAAGCCTTTCGGCAAACTCTTCCATTTGGGCAGTTGTCCATTCCGCATAGTTCACATTGCTTTTTTCAAGATTGGCTTTCACCTTTTTATATAAGGCGATGTCGGCATAACTGAAAACGAGTTTTTCCGTGTAGCCTTGCAGTTGGTCGCCGACGTTTTCCACTTTTCTCAACAGGTCGTCCAAACTGATTTGGTCGGTCAGAATCAAAGGGTCGAAACGCCAAATCACGCGACCTTGGCCCAATTGGTCCACTAATCTTTTGAATGTGTCAATCCTTTTCTCCAAGGGCGGAACACCCTTCTCCAGACTTTCTTTTTCGTAATTGTTCAGCGTGTATTGGATGTAGCAACCGATGTTTCTTTCCTTCAGTTCGTCCAAATGCCCAAGCAAAGGCTCCGGGTTTTTCGACCAAAACACGATGAAGCGGCATTTCTCATACGAAACGAAACTTTTCACGCCATTGAAGGGATTGGTCCAAGCGGAATAGCCCACCTTCAGCCGATGAAAGAACCAGTCGGCATAGAAAGCGGGAATGTCCGTGCTTCGGCTTGCGGAAATGATGACTGGGGCTTGCGCCTCCGCCATCATGCGGTTATCGCGCTGGATTTGTGTCTTTTGCCATTGTGCCATCATTCACTACTTTTATCCGCTGCAAAGTTATGCAAAATTACAATGGTTATCTTAACTGTTTTGATTTTTGCAAGGTTGCAAATCTCTTTTTGGGCGCATTCCCCGCCATCCCTTTTACCTTTTTCTTGTCAAAACAGGTCAAAATCGGTCCCGTTTCACCAAAATCCTATATTTTTGCGCATCGGTTCGTAACCAATAGGAAGGAGCAACTTCCTACCAGATAGGGGAAGGCTCTAGTTCTTGTCCGTTCGTTGTCCGTTTGTTGTTCGTTCGTTTTCCGTTTTAATAACGGATAAGGTTTGGATATAAAACTTGGGAAAAACGGATATGACTTGGACTTGTTACCTACCATTTGTTACCTGCCATATACGAAGCCGATAAAAAACAATATTTAATCATCAATTAAAACCTTAAGATTATGAGCAAAACGAAAAAACTAAAAGGAATTCTGTTTACTGGCAGAATGCCCAAATCAGGTGTAACGGTCTATCTCAGGCAAGGAGAACTTGTTACACGCTCTGTGCATTCAGAAGAAAAGCGCAGCAACACAAGCAAACAATTCGTCCAACGGCAACGCATGCGCCACAGCATCGCCTTGTGGAAGGCGTTGAAGGACCAACTATAACGGGTTCATCACGTTGGCCAACCGCCTGCCAGTGGTGTTCGTGCCAAAGTTTTGGGACGACTGTGCCGCGCTGTTGATGCCCGACATCCCCGTGAGCGAAGGAACATTGCTGCCCATCAAGCAACAGATAGGAATGGTTGACGGCACACCTGCACTGGTGACCAACCTCAAAGCCACCGAATGGGGACAACCTGAGCGATGGATGCTCTACACCGCCGAGCAATTAGAGGGTAACACCATTCCGATGGTGCGTTTCAAAGTACGCGAGGTGACGTTGGATGATTTCACCGAAGTGGACGGCAGTCTGGCCTTGGTGGACAACGAGTTCTCCGACGAGATGAAAGGCTGGGCTTTGGTGCGCAAGGACGGCGACCGTTGCTCGTCGCAAGGTATCGTCACACGTTGCACTTATTATGAGCGGTTTACCACCGAAGAAGCCATGCAAAAGGCAGCCGAGAGCTA
>CAJOEZ010000073.1 GCA_905233685.1 uncultured Bacteroidales bacterium | reverse complement strand
CCTTTGCCAGTGGGATGGCGAAATACGGCGGTTTCAAAGGGGTCGGCAATTACATCGCCGTTGTCGGGCCAAAAGGCGAGGATGTGAAACTCGGTTACTGTGGCGAGAAAGTGGTGCTGTTGGCACAAACCCTTGCTTTGAACACCTGTTGGGTGGGTTTGTCGTACAAGAAACAACCCGACCAATACCAAGTGCTTGAAGGTGAATCCTTGTTGGCAGTAATTGCTTTGGGTTATGGCATCAACCAAGGCAATGCCCATCCGCAATGGTTCCGTCGGGGCATGGAAGCCGCTCTGTTGGCACCCACTGCTGTCAACCAGCAGAAGTTTGAGTTCATCCTGCATGAGGGAAATCGTGTGGAAGCCAAGGCAAAGTTCACCTTCATCGGCTATGCCGCCCTTGACCTCGGTATCGCCAAGTGCCATTTCGAGATTGGGGCAGGGAAGGAGAATTTCAGTTGGGTGTGAGGCACATTTGCCTTTAATTAATCAGCCAGGCCACTCCGGCGCTGGCAGCATGATGTTTCCCAAAGTTTTGAAAATCCAAGTCGGCGGCAAGGTCAAGTTGTACACGGCGTGACACCAACCAAGTCAGTCCAAACTCCGTCAGGTATTGGTTGCCGTCATGGGGATGGATGTAGTTGTAGGTCTCCACAAAGGCACCAATCTGGTCCGTGATGTCAAAATACAGTCCTAGTCCCAAAAAGACGTTAGGCGTAGCCGATTCACCATCCCATTCTGCGCCAACGTTATATCCAATGCAAAACCAGTCGTTCACGAAATGCTCAAACAATAGATATAATGAAGGTGCCAGATGCGAAGGGAGCATTTCTTTCGTTCCAACATGCGGCGACTTCAATTCGGCCAACAAAGCCACGGCAGGCAACAGGCCTGTGCCTTCATAGAATTGAGCCTTCATCCCCACGGTAAGCGGAGCTACGCCAAACGTAGGTTCCATGGCTTGGCCTTCATTGAACAGCAGGAAATCGGTCCCAACACGAATCTCCGCATTCTCGAAGAGGCCGAATCTGAGCAAGGTACTATTTAGGGTAAAGCAACGTGGCCCACTGGCCATCGATTCATATCCAATCCCTGTTTCCCATTGGAGTTTGTAGCGGGGCATTACGTCTGTGCCAGTCAAGGCACCAGGTCGGTCGGCAGAGATGGTCGGAAGTTCGTCTTGTGCTCGGCAAAGACCGCATATAAGGATCAAGGTTAACAGAAAAAGATGTTTTGTTATATTCATGAAACTGGTTGATATTATAATAGTTCGGCAAAATTAAGCATTTATAGAAAGCTTTATTGTGGCGCCGCGGAAGGAACATAACGCTATTTTTCGCGCACCCGCTTACCGCTCATATGCTCGATTTGCAGTTTGAGCACGAAGGCGTTAGGGGCATCCTGTGCCATATCTGCATCTATGTCATAACTCTGTGGGAAATATTTGGCACCCAGCAGGCGTAACAAAGCATTCTTCCGTGCAGGTTCTTCCACAATGTGTATCCTACCGAAACAAACCACGCTTTCGAAATGATACCACCAACTGCCAGGCTCTTTCACGCCTTCACTGAGGACGCAGAACGAGACCTTGTCGCAGGCCCTAATGGCATCCAGTTTGTGTCCCTCTTTGGCACAGTGAAAATAGATTTTGCCGTTGTCATACACAAAGTCGAGCGGCACAGTGTAAGGATAGCCGCCGTCGCCCAGTACAGCGAGCACTCCGCGTGGAGCCTTCCGAAGCAGGGCGATGCACGCTTCGTCGGTCATCTGTTGTTTGAACCTCCGCATCTGGCGGAAAGATGAGTTGTTGTCCATATTGTCGTGTTTATTATGTTCTTACGGATTCTTTCATTGTCTTCTCCAAGCCCCGATGACCTCGCCGACATAGACGGTGTGGATGCCAGCATCAAAGCTTTCGTACCACGACATGGTTTCGCATTCGATGACCAAGCTGGCCTCCTCGTAATACGGCGTGCCATGCTCGGTATAGGCTACATGTAGGCCGAGGGCGGCAGCTTTGTCTCCGTCGCGACCGCTGTTGCTGCCCATATATTGCCACACTTTCGGGTCGTCGAACTGCATGATGGTGAAGCGCGGATACTTCTCCATAAACTCCCAAGTGTAACGGCCCGGAGCCACGTAAACGGTCACTGCCGGACGGTTGTGACCAAGGTAGTTGCCGATGCCGCCCCAGCCGATGGTCATGGCGTTGCTCTGCGTAGAGTCGCCACTACAAACGAGGAGGTTCTCGGTGAACCAGGAGAAGCCGTTTTTCTCAAACGCTTTCTGCACGTCAAAGGCAGTCAGCTCGTTATTTTCCTTATCCATGTTCTGTTGTTCTTGTCCTTGTTTTTGTTGGTTGCAGCCCGTAGCCATCATCAAAGCCATAGCTGCGATAAAAAACACCTTCTTCATTTGGATTGAATTTGCCGCAAAAGTACAAATTTATTTATTTTTGCAAAAACAAAGCAAACAACATGGAAACCAGAAAACACATAGCAGCAGAGAAGCTAGAAAACGGCACACATAACTGCGCCCAAGCCATCATTTGCACCTACGCTGATTTGGTTGGAATCGATGAAGAAACTGGCCGTAATTTGGGCAACGCCTTTGGCTCGGGCATGGGCAACATGGAAGGCACATGTGGTGCACTCGTCGGGGCAGGTATCGTCTTGGGATTGGCTACCAAAGACAAGGCAACGGCAAGAAAAGGCATGAGACAAATCATGACCCAGTTCCAACAACGCAATGGTGCCACCCAATGCAAGATGCTCAAAGGCGTCGGTACAGGTGTGGTCCTCCGCCAATGCTCCGGCTGTGTGGCCGACGCGGCGGAGTTTTTGGAAGAACAGTTGGGAATGGAATAGCTTGAAGTCTCTTCAACAATTCTTACCCATCTCAAATGCCTCCTGCAACTTGGCATTGCCTTCAATCTCTTTCGGGCCGCCTACGCCTCCGCAGAAGATATGACCTTTGAGTGTGGACTTGCCGTAGCAGTCAATCCAACCGGTGAGGCCGCTTTCGGCGCGCTTTGGCACGAACTCCTCGTTCTCGGCAGCCGTGGTCAGCAGATAGATGTCGCGGAACTTGTAATCCTTGGGATACATCGCGTTCATGCGGTCAATGAGGGTCTTCATCTGGCCGCTCATCTCGTAGTAATAGATGGGCGTGGCCCAGCAGACCACATCGGCGTTCAAGACGCTCTCCATAATGGCGGGTACATCGTCCTTGATGACGCAGGCACCCGTCTTTTGGCACGACAGGCAGCCGATGCAAAACTTGATTTCCTTGCCTCTGAGCGAGATGAGTTCCACTTGATGCCCGGCGGCTTCCGCGCCCTTGGCAAATTGCTCCGCTAAAGCGTGGCTATTTGAGCCGGGGCGGAGGCTAGTAGAGATTACGATTACTTTTTTCATGGCTAAAACTTATCGGATGAAATTAGTGTATTTCGTCACTTCCTTTTCGGGCAATCCGTTGCGCTCGCGCTCGGCGGCGATAGCGCGCATGAGGAAGGCCATGTTGCGGCCCAAGATACGCATGATTTGCACCCCTTCTTCATCTTTCATCACGTCTTCAGCGGAGTGTCCATGCACCATGTTCCAATAGCGACTGCTCACGATGGGCATCTCGCTGATGGTGAAATACTTGTTCAACCTGTCGAAAGCGGCTGTGGTGCCGCCACGACGTGCCGAGACGACGGCCGCGCCCACTTTCATTCGCTTGTCGAACGGTGTGCTGAAAAACAGGCGGTCGAGCAGGTTGGTGAGCGTTCCGTTGGGGCCAGCGTAATACACCGGCGAGCCGACCACGAGGCCATCAGCTTGCTCGAATTTGGGTGCTACTTCGTTCACCATATCGTTGAACACGCAATGCCCCAGTTCGGCGCATTTCCCGCAGGCGATGCAGCCACGGATGTCCTTGTTCCCGATGTGGACGATTTCGGTTTCTACGCCGTTTTTCTGTAATTCTTCCGCCACAATGCTTAAGGCGGTGAAGGTGCAGCCGTTAGCGTGCGGGCTGCCGTTGATGAGGAGTGCTTTCATTTTCTATGCTGTAGTATTGATTAGGTTCAAATGTCTATAAACTAGTCAACAATCCCCTTCTTCAAGAACTCTGCCAGCGGAA
>CAJOEZ010000072.1 GCA_905233685.1 uncultured Bacteroidales bacterium | reverse complement strand
TAAAACAGCGTGAAATAATCAGAAAGTTGATATACCACGTTCTTCTCGTTGTAACCAAAAGTGTTGTAGGCTCTAACAAATTGACTGTCTGAAAGGTTTTTCAGCATCTCTGTGAGGAGTCCGTTGTCTTCCAGATGCGTTTCGTCGATAATCTCTTTCCGGGTAAGTCCTGATTTCTTCGTGGCTAATGCCTCTATGATTTTCAGATAGCCTTTCGATGCCCCGAAAAGAGTCTCATAAAGATGGTCAAACTCGTCCCAAAGCGGACCTTTGCGTTTGAAGAAAACTGCATCGATGTTGGCGAGGTAGGACAATTCGTTGTCAAGGAGTTTTAGGTAATAAGGAATGCCGCCCATGGTCATGTAACACTCCACAATGTCGTAACGGCTCCAGTGGATGCCTCTTGAAACCAGATACCGCTCAGTTTCCTGAAGCGTGAAAGGCATCAGGTAAATCCGTCGTGCCGCACGGTTAAACAGACCTCCTTTATCGGACAAGATCTTCTTGGTAATCCATGTGGTGGCCGAACCGCAAACGACCATCATAATGTCATTTTGCTGTGCACCCCAGCCGTTCCAAAAAGACTCGAACGCACCAAGAAACTCGCTTTGCCGAGTGTCAAGCCAAGGGAGTTCGTCGATAAAAACGATTTTTTTGCGTTTTTCCTTGATGCTCTTCAAGAGTTTCTTCAGCTCGGCGAAGGCTTCCAACCAGTCTGTCGGTGCCTTTTTGACATCTGCACCATATTCTAGCAAGGCAAGATAAAAATTCTTGAGCTGCATCTTCTTGGGCTTATTGTATAATCCTGTAACCTTGAAATCGTATGTGTCATCAAAGAATTCCTTTACGAGAAAGGTCTTACCGACACGGCGACGCCCATAAACGATGACAAACTCCGACTCTTTGGAGCTCCGGTATTTCTCCAGTTGACGAATTTCATATTCGCGACCGATAAAGAGGTTTTTATCCATAACAAAGACTTTTTGCGGCAAAAATAATAATAAAAATAAAACTCAAGTGCGGAAACTCGTTTTTTTTCTCACTTTCCGCACCTAAGTTTAACTTATTTATGCCATAAAACACAAAACTCAAGTGCGGAAACCTGGTATTTTCATACCGTTTCCGCACCTGAGTTTGCATAAATATAAGTACTATTCCGTCCTCAACGACTTCACCGGATTCACTGTGGCCGCCCGCAGACTGCGCAAGGTGACCACCGCAATTGTAACCGCCAAAACCGCCAACAGCGCCAATGCGAACACCCAGACATGCAGCGGCACCTGATAGGCAAAGCCTTCCAAATAACGCCGCATGATGACGATGCTCACAGGCACGGCAACGACGAAGCACACCAGCACAATCTTCACACGACGGATGCCGATTTCCTTGCGGCGGTGCTCCGTCTCGAACATCACCAAGCCGAACACGCCCATCAGCGAGATAACGATGGCCAAAATCGTGAACAGCGTGACCAACTTCGAGAGGTTTTGCTCCTTATTGTATTGGCTTTCAATTGATTGCTCGAAAGGTGTCACTTCGTATGACATTCCCTCGCCCAAGTCGGGGTCAAGGTCGTTGAGGGTCTTTGTGATGCGCTCCATCAGGGCGGGAATATCTACGCCGGCCTCGGTGCGGATGAAAAGCCTGTTGCAAAGGTTCCACGGGTCTTTGCCATAGACATAGAAAGCAAACGGGGCAATGCCTTGGCGCAACGGGGCGAAGTTGAAGTCCTTGCAGAAACCGGCAATCACGGCGATTTGGTCATCGTGGCCGCCAATCTGGTCATCAAGGGTGATTTCGAACAAGTTGCGCGCCCTCTCGTTGAAGATATAGGTGCCTGTGGATTGCTCGTCGGCCTCGGTGAAATCGCGGCCTTCCACAATCTCGATGCCCATGAAGCGCAGAAAGTTCCATGAAACGGGATAGACCTGCCAACCCGCCTCCTCACCCCGCACTTTGCGGCCCCAACTCATGCGGCTGTCGCGCACAAAAGCACCTGCTCCCCAAGCCAAATCCTTGACGGCAGCATCGGCTCTCAACTGATTCTCAACGGCTTCGCGGTTGTTGGCGAGACGCCCCGACACCTGCACCTGCAACAGGCACTCCTTGTTGAAGCCCATGTCGTGGTACAGCATGTACTGGCGTTGCTCGCGGACGAATATCGCGCAGATAATCAGCACGATACTCACGGTGAACTGCAAACCAATCAAGCCGATGCGGAAGGCCTTGCCCTTTTGTGTGGTGCCGAGGGTGCCTTTCAGGGCAAAAGCGGGATTGAAAGAGGTGGCGAACAAGGCCGGATAAAGGCTCGCGGCCACCGAAATGAGCAGTCCGAGGCCGACGGTCAAGGCGACGAGGCCCCAGTTTTGGCTGAAATCCAACGAGGTGTCGATGAGCGAGGCCAAAGTGGACTGCCTGAACAGCGTTACGACGGCCACCGCCAAGCCCAAGGCGATGACCACCATCAGCGCCGACTCCCACACATCCGACATCACCAACGAGAAACGGCTGCTGCCTAATATCTTGCGCGTGTTGATGTTGCGCAGGCGCAGCGGCACCATGGCGAAGAAGAAGTTGATGTAGTTGATGAAGGCGATAAGCACTACGAAAATGGCGATGACCAAAAGCGTCATCGTCGTGGTTTTGTTGCCCGACTTGCCCGGCGCGAAATACGAGTTTTTGTCGAAATACATGTCGGTCAGCAGCGTGGCGTAAAGACCAAAAGAGGCCTCGTCATCGGTGATTTCAACGCCTTGCACTTCGCTGAAAAACTGCCTGACCGCAGGCTTTGCCACCTCGTTAATCGCTTTGGGGTCAGCACCTTTGCGCAATTTCAAGAAATAGTTGAACGAAAACTCCTTCCAATCGTCGAGGAAATTATCGCCCATGTCGAAAACCATTTCGAAAGACGAGAGGTCGCTGTGCTGCGGCATGTCCTTATAGATGGCCACGATGGGTGTTTCCACCCACCACGCTCCACCGTAATACTTCATGACATCACCCACTTGGACACCGAGCCGATGGGCCGCCGATTCAGAGAGGGCGATGGCCAAGCCCGTCAAGTCGTCCCAATTGCCTGCCACCAACTCGAAGCCGAACACCTCGCGGGCACCTTCGCTCAATGAAGTTACTGTGATGTCCACTGGCGATTGCTCATCGCTCACACGAATCTTGCATGGATTACCACTGATAGAGCCACAGCCACCCACTTCAACATCAGGCGAAGCGGCAATGACATACTCTCCCATGGGGCGGTTCAGGTAAGAAGTGTATGCGCTTTGGCTTGTTTCTTTCTTTGTAAGGACATAAATCCTGTCGCTGTCCTTGATGGCCTTGTTGTAGGTGAAGTCGTGGCGCACCTGCACGAGGATGATGTAGAGCGCGGCGAAGGCTGCCGTCAAGCCCAAGATATTCAAGATGGAAGACACGAGGGAGGTCTTGCCTTTTTTATAGATTCTTGTCATAAGTCGTTGAATTGTTGATTGTTTAATTGTTTAATTGTTGAACTGCCGCTTCGCGTCATTGACTCGCTCCGCATCGTCGAATCTGCGATTTGCGAGGAACGAAGCAAATCGCAGAT
>CAJOEZ010000071.1 GCA_905233685.1 uncultured Bacteroidales bacterium | reverse complement strand
ATTGGTTTTTAATTGTTTACAATTTTGGCACGGCGATAGCCATGCTAAAAGGCAGTAAAATTATAAACCTGTAAAGCTATGGCAAAGAAATCATTTTTGACCGCACTGCTGGTAGTTTTGGCGGTGCTGGGCGCGAGGGCACAGAATTTCAACGGTAAAGTCGTTGATGAAACCAACCAATCAGTACCATTTGCGAATGTGGTGCAAACAAGTCAGGACTCGGCCTTTTTAAGCGGCTGTGTCACTGATGAAAACGGAACTTTCCAAATGGGGAAAGCGCAAAACGCGGCCTTGCTGAAAGTGTCCTTTATCGGCTACAAGGACAAATGGCTGCCGCTTTCGGGAACGCAAACCAACTTGGGCACTATCCAACTTGAAATGGATGCCGTCAGCCTCAACGAAGTGACGGTCAGCGCGGGTCTGCCCGATGTTTACATTAAAGGTGACGCGCAAGTGACCACGGTCGAGAACAGCATCCTTGCCGAGGTGGGCGCGGCTGACGATGTTTTAGGCAAAATTCCGGGTATTGTCAAGGACGAAAACAAACTGACGGTGTTCGGCAAAGGTGAGCCGCTAGTTTACATCAACGGACGGCAAGTGCGTGACTTCAGCGAATTGGAGCAACTCAACTCCAAGGACATCCAGCGCGTGGAATTGGTCACCAATCCAGGGGCGCAGTATGATGCCACAGTCGGAGCAGTGGTGCGTATTGTCACCAAGAAGAACCCCAATGAGGGCTTGGGCGTGGATGTGCGCTCATCGGTCTATCAATCGGCGGCCAAACTATTAGCCACCGTCGATTACCGCGACATGAAGTCCTTGCAGCACTCCAACATCATTCAGGAAAACAAGGTGGAAAACGACTGGCTCCAGCAAAACACTTTGAAGGAAGACACGCGGGATGCCCGTCTTTCCAGCGTGTTCGAGGCCAATTACTCCTTCAATCCCGACCACATCGTTGGCGTGCGCTATAGCCCTACTTTCTGGGCGGTGATGAACGATTCCATTCACATCAACAGTGCCGTCAAGATGGACGGAGCCTATTACGACCAATGGGAAAGCCGTCAACTGCTGAAGTACGATTACGACATGGGACATCGTGTCAATGCCTTCTATCTCGGTAAGGTTGGAAACACCTCCATCGACTTCAACACCGACTTTCTCAGCAATGGACACACCGTTTATAATAATGGCATTGAATACAGCAGCGAGTGGGACGACCGTGTCATCCAATCGGAAAACCCCGTCAAGAACAGGCTTTTAGCTGGCAAACTGACCTTCAGCACGCCTCTTTGGGGTGGTGAAATCTCGTATGGCGGTCAGGCTTCGTTCACCTCGCGCCGCGACGACTACATCAGTCATTCGGAGTATGCCGAAACTTCGTTCACACAGATTAAAGATAGAAATCTTGCCGCCTTTGTGGAATACAGCCGCATGGTGCCTTTCAGCGAAACGGTGATGGGTATGTTCAGCGTGGGCTGCCGCTACGAACACGCCGCTTACGACTATTACGAGCAAGACCAGCCCATCGACGGCCAAAGCCGCAAGTTCAATCATGTTTTCCCAAGTGCCTCGCTTTCGATGCAAATCGACAAGGTGCAACTTATGGCGAGTTATTCCGCGAAGACCAGTCGCCCGTCGTACCGCGACCTGCGCAACGCCATGGAATACATCAACCGATTCACGTTGCAGACGGGCAATCCGTTGTTGGAGCCTTGGCTGATCCATGACTTTTCGCTCATGGCCTCATGGAGGTTCATGCAGTTTTCTGCAGGTTTTCAGGATGCCCGCAATGCCATCATGGAATGGGCTGAACCCGTAGAAGGTTCATCATATGTATCACTGCTAAAGCCTCGAAACTTCGACCGCATTCCGCAAATGTGGGCAATGGTGTCGGCCGGTCCGACGATTGGCGTTTGGAATCCTAATTTGTCGGTCGGTTTCAGCAAGCAATGGTTTTCCGTTGAAAGCCAGGACGAAACCGTTCATTTCGACAAGATAATGCCTTTCGGCTCTTTCACTAATGTTTTCGCTTTGCCCAAGGACTGGACCATCAATGCCGACCTAACCTACACGGGCAAAGGACATACAGGCATCACTTATTGCTTTAAGGATTCGTGGGTGTGCAACCTTTCTGTACAGAAGGCTTTCTTGAATAAAGCCCTGACGGTGACATTGGGCGTTAATGACTTGTTCAACCAGTCGAAATACTGTTTTGAGAGTTATTATTCGAGGCTGCGCATCACCAAAGACGGCACATACGATTCCCGCGAAATTTATTTTACCTTGCGCTACCGTCTGAAAGCCAAAACCAGCAAGTATCGCGGAAGTTTGGCGGGCGAGGAAGAACGGCAGAGGATGTAACATAATAGCCGCCCCATCCTGATTCCATGCGTTTGGCGACGCGCTGGAGTTTGGGATGGGGATGGCTTTTTAGATTATCCGTCCCGCTTCCTCAAGCAAAAACGGAATGACACCCACATACATGATGCCGTCTTCATCGGTCCACGGCTTCGCGTTTCCGTCGAGAATGACAATCTTGCGGAAAAAATCGCCCGAGTTCTTCAACGAGAAAGTCTCTTGATTCTTTTTCACTTCCGTATCCACATTTAGCGCGGATTGGATATACACCTTCTCACGACCTGTATTGACGACAAAGTCGATTTCATACTGTGACTGTTGCTTTTTGCCGTCCTTTACGAGGGTCATTTCCACCACACCCACATCCACGCTGTAGCCTCTGCGGATGAGCTCGACGAAGATCACGTTCTCCATCAGATGCGATTTCTCCTGCTGTCGAAAATTCAACTTGGCGTTCCGCAGTCCGATGTCCATCGAATAGTATTTCTGTGTGTTCTCGAAATACCGTTTCCCCTTCACATCGTATCGCTGTGCACCCAAAAACAGGTAGGCTTCCTCCAAATAATCCAGATAGTTCTTTATGGTATGGTCCGAGGTGTTGCGCTTCATCAGCGAGCCTGCTGCATTGGCCCAAGGCTTCAAGCACCTCGTCATCTTTCAGCTTGTATCGCTCTACAATATCCTTGATGTAAACCCTCTTATGGAGTCCTTTCAGGTATTTGCGCTTCTCCGTCTCGTTCTTTTCCAGCACTGCTAATGGCATACCGCCGTATGTAAGATATTCCTCCATTGCATCCACCTTCTCAAGTCCGGAAACAGGATAGAACTCCTTGAACGACAGCGGATAGACCTTTATCTCCGATCCGCGGTCTCGGAAATTGGTGACAATGTCTTTCGAAAGCATCTTGGAGTTCGAGCCAGTGACGTATATGTCCAAATTGCTTCGAGCCATCAAGTCGTTCAAGATGTCGTAGAATGTGACGTAGAGCATGTCGCGGTCTTCCTCGGGCACCAAATTCTCATCTACATCTTCGCTTTTTACCTTATAGGACAGCTGGATTTCATCGATGAAAACATAGTAACGTTTTTCGGTATTTTGCGTTTTTCGAAGCACATATTCGTAGAGCTCGTTGGGATTCCTGTACTTCACGTGTGCCTTTTTGTCTAATGCCAGCTCCACGAAGCAGTCCTTTGCCACACCTTCATTCAGCAGATAATTCTTATAGAGGGTGAAAAGCAGGAATGATTTGCCACAACGTCGTATTCCAGTGACAATCTTTACTTTCCCATTCCATTGTTTGCTTATTAACTCACTGATATACTGATTTCTTTGTATGACCATAGCATTTCTATTTATGCATTTTACTGCAAAAATAGTCGCACTATTCGACCTTTTTTGCAGTACAAAGGTACGACTTTTCCATAAACCTCCAAACAATCAGAAAAAAAGATGAACAATTTCGATCCAAAAGTGGATTAGCCA
>CAJOEZ010000070.1 GCA_905233685.1 uncultured Bacteroidales bacterium | reverse complement strand
CTTGCTTTCGGTGAGGAACGAGCAGGTGTTGTTGTTTTCGTGCCAAACTTCCGAAGCGGCGAGATTACCCTCATGGTCCATCAGCATCACATAGCGGCCGTCGCTCATCACAACCGAATTGAGGAGATAAAAGTTATCGTCCCATTCGCAAATGTGGTAGGCGAGGACGGTGGGCGAGGAAAAGATTTCCACCGGTTCAAGTTCTTGCGCTTGCATCGCCACCCCTCCCGCCATCAGCAGGAGCGCAAGCAGGGTGTAAAGTCTAATGTTTTTCATTTTGCTATAATTTTTGTGTTGTCAAGGCAAAATTATAACAAAAATTCGCCGAAAATCAGACCGAAGAGCCAAGTACAGATTTTTTTCTGAAACCCATATTGAGAATCAGTGCGTTATGAGAAAAAAGTACAGGTTTTTCTCACCCTATCAAAGCCGAAATCAAGTCGAAATCGGCCTTTTTCTTGAGGTTGGAACGGTATTTCATCACCGTGTTTTCGCTCAAGCCGAGCAGGTCGGCTTCTTCCTTCGCACGGAACTGGAGGAAGGACAAAATAACAAGGTTTAACTCCGTCTTGCTGAGGTCAGGGTAAGCCGACTTCATCTTCTCGATGCCTTTGGGATAGGCCGACTCAAAGGCTTCCATGATGTGCTGCAAGCGGTCCTTTTGCCCCGTCTGGTAAATCGCCATGACTTGTTGGTTGAGCATTTCCTTCTGCTGCGCGGTGAGATGCTCCAACTCCGCTTGCAGTTGGCGCTGCGCCTCACGGAGTTTCAGGGTCTCCAATTCCTTGTTTTTGCGGTAGCGGAATGCCGTCCAAAGCACCGCCATCAGCACAATGACCAACAGGGCAATCCAAAGGAACAGGCGGTAACGCTTCAACTGCTGCTCGTTTTCCAAACGCTGGATTTCCAACTGCTTGTCATATTCGTCCTTCACCTGTGCCACGGCTTTACCGCTGTAATCGTATTTATGCCTCACATCCATATATTTTTCTGCATACAACAAGGCACTATCCATACAGCCCAATGCCTCAAACGATTTATAAAGATACATGTTGGCATTCATCCTCCACACCTCCAATCCGTATTGATTCGCCGCTTGCTTGGCAAAAAAGATGCAAGAATCGTACTGCCCTAACTCGAAATAGGCATGGGTCAGTCCGTCGATGGTACTCGCCCTGAACTTGGCCGTTTGCCCGCCCAACAGCTGCAAAGCCTTTTTCTCTTCTGCGATGGCTTCTCTCAACAATTTCTGCATTTCCTCCTCACTTTTAGCCTTTTTCTGCTTCTCGTAACGAAAAAGCAAATGCAAGGCAGCCGAACTGTGGCAGGCAGCCATTTTCCAAGTGTCGCCAAGCGTTTGGGCAGAGCGAAAGCCTTTTTCCAGATACAACGCGCTGCTGTCGTACTCCCTGAAACGAAGGTACAATTCACCTATCATGAGTGCAGTGAGGCAGTGTTGGTCGAGCCATTGCCGATGGCACAAAAAACGTTCAGCCTCTTTCAGCACCTCCAGACTTTCATTGTGGTAACCGAAATCGCCGTAAGCCGAACCAAGACCGCTATAGATTTTGTATTTCAAGTGGTCAATCACGTCTTGCTCGGTGGTGGGTGTGGGTGAAAAACGCACAAAACGCTCGTCCACATGCTGGCATTGGTCGATGCTTTGTTTGGCTTTCTGGTAATTGTCGATGCAAAGCCAACGGTGCTGTGGCGACGAGCGGTAGGCATAGCCTTTGGCGTAATACGACTTTGCCTCAAAATACTTGTCACCGCCGCCGACATAGCAATTTTCGGCCACTTGCAGAAGCGAATCGATTCTGGCGTCATAGAACATCGTATCGAATAAAGCATCAAGCCGAAGCAGGCAATAATGTGCCCTTTCCTTCTCAGAAAGCACCGAAAGGTTCAGTGTGTCAAGGATTTGATTTGCGCTGTCGAGATGGTTTTGGTAGAAGCACTCCACGCGGTAGAGCATGTCTTCTTCATGAGGTGGCGGCGTTTCCTGCTTGGAACACGCTATCATCACAAAGAAAAGGAACAGAAACCCTATGAAGAAAAGTCGTTTCATGGCGGCAAAGGTAATGTTTTTTGGGTAACATATACCAAAAAAGGCCAACCACATAACGCGGTGAGCCTTTTCGTTCGGTTTGTTTGACATTTATTCCTTAATCCACTTCCCTGTTTCAGCAAGGGTCGTTGAGCCCTGAGCTTGTCGAAGGGTCGAAACGCCCGTGTAAACCTTCCAAATGTAAGTTCCAGAAGCCCAATTCTCAGTATTAATCGAGGTGGTTTCATCGGTAATTACTTGATGGTGAATCAGTTTTCCGTTTAAATCATATATCTCAACATGAGCATTTGGCAACGCAGTGCGGATATTGAGTGTGTTGCCGCCTGGGTTGGGATAGGCCACAACTGCCGAACTACTGTCTTCTTCTATTCCGTCATAAACCTTGAAATAAGCCACAAGATGCAAATCCTCAACCACATCAATGCCCAAAATCTCTTCGGTTGAAACAATAACGCCATCTGACTTCCAACAATCGAACTCAAAACCTTGTCTTGGATATGCCCTGGCCCATGCCCTAATGTTACAACAATCCGGTTCTTGGGTGACATAAGCGTATCCCATTTGCTCATCGGCACTTTCCACTATTAATTGGTATGGAAAAACTGCTGTGATGTTTGTATATCTAGCCCAATATTGGTTGGTCGATTGAATGGCGAGATAATCGCAGAGCGATGCACAAGGAACATAAATAGGCGTTGTATATCGGCCAAAGGTATGCCCCCCAATAATTG
>CAJOEZ010000069.1 GCA_905233685.1 uncultured Bacteroidales bacterium | reverse complement strand
TGTCGCCAATTGGAACGCACCTTCGCAAGGCAATCCCACAGGTTACAACATTTGGATTGACGAAACCCTTGTGGCCGAAAACGTCAACGAGACCAGCCATACTTTCACTGCTTCGGGTAGCGATTTCCACTGCATTCAGGTGCAAGCGGTTTATGGCGATGGTGTCACCTCTGTGAAAGTCGTGGCCACCACTATGGGAACCGTTGGCACCTCCGAGAATCCCATTGAGACGCTGACGCTTTATCCCAATCCTGCTTCTGAGACGGTTTATTTGCAATGGGTTGAATCCAACAGGATTTTGGTTTACAACACTTTGGGACAACTTGTCAAAGAGTTGGGAAAGACCAATGAAATCAGCGTAACCGACTTTGCCGAAGGCGTTTATCATGTGGTGGCTATCGGAAACGATGGGATGAAACATACTGCACGATTGGTAGTAACCCATTAAAAACCAACCGACCATGAAAAAAGTGTTTTTGATCACATTAGCATTGGCTTTCAGCTTTTTAGGACAAGCCGCCATGCCCATCCTCGACCCTGCTTTGCGCGAGGCGATGAGCCGTTGCAATGACAACGAGAAACTGAAAATCAACATTCTGATGTTGGAACAGTCCGACCCGATGGCATTGCAACGCGCCGCTAATCCGTTGGCCACCAAGCGGGAACGTCGTGCCTTCGTCGTCGAATCGCTGAAGCGACAAACCGAGACTTCGCAAGCCGATGTTTTGCAGATGCTTCGTGAGATGGAAAACAACGGCTTGGTGAGCGACATTCGCCCCTTATGGATTGTGAACTCCATCAGTTGCATGGCCACCAAAGCCGCTATCAATGACTTGGTGCAACGCATTGACATTCAGACGATTTATCATTGCGTACCTGCCCAATGGATTGACAAGGCCGATGCCACACCCGTCCCAAAGGGCGACGGTCGCGAAATCCCGGAAAACCTGCTGCAAGTCAACGCGCCGCAGGCTTGGGAGTTAGGCTATAAAGGCCAAGGCATCCTAATCGCCCTCATCGACACGGGCGTCAATTTCGATCATGCCGACCTCGCCGACCGTCTTTGGGACGGTGGCCCCGAATTCCCCAACCACGGCTACGATTTCGCTAACCATAACAACAATCCCTTCGACGAACTTGGCCACGGCACCCATGTTGCAGGAACGCTTTGTGGCACTGGGGCTTCGGGGTCGCAAACGGGCATCGCACCCGAGGCCAAAATCATGGTGCTGAAGGTGTTCCACAGCGACAACACAGGCGAGGAGACTGACTGGGCCGCCGCCATGCAATTCGCCATAGAGCACGAAGCCGATGTGATGAACATGTCGTTAGGACGACCGTATCCCTCAGCCGCTCAGAGGCTGATGATGCGCCAAGCCTGCGAGAACACGTTGGCAGCGGGCATCGTGGCAGGCGTGAGCGCGGGCAACGTCAGGCAGATGCAGTTTTTGGCCCCGCCACCTTATAACATCACCACACCCGCCGATTGTCCGCCTCCTTATCTGCAAGAGGATCAGATGGTTAATGCAGGTGGGATGAGTTGCGTCATCAGTGTGGGTGCGGTGAATTACGACCACACCATTGCCGCGTTTTCTTCCCAAGGTCCTTCGCAATGGACTGAAGTGGTGGAATACGGCGACTATCCTTATACCTCGGGCAGTGCGGCGGAAATCGGCCTCATTCGTCCCGACATCTGCGCCCCTGGCGTGCAAATTAAGTCGTTGGATTACAACACCACCGACGGCTACACGCTGATGGACGGCACCTCGATGGCCACGCCTTTGGTGACAGGCACCATCGCCTTGATGCTGTCCAAAAATCCCGAGCTCACGCCTGCGCAAATCGACGAAATCTTGGAACGCACCGCCGTAAAACTCACCGAGCACAAAAGCAACGATTTCGGCTCCGGCTTCTTGGATGCCTACGCCGCCGTGCAAGCTGTTGATTATGATGGAATAACGGAGAAAGAACAAGAGGTTTCGGTTTATCCCAATCCTTCCTCGGGCGACTTCACCGTAGTTTGTGAAGGCATGAGCCAAATACAAGTCTTCTCGATGGACGGAAAACTGGTCCGAAGCCTCGAAACGCGAAACTGCACGGAGCAAATCAATGGCCTTGATGATGTGGTTTATCTGATCCAAATCACGAAAGGAAACATAAAAATAAATCGTAGAATCATAAAAATCAAATCGTTATGAAAAGAATCATTTTAACTCTCATATGGGCTTTGGCCACGCTGATGGGCACGGCCCAAGCCACCATCGACCGCGCCTTGCAGGAGGAATTGACCCGCCGCAACGACGACGAGAAAATTGAAGTCATCGTCCTGATGAAAGCACAATACGACCGCACGAAGCTGAACCGTCGCGCCGAGTTTTGTCACACCCGCGCCGAACGTCGAGATTTCGTTGTCAACGAACTGAAGGCTTTTGCCGAGGCTTCACAAAGTGATTTGAGGCAAAGTTTGGCCGAGATGCAACAGAAAGGCTTGGTCTCTGAGCCGAGAACCCTTTGGTCGGCCAATGCGCTGTACTTTTCCGCCACGAAATCCGTTATCTTCGACCTTTCGCAACGCAATGACATTGAACTGATTGGCCTTGACCATAAAGAAAACTTGATTCCTGAGACGGAGGCCGCCACACCTTCCTCCGCACTGCGGGAGACCACCCCCAACATCTTTCAGGTGAACGCCGACAAGGTCTGGGAACTGGGTTACACGGGCGAAGGTGTCGTCGTGGCCGTCGTCGATTCGGGTGTCAATTATGACCATCTTGCCATGGCTACGACATCGTCAATGGCGACGATGACCCGATGGACGACAAGGGTCATGGCACGCACTGCGCTGGAACCGTTTTAGGCGATGGCACCGCAGGCTCGCTGACGGGCATGGCGCCCGAGGCCACCCTGATGTGTGTCAAAAGCATTGATGCCGAGGGTTTTGGCGGTTCTGCTAACATCGCTGGCGGCATGGAATGGAGCGTGGAGCACGGCTGTGACCTCATCAGTATGTCGTTGGGCATGGTCAACTCCGAGATTCCCGACCGTGAGTTGCTGCGCCGCTCGTGCGTTTCTATTTTGGATGCAGGTATCGTGGCGGCTGTTTGCGCTGGCAACGAAGGCCATATCCAGTTCTATTGCCCCGTGCCGAACAACATCCGCGTGCCCGCAAGTTGTCCGCCACCCTACCTCGACCCCGACCAGTTGGAGAATCCTGGCGAGTTGAGTTGCGTGATTGCCGTGGGGGCTGTGGACAGCAACGACGAGGCCGCCTATTTCTCG
>CAJOEZ010000068.1 GCA_905233685.1 uncultured Bacteroidales bacterium | reverse complement strand
CTTGGCAGTGGCATAGGCTTCTGTATCTCCAATCCTTACTTGGGCTTGGAGTTGGAAGGCAAAAGACAGCAATGCTATGACGAGAAACTTTTTCATGGTTTAATGCTTGATTATGAGCTTTTTGTAGCTGTGGTTTTGCATTTCTCGTACATGGACGATGTAAACCCCGTTGGCATAGCGGCTGACGTCTATTTCAACGGCTTCACGGTGGGCACTCATGCGGGTGATGGGTTGGCCGAACAGGTTGAGGATTTCCACTTCGTCGATGAGCGGCATAAAGACGACAACTTTGTCGTTGGCGGGATTGGGAAATAGAACCAGCTGTTCTTCCTGGTCACCTTTTGATATTTGTACCTTGACCGAGGTCATGGCCTTGCATCCATGTTGAGAAAACCCTGTAACAAAATAAGTCTTGTTTTCTTTGGGAGTAACGGTAATGTACTGAGTGGTGTCGCCTGTTGACCATAGATAGCTGTCGGCACCAGAAGCATAGAGCTGGAGCGGATTGCCGTATTCGATTGTGGTGTCGTTAGTGCAATGCAAAACGGGCATGGGGTTCACTGTCAGTTCAAGCTCGTATGTGTTGCAGTCGGAATCTGAGTGATAATAGCGACCTTCGGAGCTAAGATGTTTGCCGAAGAAGTTGTAGGTTTCACCTTCGCAGATTTCCTGTTGCATCTCAATGAAGGAGGTCGGCTCAGGCTTCACGGTCAGGTCGAGTTCGTAGGCTTTGCAGTTGAGAGAGGTGGAGTAATGTCCCGACTCGCTGAGGAGCGTGCCGAAGAAGTCGTAAATTCCGCCTTCGCAAATCTCTTCCTCCATATACACAGTGGGTAGGGGCTTCACGGTCAGGTCGAGTTCGTAATTTTTGCAGTTCACCATGGCAGAATAGTGACCCGCTTCGTTGAGCATTGTGCCAAAAAAGTCGTAGGTGTCGCCTTCGCAAATCTCCTTCTCCAATTGGACGGTTGTCGTGTGCAGTTGAAGAATAACCAAGCTGTCGTATGCAATTCCTTGATGAAGAAATGAATAGCAGCCTGCGTTAGGGAAAGGCGTGCCATTGTATTCGAAAGGATCATCTTCGCATGTGATGGCATTGATGACATGGGAGACGGTGTTTGATTCGTAGGCACCAAGGTCGACACGGTTGTGTTTAATGCGAGGGTTTCCGCCCAAGTCGGTCGAGGGTTGGCCGGCGATGCTGTCGACCCTGTCGATACAGAGGCTGTTTGACTGCAGCCGCCAATCGCCGCCTTGCCCTGTGTTACCCGCAGTCACATCAGCATGGCTGAACCTGACATAGAACCCAGGCGAATCCCCGTCGTTTTCAGCGTTGGCGTCGAAGTTGAGTTCCGACTCCGACTTGTCGTCTTGCACGGCGCAATGCAAATAGGCCGCCATCGGGTCGATTTGGGCGGTTTCGCCCTGGCTGACATTGCCCCAGATGATGCAGTTTCTGATGCTGTTTTGGGTCGAGTTGGAAGTGTATACCCCTCCAAAGTCGGCAATCGCTTCGTTTTTTACGATGGTACAGTTGAACAAATAGGCTTCTCCTGCACGGAAATGACATCCTCCACCTGTTTCGGCGGTGTTGTTTGAGATAAGGCAATTCCAGAAGACAGGCTTTTGTCCGGAGCAGGCGATGCCGCCGCCGTTTTGGGCTGTGTTGTTGCTGATGATGCAATTGGTGAAACAGTTTTGTTCGCCATTGGAGTTGCATCGGATGGCGCCTCCGTCTGTTCCAGCGCGGTTGTCGTAAAACCAGCAGTTGCTGAAAATGGCGTTTCCGCTGTTGTTGACGGCACCCCCGCTTCTTTTTGCTTCATTGTCGAAAAACGCGCAGTCTTCGACCAGGATGCTTTCCGATGAAGTGTGGTTTGAGAGACCTCCGCCGTTGCCTTGGGTATAGTTGTGGCATAACTTGCAGTTTCTGAGGAGTATCGTGTTGCTTGTCAGAATGCCGCTGCCTTGTGGGGCATTGCCGTTTTGGATGGTGAAACCGTCGATGATAGAGGTGTGGTCACCCGTTGGAGCCGTTACGCTGACGACGCCTTGCGTGTGGTTGCCGTCCAAAACGGTGGGATGGGCTTCGAAATCCCTCATCGAGAGGTCGTAGTCGTAAGGTTCGTCGCCCTTGAAGCCGCCATAGAGGTTGCTTTTCTGCAACAGACTGAAGGCGTATTTTTCTTTCGGGTCGCCAGTGTAGGTGCCTTCTTTGACCCAAATGGAATAATCGCCCAAGTGCGACTTGAATATGGCCGATTGAAGGTCTCTGGTGGCTTGCGCCCACGATGAGCCATCGCCGGTGCCGTCGGGGCTGACATAAATGATACCGTGCTCGTCGCCGTTGATAGGAATGTCAATGGCAGGGCTGATGTTTTGGATGATGTTTTGGCTGACGGAAAAGCCGTATGGGGCATCAAGGGTGTAGTAGCCGTCGGCCACGCCGTCCCAGCCGAAATTGAAATGGAACAGTCCGTTTTCGTCGTAGCCGTCGCACACGAAAGCATGCCCTCCCAAGTTTGAAGCCCCAGCATAATACAGAGGCTGTTGATTGTCAAGGTTTTCCTTAACCATCGTGAGCCATTCCTCATTGCTGTAGTTGGTTCTGTTCTCAAGGGAGGCGGTAGGATAGAAGAAGTTTTGCCTGAAAGCCGTGGCAGCAGCGCTGCTGCTGGCGAGGCTGAGATTTGCGCCGTATTGCATCTTCACGCTGATGCCGCAATAGTAAATCAGTTTTGCGACAGCTGGATTGTTTTCATGGATAGTGTCGGCCATTTCTTCCCATTGGTATTGAGTGTTCTCGAAATTGGCGGACAGGTTCCCGTAAGGCGGACAGGAATAGGACAACGTTCCACTTCCCTTTGTGGGCTGCTGGTGGTAATACATGATTTGCGCCATGGCGATGGCCACACAACCTGCTGAGACGTGTCCGCAAGGGCCGTTTTCTTCTTCTGGGCAGGCTTCATTGTGGAAGCATCCT
>CAJOEZ010000067.1 GCA_905233685.1 uncultured Bacteroidales bacterium | reverse complement strand
TAGACATCGATGTTTTTATCGGTATTCTCTTCGATATCGGTGATCCAGAACCCCACATCCGACCATTCCGATTCGCATTGCTCTTCTCCACGGATATAAACGCAGTTGACAGAGTAGTAGACGAATTCGCTTTGAATCAAATCGTATGTATTGTCGAAGTACTCGTAGCTATTGTTGCCATCGTAAGGGATTTCAGCGACGAGTACCTCGTCCTTGTAAACTCCTGTTGAGCGAAGCACTTTGAAGTGATGCAGGTTGGCTGTGATGTCGGGGCGATCCCATGAGATATAGGCACCATACTCTTCTTCACTATGCCATTGGTATTCGCCTTGCAGGTTCTGCACGGGATAACAGATCAACGGACCTTCTTCGCAGTTGTTGTTGTAAGTCAGGAAGATGCCGTCTTCGAGTTCATCGCTTGTGTAGAGTTCGTTGCCCTCGTAATCAAAAATGGTGAAGGAGCACTCGTAGTCAGTGTCGTATTGCGCGTTGCTATGATACCAGCCGTGGTTCCAGATGAAGTTGAGTGTACCTCTCAGCAAGGGCAGGGTGACGGTTTGCTCCGAGCCTTCTGTCATGGTGATGATGGCTATGCGTTGGCCGCTTTCGGAGGTCACGCTGATGGCTGCGCCTTTCCAGCCGTTGCCACCGTCGTCGTGGAGTTGGAAAGTGATGTCGCACTTCTCGCCGACCAATACTTTGCGATAGGTCGTGCGGCTGATGCCAGCCTCGTTGCTGACAAAGATGGCGTATTCGTATAGGCCGGGTTCAAGGCCGTTGTCCTCATATTCCATGTTGGCACCCACTTGGGCATCGGTCAGTTCGGCGATCACCTCGAAGTTGCGGCGGATGGTAACCGAAATGATGGAGGTAAGGTCGCTTCCGTCGACGGTCAGTGTCGGGTTGGTCCATTGGAGTTTCACGCTGCTGAAATCGGCGTTTTCGATGGCTTGCATGTTGACCACGCTGTCGGGACGGCTGAAGTACTCGTCATCCTGAGGAATGATGTGGCCTGTGAAGCCATTCATCATGTTGAAGGCGTATTTGGTGGTGTTCAGTGCACCGATAGGGCACCAGGCATCGTCGCGGCCGCTCCAGCCCCAGTTGTAATGGAAGTAGTCATTTTCGTCGTAGCCGTCGCACACGAAGGCATGACCGCCAGCGCCGTTGTCGTCGGAGCCGCTGTAGTAGAGCGGGATTTGCTCGTCCAAGCCGCCGTCTTTCAGCATTTGCGCCCATTGCTCGTTGGAGTAGCCTCCACCCCACCAGCCGCCGCCCCAGTTGGTCTCATGCTCGTCGCAGTTGTAGCGGAAGTAGTTGCGCAGCGCAATCGGCACACTCTCAGAAAATGCACCGCTGCCGTTGCCGCTGTATTGCATGTCAACCGATATGCCGAGATGGTGAAGCAACTGGGCAATCTCGAAATATTCCTCTTCGGTGCTGGTTGAATCCAAGGCATTGGGCATCAACTCGAAGTGGTATTCGGTTGCGCCGAAGTTGGCGCTTTGTTGGCTATAGCCTGCAGGATTGTAGGAATACGAACCTGTTCCCGTTTGGGGCCATTCCCAATATTTCATCACCTGACCCATGGCCGTGGCCACGCAACCGGCATAGACATGGCCGCCGCTGCCTTCAGGGTCTTCAGGGCATTGGCTGTTCCAGGGGAAGTTTTGGTTCCAGATAGTTTGGCAGAGCGGGCCTACCACGGCACGGGTCTGGCCACCACGGTTGAGGCTGCCTGTTTCGCTCACCGACTTCCATTCTGCGGTGATGTCTAAAGTAGCCTTGAGGTTGTGCTCGCGCACATACTGGATTTCCTCGCGGAAACCGTCAAGGGTGAAACGGAAGCCGTCGGCCACGTTGTCGGGGTCGTATTGGCCCGTGGTGGAGTAGGCGAGGATGGGTTTCACGCGGTCGTCGCCGGCGATGATGACGAAGCCTTCGCCGTTGCTGACGTTGAAGACATAATAGTCAACACCGTTGCGTTCGACGGCAGCCGAAACTAAATGCAGTTGGATGTCAGCGCTTTTTTGGCCGACAGTGGTGGTGCTCAGGAACTTGGCACCCGTTTTTTGAGCCTTCTGTTGGTCTACAGGACCAGCAATTACGCTGCAGAACGTAGCAGCAACAAGGCATAAGGATAGGAATAGTTTTTTCATGTTTACAATGATTTGATTGATTTCAAGGCGCAAAGATACTCTCTTTTTTCGATTTGGGTGCACAAAATGGCAAAAAATAACGGAGCGTGTTTGTGAACACTCCGTTGTTTTTATGAGAATGAAAAGCCTTAAGCATCGGCCTTGGGCGTTTCCGGCACGGGACCGTATTGGTTCTCGGTGGTGTCACCGGGCTGGGCCCACCAATAGATGAGCAAAATCCAACCCACGATGGGAATCAAGCCAAAGAGCAAATACCAGCCGCTCTTGTTGATGTCGTGCAAACGGCGCACGCCTAAACCCAATTGAGGCAGCAGGATGGCGATGCTCCATGCACTGGAGAGCCAGACACCGGCCTTGCCAAGGCAGCCGAGAATCGCTCCGACGATGAAGTTGAACAAGAAGAACCACCAGAACTCGGGACGATTGGCACGGCCTTCAAAATTGCAATAGTTTTTCAAGATAACACTCTTGACGATGGCGATAATGTCGTTAAAACTCATATTTGTATGGATTTAAAGGTTAATGATGGCGCAAAAATAGGGAAAAATCATATAGTCATCAATTTTCTTTTAATTTTTTGTAACGGAATCGTTTAGGCTCCACGTTGCCTAAGCGTTTCATCTTGTTTTCCTCGTATTCAGAGTAGCTGCCCTCGAAGAAATACACCTGCGAGTTGCCCTCGAAGGCGAGGATGTGGGTGGCCACGCGGTCCAAGAACCAGCGGTCGTGGCTGATGATGACGGCGCAGCCTGCGAAGTTCTCCAAGCCTTCCTCCAAGGCGCGGAGGGTGTTCACGTCGATGTCGTTGGTGGGTTCGTCGAGGAGGAGGACGTTGGCCTCTTGTTTCAAGGTCAA
>CAJOEZ010000066.1 GCA_905233685.1 uncultured Bacteroidales bacterium | reverse complement strand
CCACGACCCGCAAAAAAAATCCGCAACCTAAGCCTGTGCCCGAGTTGCGGATTATGTTGATTATTGTCCGCTCTGTTTCTTGAACTCCTTCGGCGACAAGCCCGTGTGCCTTCTGAAGTACGCATAATCCAATTCAAACAAGCATGGGCGTTTGCTAAAAGTAGGCAAAGTCACTTTCCCGCTAACCAGCACCCCGCCGCCATAAAGATCGTGGCAGCGATGAAAACCCAGCCGATGGGTTCGCCCAAGATAATCACCGAGAGGAAGGCTCCGAAGAACGCTTCTATAAAATCCGCTGATAAATCTCCTTATCTACATCCTTGAACACATTGAAAACCACCTGTTTGACGCTGCAATCGGGATGTTTGGTCAAGTTATCTTTGACGGTTTGTACCGCGATTTCGGCGGCCAACTGATTCGGGAAGCGGAACTCACCTGTGGAAATACAGCAGAAAGCGAGACTTTCAAGATGGTTTTCCTCAGCGCAAGCCATGATGCTTCGGTAGCAAGAGGCCAATTGTTCCTTTTGGAACTCCGTCGGGATGCCGTTGGGGATGATAGGCCCGACTGTGTGGATGACATATTTGCACGGCAAGTTGTAAGCCTTTGTGATTTTGGCCTGACCAGTTGGCTCCTCGTGACCTTGTTGGAGCATCAGTTGGTAACATTCCTCGCGCAATTGCACACCCGCTGCGGAATGGATAGCATTGTCGATGCACTTGTGCAAAGGATGGAAACACCCCAACATTTGGCTGTTGGCCGCGTTGACGATGGCATCTACCTTTAATCGGGTGATATCGCCTTGCCAAAGAGTGAAGTTTAAAGTTGAGGGTTTAGAGTTTAGAGTAGTTGAAAGTGGAGAGTTTAAAGTTGATAGTTTAGTTAGGTCAACAATTCCTTTTCCCTGCAATTGTTCCTGCAATTCTTCGTCCTGCAAACGCAGAAATTCCTCGCTGATGGGTTTCGGCCAGCGCACATTGCGTAGGGCACGGAACAGGTCACGCTTGCCTTGTAAATCCGATGGAATCTCCATTTCGGAATATTGCGGGTCTTCTTTCAGAAGATATTCTATCAAATAGTCCAAACGATTCATCATCAACAATTAAACGATTCAACAATTCAACAATTCTTCTAATACTTCCCCTATATCTCCATCAATCACAATCGACCTGTCCTTGATTTGTTCCACCGTGAACGCCTCGCCAAGGTTGATGGTGGCGTAGGTCGCCTCGGGGTTTTTGTAGGTCATCTGCATGAAAGGCAGTTTGATGATGGTCGGGGTGTTGCTCCCTATGCCGAGGTCCCAATACAGGATTTTGCCGTGCTGGTGGCTGTTCACGAAATCGAGGTAACGTTGTGCGGCCTTATGCCAGCCTTCGTCCTCCACAAAGGTCTCGTCGGAACGCAGGTTGACCTTCATGGGGCCACCGCAGACGGGACAACGGGGAACCAATTCGGTCGGGATTTTCATATCATTTTGCGACACAATCATTTTCCTAATGGTTTCCTCGTTGTCATAAGTCTTTTGGTGACAAGGTTTCGCACATTGGAACAACCCATAATCGCCTTGGGTGTAGAATAGCCTATGTTTGTCGAAGCCTACCTTTTGAAATTGGTGGTCAACATTGGTGGTAATAACAAAATAGTCCTTGCCCTTCACCAGTTTCAGGAGGTTGTCGTAAACGGGTTTCGGTGCGGGCACATAGCGGTTGTAGTAGAACTGATGGAACCCCGCTGTGTACATATCGGTGAAGCCATATTTCTCGATAAAATCGGAAAAATACTTTTGGAAGCGTTCGCCATTATAGGTGAAGCCCGCCGAGGTGGATAGTCCGGCACCCGCGCCGACCACTACGGCATCAGCGGATTGAAGGGCTTGGAATAATTGTTGAATGAGCATAAGGCTATCGCGTTTGAAAGTGCAAAGTTAGTCTTTTCCCTGAAACCGCTCGCCAACAAAGCCATTTGAGGCTTCGCCCGTCACCAAGTCATAATGTTTGAAGACTGGCGGTGTGGGCGTAAGGTCAAAGTAGTCAAGTTCTGCGATGGGCAGACAGAAGTATTCCAACTTATCATAGCTGGTGTAGAGACGGGGCAGGACGGGATTATTGTCGTAGATCCATCGTTTTACTTCATCTTCAACCTCGAAGTTCACTATGCCTGAGCAACGGACAGAGATATTGTCAGCGTAGGCTAACAGGTCCACATTAGGATTGGCTTGCAGTTCGTGCCATACGGCTTTCTTGGCTGAGGTGGCGAAATAGAGCGTGGAGTCTTCCTGACGCATAATCTGGAAGATGCGCAAATGAGGAAGATTGCCCTCGCAGGTGGCAAGGGCAATCTCGTTGTGCGCTTTGAGGAAATCCAAAGCTGTCTGCATAGTGTTGTCGTTTGTGACGAATCAAACAAGCAGCCATTCCACCAGTTCGTCGGCGGCTTTCAGCTCCTCGGGCTTCTCCATAATGCTGCCGGGAACATTGGCATCGCCTGCCACATGCGCCTTGCAAGCTGTGAAGCCAGCGGTGGCGAAGAGTTTCAGGTTGGCTTCCGCCATCTGGGTGTAGATAGGCACAGGGCCAAAGCCGGAGCACAGGAAGGCTGCAATCTTCTTGTCCTTACGCGTGGCCATCGAGAAGTCAGGCTGCGTGAAGTCCATGAAGGAATAGGTGCGGTCGAGGAAGGCCTTGAGCTGTGCCGGGAGCTGGTCCCAATGCACAGGGGCAAGGAGGAGCATGGCGTCGCAGTTGTCGATTTCGGGAATCAACGCCGTGAAATCATCTTTCTGGATGCAGTTCGGGGTGTGCTGACGCTTGCAGGCATCACAGGCGAGGCAGGGACGCACATCCTTTTTGGCAATGTCAAGGCAGGTCACCTCGGCCTTGCCCTTCAGTTGTTCGACGATACGGGCCTCCAAGGCGTAGGAGTTGCCCTTCATTCTCTTGCTTCCGTTGACAATAAGTATCTTTTTCATTTTGTAAGGTTTTAATTATTTGACTTAGAGTGTTCTGTCCTGTCTTTGAGAATGCCTTCCTGGTGCTTGATGCCCCATAAAATCAATGCATCCAAATGGGGCATGAGACTCTTTCCGCGTTCGCTGAGCTGGTATTCCACTCGTGGCGGAACTTCTGTGAACACCTCGCGACTGATAATGCCATCGTCTTCAAGATGGCGTAGCGTTGAGGTCAGCATTTTTTGTGAAATGTCTGGGATTTGTCGCCACAAGTCTTTGAAACGCAGCACTTCCTTCTGCTCCAAGGTGTAAAGCACCAACAGCGACCATTTGTCGGTGATGTGCGAAATCACGTTGCGTATCGGGCAGTCAGGGAAGGTGGCACTTTGTATTTCTTTCTTGTTGTTCATCGTTTCTAAATTATCGCTGCAAAAATATACAAAGATTTCTATATTTCAGTCACTTACCTTTTGTCAATACACGCACCTTTTGGTTAGTATTGCTGTAAAACAAGAGGATATAAATAGTGCCCGCTTGGGTGTCTTGCCCGCTTTCCATGAAAAAATCGGCTTCAAGAAAGAGGAGCAGGTGATGCTGGTGGAAATGGAGTTAATGATGTGAAAAACCGCCGCAAAGTTCAAGAAAACCCTTACAGCGGTTTAGTCAGTATCATTATTTTTCATCAACCTATCATAAAATAAAGAAAAAGTTGTATTTTTGCATCCATAATTTATGGTTATAATTCTATGAGCAAGTCAACCATGGGTACAAAGTTGCCCAGAAAACTGGAACAAAAGATGCAGACAGTAGGCGAGCAAATCAAACTTGCCCGTTTGCGCCGCAATTTGAGTGTGGCACAAGTGGCGGAACGGGCCACCTGTTCACCTTTGACCGTGACAAGGATTGAAAAAGGAACTCCCACGGTAGCTATAGGCATTTATTTACGGGTGCTTTACGCCTTGCAATTGGACGATGACATCCTCCTTCTCGCCCAGAAAGACGAAATGGGCCGTACCTTGCAGGATTTGGCATTGAAACACCGTGAAAGAGCGTCTAAGAAAGTTTAGAGTTTAGAGTTGAGAGTTGAGAGTATGAAGACATTATTGGTTTATGCCGATTTTGAGTGGATGGAGAAGCCGCTGCTGGTGGGCGTGTTGGGCTACGAGTCGCTTCGTGGCTCGGATTCCTATTCCTTTGAGTTTGACAAGGATTGGCTCGTCAAGCAGGGCAGCCTCTTCCTGAGTGCCGACATCAATAATTTCCCCGGGCCGCAATACACCAAGCCCGAAAAAGATCTATTTGGCTGTTTCAGTGACGCGCTGCCCGACCGATGGGGACGGTTGCTCATGAACCGAAAGGAACAGATTTTGGCCGCAGAGGAAAAGCGTCCCGTTAGGCGGCTATCGTCGTTCGACTATTTGACGGGCATTGACGATTTCTCACGAATGGGAGGATTCCGCTTCAAAGAATCGAAGGATGGGGATTTCATCAACTGCGAAAAAACGCTTCGTGTTCCTCCCTTGACCGACCTTAGAGCCTTGGTCACGGCCAGTTTGGAAATTGAAAAAAGCGAAGAATCCAACCAATTGCCGGAAAAGAAATGGATTCAGCAACTCATTCATCCTGGCTCCTCATTGGGCGGCGCACGACCCAAAGCTGTAGTTTTAGACCAAAACGGTCGGCTTTGTGTGGCCAAATTTCCGTCAAGGAATGATGATTACGATGTGGCTTTGTGGGAACACCTCAGCCATGTATTGGCAAAAAACGCAGGTGTTCATGCCGCAGAGACATACGTGGTTTCTACCGAGGAGAAACACCATGTTCTTTTGTCCAAACGGTTCGACAGAACAGAGAACGGACGAAGGAAACACTTTGCATCGGCCTTGACAATGCTCGGCTTGACTGACGGCAGCGATGCCAAGACTGGGAACGGTTATCTCGACATCGTGGATTTCATTCTCCAGAATTGTTGTGATGTTGAGGCAAATCTGCGGCAACTTTATCGCCGCGTGGCCTTCAACATTGCCATCGGCAACAGCGACGACCACTTCCGAAACCATGGTTTCCTGCTGAACTCACGCGGCTGGACACTCTCGCCTGCTTACGATATGAACCCTACATTGAACAATTACCAAAGTCTTCTCATCAACTCCAACACCAACCTATCCGACTTGCAAGTGCTGCTCCAATCCTCGGAAGAGTACATGATTGGCAAGGAAACGGCAAGACAAATCATCACGGAAGTCCTCGAAGGAATAAAGCCGTGGAGACGCATTGCTGCACGATTGGGCATTGTCAAGCGGGAAATGGATTTGTTTGCGCAGATATTCGATCGCTATTGTCAAATATAAAGAACGCGAAACTAACCAGTGTCCCGCGTCCCGTTTCACATAACCCAACATCATATTTATGGCCTATTGC
>CAJOEZ010000065.1 GCA_905233685.1 uncultured Bacteroidales bacterium | reverse complement strand
CCCGAAATCATCGTGGCAAGCCATCGTGAAGTCATCCCTAACTATGCCGCCCTTGGCCCGCTGTGCGTCAACGTCATCGGCCCCGAGATGCAAAGGCTCGGTTGCAAGTGTCCGCCGCCCGGCTACTGCTTCACCATCGAACACAACAAGGAGTACAAGCCGACGGACATCGACATCGAGTATTGCGAACAAGTTGAAGAAATGGGCGAAGACAGCGCCATCATCCAGTTCAAGCGTCTGCCTGCCGTACCCAAGGCACTCTGTATGAAGCATATCGGCCCATACGAACGTTTCTACGAGTCGTACACAGAGGCCTTCCGCTACATCGACGAGCAGGGCTACAAGGTCGTTGGCCATCACCGCACCTGCTACATTGATGGCGCTTGGAATCAAGACGATCCCGAAAAATGGCTGTCGGTGATTCAGATTCCGATAGCGTAAGAAGCTGCCGCCGCAAAATTTTTCTTGACTTTTGCGGCGGTTTTTATTTGGCAAAGTCAGAAACAATGTGTAATTTTGCACCCGATGTTTGACCATCTCAGAAAATACGCCAAATTGCTGATGCCCATTCTGTTGGGTTTGTTTTTCGTGACTTTCGTCATCGATGATTACGCCGACGAGCCACGAAAAATGAAAGGCGTTGTCGCGGAATGTTTTGCGGAAATGGAAGCCGACGAATCGGAATGTGAGGAAGATGATGTTGCCGAAGAAGCAAGTTCTGGTTCATACTCATTGATTCCCAATGGAATAACGTGCATTGTCCTTGGCACAATGCAACTTTCCTCGTCAAAGCAATCAGCAGAGCAATTCAGGGGATTGGTGCGTCGCTATGCGCCGCGACCGATTCCGACTTATAACCAACTTTTCAATAATGGCATGGACCTCATTCAGGTTTGTGCCATTTTTTATTCTGAAAATCAAAACATTAAACTATGGGATTTACAAGTGTTCTAATTGCAATCTTAACCTTGACGGCGGGCATAGGCGTGTTTCTTGTGGCCTGCCAGATGATGAGCGCCAACCTCGAAGCCGTGTCGTCGAAACGGCTGAAGCAACTGTTTTCAAAGACAGGCAAAAACAAGTGGCTCGGCGTGGGCATCGGCACGGTGGGCACTGCCGCCATCCAAAGCAGTGGTGCCGTTACGGTGATGGTCATCGGTTTCGTCAATGTGGGCATTTTGTCGTTAGCACAAGCCGCCACAATTATCTACGGTGCCAACATCGGTACGACGGTCACGGCGCAATTGGTGGCCTTGGGCATGTTTGGCACCAACAGCATCTCGACAACCGTTATTTTTGCCGCGTTTGCGGGCATAGGCGCATTTGTTATGCTGTTCGGCAAACGCAACACAACCAAACAGATAGGTGGCATCCTGACGGGCTTTGGGATGTTGTTTGTCGGCCTCTCGATGATGGCCGGCGCGATGGACGAGTTCGCCGCTTCGGAAGCCGTCAGAGGTTTCTTGGCCAACATCAACAATGCCGTGCTGCTGGTTTTGGTCGGCGCGGTGCTGACGGCCATCATCCAGTCATCGTCGGTGATGACTTCCATCGCCATCACGATGGTCGTTTCGGGCTTGGTCACCCTCGACCAAGGCATCTACCTGACGATGGGCAGCAACATCGGCTCGTGCGTGGTGGCCATCATCGCGGGCGTGACGAGTGGCACAGCCGCCAAGCGAACCGCAACGATACACCTGATTTTCAACGTAATGGGTGTCGTAATCTTTATGTTGATAGGTTTCTTGCTTCGCTCGACGACGGGCGGCAATTGGAGTTTCGGGCAGGTGTTCAATCGGATGTTTCCCGCCGCGCCACAACTGCAATTGGCTATGTTCCACACGGTGTTCAACGTTTGCACTATGTTAGTTGCGATGCCTTTGACCAATGCCTTGGTGAACTTGGCTTGCCGCATCGTGAAAGAGGTTCCCAAGGAAAAAACCGACGAGCCGCATTTGCGCTTCCTTGACGAACAAATGTTGCGCACGCCTGTGGTCGCCATCCGCCAATTGAAAGCCGAAATCGAGAATATGGCCGAACTTGCCCTGCAAAACTTCCAGAGGTCGATTCACATAGTCACCACATTGGATTACAGCGAGATAGAGACTTTCCGAAAGACGGAAAACTTGCTCAATTACCTGAACAAGGAATTGGTGAACTATACGGTGAAACTCTCCGGCAAACGGCTTAACAGTTTCGACCAACGCTATCTTTCTTCGACCATCCGCACGGTGAGTGACCTCGAGCGCATCGGCGACTACGCTGAAAACATCGTGGAATATGCCGACGCGCTCAAGGAGCAGAACGCTACTTTCTCAGCCGATGCCGTCGCTGAAATCCAGAAGATGGAGCAGTTGATTCTCGGCTTGTACAAGGAAACCATGCAGGCCTATCACAAACTCGACCTCGAAGCCCTCGACCGTGCCAATCGCATTGAGGATGAGATAGATGACTATACGGACAAGATGGAGCAAAACCACATCGAGAGGCTCGTGCGCGGGGTGTGTACGCCTTCGGTCGGGGCGGAATACCTCTCGTTGGCGCAAAATGCAGAGCGTGTGGCCGACCACCTCACCAACATGGGCAAAACGATTCGCGATTTGGTGTAAGGCAAAGTTTATTGCACTTTTGCGGCGGTGTTTGTTTTAAGGTCTTGGCTTTTTTAGGCACCGTGCGCGGGGAGTTGAAAAAAAAGCGTATATTTGCAGCAAAACTAGTTATCATCTACCCGTAGTAAGAGCCACTGCTATGAATTATAATAAAGGAAAGAAACTGCTTTCAGAAAGATTCTACCTGACATGGGCAGGAGAGCAAATGAGCTGGACGTGCCGCTTGACCTTGAAGATGAAGGATGCCGTTGACGGTGACCTATTGCGCCAAGCTGTGGAGTCAACGCGTCAGCGATATCCATACTATCAAGTGAGGCTCGGCATCAGGAAAGATGCTGCCGGCACGGAATACTTTGTGTATGAAGACAACTGCGAACCATGGGTGGTAAACGAAGGTGAAAGACCGGTGCAGCTGATTGGCCCAGAGTCGAACAACCATCTGCTGGCATTCTGTTTTTGGAACGACTGCATCGCCTTAGATTTTTTTCACTGCCTGACCGACGGCACGGGAGCCTACAACATCATGCGCACCCTTCTCTATGAGTATTGCCGTCGCCGCTATGATGCGACACTGAGTCGTGAAATAAACGGATTGCACATTCGAGTGTCAGGTGACACTATTGGCCCGGAGGAATGGGAAGACCCAGCCGGTCAGGCTAAGCCCGACCACCTGAACCCGCTGGTCCTGCCGGAACGCCCGCGTTGTATCAATCTTACCTCACAGGCTAAGACGAAGGTAAACGAGGCTGTGGAAACTGTCAATATCCTTGTTCAGGAGCAAGATATGATGAAGTATGTCTCTTCAAGCGACACCTCGCCTGCCACGCTTGTTTCTCTGCTGCTTGACCGTGCCATTGCCCGCCTGCATCCCGACATGGCGGAAGGAGTTCCGATGGTGGTACTGGCCATCAACCAGCGTCCCGCCATGGGCTGTCTGCAGGCTGGCCAGACAATGGCAGCATCGCTTCGTCTGCCCCTGAAAGAAGAGATGCGTGGGATGGATCTTGAAATGCAGCAAACGATATTCCGAGGCATGGTGGCATTGCAGTCGAACGACGACAACGTCATTGAGGGGTTCTGGCAAACTCAGAATACACAAGACATGTTCGAGAAGGTGCCCACCCTTGAGGGACGTCATCAGGCAATGGCCAAAGCCTTCAGCGTAGCGTTGTCGGCAGCTACAGCTTGTGTCAGCTATGTCGGCAAGGCTCATCTGGGTGCTGCCGAACAATACGTCAGGGAGATGTATACAGAGGCTGATACACCGTATGCCCTCACTATTGAA
>CAJOEZ010000064.1 GCA_905233685.1 uncultured Bacteroidales bacterium | reverse complement strand
TTTGTTGCTCATCGTACGATTTTTATGCTTAAGCGGCTGCAAAGTTAAATCTTGCCCCAAGGGACGAGTCAAGAGAAAAATTCATTTATTTCATTTTTTTCTTTTTCGGCTTCGGCTGTGGCAATGCCTTACAGGTCTCTTTGTGATTGCGCAAAGGTACGAAAATTTACAATTAGAATGGAGTAAATGATGTGAAAAACCGCCACAATAGTCAAGAAAAACCCTGCGGCGGTTTGATTAACAAAAACTGCGTCTTACGCTTCCTCGATGTCTCCCACTGGGCACATCAGGCACTTTTTTCGTATTTTTGCACTGAAAAAAAACTGTTATGGAAGAACTGAAACGTATCAAACTCTTTGCAGGTTGCAGCGATGAGGCTTTGGAACGCCTGCTCAAAAGCCCATGCCGCCGACAGGAATACCCCGCAGGAAGGCGGATGCTCAATGCGGGTGACCCTTGCCGTGCGCTGATGGTACTTGTCGAAGGTCAGGCCGAGGCAAGGATGACGGGAGAAGAAGGCCGCGAGGTGCTTGTTGACCACCTGAAAGCCCCAATGTTGCTGGCACCAGCGTTTCTGTTTGCCAACAATAATGTTGTCCCTGTGGAAGTCACCGCCCTCACCAATTGCGCCGTGTGGCATATCAACCGTGAGGCTTTCTTCGAGTTTATGCAGCAGGAGCCGACCGTATTGCGCGCCTTCCTTGAAATCCTCTCCGAGCGAGGCCGTTTCCTAAGCCGAAAGATGCGCACCTTTGCCGTCAACAGCCTTCGCAACCGTGTCATCGAATACCTCGAAGCCAATGGCAGCATCACTTCCGTGGCCGCCGCTGCCGAACAACTTGGCGCGACAAGACCCTCACTCAGCCGCGTGCTTTCGGAAATGGTGAGCGAGGGAGTGATTGTTAAAGACGGGAAGGGGTATGGGAAACGGTAGGTTGTGAAAAACCAAAAAAGTTGTACCTTTGCCGATATTTTCAATCCTTTTATGGCTGAAAACCAGAACATAGAATACAAGGAATCGTGGCGGACGGAGTACCTGAAGTGGCTCTGCGGCTTTGCCAATGCGCAAGGCGGGACAATCTATGTCGGGGTCAACGACAAGGGCGATGTGGTCGGTCTGCCCAATGCGAAAAAGTTGATGGAGGACATCCCGAACCAAGTGCAAGCGGGATTGGGCATTATGCCCGATGTCAGTCTTTTGGAGAAGGACGGAAAGGATTATATCGCGATAAAAGTGGAGCCGAGTGCCTTCCCCGTCAGCTATCACGGCGAGTTCCATTACCGCAGCGGCAGCACCAAGCAATTGCTGACAGGAAATGCCCTTTCGGCGTTCATTATGCGCAGGACGGGTTTCCGTTGGGAGGATGTCACCGTTGACGATGTCACCGTTGACGACCTCGACAGCGATAGTTTCAAGATATTCCGCCGCGAGGCTTTGCGGAGCAAGCGGATGACTCAAGAGGATTTGGACATTTCGAACGAAGAATTGCTGAACAAGCTCCACTTGATGGCCGATGGCAAACTGAAACGTTCAGCAGTGCTGCTTTTCCACAGCGACCCGAGTCGGGTTCAGGTGGGCAGTTATGTGAAGATAGGCCGTTTTAGCGGTAACGCCGACTTGCTGTATCAGGATGTTTTGGAGGATTCGCTCATCAAAATTGCCGACAAGGTGATAGACCTGATATACCTGAAATATTTGAAGGCGAAAATCACCTACGAACACGACCGGCGGGTTGAGACCTATCCTTTTGCGCGCGATGCCATACGCGAGGCGGTTTACAACGCTATCGCCCACAATTGCTATATGTTTGGCACGCCTATACAAATCCGAATCGAGGACGAGGCCATCATCATCAGCAACCGTTGCATCTTGCCCGAAAACTGGACGGTGGAAACCTTGATGGAACCGCACGAATCGATTCCGTACAACGAAAACATTGCCAATGCTTTCTATTACGCCGGTTACATCGAGACTTGGGGGCGCGGCATACAGAAAATCTGCAACGCCTGTACGGAACTAGGCGCGGAAAAGCCAAGATATGAGTTGTTAGGCACGGGTTTACGTGTACATTTCGCTGCTTTGAAAAGTGCCTTGTTTGAAGAAACGCAAGAGCAGGGCGAAAACGGGTTGGGTGAAAACATCGTAGAAACGTCACCAAAAACGTCACCAAAAACGTCACCAAAAACGTCACCAAAAACGTCACCAAAAACGTCCCAGAAAATTTTGATGTTAATCCGAGAGAATAATACTATTTCAACCCGAGAAATGGCTAAATTAATTGGGATTAACCGAAGAAATATTATGAGGAATATCAGCGAGTTACAGAAGCAAGGAGTTCTCCGTCGCATCGGTTCTATCCAAAATGGCCATTGGGAGATCAACGAATCCGCCATTGAAATTTCAGACGACAGGTTGGGTGAAAAGTTGGGTGAAAAACCCGATGAATGGTTGGGTGAAAAGTTGGGTGAAAACCGAGAGACCATCTTACGCTGTCTCGCCCAAAATCCTTCCATATCGACGCACAGATTGGCGGAATTGTTAGGTATGAGCACGACCGCGATGGATAAAAACATCAAATGGCTGAAGGATAACGGAATCATCCGGCATGTTGGCCCTGCCAAAGGCGGACGGTGGGAGGTGATAATCTGAAAACCAATAAAACACAGGACGCGAGATTGTAAATTGCCTCGCGTCCCACATTATAGTCTGGCATCAAACTCAAATCCCAAACAATTTCATATCTTCCTCAACCGTACTAATCCCGCCAATGCCGAAGTTTTCGACCAAGACTTTGGCCACATTGGGTGAAAGGAAAGCAGGCAAGGTCGGGCCGAGGTGGATGTTCTTCACGCCGAGGCTCAATAGGGCGAGCAACACGATGACAGCTTTCTGCTCATACCAAGCAATGTTATAGACGATGGGCAAGTCGTTGACATCCTCCAAGCCAAACACCTCTTTCAATTTTAGGGCGATGAGAGCTAGTGAGTAACTGTCGTTGCACTGGCCCGCATCCAACACGCGCGGAATACCGCCGATGTCGCCCAAGCCAAGTTTGTTGTACTTGTATTTGGCGCAACCAGCCGTGAGGATGACGCAATCCTTGGGCAAGGCCTTGGCAAATTCGGTGTAGTATTCACGGCTCTTCATGCGACCGTCGCAGCCTGCCATCACCACAAACTTGCGGATGGCACCGCTTTTCACGGCCTCTACTACCTTGTCGGCAAGGGCAAACACCTGTTCGTGCGCAAAACCGCCCACAATCTTGCCCGTCTCAATCTCTTTCGGGGCTTGGCAGGTCTTGGCCAAAGCGATAATTTCACTGAAATCCTTTTTGCCGTTGGCATCAGCGGGGATGTGCTTCCAACCCGGGAAACCCGTGCTGTTGGTGGTAAACACGCGGTCTTTGTATGTGGCATTGGCCGCAGGCGGCACAATGCAGTTGGTGGTGAACAAGATGGGGCCGTTGAAACTCTCAAACTCCTCGCGTTGCTTCCACCAAGCGTTGCCGTAGTTGCCTTTCAAGTGACTGTATTTCTTCAGTTTAGGGTAATAATGTGCAGGTAACATCTCGCTATGGGTGTAGATGTCGATGCCAGCGTCCTTGCTTTGTTCCAAAAGCTGCTCAATGTCGTTGAGGTCGTGGCCGCTGATGAGGATGCCCGGACGGTTGCCCACGCCAATATTCACCTCGGTGATTTCTGGGCTGCCGTAAGCGGTCGTATTGGCTTTGTCGAGCAGAGCCATCGCCTTCACGCCCCATTCGCCTGTTTTCAGGACAAGAGCGGTGAGTTCGTTGGCATCGTTGCAGGTCACCAATTGGCCAAGGGTTTGCAGGATGAACTCATTGATGTCGCCATCGACTTGACCAAGGCGGGCGGCATGTTCCAAGTAGGCGGCCATACCTTTGAGGCCGTACATGGTCAACTCTTTCAATGAGCGGATGTCCTCGTTGGTTTCGGCAAGCACGCCGACGGTTTGGGCTTTCTCGTCATATTGCTCGCGGGGGCAATTCCATTCCAATACATCAAGTTTCGGGAGCACGATGCCTTTCTTGTTGGTCACTCGGTCTTTGAACATTTCGCGCAATTCCAAGCCTTTATCGATACGGGCGTAGATGCTCTCCGCGTCGAAGTTAGCGTTGGTGATGGTCGAAAACAGTGCGTCGTTCACGAAGGCG
>CAJOEZ010000063.1 GCA_905233685.1 uncultured Bacteroidales bacterium | reverse complement strand
CTTCCGCTTGACTTGTGGGGGAGGGTGGACTCGAACCACCGAACGGATTCCCGGACAGATTTACAGTCTGTTGCAATTGCCACTATGCGACTCCCCCGTTGGGTTTTGACAACTCAGAGCCGGTAGACGGACTCGAACCGCCGACAGGCTGATTACAAATCAGCTACTCTACCAACTGAGTTATACCGGCATGATGTGAAAGAACAATTTCGGTCTTTTTTTGCCGCCTTTTCTCCTCCGAAAAGGTCTGCAAAAATAGATATTTTTCTTGAATTGACAATGCGTTTTCTCCAATTTTTTTGAAAAAAAACGGAATTATTTTTGAAATAATTGATTTTCAATATTTTATAATCAAACAAAAATGAAGCCAACCGTGCTTTCACGACTGGCTTCATGGTCTTTTCAAAGGATTTCCGCACTTTTGGCGGTGTTATTATTTGGTGATTTTGCCTTTGTATTTCTCCAATTGTTTCTTCAGAGCATCAATCGCAACGTCTGTCGACTCCTCGAAACTCTTGCTTTGCTTGCTGGCGAACAGGTCGTCGCCCCGCAAAACGAGCCGGATGTCGGTAATCTTGTTTTCCGGCGTGTCGGTGTTGTCGAGCTTCAACGACACCTCGGCGCTAATCACCTCGCTGTATTTGGCACACAGCTTTTCCACTTTCTGGGTGATGAACTCTTCAAGTTTTTGGTCAGCCTTGAAGTGAACTGAATTGATCATGACTTTCATAATAACTCCTTTCTTTAGTCATCCTTTCGGATGCGCTTGTTTATGGATTTGCTTTAGTTGTTCGATAGTGGTGTGGGCATAGATTTGGGTGGTAGCCAAATCCTTGTGCCCGAGCAGTTCCTGGATGGCTCTCAAGTCGGCACCCTCGTCCAACAAATGGGTGGCGAAGGTGTGGCGTAACACATGCGGACTTTTCTGCTTCAGCGTGGTGATGCCTTCCAACAGACGATGCACCTTATTATATATATAATAGGGGCTCATCTCCTCCCCTTTGTCGTTGAGGAGCAAACGGTCGGCCTTGACTTCAAAAGCGGCGTCGCGCAGGATTTGATAATGACTAATCATATTGACCATCTCCAATGACAACGGAATCATGCGCTCTTTATTGCGTTTGCCGAGAACTTTCAGCGTCTTCGCGAACTTATCCACACTGGCGTCACGCAAACCGCGAAGCTCGGCCTGGCGCATCCCAGTCTGGTACAGCAACTCGAACAAAAGTCGGTCGCGGCAGGTCGGGAAATCATCGGTCTCAGGAAACGACACCTTATTAATATCCGTCTCGCTGACGAACTTGACAAGCGGCTTGGGTTGCTTCAACGCCTTGATGCTCGTCATGGGCGACTGCTCAATCTCGCCTTTTAGGAGGCAATATTTATAATAGGTGCGGAGTGTGGAGATTTTTCTGTTGATACTGCGGTTCTCCAGGCCGTCTTCCTTGAGACGTGCGACAAACGATTTCACCATGGCGGCGGAAGCTCGTGTCGGATCGGTTTCGTTGAACACAGACGACAGAAAACCAACAAACTGCGTCATGTCGCGACGGTAGGCTGCGACGGTATGCGGGGAGTATCGTTTCTCCTTCTCAACGTATGCTATGAACGGGTCGATAGACATAAGAAAAACTTCGCTGTAAAATTAGTAAAAAAACCAATTCACAGCGAAGTTTTTCCAAAAAAATTATTTTCCTCTTTGGCGAATTACATATTTTCTTCAGCCTGACGGAGTTTCTGCACGTAAATAGCCTTCATCAGCTGTGCACGCTTAATGACTGATCTTTTCATACTTTCTCTTGTAGCGCTTCAAAGCTCTGTCGATGCTTTCGCCTTCTTTTACAGGAACAATAATCATTTTAAAACACTTCCTTCTTTTAATGGTTGATACTTAGTTAGATTTTGAGGCCGCAAAATTACAACTTTTTCTTTTCCGATTACAAAAAAAAGAAATTTTTCTACATTCTTCAAAAATATTCTGCAAATCAGCCTTTTATCTGCACATTGAAGCCTTCTTGAATCAATGGAGCCAGAAAAGTTGTCATCTCCTCGACTGTAAATTTCTGCAGACCTTCCTCTGGCGTGGGCCGATTGATAGTGTAGGCCATAACTTCGCGCGGCTTCAAGAGGCGGACAATGGCCATCCATCCGTCCAAAACCTCGGGCGAAGAAGAATCAAAGTCCTTGCTTTTCAGGAACATGGTTTGCAACACGAAATCGCCACAGAATTGTTTCAAAGCCTCCACTACCCTATTCACGTCATATCCTGCCGCAGGGTAGTTGATTTTTTCAGCCAGCTCGTTGGTAGGCGCATCAATTTTCATGATGGGATTGTCAACTTTGCGCAAGGCGGAGAAGATTTCGGGGCGGTGTACCTGCGTGGCATTCGACAGCACCGACACTTTGGCCAAGGGATAATATTGGTCGCGTAAAGCTAGCGTATCATCAATGATTTGCGGGAAATCAGGATTAATGGTCGATTCACCGTCGCCGCTGAAGGTGATGGAATCAATAGGAATGCTGTCTTTCACTAACTGCCTCAATTTGGCTTCAAGTGCCTCTCTCACCTCAGCGGCATGGGGCAGGCGTGTGTCACCACGCCCGTCCTTGTTCCAGCCGCATTCACAATAGATGCAGTCAAACGTGCAAATTTTCCCATTCACTGGCAACAAGTTGATCCCAAGCGAGTTGCCCAAACGCCGACTCCGAATCGGCCCAAAAACAGTTTCTTCCCTGACCATGATGTCTATTCTCCCAACAAATGCTCAAACAAAAAGTTGTCAATCTTGTTGAAGAGATGCATCCGGCACTCGCCGTCGCCGTATTCGTAGCCGCCGTAGATGCCGTGGTTCTTGTTGGGATAAATCATCAGGTCGAACTGCTTGCCGTTGGAAATCATGGCCTTGATGAGTTCCATCGCGTTCTGGTAGTGCACATTGTCGTCGCCGCTGCCGTGGCAAAGCAGGTAGTTGCCCTTAATCATCGCCGTGTTGTGGACGGGCGAGTTGAGGTCGTAGCCATCGGGGTTCTCCTGCGGCGTGCGCATGAAACGCTCGGTGTAAATATTGTCGTAATAGCGCCAGTTGGTCACAGGAGCCACCGAAACCGCCGTGCTGATGACATCCGCACCCTTGGTGATGCCATTGGCCGCCATAAAGCCACCGTAGCTCCAGCCGTAGATGCCGATTCTGCTTCCATCCACATAGGGTTGCTTAGCCATGTACTTAGCGAGGGTAATCATGTCCTCGGTCTCGTACTTGCCGAGTTGCAGGTAGGTCATCTTCTTGAAAACCTCGCCATAGGCACCACTGCCGCGATTGTTGATGGAAACGCTGATGATGCCGTGCTGGGCAAGCAGTTGCAGCCACCAATAGTCGCTGTTGGCCCACGAGTTGAGCACCGTCTGGTAACCAGGACCGCCATAGACGTAAATCAACACAGGATATTTCTTCGAGGGGTCGAAGTCGGGAGGCAGAATCTGCCAAGCGTCGATGTCGACTTGCTGACCATCGGGCAAAGTGAAGGCGGGATCGCTGATCTTCATGAGTTTCTTCTCACCGAGATTAAAGGTCTTCAGCTTCTCGGCAAACTCGTGGTTGTCCTCAAGCACACGCACCAACTTGCCCTTGTTCGTGTAAAGCTCGTATTGCGCAGGCTGGGTGATGGACGAATTGATATTAATAAGGTAGCTGAAGTCGTTGCTGAAGCGGGCGTTGTTGGTGCCCGGGCGACCAATCACCTCCCGCATCTTGCCCTTCAGGTTGACGGCATAGATCTGGCGGTCGACGGGCGTGTTTTTGGCGGCTTGGAAATAGACTTCCTTGCCGTCGAAGCCGTAGACGGAGGTCACGTCCCAGTTGCCGCTCGTGAGTTGTTTGGCTTGACTGCCATCAAGGTTGCAAAGATAAATGTGGTTGTAGCCGCTGCGTTCCGAGGTCATCAGGAAGCGTTTGCCGTCCTCAAGGAAGTGCCAGTCGTCGGTGATGTCAATATAGTATTCGTTGGTCTCGTCGTAAAACACGCGGCTCTTGCCCGTGGTGGCATCGGCGGCCAGAATCTCCAAGTGGTTCTGGTGACGGTTGAGGCGTTGGATGGCTAACACGTTGGCGTCCTTCGTCCAGGCGATGCGGGGCAGGTAGATGTCGGTCTCGGTGCCCGTGTCCATCTTCACCGTCTTGCCGCTTGCGAGGTCGTAGACGTAAATGCCGACGATGGAGTTGTCCTCACCCGCCTTGGGGTACTTGAAGCTGTACCAGTCGGGATAAAGGCCTTCAAACTCCTCCATCTGGAACTCGCGCACGTTGCTCTCGTCAAACTTCATGAAAGCGATCTTCTTGCTGTCGGGCGACCAGTAGAAACCCTGCGAGAAGCTGAACTCTTCTTCATACACCCAATCGGGGGCACCGTTAATGATGTGGTTGTAGAGGCCGTCGTTGGTGAACTGCTTCTCCTCCCCTGTCGTCAAGTCCTTGATGAAGAGGTTGTTGTCGCGCATGAAAGCCACTTTGGTGGCATCGGGCGAGAAAGTAGCCAGACGTTGCTTGCCGTTTTCAGAAAGCGGCTGCATGGTCTTCGTTTTGAAGTCGTAAACATAGTAAGTGGCGTGATAAGAGTAGCGATAAATGCTTTCCATCTCCGTGGTGCACAACATTTTGTCTTCGTTCTCGCTCAATTCATAATCCTGAAGGCCAATAGGCATCGTATCGCTAGGCATGACAAGATCGGATATTTTGAACAATGTGTTCACAAGTTCACCCGACTTGTAGTTGTAGATGTTGAGTTGGCCTTTCTCGAAGGAGGCGTAAGACTTGCCGTCCTTCATGGAATTCATGCCGCGGACGCTCTTTGCGGAGAAAGTCGGGCGCATGTAAAGGTCTTCCAATTCGAAATTCTTCTTCTCTTGGGCCGAAGCCGAAAGCATTCCAAAAACAAGGAACGCACTGACTAATAGGTATTTGAACTTCATAACACATAGATTTGATTGCACAAAGGTAGAATTTTTTTGAAAAAAAGCGGAAAAAATATTGTCAGTTTCGGAAAAAGCCGTATTTTTGCAGCCGCAATCGGGACGGTAGCTCAGTTGGTTTAGAGCGCATGCTTGACAGGCATGAGGTCACAAGTTCGATCCTTGTTCGCCCCACACAAACGCCCGACGGCGTTTTTTCTTTGAAGGGAGGGACGTTAGCCCAGTTGGTTTAGAGCGCTGCCTTCACACGGCAGAGGTCACTGGTTCGAGTCCAGTACGTCCCACCAACAACAAAACCCGCTGGTTTCAGCGGGTTTTGCGTTTTATTTAGCGCTTCTATAGCGTGTCATTTCACACCGAGTTTCTTGGCGATGTTCTTAGGAAGTGCGTCCTTGTGCAGGACGATGTTCATGGTCTTGTATTTGGCGAAAGTCTCAGAGACGTACCAGATGCCGTGGTATTTGCCACTGTCGCCCCACGAGTTCTTGCCCATGAAGTATTCCTTGCCGTTTTGGTCTTTGGCCTTGCCGAAAATGAGCAGACCGTGGTCGTCGCCAGTCTCCCAGTTATCAAAGGCTTCCTGACGCATCTCTTGCGTGACTTCAATCTCAGGCATTGGCTTGGATGTCAGTTCGTTGCGACGATTTACCGCCGACATGCCCAACCAATGTGCCATGTCGGAGCCTGAGAGTTCGGCCGCTTTCTCGGCATCGGGGCAGACGGCAATGCCATCGCGGGTGAAGCCTTGCTCGCTGACATCGGCACTCCATTGGAAGGTGTAGCCTTTGTCGATGGCATATTGCATGACCTCCATCAGTTCGTCGATAGGCAGGTTATAATAAGGGCAGCCACGCCAGTTGTCTTCGATCTCAAGTGCAAAAGGCTCATAGAAAGGATGATGCGTGAAAGAGGTGAGGGTGATGTAGTTGTCGGCTTCGAGGCCCAACGACTTGGCATATTCCTGTGGCGTCATGCCATTCACCTTTTCAGGATATTTGCCAAGATAGGCATCGTAAATGCCTTGCAGGCCTTCTTTCCACACGGGGCTGAGTTTGCTGATGTCACTTTTGGCAAGGGCTTTCACATAGCCCGTGGCCACGAGGTCGAGTTCAGTGTGATTGGGCAAGGTTCCTCCATAACGGTTGCCAGGCATGTCTTCCTGACGGACGAAGCCATAGTGTTCCAAGCAGTATAGCACGTCGCCGCACTTGCCGCCTGGTGCCCAGCTGGCGTTGCCGTGCAGACGGACATATTTTTCGGCACGATCCATCATGGAATGGCTGACAACATACATCTCGGAGAGGTCGACCTCAACACCCTTGATGCGGAGTGCTTCAGCCTCCATCAGGGCAATGCCGGAATGGGCCCAGCAAGTGGAAGAGCGATGTTGGTCGCGAACGGCCGTGATTGGAATTTCCTTGATTGTAGTAAACTGGAATCCTTCTTCTTTCTTTTCATCTTGTGCCTTGAC
>CAJOEZ010000062.1 GCA_905233685.1 uncultured Bacteroidales bacterium | reverse complement strand
TGATACCACTGTAAGCAAGGATCTTACCCATTGACAAGACACCTTGTCCGCCGAAACCGGCTATAATAATTTCTTCTGTCATTGCTTTGTCGTTTTTAGGTTATTTCTTAATCAGCTCGAAGTTGTCCTTGAGGTCGCCCAAAGGATAGACGGGCAACATGTTGTCTTGCAACCACTTGTTGGCGTCGACGGCGCTCATCTTCCAGTTGGAGTTGCAGTTCGAAACGATCTCAACGAAGTTGACACCGTTCTTGTTCTCAATCTGGTTCTGGAAAGCCTTCTTGATGGCCTTCTTGCAGTTACGCACGGCGGCGGCGCTGAACACAGCCTGACGGGTGACGTAGCGTGTGCCAGGCAGCTGGGCCAGCAGTTGGGTAATCTGGAGCGGGAAGCCGTTGTTGGGCGTTCCGTCGGGCCATTGAGGCATACGGCCGTAAGGCGTGGTGGCGGTCTTCATGCCCACGAGGGTGGTGGGAGCCATCTGGCCACCGGTCATGCCGTAGATACCGTACGGTTGCAGGTGTGGATGGTCTCGCAGGTGCCGATGGCAGCGAGGTCGCCGTCGCCTTGATAGGAGAACACGACCTTGTCGGGCCACACGCGCTTGATACCCGTGGCGCACGCCGGAGCGCGGCCGTGGGCGGCCTCGACGAAGTCAACGTCGAAGTAGTCGTAAGCCATAACGGCGCAACCCACGGGGGAGACACCGATGGTACGGTCGTCAACGCCAAGCTCTTCAAGCACTTCGGCGATGATGCGGTGCACAGTGCCGTGACCGCAGCCGGGGCAGTAGTGGAAAGGTTTTTCCGTCAGCAGCTTTGATTTTTCGGTCTTATTCTCCTATAATTTGTTTCTTCATAGCTTCGAGAACTTCTTCCGGGGTGTGGATGATGCCACCGACGCGGCCAAAGTGTTCGGCCTTGGCGCGACCGTTGCAGGCCAACAGCACGTCTTCGATCATCTGACCACAGCTCAGTTCGACTGAGAGGAATCCCTTGACACCCTTGTCGATGAGGTTGCGGATGGCTTGGGTCGGATAGGGCCACAAGGTGATGGGGCGGAGCAGACCGACCTTCATGCCAGCGGCGCGACCGAGTTGCACCGACTTCTGGGCGATACGGGCGCTGGAGCCGTAGGCGACGAACACGTATTCGGCATCGTCGCAGTCGATCATTTCGTAACGGACTTCATTCTTGGACACTTCGTCATACTTGCGTTGGAGAGCGCGGTTGTGCTCTTCCATGCGGGCGGAGTCAAGGTCCAAGGAGGTGATGACACGGTGTTGCGTGCCACGCTTACGGCCAGTCAAAGCCCAAGGATACTTAGCCTTGATTTCCTCTTCGGTGAGACGCTTTTTCTGTTCGGGCAGTACAACCTTTTCCATCATCTGGCCGATGGCACCGTCGGAGAGGATGCACACTGCCATACGATACTTGAAGGCGAGGTCGAAGCCCAGCGGCACGAAGTCAGCCATTTCCTGGACTGAAGCGGGGGCGAGGACGATGTTACGGTAGTCACCGTTGCCGCCGCCCTTGGTGTTCTGGAAATAGTCGGCCTGTGAGGGTTGGATGGTGCCCAAGCCCGGGCCGCCACGCACCACGTCGGCGAAGACGCAGGGCACTTCGGCGCCGGCGATGTAGGCCAAGCCTTCCTGCTTCAGGCACACGCCGGGGCTGGATGACGAGGTCATGACGCGCTTTCCGGCTGCACCGGCGGCATACACCATGTTGATAGCCGCCAATTCACTTTCTGCTTGAAGAACGACCATTCCGGTGCGTTCGTAAGGGGATATCCGAAATAAGCATCGGCGCCGCAGCGGATGGCGGCTTCGGCCAATGCCTCGTTACCCTTCATCAGTTTTAATTCTCCCATTATGTAAGATTTTTGATTTGTTAGACAATTGGTTGGGTTACAGGGCTTTCTTATAGACTTTGATCACGCCGTCGGGGCAAGTGATACCGCAGCTGGCGCAGCCGATGCAGGCTTCCGGCTTGGCCATGAATGCGTAGTTGTAACCTTTTCCGTTTACTTCTTTTGCCAGTTCGATGACACCGCACGGGCAAGCCGTGATGCAAACGCCGCAGCCTTTACAGCGTTCGGTATCAACAACAATGGCTCCTCTGAATTTTGCCATATTGATTAAGTTTTAGAATTTGTTGTTGCTTTATTTAATGAGCCACGAAAATACGGAATTTTGCCCACATGGAGCACGGTTTTTCGGTTTTTTCGGAAAAAGATTGTAATTTAGATTGATTATAAATTACATTGTCACCATCTGCGTTCGCAGAAGGATTGCCTATGCCGCCATGTCAATCATTCGCTTCCGCATATTCAGGACGTCCAATAAGTTGCTGACAATACTGATTGCCCCCAAACTCATAAGCAATGAGAGCGCAGTAGTGACGAGGAATCGGGAGTTTTCGCTGAACCATGTAAGGACGGCAGTGTGCGCTTTGAACGTGAAAAGCGGAACATCGGCAGGCATCGAAAGCATGAACGCCAGGGCGACTCCACCGCTGATGATGCCCACCACAAAAGCCAGCACCATAGCTAATTTGTAGCGACGAATTGTTACTGCTTCATGCTGTTTAATATATTCGACGGCATCCAAACGCTTATTGAGCGAGGCCATAAAGGCCTCACTGTCATCGAAATGCGGTTTTTGGGCGAGGAAAAGTTCCTCTAAGGCTTTGTCTTTGTTCATAGCTTCAGTTTTTCTTTGAGTTTGTCGCGTCCGCGCGAAAGTTGTTTCTTGACGGCATCTTCCGACGTGTCGGTAATTTTTGCTATCTCATTGATATTGTAACCGTTGAGATAGAATAGTGTGATGGCCGAGCGTTCCTTGGGCGGCAGGGTACGCAAGGCAAGATAAAGGTCCTGGTGCGCAAAGGAAGCATCGGCGGAAGAATTGCTGACGAGTGTTCTTGCTTCGTCGAGGCTTTCCGTGATTCGGCAACTGGCCTTGTGGTTGAGGAAGGTGTTGTGGGCAATCTTGAAGAGCCACGAGCGGAACCGTCCCTTCTCCTGATAGCCTGCCGACGAGATATAGGCTTTCACCAAAGCGTCTTGGGCCAAGTCGTCGGCCTCGTCCTTGTTGCCGCAACAGAGGGCGAGCAAGAAGCCCCGAAGTGCCTCTTGCTCACGCTTCACGTTTGCTATGAATGTCTCGCGCGTCACGGTTTATTCTTGAGAGGTCTTGTTTTTCTCTTCGGCTTCAATCTCCTTGGCGAGCATCTTTCTACCTACGCCATAGTTGATGATGAATGCGGCACCTATAGCCAGAAGAATCACGCCGAAAGCAATGGCGGTCTGAACATCGTCTGCCATGTGAATCTTCTGCGTATCTTTGCTTATTGTATTAATAAGGAAGATGCCAAATCCAATCAAGCCGATGCCCGATATGGTGGTGATGCAGCCCCAAAGCAGTTTCGAAAGCAGTTTCTCCTTCAAGAGCTTTTTCTTCGGCGAAATCTTTTTGAGCAGTTTCTCGACATCCATGTCGGGATTCTTCTCGATGGCCGCCGTGACGATTTGCGTGCGAGCATTGGTCTCGTTCATTTTACGACGTGTTTCCATCCAAATGAAGGTAATGGGGAGTACGCACCCGCATAAAATGACGGGAAGCATGTCGATTAAATCCATCCAAATTAAATTGCTATCCATTTTCTTTTGTTTTTAGTGTTAGACTTTTGTTTTCTTGAACCAGTTCGCCCTTATAACAAGTCTGGATGGCAAAAGGTGACTTCAGGAGGAAAAAAACATTGTTGCAATCTGCGTCCCGCAGATTGACCCAGCAAAATCACGTTCCCGACAGTGGGATGTGGTCGGCGACAAGGGGAGTTGCAACCCATGCCAAATTTTTGTTGTTTGCTATAATATACCGGACAACATTCTCAAAATGCTTTTGGTCTCTTATCAGTCGGTCGTATGACTCCGATTGCCAAACAGAGCCAGTCCGCTTCTCGCATTTGTTGATTTCCTTGGCCGTGAAACTCTTGATAGAGCGCATGATTTCGGTCAGTTCAAATCCCGCTTTGAGTTGAATAAGCATGTGTACATGGTTTGGCATAACGACATAGGCTTGTAAGTCATATCGTTTGCCGTCAAAAAAGTGCAATGCTTTTTCCACGATTTTTCGGTTGTCAGGCTTTTTGAGCAAACAATCTCCGTGACCACTATCCAGCCATTTGTCTACGGCTTTTCCAAATCGCTCAATATACTCATTTGCTATCGAAACGCTCCATGGTTGAGGATGACACTTCATCCAGCTTTCTTTTTCATTGTGAAGTTGTTGAAGCTTTTCTATAGGTAGGGAATCATGCAAACGGAATGTGACGAAAACAAACTTTCCGTCTTGATGCCAATGGGGGAGGAAAGTACCCCAATTGAAATGTTCAAAATCATTTGAGTCAAAGAATGGCACATTGTCGTGATTTGCGTCCCCGCAAATCGATATGGTAATATCGTCGAAATCGACTCCGCAAATGTCGTTTTTATCCTGTGTTTTATAAGGTTCTGACATTTCAACTGATTTTGAGATTGCAAACATACAAAAAAATGAGGTTGCCAAAATGGCAAGCCTCATTTTTCGTTGTATTTCATTGTTGCTATTCGTGCCTCGAAAATGGACTTTTCTTTGGCTTCGCCACGCATTTGTTGGTTCTGACCGACTGCGAGACGCAGTCGGCGACAAGGTTATACTGGATGGTCCTTGGCAAACAAAGCCAAACGCTCAGCCAAAACGGGGATTTCGTCCCGCTTGATGAGCGAGGTGCAGGCGCGCACGCCTTGCTTGGTGCTGCCACAGGTGTCGAGCGAGATGCCGGAAACACCGTAGTAAAGCATCTCTTCCACGAGGTCGGCACCGGTGAAGCCAGGATAGCAGTAGGTGAAGTAGAAACCGTCGGCAATAGGCTCGCCGCAGTCTTCGTCGTAGGTGATGTAGAAGCCGTTGTCGGTGAAGGCTTTCTTCATCAGCTTGGCCTTGCGACCATATTCCATCACGTCGTCGCGATAGTTATAGGTGCCATCGTTGACGGCTTTCAGCACAGCAGCCAATGCATGTTGTGCCGAGTGCGAGGTGCCTGAACTCAGCGGGTGCAAGGCACCGAAGAGGATGGCACGCAGGAATACTTCCTGTCCGCAGAAGGCTTTCAGGTCGGGATAGTGGCGCTGGGCCAACTTGTTGCTGATGCCGAGGAGGGCGCAGCGTTCACCGGCATAGCTGAAGGCCTTCGAGCTGGAGATCATCAGGATGTAGTTGTCGGTGTACTTACCCACGCTGGGTTGGTAAGGCTCCACGCCCGGGTGGCTGTAGTCCTTGCGGAAGTCCATGCCGAAGTAGGCGAGGTCTTCCATGACGATGACGTCGTATTTGTTGGCTAATTCGCCGATGATGCGCAGCTCCTCGTCGGTGAGGCACACCCAAGTCGGGTTGTTGGGGTTGGAGTAGAGCAGGCTGTGGATGTTGCCCTTGCTCAGCATCTCTTCGAGCTTGGCGCGCAGCTTCTCGCCACGGTACTCGTAGATGTCGAAATGCTCCATCGGGATGCCGAGCACCTTGTTCTGGAACTTGTGGACGGGGAAGCCCGGGTCGATGAAGAGGATGGTGTCCTTCTTCGTGTTGGTGTGACCGCAGATCATGAACGAGGCGAAAGCGCCTTGCATGGAGCCGACGGTGGGCACGCAGTTGGCTGCGGCCACGTCGAGGTCAAGGAAGTTCTTGATGAAACGCGAGGCCTCCTTCTTTAATATAGGTGCGCCGTCGATGGGCGGGTAGTTGGCGGCTACGCCATCCTGCAAGGCCTTGATTTGGGCTTCCACGCCAGCGCGTGCGGCAGGCAGACCAGGGTTGCCTAACTCCATGTGGATGAACTTCTTGCCACTGGCGGCTTCGAGGTCAAAAGCCAATTTGTTGATTTCGCGGATGCCAGCCCTGCCGATGCTCGGCAGTCCGCTGTCGGCAAAGACTTTCTTTGCGATTTCTTGGGGTACGATATTGTTTTGCATCATATCTGTTTGAATAAATTTTACTTTTTATCTGAACGGCAAAGATAGGAAATTATTTGAGACGGGCAAAATAAAATGATTAAGTAGGGCAACTTGCCAATCCTACGGGTTATAATGTATTCCTTAATGGCAATCTCGTTACTAAAAACTAATAAATTGATTGCTAATTAGTTAAATGCTTGTATGTTTGCTACAAATGTTTATTGTTTGCTTCCATTGTCTTTGGTTAATTGTTTGTTTTATCTGTTTTTTAATCATTTCTTTCTGTTGGTAACTGTAGTTTTACTATTTTTGCGCTTACAAACCTCACTGCAGATTATCGCGCTGCAATTTTAGGTTTGTCCTTATGCATATCATTAAATTCCAAATACTGATGAAAAAGCAATTGTTACTTGCCTTGGCCTTGATGATGGGCTTCATGCCTGTCAAGGCACAAGATGAAAAGAAAGAAGAAGGATTCCAGTTTACTACAATCAAGGAAATTCCAATCACGGCCGTTCGCGACCAACATCGCTCTTCCACT
>CAJOEZ010000061.1 GCA_905233685.1 uncultured Bacteroidales bacterium | reverse complement strand
ATAGGTCGCATAGCCGTTGTTCTGCGACTTCAGCATGTCGCCGCTCTGTGGCGTGATGCCCGCCAACGCGGTCGTCACGCTCATGCTCGCGTTCACCGGGTAGCCCACCCACGTCCAGCCGCTCGTGAGTGTCACGGGATGACTCGCCGGATTGGCGGCATTGCCCGAGAGACTCACCGTGCAGGCAGCATCAGCCTTCACCTGGTAGGTGCACTCGTTGTTGATGGCCGACAGAGAACCGTACCAGCCAAAGCCCGCGAGATAGGACGCATAGCCGTTGTTCTGCGACTTGATGGTCATGCCGTGGGTACCCAGGCCGCTCTCAAGGCTTTGGAGGCTGTTCGCGCCGTCCAGCTCCACATAGCCACTCCACCAGTTCCAGCCGCTGGTGAAGCTGGTGGTCTGCGTGACCGCACCGCCGCCGCCACCCGTGTAATAGAAGGTGGTCTTGGGCAGGAAGTCTGTGTAACTCTGGCTCACGTTGGACAGGCTTGAATTGTCCGAGCCGTAAATCGCGGCATTGGTATGGCCTGTCTCACCAATGAACCAAATGTTCTTGTAGCCGGCGTCGGTGGTGTTGTCGCAGCCCACCAACAGGTTGCCGCCATTGTAGTTGAAGGGCGTCGTGAACAAGATGGTCACCTCGCCGCCGTTGCCTGCCGCCGTGAAGTCAACCGTTCCATGGTACACGATCTGGGCCGTACTCTTGTCGACGAAGTTGGTCAGTGTGGTTCCGGAGACCTCCTTCAGATAGAAGTCAATCTCCGACACGGTTGAATAAGGGATGTTGGTCGAATTGGTGTAATACTTGATAGCCGTGATCTGGCTGCCGCTCATCGTCGTGAGCTCAGAGGCGGGCATGATGTGTTGTGCGCGGGTGAAGTCATCAAAGTAGTACACGTACATCGGGATGGTGTTGTTTATTACCGTGGCGGAAGGATAGACGGTCAGCTGAGTACCGGTCATCTGGAAGTTGGCTACATAAGTGCCGTCGCTCGTCGCGGTGAAGGTGTAGGTAGCGTTGGTGGAGACCTGCGTGCCGTTCTTGGTCCAGTTCACGAAGTTGTAGCCTGTGTTGGGCGTAGCCGTCAGGGTGACGGAAGCCCCCTCATTATAGGTGCCGCCGCCCGTCACCGTACCGCCCGACGAGGGACTGGCCGATGCCGTGATGGTGTATTGGGTGACTTCCACCTCCTCAACACGGACATCATCGATAAACCATTTATGGGCGTTGGTGCCTTCATAGTCAAAGCACAGGGTAATCACATGCCCAGCATAGGCTGAAAGCGGGATTTCCACCTCATCCCAAATGCCCGGGAAATCCTGGTCTATCCATAGTGTGGTATAGTAATGTAACGGATCGGGGACGCCGCTCTCGTCGACGGCAATCTTCACCTGGTTGCACATATCGGTACCTGACGACTGGTTCTTCGCAAAGAACTTCAGCACGTAGTCGTGCCCTGAAGGCAAGTTGATCTTGGGCGTGAAGAGCATTCCCTTCTGAAACACGCCCGACGGGCCCCAAGGATGGACCATGCTTTGGGTTGAGCTGTCGTATTGCCAACATTTGTTGCCGCCGCTATGGTCGTCGTCAATGATATACCAGCATGAGTTCATTCCATTCTCGAAGTTCACCAAGAAAGGCACTGTGGCATTGCCGCCACAAGGCGTCCAGCTTTCAGTGACACTGACCTCGTCAATATCCCAAGTCATATTATTCGAACTCATGTGTCTGAATGCGATGTAAATAGCCTGACCCTGATAGGCGCCCAAATCCACCGTAACCGTCTTCCAAATGCTTGAGCCATGGTTTTGGACCCACACTTCGGTGTATGCATCGGCATTGTTCATGTCACTGTTGGTGGAAACCAAAACGCCTTGATAGCATTCCGTAGAACTCCATTCACGGGTTCGGAAGGTCAAAGTGGTATTGTCGCGATTAGGTTGCAAGAAAAGTCTGGGAGTGATTAGCCAGCCTTGCTGAGGGTTGGGATTGCCTCCATGGCGGAGGCAATAACTGCCGTCGTCAGGGGTGACCCCAGAACGGTGCCAATAGGCAGCGGAACCATTGTTGTTGTGGTCCGAATCCACTTTTGTCCAGCAAGACCATTCGGTATTATTGTTCTCAAAGCCATCCGTGAAGGGAAGCGTGCGAATGCCGTCGTCTCCACAAGGAACGTCCACGTAAAGGCCATTGATTCGGTTGCCGTCGCTATACGAATACCAAGAAACATCATTTCTCCATACACGTGCCGTTCCTTCGGTATAACCGGCATGATATACCCCCAAATGGTTGGCTACTGAAGCCAAGGAATTGCCATCATCATAAGCAGTCAAGTTAATTATCATTTCACCGTTTTTCCACACCCTGATATTACTATGAACATGCCCTGTCACATAAATATCACCAGCATCGACACAAATGCTCATGCCGCCGATGTTGCCGTTCCAATTGTCGGCAAGGGTATACAGCACTTGGTTGTTCTTGTATACTTTTATGTTGGCATTGGTATTCACCACGGTATAGACATTGCCGTCAAAGAAGGCTATGTCCGCTATTTCCTTGCCTACCCCGAAGTTGTATAATTGTGTGCTGTTTTTCCAGATGACCGCGTCGTATCCGCCATAGCCGCTGGTCTCAAATCCGGCCGAGTACAAATCACCGTCAACATAGGTGGTGCAATAGGCCTTGCTTATATGGCCATCATGGCCCAACGCCAGATATGGAGTGGTGTTGTTATCCCTGAAAATTACAGCATGGGTATTGCCATTATACAGTGCGGTGCCCGCTGCATAAATGTGGCCGTCACCATAAGCCAAGTCGTAGAGGTGGATATGCTGGCCTCCCGGATTGCTCAAATACACAGTGCCGTTCTTATAGACATCTCCATAATTATAGTCGCCGTTCGCTGCGTAAGTGGAATTCATAGTCCAATAGACGTTTCCGTCGCCAACGACCACGCTCGAAGACTCATAGTTATAATCACCAAGAGGAGGCACTATCTCGTAGAGTTTCTGGGAATTGTGATACACAACGGCACATTGCTTGCCGGAGGAATGAGTTGAACTGCCCACAGCATAAATGTCAGCTTGTTGGGCCCAGGTTGTACCGGCTATCGCCAGCAACAGAACCAATAAAACGTTTAGTTTTTTCATAGTTATAAGATTTTAGTTTGTTATTATGTTATTTGTTTCAATATCAAGTTTTTACCATCGTCCAGAGTAGCCGCCGCCACCGCTGCGGCCGCCGCCGAAGGAGCCGGATGAACTGGATCTGCTGCTATAGCTTCTGCGGGAAGAGCTACCGCTATTGCTGCTGGTCGAGCTGTGCACCAATTTCGCAATGGTCTTGGTCTTCACGGTCTGCGCGTTGCAGTGCTGGCATGTGTAGGTGATTTCCATCACTCCGGTATGATCGTAGTCAGCATGTTTCAGGGTCTTTTGCTTGGTCTTTTTTGCCGCGTGTGCGCCGCATACCGGACAATTAATGAAATTGTTGTAATGAAGCCCTTCCTCGCGTTCCACAAACTGATGCCCCAACAAACAGCAGTAAGGCGAAAAACGGTAGGCACCTATTTTTCCCTCAAGAGCTTGGATTTCGGGCAGTTGGAAGCTTTCGTCTGGCTCCATCGCTTGGCCGCATGTGGGGCATAGGCAAGGCGAACTTGATTTCACCCGTTTCCTTAATTTAAAACCATAGAGAATGCCCAACCAAGGAGCCAGCACACGGCTCAGCATGGAGTGGGGGTCGTGTTGGGCAAGCCTGTAGATGGCCTTTGGCACTTTCGACTCTTTGGCCTTGGCGTCGGCTTGTTTCAGCAACATCTGGTTTTGCACGATGCAAGCTATTGAAAGATAGACAATCAAGGTGAGCGCCACAATCCAGTTGTCCTGTGTGGTGGGCTTGGCATCGGGAAAGAGGGACGGTACGGTGTGAATGGCCACAACATACAGCGCAACGATGCCCACGCCGTACACCAAAAACCGCAGGAAGCCTTTCTTCTTCCAGACTGATGCATCCCAAGTCGATTTCAGATGATGGATATAAGAAACGCCTTTCTTTTCCGAGATTTCAAAGTCCTCTTCCGTCGGGGTTTGCTTCTTTTTCTTGGTAATGAGGTCAACAAGCCAGCGGAAGAAGGAAATGATGGGGATAGGGAAGAGGAGAAGCAGGATGAACCAGGCCCCGAAGGCGCTCATCATGTCCTCGTCGGAGGTGGAAGAACTGTCGTCGGTCCTGTCGTCGTCCACGCGACTGACGAAGTTCGACATCAGCGCGTCGGGCACTGTGCCTCCATACACCGCCACGATGTCGCCCACGCCTGAGCAGAGGCCGCCTTCGTAGTCGCCGGCGCGGAAATAGGGGAGGATGGAGTTCCGGAAAATGCGCTCGCATTGGGCGTCGGTGAGGGTGGCTTCCGCGCCATAGCCAGTCTCAAACTCCAAAGCGTGCTGGTCTTCCACGAAGAGCAACAAAACGCCGTTGTCGGTGTCAGCGTCGCCAATGCCCCAGTAGTTGAAGAGCTGCGAGGCAAAACGTTTGGAGTCAGCCTCGCCGATGCTGCCCAAAGTCACCACGAAGACGTCGGCTTGGTCGCGGATGGCACACAGCGCCGTGTTGATAACGCTTTCGGTGCTGTCGGAGAGGTAGCCGTCAGGGTCTGAGACATGGATGGCGTTGCCGTGCAAGCGCGTGTTGGGCACGGTCTCCACGGTCCACGTTTGGGCAAAAGTGGCTTGGGTTAAGAAAAGCAAAAGCAGTAGTATGGATAAACCAGCGCTTTTTCCTTGCGCTTAGGGGATTGCGGGTCAAGCCCGCAATGAGGGTTTGAGGCTGGATGTGTCTTTTAATAATCATACTCGTTTACCATAAATTTTACTAATACCCAGCTCGCGAAGGGTTGTGCGCGGGTCGTTGTTGCAATACGACAATATTTGGCTGCTGTCATTGACTTTGGCAAGCTCGGTTTCGCCCGCCATGATGAGCCAATAGGCGCCACCGCCGGTGTAAGGGATAGCAGCGTAACCGCTGTCTTCGTGGTACTTGATGATGTAGTTAATCAAGTCCTCCAAAGTGGCATTATCTGACAATTTGATTTTCAACGATTTGTTCACGTAGTCGTCGCCCATGCATACGCTTTCGCGGCTATAAGTGAGGTGGATGGTGCCGGAATGGTCGGAGTCTTCGGAAGAATCTGCTTTTCTTGCGGACTCCTCCTTCATCTTCTTGCGGCGGGCTTGATAATCCTCTAACTCGAAAGCTTTGCGTTCAAGTTCGTCGATATAATACTCCATTTCGCTGTCCTGCCCCTGGTCGTGAGCGACGGCGGTGCAGAGGAGCTGGCAGAAGTGCTTTATGTCAAGTTCGCGACCGGTGATGGTTTTTATCGTGCCTTCTGGATGCTTCAGGAAATAGCGGCATGTGGCATCCACATTCTCTCCCTGGCGGATAATGACATAAATATTGCTTCCTGTTATAGTGGCAAAAGGCTCTCTTCCGTCATAGCCGAAGGAGTATGTTTTGTCCCTGTACCTCAGCCTTGCCGAATTATCTTCCAACCACAGTCTCGCTTTGTCATCTTCATAGACGGTTTCGCAAGTTTTGGACTCAAGCGGCTCGCCTGTGACTATTTTCTTCAACTGTTCCATCTGAAAGTCGTTTTTACCTGAGCGGATGGCATACGCTATCATCTCGCAGAACAGTTTGGTATTGCAGGGAAAACCGAATGGAGTGAAGGTCTCGCCGCTGCGCCAGTCGTCGGTGTATGCAGCAATCACGGAACCTTTTGTTCCGTTGATGCGTATCTTGGGTTTGTGTCTGTCTTTCTCGAATATTCCGAGTTGCCCGACTCTTTTCATGTTGGCGTCTTCAAGCCGGTATTCCTTGCCGTCAACGATGATATACATAACATCATATTCGAAATGCGTTTTCGGCTCGTCGTCCTCTTCTTCAGTGTCATACTCGTCATCTATCTCATAGCCGTAAATGCCGAACTCTATGTCGTCTGTCTTATAGAATATCACACGCTGTGCGAACCGCTCGAGCGAGAACAACTTGCTCTCAAGGTCATTGATTTGCCAGTCGTAGCCGTAGTCAATAGCCGTGGTGAGCAACATACAGAAGTGCTTGGCGTTATGCTTATGTCCTGTAATAGTGCCGCATAGGTACTTCGGATTTTTCGCAAATTCCTTGCATTCATCATCCACAAGGAAGGAGTTGTGTATGTAAGCCACCTCGCCGTCCTTGTCTAAGATGATGGTCATAGGCTCGTAGCCGTGGCCGCTGAAGTGGTATTCTGTTCCTTTGTAGATGAGTTTCGGAGTGTTACCGGCGAAGAACAGTTTCCTTACACCGTCGTCCCAAATCACCTTGTTGAACATCTGTTGGCGCTTCGGAGTTTCTTGATTTACAGGCTTTTTCGTGTGTTTCGGATGGTTTGGGTTTTGTTGGATTTGGGGCGTAACAGTTTTTTCCGGCGATTCCGTATTTGGGGAATTTACGGTTTGTGCTGGATTCTCCGACGGTTTCTTGCGGTCTTTGTAGAAATAATAAACAACCGCCCCGATGATAAGAAGTGATAATAGTACAGGCATAACGATTGAGTTTACGGACAAGTGGTCATTGTGCTGCCGCACACCCATTCCTCGTCAATCCAGCCATGCAAATCGATGAACGGCTCTTTTTCATTCTCTTCTCCGGGCTTGGCCCAGCACCAGTCGTTGGGGTTGGAGCGCACCAACAGGCGGCGTGTCTTAAGAT
>CAJOEZ010000060.1 GCA_905233685.1 uncultured Bacteroidales bacterium | reverse complement strand
ACGATGCTCTACGGCATCTTCCATTACGGGCTTGGCGAAACCTGGCCTGAGTTGGTGCTCAACGTGTTCTACATCGCCTGCGTGGTGATGATTTGGTTGTACTTCTTCAACCGCCTCGAAGCCAAGCAGTTCAACTATTGGTGCACCTTGTGCGTTGGCATCACGGTGTTGTTGCGCGACATTCTCTTCGCGCCCGAACTGGCCTACCGCTCCATCAGCTTGGCGTGTCTAACGCTGTCGGTGGCGTTGCTCGTCCTGCTGACCTATTTCTATGCCCGCAAGGACTGGGAGTCCTATACCAAGCGGAACCTGTGGCTGATTTGTATCATCGACATGCTCATCGCCGTACTCTATAACATCGACATCATTCTTGAGCCTACCGACGAATTCACCGCGTATTCCATCACCGAAATCTGGATACGCCCGACCATCACCTACGGGCTTGTGGCCTGTTTCGTGTCGGAGACCAAAAAAAGCAACAAATAAGTATATGAGCAGGTTTAGTTTACATAAAAGACGCGAGACCCGAGACTGCGAGACGCGAGACTTTGGACTTGTCCCATGTCCCGAAGTCCCGCGTCCCGTGTCAAAAGAATATACAGTTTAATTTTGAACAGTTACATATCATGAAAAAGCGAAAAGTCGTCTGCATTATTGCGGCATTGTTGGCCATAGCCTTGCCCGCCTTGGCCGTCTTTACGGGAATGGACTTGGATGCCACCTTGGCCAACCTGCGTCGGGAATTGAACCATGACTACCATCAGATTTCGGAGACGCAAGAGGAGTTGAAAAAGCATTACGAAGGGCAGCACCAGCAGATGGTGGAGATTGCCAAGAAGTGCAACGACCTCCCGCTGATGCTGTATTCCCAGAAGCAAGACTACACCTTCGACATCAGCTATGCCTTGGAGAAGGTGACCGAGGAATACGAGGACTTCAACAAGAACCGCACGCCCTACGACCGCATCGTGACCAAGCTGAACATCGAAATCAACCGCTATGCCCGTCTGATCGAGTCGCTCCGCCGCCTCCCTCCCGAGTTGAAGGACGTGGATTTGGTGCCCGACAGCCTCGCCTACCATAACGACACGTTGGATGCCCATCTGGAGCACAACGAAAGCCTCTTGGAGCAGAAGCTGTATGAGCAGGTGGACCTGATCATGGCCATCATCGCGACGCAAGACACTTTGGCCGGAGATTCGCTGGCAATGGCAGACAGCTTGGCGTATCTTATGGAAGCGGAACTGCCGGAGCAAGAGGAAACCGCCGACGCCCCGATGGCAGAACAGGACACAACGGCCAAAGAAGGAAGCACTTCGCCCTTCATCCTGAGCGATTTGGGCCAGATGGAACGCGACTCGTGCATCTTCTATGCCTCGCAACTGCTTAGGATCTATGCCCAGACGCGCGAGGTGGTCATGGCCGACAGCACCTACTACATCGAGGCCTGGCTGCGCATGAAGGAATCCTACGACTATGCACGGGAATACTATGATATTCTACAGAAAAGCGTGTTCATTGACGGGCAGACCCCTTGGGGGCAAATCCTGATGGATCCGGCCACCTACTGGCAACAAGCCAAAAACGCGATGGCCGAGAAGTTTTCCCCGGATTTCCTCCAAGACTGGTCAGACTACGATGAAATAGACACTACGAGCAAGGACAGCCGTCGCAACAACTCGGCCACGCTGTTCTATTTGGTGCTCTACATTTTGGCCTTCTTTGCCATCTGGGGCATTGCTGCCCTGCTGATGCTTCCAGCCTACCGTTTCGTGAAGTCGCTGCAGTCGATAGCCAAAGAGCAAAAGCGCTACATCGCCCTTCTGTTGGGCTGTGTGCTGTTCATCCTCCTCAGCTACGAAACCACGTCTGACGACAGGGCTGCCAAGTCCATCATCCTGCTTTACACCTTCATCTTGCTGCTGATGGCCATCACGACGGCGCAGATCATCCGCCTGAAGCCCGACAAACTCAAAAACGGCATCCGCAACTACCTACCCATCATTTTCACGGCGCTTTTCGTCATTGGCTGCCGGGTGCTTTTCCTGCCCAACGCCTTCCTCAATTTCATCTTCCCGCCCCTTTTGCTGCTGCTGGTCGTGTGGCAGTTGATCGTCAATTTGCGACGGAGCAAGCAGTCGGATCGGGTCGATGCCATCATCGGTTGGCTTTCCTTGGGCATTACCGCCATCGCCATGGTCGTCGGTTGGGCTGGCTATATCTTCTTGGCGCTCATCATCTTGGTTTGGTTGTATTTCCTGCTGACGGCCATCCTTGCCATCGCCACGATCAACCACCTACTGCTGTGGTACAAAGAACATCGCTTGGACAAGCGAGTGGAAGAGCACAAGGATCGGATTACCTATGTGACAGGTGCGGCCAAGGAGAAAATGCTGTTTTCCGCCACATGGTTCTACGACCTAATCCATGATGTGGTCGTCCCGCTGTTGGTGTTGGTGGCGTTCCCGCTGTGTATCCGTTGGGCACTCAACGTATTCGAGTTCAACGACTTGTATCGTCAGATTTTCGTTGAGCCTTTCATCCAGCACGGCGAAGCGGACGGTTTCAGGGTGTCATTGTATGACCTATTGTTCCTCGCGGGGTTGTTCTTCGTGTTCCGTTACCTGAACAAGGCCATCCACACCATTTGGCAACAGGCCCAGTACCATCGTTTCCTCCGCAAGTACAATCGAAAAACCGTCCGCAGCAACGAAATCAACCTTTCGTTGGGCAACAGCCTCATCAGCGTTTTCGTCTGGTTTGTCTATGTTTACGTCTTCGTCGTCATGCTCAACGTCCCCACCAGTTCGTTGGGACTCATTGCTGGCGGTTTGTCGGCCGGTATCGGTATCTCCTTGAAGGACATCATCAACAACTTCGTTTACGGCATCCAGCTCATGGGCGGACGCTTGCGCGTGGGCGACTGGATTGAGTGCGACGGCGTGCGCGGTGCGGTCACCGGCATCAGCTACCAAAGCACCCAAGTGGAGACCATCGACGGCACCACCGTCTCCTTCCTCAACTCGGCGTTGTTCGCGAAGAGTTTCACCAACCTCACCAAGAGCAACTCCTACGAACTCCTCAAGTTGCACGTCAGCGTGGCCTATGGCACCGATTTGCAACGCACACGCGAAGTCCTTGTCGAGGCCATGCAGGTGATGCGCACCAAAGACGCCTACGGGCGCGAAGTCGTGGAGCCGAAGAAAGGCATCTATGTGGTATTCGGGGAATTTGGCGACAGTGGAATCGATGTCATCGTGAAGCAATACGTCTTGGCCGCCGAGCGCATCGCTTATGCCGACAACGCCCCGATAGTGATCTACAACGCCCTGAACGCCAACGGCATCACCATTCCGTTCCCGCAGCGCGATTTGCATATCATCAAGGATGATTCTGAGGAGTGAGGTTCTCATTTCTGCAACCTGTCAATCAGCAATTCCTTAACAACCTCGTAAGCAACCATAGGGTCAAACGAACTTTCAGGACGAAGAATCCCAGTGGTATCGCCCAAGAACTCCGCGTCATGCAGTTTGGCTTGTCCTGTGAACCAACTGTTCTCAACCGAGAAAGGCTTCTTGACTAATCCAAGCACATCGAAATGCTCATAACAGTTGATTTCCACCTTCAGGCGAATGGGAACGGTGGGCGGTATTTCCGACTCCATGCGGAAAAGCATCGTGTTGTTGTAACGCTTGGGCTTGGTCACGCGGTCGGGCATAAAACTCAGGACTTCGCCCAACCGAAATAAAATGTCCTTGATAGGCCCAGGATGGATTTGAACGAGGTCGATGTCCTCGCTATAGCGCGGCTGTGGTGAAAGATATAACTTGTGCAAGGCCGTTCCTCCACGAAAAGCCAATTGTGACGCGAGAAAATCGTCGTTATAAATGGCTACGAGTGAGCGGCATATTAGCAAGTCTTGCTCGACCTTTGCATGGGTTTGCCATGGAACAAACTCGTTCCAAGACAATATGGATTCTCTGCTTATCATAAGTCATCGATTTCAATTTCAACATTTCCGTTTACATGCCACCTGTTGGGTTTCGCTGACTCCTTTTTCGGGCGGTCATTCCTCAATGAGATGCTTTTCCATTGGCCATGCTCTTTCAGTATCAGAAACAAAGCATTAGCCATTTCCTGTTCTTCAAGTACAAATTCCATAAGATAGCCAAGCCGTTGCAGTGTCGCTATGGTCGTGTATGGAACAACAGCCGCAATCTTTCCTATGTCCATTGCCTCAACAAGCTCGGCAAGCACGGTTGAGGCTCTTTGATAGCCTCCAACATGATCGGCAAACTGCACCAAATCAACGGCGGTAAATTCTGGATTGGAATAGCGCACCACGCCCGCTTCTGTGTTTTTAGTCATCAAAAGCTCTTCAGGGATTTGCTTTCGATAGTTCCAATTCAAACCAGGATTCTTTGAGGAATATTTGATTCTTGGCGCAACGGTGGTTACCTGCGTTATCATAACCGCTTGATGAGCTGCCCCATGCATGGCGGCGGCTGAAAGCAAACTGAGATAGTAAGGCTTGCCGACATACCGCATGAGCCAATCAATATAATACACAGGCGGAACAACGCCCTTCAACTGGTATTGCACAGGCACTACCACATAAAAGCCCCGATAAACCGAATTGATGTAGCCCTTCTTTACCAAACGATGCAGTTCCGTCTTTATGGTAATGGCGGACTTGCCCTCAAAGGCAGACTTCAATTCCTCGACAGAGAACGTTACCTGTCCTCGAATCTCTCGGTATCTTATCCAATCATAAATAGTCATTTTATTGTTATAGTATGCTAAATATGTTTACTATTACGATTTTTCAGCCACAAAAGTACACATATTTTTTCATTCCACAAGCATTTTGATGAAAAATCATCATTTTTTACGTTCCACTTCCACTTTTTTCCCTACTTTTGTCACCGAACAACAAAACCACATCATCATGTAAATAATCATCACATTGACATAGCACAA
>CAJOEZ010000059.1 GCA_905233685.1 uncultured Bacteroidales bacterium | reverse complement strand
GCCACCAAAGCCGTCATGACCCTCACCACCACAATGGGCGTGAAAGTGATGGAGGTGGAACTGAACGGCAACCAAGGCAGCAAGGTGCTTGACTTGCGCAGTCTTGCCGCTGGTGTTTATGTCTACAGCATCCGCTGCGGAGAACATGTGCAGACCGGAAAGCTGGTGATTACGAAATAATGATGTATTTTTGCCGTGCGTCACGGCTGTGGCGCACGGCAATTTTCTAACAACACAAACCTAAAGAAGAATAAGACAATGAGAAAGTTAATTTTAACCTTAACGATAATAGCTGGCTTCACAATGCAAGCCCTGGCTTACGATTTCCAATCGGGAAATCTTCTGTACACCATCCTTAGCACCGACCCGCCCTGCGTGAGCCTTGCTGGACATGTTGACGGCACGGCGGCGCAGGGCGAACTCGTCATCCCTGAAACGGTGAATTATGATGGTGTGACCTACACGGTGACCGAAATCGGGCACATGGCCTTTGCACAATGCTCGGGCTTGACGGGAAATCTGCTCATCCCTAATACAGTAAACACTATCAAAGCATGGGCTTTCGTCGATTGCAGTGGCTTCACTGGCGACCTTGTTATCCCAAATTCAGTCACTCTATTACTGGGTGCCGCTTTCTGGAACTGCACAGGGTTTGATGGGCATCTCACACTATCGAACTCCATCTCAAAAATCTATGGCAGTACTTTTAGTGACTGCCGTGGACTGAACGGTACATTAGTGATTCCCAACTCCGTTACTGAAATAGCTGCTCAAGCTTTTGCAAACTGCACTGGTTTCACGGGAACGCTTGTCATCCCAAATTCAGTGACAAGGATAAGCGAGGATTACGATTACACCTACGAAGGGTTTGGCTCTTTCCAAGGCTGTACAGGATTCACCCAACTTGAACTTCCTAAATCACTATCCATCATTGGAGACTACTGTTTTGCCAATTGCTCTGGTCTTACTGGTGAACTCGTGATACCCGAAGGGGTGACAAAACTATGGCAAAATGCTTTTTGGTTATGCAGCAATCTTACAGGGGTAAAACTCCCCAATAGCCTGACTGGAATTGGATATGCAGCATTTGGAGATTGTCAAGGTCTTACCGGAACTCTTGAAATCCCATCCTCTGTCACGGAAATCTATGGCTTTGCTTTTTCTTATTGTAGCAACATCAGCGCTTTTACCCTTCATCCTGGCGTTCAGCTTATGGGCGACTATGTCTTTAAACATTGCACAAGCCTTACAGAAATAAAGATTCCTGAAGGATGGGAAACTACACGGTTGGGCACTTTTGAAGAATGTTCAAGCCTTACCAAAGTTTCTCTTCCTGAAAGCCTGGAAGAAATAGGAAGATGGTGTTTTAACGAATGCACCAGCCTTTCTGAAATCAATCTTCACGAAGGCATTGTGTCCGTTGGGAACCGGGCTTTTGCTCATTGTTTCAGCCTTTCCGGGGACTTGGTCATTCCCAATTCCGTTGAGACAATCGGCCCGTTCGCGTTCGATTCTTGCTACAACATCAATCATGTGGTGTTAGGCAACTCTGTAAACCATTTTTCGGAAAACTCCTTCCGTAATATTCCAATGGACAGACTTGTCGTAAAAGCCATCACCCCACCTTTGATGGAGCATCAAACATGGCTGTTTTCAAGAGACCTTCCCATCACCGTCCCTTGCGGCACCTTGGAAGCCTACCAGAACGCTGAAGGTTGGAGCGAGTTCACCAATATCACCGAAGGTGTCGTGTACGATTTTGTCGCCCTTTCGGAAGACGAGGACGCCGGCTTTGTGAACATCTTGAAGGGAGCCTCCTGCGACGACATGACGGTGGAGGTGGAAGCCGTCCCGAAAAACGGCGGTACCTTCTTCTATTGGAAAGCCAACGGCGAGATAGTTTCGAGCGAGAACCCTTACAACTTCACTTTAGACAAGGACATGAGGCTCGTTGCAGTTTTCTCAGGAACGGGCATCGCGGAAACGGAGCTAAAGGCTTCGCTCTTCCCGAACCCGACAAGGGAGAAAATAACGATTGAAGGTATCGAAGCAACTGAAATTCAGGTGTTTAATTCGTTTGGCCAATATGTACAAACCCTCCAAAACACCAACCAAGTCAGCTTGGAAAGCCTGCCGCAGGGCGTTTATTTGCTGCGGGTCAGGGATGCGGAAGGAAATGTTTGTGCTAAACGGGTAACGGTATGCAGATAGGCCATGAAAAGCACCACAAAAGCCCTTGTTCCCGCCGTTGCCGTCGCCTTGGCGGTGGCGGGATGCCAACAGGGGAGAAGTAAGGAAGGCGACAAGCCACCCATTGAGAAAGAGATCCTCCCGGCAGACACCCTCCCGGCAGACACTATGAGCGGCTTCATCGAAAGGATGCAGCTTTGGGAAGGCCTCCATGGCAGCACAACGGAAATGGATAAGTGAGAAGGTGCTATTAACCCATCACAGCAAGGGCGTCATGTACAGCGGCAAATACGTGACGCCCCTTTCCTGTTTGTAGTCGTCGGCGTGAAGCACCATCGGAGTGGTGACGCATTCGGTGTAGGCGTTCATGCACTTGGTGAGCTCCATCCGTTCCATTTTGCTATGGTTTACACCTTTTTGAGATTTTTCAAGGCTTCAAAATACACCTTTTTGAGATTTTTCAAGGTCTCAAAATACACCTTTTTGAGATTTTTCAAGGTCTCAAAATACACCTTTTTGAGATTTTTTTGCGATTGCTGTACTGTTTGCGGAAAGTAGACACAGAAAATAGTTTTTATAGATTAATATTTTCCAAAGTAGACACGAGCGATTTTTTAACACGCTGAAAGCAAATCAGATACGGCGAACATCAAAAATTATTTTCGTTTTCCATTCAAACGCATTGGATTTTTCCTTATCTTTACCGATTCAAAATTGCGCAAATGGAAACGCGGTGGCTTTTAAATAAACAAGTTGATAATCAGCAAGTTGCTGAATTATCCAAGGTGCTCGGCATCGACGAACACCTTGCTACCTTGCTTGTCCAGCGCGGAATTACGAACTTCGATGAGGCCAAAACCTTCTTCCGCCCCTCCCTCGACCAGCTCTACGACCCCTTCCTGATGAAGGACATGGACAAGGCCGTCGAAAGGGTGCTGCGCGCCATCAATGAGGGCGAAAAAGTGCTGGTTTACGGCGACTACGATGTGGACGGCACCACCGCCGTGGCGTTGGTCTACACCTACCTCAAGCCTTTCTTCAAGAAAAAGAAGATAGAGTTCTATATACCAGACCGTTACCAAGAGGGTTACGGCATCTCGCACAAGGGCATCGACTACGCGGCCAAGAACGGCTTCAAGTTAGTCATCGCCCTCGATTGCGGCATCAAGGCCGTGGAACGCATCGATTACGCCAACAACAAAGGCGTCGACTTCATCATTTGCGACCACCATCGCGCGGGCGAAGTCATTCCCGCTGCGGTGGCCGTCCTCGACGCAAAACGCCCTGATTGCCATTATCCTTACGACGAGCTTTCAGGCTGCGGCGTGGGCTTCAAGCTCATCACCGCACTGTCGATGAAGGGCTTGGGAACGATGGAGCAAGTCTACGACCTGCTCGACCTTCTGGCCGTGAGTATCGCCGCTGACATCGTCCCGATTACGGGCGAGAACCGCGTGCTGGCCTATTTCGGCCTGAAACGACTCAACAAAGACCCGCGCCCAGGCATCGAGGCCATTCTGCAACACGCCAACATCTACCGCCGCGAGGAAGACCAATTGGAGGAAAGCGACAACGCGCTTACCAGAGAGTTGAATATCAGTGATTTGGTATTCCTTATAGGGCCGCGCATCAACGCTGCCGGACGCATTGACAAGGCCGCCGACTCGGTGCGCCTGCTCATCGCGGAGAAGAAAGAACACGCTGAAAAACTGGCCGCTTCCATCAACGACTTGAACGACATGCGCCGCGAGTTCGACAACCGCATCACCGAGGAAGCCTTGGACATGATTGCCGCCGACCCGATGCTGCGCGACGCCAAGAGCACCGTGGTCTTCAACGAGAACTGGCACAAGGGCGTCATTGGTATCGTGGCCTCGCGCCTCACCGATTACTACTACCGTCCCACCATCGTGCTGACCATGGCCAACGGCCTCATCACCGGCTCGGCGCGCTCCATCAAGAGCTTCGACATCTACGATGCCATCGACAATTGCTCCGACCTTTTGGAACATTTTGGCGGACACAAATACGCCGCTGGCCTCTCCATGAAGCCGGAGAACTTGGAAGAGTTCCAAAAGCGCTTTGAGGCATACGTCAGCGAGCATTTGGTGGAGGAGGATTTCGTCCCCGAGTTGGAGGTGGACTTGAAAATCGACTTCCGCGACATCACGCCGAAGTTCATGCGCATCCTCGAGCAGTTCGCACCCTTCGGGCCGGGCAATATGGCTCCCGTCTTTTGGACTGACAACGTCATCGACGCGGGAGGCTCGCGTCCTGTGGGTGGCCACCGTCACCTGAAGCTCACTTTGGCGCAACAAGGCGACGCCGAGGCGGGTATTGCGCCGCTTTCAGGCATCGCTTTCCAACAAGGTGACCTTTTCAACCGCATCCACGACGGCGAGCCGTTCAGCATCTGCTACCACCTTGAATACAACACCTGGCAAGGCAAAACTAACCTTCAGCTTAATGTGAAGGACATTAAGTTTGCTGAAGAGCTTTGATAATCAAATAGTTTCCTGAATCAGAACACCATCACCGCACCGCCACCCTTGGCGAGGTGGATTTTGACCATGTTGCCCATCACTTGGATTTGCTCCGAAACGTAGTCCTTGGCCACGCGGTTGGCATTAGGTCCGTCACGGAAGATGCGGCCCGACTTGGCGCTGAATTTGGGCAGCACGGAGAGGTCGAGTTTGAGGTCGCGCTCCTCCCAATTGGTGATGGCACCCACATACCAATGGTAACCCTTGCGCCGCGCGATGACCAAGTATTCGCCCACTTTGCCGTCAAGGACGACAGTTTCGTCCCAAACGGTCGGCACGGAGGCGATGAATTGGGTGCATTCGTCCTCGTTGAGGTAGTTGCTCGGGCTGTCGCAGAGCATGTTGAACGGTGACTCAAATATCACGTATTCAGCTAATTGTCGGCAGCGTGTGCCTTGGCTCATCGGTTCGGTGTATATGGCGGCAAAGTTGTTCTTGTTGGCGTTCTTCATCGCGCCTTGGGTGTAGTCCATCGGGCCGGCCACCATGCGGATGAAGGGGATGGTGACTTCGTTGGTGACGAGGTCGCTCTCATTGTCCCACTTGGCCTGTTCGAGTCCGTAAACGCCCTCGTGGTTAAGCACGTTGGGGTAGGTGCGGTTGAGACCCGTGGGCTTGTAAGCGCCGTGAAAATCAATGAAAAGCTGGTGACGGGCGGCGGTTTCGGCCATGCGGTAGTAGAAGTCGACGATTATCTGGTCGTCGCCGTCCATAAAGTCGACCTTGAAGCCTTTCACGCCCATGTCTGCGTAGTGTTGGCAGACGTGTTCCATGTCTTTGTCGATGGCAGCATAGCCCACCCAAAGCACGATGCCCACATTGCGTTCGGCGCCATAATCAACTAGTTCCTTGATGTCGATTTCGGGCACTACTTGGAAAAGGTCGGCTTTTTTGTTAACGGCCCAACCTTCATCCAAGATGACATATTCGATGCCGTATTGCGAGGCGAAGTCGATGTAGTATTTATAAGTGTCGTTGTTGATGCCCGCAGGGAAGTCGACGCCATAGATGTTCCAAGCGTTCCACCAGTCCCAAGCCACCTTGCCGGGCTGAATCCATGAGACATCACCAATGCGATTGGGTGAGGCCAAGAGATAGACCAAGTCGTTGTCGGCC
>CAJOEZ010000058.1 GCA_905233685.1 uncultured Bacteroidales bacterium | reverse complement strand
AAGATAAATTCAAATCGGCGCGCTTAAAAAAGCCTTGTAACTCTCTAACTTACAGTAATTTCAAAGAACTATTTTGATTTTTTAGTGGACAGCAATGATCTTGAATCTTAAATTTTGAATCGTTATGGCAAACAATAACGCATCCAACCTTTGGAAAAAGGAAGACTGGCTGGCCGTGTGGATCGGCTTCATCGTCATCGCGGTGGCCTGCATCGCCGTCCTTACAGGTTCGTTCGACTTCTCCGCCGCCAAGTTCGGCACATGGCACTGGTGGGAGAACGTTGAGGAAAAGAAATCCTTGGCTGCCCAATTCAACGGTGAGTTTTGGGTCAAACTGCTCCGCACCTTCTTGGTGACGGGCATCTTGTTTGGCATTGGCATAAAGCTCCAAGGCGAGAAGATTGGCAAGTTCATCCCTGCCTTCGTCGTGTTGTTCCTCATCTGTATCGTGGTGAGGATGATTAGTGCCGAATACACCCTCAAAATGTACCTCGAGTGGGCATTCTGGGCCTTGCTCATCGGCCTGCTCATCTCCAATACCATCGGCACACCCGAATGGCTGAAGCCCGCCATCAAGACGGAGTTTTACATCAAGACAGGCTTGGTCATCATGGGATTTTCAGTACTGTTTTCCAACATTGCCAAGTTCGGCCTTTACGGCCTTGGCATCGCTTGGATTGTCACGCCCATCGTCATCATTTTCATGTGGTGGCTCGGTACAAAAGTTCTGAAAATCGACAACAAGCCTTTGGTTATCACCTTGGCTTCGGCCACCTCGGTGTGCGGGACTAGCGCCGCCATCGCCACGGGTGCAGCAGCCAAGGCAAAGAAAGAAGACCTCTCGTTGGCCATCAGCATCTCCATCATTTTCACCATTTTAATGATGGTATTTGAGCCAATGATTATCCGCGCCTGCGGCATGAGCCAACTCATGGGTGGCGCGCTCATCGGCGGCACGGTCGACTCGACGGGTGCCGTGGTCTTGGCTGGCAACGCCCTCGGCGAGGAAGCCGAACAAGCTGCCGTGCTTGTGAAGTCCATCCAGAACATCCTCATCGGTTTCATCGCCTTCTTCGTGGCCATCTTCTTTGCCACCAAGGTCGACAAAGACCCGAACCAAAAGGTCGGCGCAGGCGAGATTTGGACCCGTTTCCCGAAGTTCATCATCGGTTTCTTCGTGGCCTCGTTGGTCGCTTCCTTCGTCGTCCAGCCCCTCACCAAAGGCATGGATTTCGGCGGCGTCTCTGCCGTGAAGACCATCAACAACGTCCTCGACCAATACAAGAACTGGGCCTTCGTCTTGGCCTTCACCAGCATTGGCTTGGACACCAACTTCAAGGCCCTCTTCAAGCAGATGCAAGGCGGCAAGGTGCTCTGGCTTTACATTGTGGGTCAGGTGTTTAACATCCTACTCACTTTGTTTGCTGTGTGGTTCCTCCTCTCCGGAAAATTCTTCGAGATACCGAACCTCGACATGTTCAAATAATGAATAAAAAGCACATAGTCTTCAAAGTGATTACCATCATCGTGGTGGTAATCACTTTGTTTTTGGCAGGCTGGATCATGGCCAACCAACTCGGCCTCGTGAAAGGCTATGACTTCGGCGCGGGAGCCTATTACTACGCCGACATCCCCGCCGAACAATACTCGGAAATCGCTCCTGAAGGCGATCACAAAACCTCTGTCCCGAAATGGGTTTTCTATGTGCTTTTCTTCGCTTGGGGCTGGCTGATGTGGCGGCTGTGGATTTGGATAGAGAATCGGGGGAAGAAATAAATGTCGTCTTTTTTCCGAAGCTCAAAACATTTTCCTAATTTTGCCCATCAAAACAGCGTACCATGACCCAAGACCAAGCACGACAACGCATTGCCGAACTGAGTGAAGAACTGGAACAGCACAACTACAATTATTATATCCTCGCCAAGCCCACCATCAGCGACTATGAGTTCGACATGAAATTAGAGGAGCTGGCGCGATTGGAGAAGGAATTCCCCGAGTTCCTCTCCCCTGCCTCACCCACTCAGCGCGTGGGCGGCGGTATTACCAAAGAGTTCAAGACCGTCGAGCACCGCTATCCAATGCTCTCGTTGTCAAACTCATACAGTCGTGAGGAAATCGAGGAGTTTATCAACCGTATCAAAAAGAGCATCGAGGGCGAATTAGAGTTTTGCTGCGAGCTGAAGTTCGACGGCCTGAGTATCAGCCTGCAATATGAAAACGGACTGTTAGTCAGGGCGGTAACCCGTGGCGATGGCACCCGTGGCGACGACGTGACCACCAACGTGCGCACCATCCGCACCGTGCCGCTGAAACTCCATGGCGACTTCCCCGAGTTTTTCGAGATGCGCGGCGAGATTGTGATGCCTTTCGAGAGCTTCAATAGGCTCAATGAGGCTCGCGCTGAGGCCGAAGAAGACCTTTTCGCCAACCCTCGCAACGCCGCTGCTGGAACGCTTAAATTGCAGGATTCCAAGGAAGTAGCCCGTCGCAAACTCGATAACTACTGCTACTACATGATGATGGACGGGCTTGAAAACCGCTACCAAACCCACTACGAAAGTCTGATGGCCGCGCGCAAATGGGGTTTCAACATCTCTAATTTCATCGCGTTGTGCAAATCGACGGAGGAGATTTTCGAGTTCATCGACTACTGGGACGAAAAACGCCATGAACTGCCCTTCGCCATCGATGGTATTGTGCTGAAAGTCAACAGTTACGCGCAACAACGTGCTTTGGGCTATACGGCCAAGTCGCCGAAATGGGCCATCGCTTACAAGTTCAAGGCTGAGGAAGTGGAAACCGAACTGCAAAGCGTTGATTTCCAAGTCGGACGACACGGCACCATCACGCCTGTGGCCAACCTTGCGCCTGTGCAATTGGCCGGCACCACCGTGAAACGCGCCACCTTGAATAATGAGGACTTCATCCACCAGTTCGACCTTCACTATGGCGACACTGTCACCGTAGTGAAAGGCGGCGAAATCATCCCGAAGATCATCGGTGTGAATTTGGACAAGCGCCAAGAGGGAGCAAAACCTGTCGAGTTTGTCAAAACCTGCCCGATTTGCGGAACACAACTCGTTCAGAATGAAGGCGAAGCGGCATGGTATTGTCCTAATAGTTCGGGTTGTTCGCCGCAGATTCGGGGTCGCATCGAGCATTTCATCGGACGCAAGGCCATGAACATCGAAAGCCTCGGTGAGGGAAAGGTGGAACTATTATATCAAGAAGGCCTCGTGCGCAATGTCGCTGATTTATATGATCTTACCTTTGAGAAGCTCTATGGTCTGGAGAAAGTTATCACCATTGAGGATGAATTCAGCCTCATGCCTGTGGCCACGCGTAAGGTCAGTTTCAAGGAAAAAACCGCGCAAAACATTTTGGATGCTTTGGAGAAGTCAAAGTCAGTGCCGTTTGAGCGGGTGCTTTTCGCCTTGGGAATCAAGTTCGTGGGCGAATCCGTGGCTAAAGTTCTTGCCAAGGCTTTGCACGACATTGACCATATCATCAGTGCCTCCGTTGAGGAAATGACCGAAATCAACGAAATCGGCGAGAAGATTGCCCTTTCCGTGCGCTCTTTCTTCGATGACGAACGCAATATTGAAATCGTCAATCGCCTGAAAGCCAAAGGGCTACAATTCGCCATCACCGAGCAAGCCGCTTCCGACAAGGAACAGGTTTTGGCAGGAAAAACATTTGTGGTCAGTGGCGTGTTCGTGAATTATTCCCGCGACGGCATCAAAGAGACCATCGAGGCTTACGGCGGAAAGAACGTGGGCAGCATTTCCTCCAAGACTGACTATGTTTTGGCCGGTGAAAAAATGGGCCCCGAAAAACGCAAAAAGGCTGAATTTTTGGGCATTCCAATTATTACCGAGGCCGAGTTCGACGCCATGATTGGGGTGAAACGGGAAGCGGAAGAAACAGGACTGTTGTTTTAGAACACAGCCTTCAGCCGTCCCATCGCCTCCTCTACTGTCGCTCTCGGGCAGGCCAAATTAATGCGGAAGAAACCGCTTCCCTCGATGCCGAAATCCTTGCCTCGGTTGAAGCCCAGCTGCGCCTCTTGCGTCATCTTACGCCAAAGTTCCTCTTCAGAAAGGCCATAGCCGTTAAAATCAAGCCACATCATGTAAGTGGCCTGCGGCTTGCTGAACACCACCTTGGGTAGATTCGCCTTCAGAAAATCGGAAACATAATCGATATTACCCTGCACGTAATCAAGTAGTTGTGCAAGCCAATCATCGCCGTAATTCATGGCGGCCTGAGTGGAAACCTTGCCAAAAATATTGCCCAAATGCGCCTCCATGTCCTCGACGTAGGCAACGTATGTCTTACGCAAGTTCTCATTGGGAATAATGGCCGTGGAAGTGGCCAACCCCGCAAGATTAAAAGTCTTGGAAGCTGCGTGGAAAGTGATGCTGTTCAAGGCGTACTGATGCCCCAAAGTGGCAAAAGGCGTGTGTTTGTAACCCGGCAAAACCAAATCGCAGTGGATTTCGTCAGAGATGACCAACACATTGTTTTTCAGGCAGATTTCGCCTAAAAGCAGCAACTCGTCCTTTCTCCAGCACCGCCCGACGGGATTGTGCGGATTGCAGAGAATCAGCATCTTGGCCGTTTTCACTTGCTGTTCAAGCAGCGAGAAGTCCATCTCGTAGCCATTGGAGCCCTTATTAATTAAGGTGTTGCACACCAACTTTCGCCCGTGGCTCGTCACGGCACTGTGGAACGGCGGATAGACCGGCGTCTGGATGATGATTTCGTCGCCAGGCTCGGTGAAGGCCATCACCGCCATGTTGAAACCGCACACCACACCCGGCGTGAACGACAGCCATTCCTGCTTCACGTCCCAATTGTGGCGACGTTTCAACCAGCCTACAATCGACTGAAAATAAGCGTCATCCTTGAAGTGATAACCGTAAACGGGATGTTTGGCCCGCTTGATGACCGCATCGCGGACAAAATCGGGTGTCTCGAAGTCCATGTCGGCCACCCACATCGGCAGCACGTTGGGATTGCCGAAGACCTGTTGGCGCAAATCATACTTAACGCAGTTAGTATCAGCGCGATTGATTATCTTGTCGAAATCGTATTTCATCATGAATTAGGTTTTATGCCGCAAAGTTGCGAAAAAATTCGCTCTCTTAGGAATCGGTAACGAAAAAAAGTGTACTTTTGCCGCGTCAAAATAGTTCTTTGTTTCATGGGGGAGTCGCATAGTGGCAATTGCAACAGACTGTAAATCTGTCCGGGAATCCGTTCGGTGGTTCGAGTCCACCCTCCCCCACAAAAAACGGGTCGATAATCGGCTCGTTTTTTTGTTTGGAGCCAGCGAAAAAGAAAAAAAGTTTGATTTTCAGCAAAAAAAGTTGTTTGCGTATTATTTTTGTCTACTTTTGCAAAAACAATATCAGTCAAGTCATGCAGATTTTCGTAGCAAAATTGTCGCCTAAGACAACAAAAGAGGAGTTGAACGAATTGTTCGCACAATTTGGGGAGGTCAGCTCGTGCAAGGTCATCAAGGATCACGAAACGGGACTTTCGAAATGTTATGGATTCATCGAGATGCCCAATGACAACGAGGCTTACAAGGCCATTGTGGAGACTGACGAGACTGTATTTATGGGCAGCGAGTTGCAGGTCAAGAAGTCGCGTCCACAAAGTCCTGCCAACACGAAGCCCAAGCCCGTTCGCAAGCATTATGTGCCGCGAAAAGCCGAGACTTCTCCGTCAAATACGGATTTTTTTGCCCATGAAGCTTGACCATTGAAAAAAAAGACGTATTTTTGCAGCCGCAAACCGAAAGGTTCAACGCAGTTAAACGCGATGGTCTGGTAGCTCAGCTGGATAGAGCAACAGCCTTCTAAGCTGTGGGTCTTGGGTTCGAATCCCAACCGGATCACACAATAATCAAAACCCTAT
>CAJOEZ010000057.1 GCA_905233685.1 uncultured Bacteroidales bacterium | reverse complement strand
GGGGTTTTCGGAAACCCCCTGGCCCCCTTAAAAGGGGGAGGCGCAAAGCGGCGCAGGGTTTGGGTCTGGAAGGCTCGCGTCCGGTAGGTTGGCAGCCGGCAGGTGTCCCCCTTTTAAGGGGGTCGGGGGGGTCAGAAATCCAACCCAAACTAACTTGTCCGGTAGGTTGGCAGCCGGTAGGTGTCCCCCTTTTAAGGGGGTCGGGGGTTTCAAAACCCTACCTCGCTTCCATCTTTCCTTCCCTTAATCAACTCACACTGTTCCTTAATGTAAGCCGCAACTCTGTCAGCATCCCTGCGTACGTCGCCGTCATTGACCCTCACAACCACCAGCCCTATAGCCCTCATTTGCCTGTCTCTTTCCTTGTCGCGAAGACGAGCTTCCGCCGTGAAATGTGATGCACCGTCAATCTCGACCACCAAGTCCAGTTCCTTGCAATAGAAGTCTGCAATATAATTTAGTATGGGCTTCTGCCTGGCAAAGGCATATCCGGTCTGCTTCGACTTGAGACGTTTCCACAGCATGGCTTCGGACTTCTCGCCGTTGTTTCTCAAGTCGCGGCTGAAATCCTTCAGTTTTGGGTTGTAGGGGAGATGGAATTGGCTGAACAACAGTCCATCAGGGCTGATGTCATTTTCGAGAAGATAATCAGGAGTGATGTCTGTGATTTGCATGTGCTTGTGTGCTTATGGATTGCAAAGATAATAAGAAGTGGAGAATACGAGGAAATGTTTTTTTCTCGTGGCAGGGGGTTCCGTTCATTCGGACTTGTTATGGCTGCTCTGTCCGTTTGGTGTGGGATGCCAACTAAGCGGTTCGCAAGGAGGCGGGATTTCCGATTCCGCAAGCCGGGGGAAGGGAGATTTGCCATTCCCGCATGAAGATCGTAGAGACGTCACATTGTGGCGTCTCTATGTGTTTTATTGCCTGCCGGGGTTTTCGGAAACCCCCTAGCCCCCTTAAAAGGGGGAGGCGCAAAGCGACGCAGGGTTTGGGTCTGGTAGGCTCACGTCCGGTAGGTTGGCAGCCACTCTGTGTTTTTCTTGGAAATGTGGGGGGGAAGGCGTTTTTTTAGGTTTCTTTGGGGTGTGCGGTTTGCGTTTTTTTCAAAAATTGGCTGCATGGTTGAGAATTAATTGTATTTTTGCGGAAAATATGGAAAACAAATGAATAGTGAGCTAATCATCAAAAAACGAATCCTAAGAGAAAACCGCAGAAGTACTGATAACTATGTGCTTGAGAGAGAGTTGAGAAACAGTGTCGGTCCTGAGGAATTCAGGGCTAAGTTGGTGGAAACGGTAGCCAAGCGGTATGAAAACGTACAAGGTTAGGTTTACAAGAGGACTTTACGACAAGATAGATGAGATTGCGGAATACATTTCATCGATAAACACTGCCGATTCGGGAGTTCGATACGCAAATACACTTGTTGATGAGATTCTTACACTGTCGTATCGTGCGGATACAATGCCTCGCTTACTATTGGATACGGCGTATGTACGACATCCGAATTCCAGGCGTATGCTTGTGAAAAAAGGGCGATTTGCAGTGTTTTTCACTATTTACAAGGATTATGTATTGGTTTACGACATCATTCCGTCAAAGATGTTGACAATGGAGTTGCCCGATACGGAAGAAATTTGACCCAGTGCTTGCGAATTTGGCTGCTGTGTCCGTTTGGTGTGGGATGCCAACTAAGCGGTTCGCAAGGAGGCGGGATTTCCGATTCGGCAAGCCGGGGGAAGGGAGATTTTCCATTCCCGCATGAAGATCGTAGAGACGTCATAGTGTGGCGTCTCTATGTTTTTTATTGCGGTAGGATGGACGGCGGCAGCGTCAGCGGGTCAAGACCCGCTGTCCCTACCGGGGTGCTGCCTGGCGGGGAACTGCCGTAGGTCGCCGACCTACGGTTACGGGTAGTTGCGTCTTTCAGACGCGGAGGGGCTGTAGGGCTGTCACACCGTGGCAGCCTCATTTTGGGTGTCAGGGGTGCAGGGGTTCCCGTCCTTGCGGACTTCACCCCTGCTTAAAGTCTGCCGTCGCTCCGCGACTTTGGTTTCTATATTTTCCCGAACAAAATTCCCACATTTTCCTGAAAATTTTTCCTACAAATTACTGAAAAATTCTTCGACAAATTACTGAATTTTGGAAAAAGCATTATCTTTGCAGCCTAATATCAACGAAATAGAGCAATATGAAAGAACAATACAAATCCCGTATAGTTGATGGTTTGCTGCAACGCAAACTGAAAGGCAAGGGTGCGGTGCTGATAGAGGGCGCCAAATGGTGCGGCAAGACTTCCACTGCCGAACAAGCGGCAGGCAGCGTGTTGTATTTGGCCGACCCGAAGAAAGGCTAATGACAAGGAAAACCTCGACGAAAACACGGTCTTCTCCTATCTGAACGCCCTGCGTTCCATTTTTGTGGTGGAAGACATGCCTGCATGGAATCCCAACTTGCGCTCAAAGACCTCCATTAGAACGACAGAGACACGCTATTTCGTTGACCCGTCAATAGCTACGGCGTCTCTTGGCATAGGCCCTGATGACTTGCTCAACGACCTCAACACTTTCGGACTTTTCTTCGAAACCCTTTGCGTGCGTGACTTGCGTGTCTTTGCCCAAGCTTTGGACGGAGAGGTATTTCATTATCGCGACAGTAGCGGTTTGGAATGTGATTCCGTGGTTCATCTGCGTAACGGAAGTTACGGTTTGGTGGAAATCAAGTTAGGCGGTGACAAGCTGATTGAGGAAGGCGCTGCCACTTTGAAGTCTTTGGCGAAGAAAATCGACACGACACGGATGAAAGAGCCTTCGTTCCTGATGGTATTGACAGGCACTACAAGTTACGCCTACCGCCGCGAGGACGGCATTTATGTGGTGCCTATCGGATGCTTGAAAGATTAGCATCGTATGACCATTTTCCCTATTTTTGCAAACCTTATTAAATTGTTATGTCAGAAACATTCAAATCAGGTGCCCTTGAGGCCAATCTGGAGCAAACCAGATACAAAGATATCTTCATTCCTGAAGAACACCAAAATTTTATTGCCCTGTCAGCCAAATACTTCGGCATCAACAAGCGGGCCAAGGAGTGCATTACGGAATACCATCACCCGCTCTCGAACCACACTTTCGTGACGGAGGAGTTGCGCAAGATGCTGATGGACGACTTCTGGTTCTACACCCGCGACGACATCCCTGTCGATGCCCTGCATATCCCTTTGGAGATGATGCATAGCCTGCTGAAGCCCGAAGTCGCGCTGAAACTGCGCCTCAATGTCGTCATCACACTGATGGAATTTGCCAACAAAATCATCTCGGAATCGCCCAAGCATAGTGAATTGATCTCTTTGGTTTTCAATATCTTGAATGATTCGTTTGAAGATGCTAAGGTCCCTGAGCTTGTCGAAGGGCCGACCAACAACAAAGAAGTCTTTATCTTAGCCACAAAACACGCTGGACGCTATCTTGACAAGGTAGCCGCTGACGAGCGTTTCAAGGATTCGGCCTGCCACTTGTTGCGGATGATGCTGCAGGAAAACTACCGCTATTGGCAATCGACCTCGCAGGTGGAAAACTGGGTGGAGAGCAAGCGGCAACTGCTTACCGAAGAGGAAATCCACACTGTTTGTGATGAAATCGGGCAGCCTTATTTCGACCGCCTGAATGCTGATTTGATTGCTGCTGACACTTGGGAAAAACTGACCGACTTACCTCATTTCGAGCAGGTTGCGAAACGCTTCACCGAATCGGCGAAGGTCTTTCCGCATTTTATTACCCAATTCCATTATGTATTCTTCCTGCTCCATCTGCCGGGCATGGAGAACCAGCGCGAGCGCCTCATCTGGAACATGGACCGCATGATGCGCAACGCCATTGACGAGATGCCGCAAGACGACCTGATTCCCTTCATCGACACGATTTTCGACCTCGCAGAAGAGCTGCGCGGCGAATACATGTCGGCGGTGCTCGATTTCCAGCTCACTTTGGGCCTCAAAATTATTGACGTCGACCAAACCGAGATGAAGGAAATCGTCAACTATTTCGAGAAAAAACTCATCGCTTTCGGGTTCGTCACGCCAGGCAACGTGTTTGTCGGCGAGGATTGGCAACTCTCTGTGGATGAGAACCATATCAAGAATATCCGCGTGTGGTTGGAACTCATCGAACACTCCCAAGTGCCGATGGACAAACTGCTTTCGGCCTTGATTGTGAACCTCAAATTGGGCGGCATTTTCCTCAGCGACACCGACCTCTTCCAGCGCGAAATCACCAAGATACTGAACTCCAACATCACGCCTTATTATAAAAAGGTGAAGCAACTGACGCGCATTTTCCCCGTCTATTTCAACGAAATCGGCGCAGAAGGCGAAATCCGCAACGTGACGACCAACATGGACGAAATCTCTGGACGACAGGATAAACTGGTGCATTTCCTCCGCAAACAGGTTCACACCGAGAGCAATAACACGCTGATAGCCTTGACTTTCGACGTGTTCAAATTCTGGAGCGACGGCAACCTTGAGGACCTGAAACCCATCTTGCCGAACAACGTTTTCGAGAGCATCGACAAGGAAAGCACATGGTTCGTGCATGTTCACAACCTCGTGCAGACCATGTGCGAAATCGCCTGCCTCAACCCCGAGGACGTGCTGATGCTCTCTCGCGATGACTTCGAGAACCTTATTAATTCCGCCTCCCGCCGCTTGGAATTGGACGAGGAAATCAGCCAGCGCGAACATGCACGCCTGATGGACATCCGCGACCTATATGCTTATCTCAGAGAGAAATACAGTTTTGAGTCGGTCAATATTTTCAGTTCCTTGCGCAGTTTCCCCTTCATCCCCGATGAGGAAATTGACGAGTTCGAGAAGGTCTATAAGGCCAAGGATTTCGGCAAGTCGTTGACGATGATTTACGCCTTCATGGACAAACTTAAAACTGTGATTTTCAACCCTGAACAGAGCGAGGGCTGGGAAAATATCTACCACAAGCGGCACATTGCCATCGGCATTCCGTCGATGTACGGCACTTACCGCGAGAACAAGTTTGAGGCTATGGGCTTGACGTTTAGATTGGAACGTGTCGCCACACAACTCATGGAAAAGGTGGTGCAAAGCATCAACCTCGAATACATCTCTGAGCGCACGCTGAATCAAATCTATAGGATTCTTGAATACTTCCGCAACGGCCTTGAATTGGACGGCATCACCAACCAAAGTTTCAACTCGAAACTTGACATGCTGCGCTACTCGCTGACCTCGCGAAGTTTCTCTTTCGGCCAGTATATCAACATTTTCCAGTTCATCGCCGAGGACGTGCGCCGCATCATCATCAAGTATTTCCTGAAATCCTATGAGTACCCGCTGAAAATCGTCATTCCACAACTTTTCGACACGGAAGGGAAACTCAACGAGCGCGAAACGGCAGCCTTAATCAGCAAGAAATCAGAGGAATTCCACCGCGACCTGCTCTCTGATGCCTTCTTGATGCAGCCTTTGGACAACTTCATTGGTCGCATTCTTTCGTCATTGCGTGGCATGGAATCCACCCTGAACGAGAAGCTCATCAGCGACATCATGACTTATAATTCCGAAATGCTGATCAGTCCATTCTGGGAAAAAACGCCCAAGATGGACAACCAAGTCTTTATCGGAAACAAGGCTAACAACCTGAAAAACTTGTATTTACATGGTATGCCTGTGCCACCAGGGTTTGTCATCACTACCGAGACTTTCCGCCGCAACGAGACTATCAACACGATTCCTGAACTGCGCACGGAAATCCACGGCATGATTCGCAAGCATATCGCTGATTTGGAGCGAATTACGGGGCGTAATTTTGGTCAGCCAGAAAATCCTCTGCTCGTTTCGGTACGCTCGGGAACGGCCATTTCCATGCCGGGCGCGATGGATACGTTCTTGAATGTGGGTTTGAACGATGAGATTACCGAAGCCATTGCCCAAGACGAGAACATCGCATGGGCGGTTTGGGATTCTTACCGGCGCTTCTTGCAGAGTTGGGGCATGGCCAAAGGCATTGAGCGTGACGTTTTTGACGATGAGATCAACGCTTTCAAGCAGAAGAATAATGTGAAAATGAAGGCCGACTTCAGCATCGGGCAAATGCGTGAAGTGGCGCAGTCCTACAAGCGCATCCTTGCCGACCATGGTGTGGTCTTTGAGCAAGACCCCTTCAAACAACTGATAGAGTGTGTCAATATGGTCATTGAATCCTGGAATTCGGAGCGCGCCTTGGCCTATAGGAGGCATTTGGGCATTTCCGAGAATTGGGGTACGGCCGTCATCGTGCAGCAGATGATTTTTGGCAACCGCAGCGAGACCTCAGGCTCGGGCGTGGTGTTCACCCAGAACCCGCACCGCGAGCGTCCGGGCGTGCATCTTTATGGCGACTTCACCATGCGTAGCCAGGGCGAGGACATCGTCGGCGGTTTGGTCAAGCCCTTGCCGATTGGCGAAACCCAGCGTAAGGCTGCGGGACTGGAAGGCCCGTCGATGCAGACCATGTTGCCTGACATCTACAAGAAGATTTATTCCATCGCCGTCGAGCTGACCGAGCATCTCGGTTATAGCCCGCAAGAAATGGAGTTCACCTTTGAATCCGACAAGCCGGAGGATTTCCACATCCTGCAAATTCGCGACCAAGATCTCAAGACCGAGGAGGAAAAAATTGCTTTCGTGCAGTCGCCTGACGAGATGCATCAGTTGGGTCATGGCATGGGTATCGGAGGCGACGCGATGAACGGCTTGGCGGCTTTCAATGCCGACCAGATAAAGCTTTTGCGTGAGCAACATCCTGACAGTCATGTTATTCTGATTCGTCCCGACACCGTTCCGCAAGACATCGGCATGATCTTCGATTGCGATGGTCTGCTTACTGCACGCGGCGGTGCCACTTCACATGCGGCTGTAACGGCCGTGCGACTCGGCAAGGTTTGCGTGGTCAGTTGCGACGGACTCGAAGTTGATATGGACGATCAATTTGGCCAACTCAACGGTCATCCGCTCAAGATGGGCGACAAAATCGCCATCGACGGCAACCTCGGCCTCGTCTATCTTGGTCATTATCAGACGGAAAAGATGAAAATAGGTAAAGGATATAATTATTAAACCATGGCCGAACATATCGATTTTGGAAAACAGGGCGAGGAAATCGCCGTTAAATATTTGACGGATAAAGGTTACGAAATCCTCGAGCGCAATTGGCGGAACCGTCATAAAGAGATTGACATCATCGCCAAAGACGGCAAGGATCTGGTCATCGTGGAGGTGAAAACCCGAAAGAGCAACAGCTATGGTGAGCCAGACCTTGCCGTGAACAAGCAAAAACAGCGCTTGTTGATTTACGCCGCCAATGCCTATATATATAGGTATAATTTGGATATTGATACGCGTTTCGACATTATATCCATCTATTTCAGGGAAGGCAAACCCATCATTGATCATATTGAGGATGCTTTTCTTCCATGTTGGTGAGTTGAACCCTATATATAATAGGTGTACTTCAAGAGAGTGTTGAGGAGTGTTTTTGTTTTTTTGGTGTGTTTTGGCGGTTTTGGTTTGGTTTTTGTGGTGTCGGGTTGTTTTTTTGTGTGTTTTGTGCGAATTTTTTCTTGTTGGTTTCCAGAGGGTTGTGGTTCATGATGAAAAAAAGGTGAAAAAAGTGCTTGCGGGTAACGGAAAAGGTTGTACTTTTGCACCCGCTAAACGAGAGGTGGAGGACACGTGAGAGGCGTTTGGCGAGTTCTTTGAAAGCTTGAGGCCAGCACAAGAGGCC
>CAJOEZ010000056.1 GCA_905233685.1 uncultured Bacteroidales bacterium | reverse complement strand
GATGTGTTTCGCCTTGACATCGGGGAGAGGTGGTCGAAATCGTATAGTTATGCCTTGTTTTGCTATGATTCCATTTGCACGGAGCGGACGCGGAAAGGCCAGGATGTTCCAGGAGGCGCTGATACTTGGCTTTTTATGGAGGTCTATAAAGACCGTAAAAACCATCAAATGACGGTCTCGCATCGGGCATACGAAAACGGGCCGGTATTCAAGTATCAAGAGCCGTCCGATGTCCTAATGAATTGGATGTTTTCCAACGAGATTTGCACGATTTGGGGCTACCGTTGCCAAAAGGCGGTCTGCACTTTTCGGGGTCGGACATGGTCGGCGTGGTTTACTCCCGAGATTCCGATTCCCGATGGCCCGTGGAAGTTTGCGGGCTTGCCGGGCTTGGTTTTGAAAGTGGAGGACGACCGTGGGCATTACGCTTTTTCATGTATTGCCATCAGGAATGAGGCCAAACCAATCGCGATGTGGAAATGCGATTACAAGGAGGCGACAAGGGAGGAGACTTGGGAATTCGACCAGGAATGTTACCGCGACTTGTACGACTATGCCTTGCGCCTCGACCCTCAGGCCCAACTGTTGGCCGACGTGGAGGATGCATCGGGGCGAATGGTGGAAGTGGAGATTACCCGAGGCGGGCCTTATAAAATGCCTTGGCCTTATAACCCTTTGGAATTGGAATATGATAAAAAGAACACAAAATCAGGTTATTATGAATAAAAAACCGTATTCTGTTTTGCTGCTGTTGCTCGCCGTTTCGCGTTTGGCGTTCTCGCAGCAGCCCGTCAACCTTGATGAATACAAGGTCATTGACCAAAGCCGTTTTATTGTCACTTATGAGGCAATGATGACCAAAGACTCGCTGGACCCCACAGAGCACAAGTTTGACCGTCTTGTTTTTATGGTAGGCGATTCAATTTCAACTTGTTACAGTAACACCATGCACCGATTTGACTCCGCATATACAATAAGGTGTGCGCATAAAGGAAGGGATTCTTATCAAGGTCTCCGTCATTTCGTTGGGGAAAACGGAGATGTCTGGGTACCAGATGTTTACAAGTATTATATTAAGAAACAGATGACGGTTATGCATCGGATGGAAGTGCCTGGAAACTTTGTTCCAGTTTATCTGTATGAAGAACCATTGGACCTGATGGACTGGCAAATGTCGTTTGAGACGATGGAAATCCTTGGTTATCAATGCTTCAAGGCCGAATGTGATTTCCGTGGACGGCATTGGACGGCGTGGTTTACTATGCAGATTCCCGTGCAGGACGGTCCGTGGAAGTTTTGTGGCTTGCCCGGACTGATTCTGCAAATGGAAGAATCGCGCGGGCATTATGCTTTCCGTTGCATTGGCATTGAGACGCAAAAAAAGCCGATTGTATGGTATAATGATGTTGATTATCAGTCTTGTACGCGCGCCGATGTCGTCAAGCAAATGGAGGATTATCATGCGGATTGGAATGCCTATGTTCGTAGGGTCTTTCCAGGGAAAATTGTGCGTGCCAAGAATGATGGTTCTTTTGAAAAAGTATCTGTGGGTGAAAAGAAAGTGTTGCCTTATAACCCAGCAGAATTGGAGTGATTGATATGAAACGGCTTGTTTTTCTGATAATTAGTATTTTCTTCAGCGTTCAAGCCTTCGCCCAAACGATCATTTCCGGCGAGGTAAACAACGAGAAGAAACAGCCCGTTTACAATGCCTCGGTGATGCTTTTGCGCGTGACCGACAGCCTGCCTATGGCCTATACTTTTTCGGACGAAAAAGGTCATTATCAGTTGGTTGCAAAAAGTGAGGAGGCCAAACTGCTCATTGCGGTTTATGGTTTCAACCTGAAACGGCAGTTCAAGGAGGTGGAAAACAAGACGCAGACGGTCAATTTCACGGTGGTGGAGGAAGCGCTGCAACTGAAAGAAGTGAGCGTGAAGTCGGAGAAGATTTGGGGAGGTAATGACACGGTGAACTATGTGGTGGATGCCTTCCGCGACACCACCGACCTCGTCATCGCCGACGTGCTGAAGAAGATGCCAGGCATCGAGGTGAAGGACGACGGCAAGGTGGAATACAAAGGCAAGCCCATCTCCAAATTCTACATCGAAAACATGGACATGCTGCAAGGCCGCTACAACCTCGCCACTACCAGCATTGCTGCCTCCGATGTGGCCTCGGTGCAGGTGATGGAGAACCATCAGGAGGTGAAAGCGCTGAAAGACATCCAGTTTTCGGACAATGTGGCTCTTAACCTGAAACTTAAAGAGAATGCCAAAGGCACCTTCGCCCTAATGGCCGACCTTGGCGTGGGTTGGGCCGATAGTTTGCAATACGAAGGCAGCCTTACAGGGATGTATTTTGCAAAACGCAATCAGTTTCTAGGCACCTTGAAGGCCAATAATGCCGGCATCAACCTTGTTGACAAAGAGAATGTTACGGTTTATCCGATGGCCTCGATGGTCAAGCCGAGCGCACCGGGCATTTCGGGGATGCGGTACACGCTGAACCGCTCGCAAGGGGTCACTTACAACAGCCTACACAAACTGAAGAACGAGGCCGAGCTGTCGTACAGCCTGCTCTTTGGCGGCGACCGCAACCGCAAAACGAGCGAGTCGAGCACACTCTACCTCCTTCCCGACGACACGCTCAGCATTATTGAACGGATGCAGTCGTTAGAAACGGCCAGAATGCTCGAAGGCAGCATCAATTACAATCTTAACAAGGACTTGGATTATCTGAAAATCAACCTCATCGTTTCGGGGCACCGCAACTGGGGCGAGGGCTTGGTGGACAATGGTGAGCTGATACGGCAGGAGGAAAACTACCAATCGCTATGTGCCAAGGCCAACATCCACTGGATTCGCAAGAGCCGTCGCGACCCTGAAAGCGGCGTGGAGATTAATTCCAACACAAATTACGGCACCTTGCCCTACGGCTTGAAGGTAGCGCCCGGTTGTTTCCCCGAAGTCCTCAACGGCGGCGAGGACTACGCGCTGACCTTGCAAAACGTATGTTTTCAATCCTTTAAGACCGAAAACTCCCTGCGGTTTCTCACCAGTTTGGTTTGGAAACGCCTCCGTATCATGCCTTATTTCAGTTTCAACATGGAGGAGCAGGCGCTTAATTCAGACGCGCTTTGCGTCATTGCGAGCGTAGCGAAGCAATCTAGTAGTTGTCGCTTTGTGTCATTGCGAGGAGGAACGACGAAGCAATCCAGTAGTCCTGTCTCGATGGATTGCCGCGCTCCGCTCGCAATGACGTTCAATAACGACATCCGTTGGTACAAATACCAGCCTGCCGCAGGTGCCTGGTTCACTTACGACCGCCGCCGCGTGAACGTGACGCTTGTCGTGCCCATCCAATTACGTTACCTGCAATTGGACGACCGCATCGGCACCGCCTCCGGCAAGCAATTCAAGGTCCTGACCCAGCCTTCGCTGTCGTTCCGTTACGACTTCAACCACAACTGGAAAGTGAGTACCAAAATTGCCGCCTACAACAGCACCCCGAGTTTGCGGACGTTATATACAGGCTATATCATGCAGAATTACAGAACCTTGTCGCATTACGACTGCCCCTTGGCCGACACCTATGGTGCTAACGCTTCACTGACGTTGTCGTTCAAAAACGTGATGAAATATGTCTTCGGCGACTTTTCGGTGAACTACAACCGCTACCGCAACGAGGTGATGTATGCGCAAAATTTTGAGGGCAACACCATGGTTATCAACGCCGTGGAGTTGCCGAGTTGGGGCGATTACCTGTCGGTTTCCTTGTTTGCGGGCAAGGGCTTCAGTTGGAAGCGGATGAACATCAATGCGAAGTGTTCTTACGGATTGGGGCGTTCTCCGCATTTGGTTCAGAATGAGATAGCTATTTATTACAACCAAGGCTGGAACGCCAATCTGACCGCTTCCATCGCCATCACGGACTACATCTTCTTCAACAACAAAGGCAGTTTTAGCTATATGACTTCCTCATTGGGAAGCTTCAACGCTGACAGTGAGCCGATTGTGAGCCTCATCGACAATGCCAATTTGAGCGTAATCTTGCCTTTCGGCTTGTCCATCACGCCCTCGGTGGAGTTCTATCACACCCGTACCGCTGAACGTATTGACAATTTCGTACTGTTGGATTGCAGCCTCGGCTACACTTTCCAAAAAGTCAAATTCAGCCTTGACTTGAACAACATCCTCAATACCAAGAGTTTTGTTTATTCCTATTATTCAGGGATTTACGGCTATTATTCCTCCTACGCCATCCGTCCGAGGAGTGTGATGCTGACGGCGCGGTTTAAGGTGTTTTGATATTGGTTCAATGAAAAAACCGTAATTTTGCCTCCATGAAAAAGTTCAATCCTCTAATCGTCGTTGTTTTTGTCGTTTTGTCCGCTTGTCATTCTTCAAGCCGCGATGTGAAGCAAGTCGCCCAAGATGCCTTGGAAAACGCTCGTATTCAGTTGGATTCAGGCAACAAAACGGAGGCCATGAAGTTGTTCAAGGAAGCGGAATATTACGGTCTTATGTCGAATAATACGCTCACGGTGGCTCATGCGCAGTATCACATTGCGCAATGTTTGGGCTACTATGCTGACAAAGAGGAAGTTGTTTCGTTGCTGAAGGCCGCTGCCGAGGGTTTTGGCGAAGAATACGCCGACCGTGCAGAAACATTAAGGGAGTTGGGCGATTTCTACCAGTTCCACAATCAATTTGATAGTGCAGCGTATTATTTGGAACAGGCCATGACCTTTGCCGAGCGAAGCAGGGCAGCAGAAGCAAAACGCAATGTCTTGTCTGCTTTTCATACCATGTATTTCAATGCGGGAGATTACGAAAAGTCGGCCGAATATCTCAACCAGTTTTGGCAAGCCTCAATTCAGGATGGCGACGACAATTTGCTCATGTACTACTATCACGACATGGGGAACATCTATTCTCAGTCTGGCGACTTGGATTCTGCGGATTATTATTACAGCCGCTTGGAGGAGCTAGTGTCCCAAGCCGAGCCGAACGAGGATACTTGGTTCTATTACGGCGTCCTGTCCGATTTTGCCGAAGAGCGTGGCGATTATGAAACCGCCTGCAAATATGGCTGTCTGTACGAGGAAGGCAGCAAACTAAGGGAAATAGAGCAACAGGAGAACAATCTTGCGCTCATCAGCCATAAATACGACAGTGAGGTGATGCGAAACGAGTTGAACCGGAAAATCATTATCAAGCAGCGCATCATCGTCATCGTCAGTTTGGTGGCGACTTTGGTTTTGGCAGCGTTGTTGGTTTCGCAAATCCGCTTAGCAAGACGGCGCAAACGCGAGGCTGAAATCAATGCCGAACTGTTCCACTTCAAGCAGCAGAACAAGGATTTGACCCAAAAACATGCTGAGCACGAGCAAATCCAGCAAAACTATGCCGACCGCCTTTCGGATGCCTTGATGAAGGAGCAACGCATTATGCTTTTGTTAGACAATTATCTGAATAGCAATAAAAAAGCCAATCTCCTCAAAGACTTGGAGGCTACTGTTTACGGCGACAAAGACCATTGGGAAGCCATGCTCGCGGTAGTGGACCAACTCTATCCCGACCTTATGGAAACACTGCAACAAAAATACCCCAATTTGGACGAGGATGAGCAGAAGTCGTACATCCTTTCCTATTTCAAACTCTCGCGCCAAGAGGAAGCCGACTATCTTGACACTACCGTCAATATGATTGACAAACTGCGCGGAAGACGAAGGAAAAAGATGGAGGAAGGATAAAAAAGTTTGGATTGTTTCCCAAAAATGTTTGGAACAAGCATTAAACTATCTTATTCGTTTTCAGAATTTTACATTTTTTATAACTCAGAATTGTTTGGAATGACTGTCCGACCGCTTGACAAAGACGGTAGTTTTGCAGCATCATTTCAAAAATCATAATCTAGGTGTAAAATAATGTATTACACTAAAACACAATTTACTAATTATTCACAATCTTAAAATCAAAAGCAATGAAGAAAGTTGTTTATCTGCTTGGTCTCATGCTCCTTATAGCAGGAGCGGCCAAGGCGCAAGACGCAAAGACCCAGAGCGGTCCAGAAATCGAATTTGAGAAAACCGTCCACGACTACGGCGATGTGCCCTACAACGGCAACGGCGAATGTGAGTTCCGCTTCACCAATATAGGCACGGAACCGCTGTTGGTGCAGAAACCCAAGTCGAGTTGCGGTTGCACAATTCCCTCCTGGCCCCAAGAACCCGTCCTCCCCGGCGAGTCGGATGTCATCAAAGTGACCTACAAAACCAATCGAGCCGGCAACTTCAACAAGACAGTGACGGTTACCTCCAACGCCCTCAAAAACTCCACCGTGGTGCTGCGCATCAAAGGCCGAGTGCTTGACCAACCTACCGAAGTCCTCCCCAAGAAGACGAACAGCTTCGGCAACAGCACTCCCGCCAATAACGACTGATTTGAGCGAGATTATTTGATTATTAAAAGCCGTCTAATGTTAATGCTAGATGGCTTTTTTATTAAAACATTTCCGTTTCCGATTGCCATTTCAAAAAAAAGTTCTACCTTTGCAACCGCCATTAATTTAATGGCCGTTAAATTAACCATGGTTAAATAAATAACAAAGGCGTATGAAATTCTACGATAGAACAACTGAATTACAAGCACTTGAAAAGAATTGGCAGCAGTCTGTAGGCCGTTCTATGATGACTACTCTCATCGGAAGACGACGCATCGGGAAGACCGTCTTGCTACTGAAAAGCGTGGAAAACAAGCCTTTCCTGTACTTGTATGTTTCAAAAGACAACGAGCAGGTGCTTTGCCGCAAGTTTCAACAACAGGCGCAAAACGCGCTTGACCTGCAACTATACGGGCAAGTGGAAAACTTCGGCAGTCTCTTCAAAGAACTGATGAGATACGGCGAAAACCATCATTACACGCTCATCATCGACGAGTTTCAGAACTTGTTAGGCATCAACGCCGCCATACCGAGCGAGATACAAGACATTTGGGACCGAAACAAGGACAAAACCCATGTCAACCTTATCCTTTGCGGCTCCATCTATTCCATGATGAAACGCATTTTCGACCACAGCGACCAGCCGCTTTTTGGTCGGCGTGACTCGCACCTGCGGCTGCTTCCTTTCAGCATCGAAACGCTGAAAGGCATTTTGGCCGATCACAATCCCGAGTACAAGCCCGACGATTTGCTTTGCCTTTACATGCTTACGGGTGGCGTGGCCAAATACGTTGCGCTGCTAATGGATGCCCGTGCCACGACCAAACAGAAGATGCTCAACTATGCCCTGTCGCCCGACTCGCCTTTCCTGACCGAAGGCACCGAACTGCTGATTTCGGAGTTTGGCCGCGATTACGGCACCTATTTCTCTATCCTTCAACTGATTGCAGGCGGCATGACCACACAAAGCGAAATCGACAGCGTCATCGGGAAAAACACGGGTGCCTACCTCAACAACATGAACGAGGACTATCTTTTCGTCAGCAAGAACACGCCTTTGCTGAGCAAGCCTGGCGTGAGGAACATCCGCTGGCAGATTGACGACTGCTTTTTGCGGTTTTGGTTCCGCTTCGTCTATCCCTACCAAGGCCTGATCGAGAGCAACCAACTTAGTTTGCTAAAACAATATGTGACAGACAATTACTCACATTTCACGGGGCACACATTGGAACGCTATTTTCAGGAAAAGACGATGCAGACGGGAAAGTTCACCAAGGTGGGCAATTGGTGGGACCGCAAGGGCAAAAACGAGATTGACATGGTGGCCTTGAACGAGTTCGACAAGACCTGCCTCGTGGCCGAAATCAAGCGCAACAAGGACAAAATTAGCCTGAAGGACTTGCAGGACAAGCTGTTTGCCCTGCCTGCCGAGTTTTCATCGTATCAGATTAGAATGGATGGGCTTTCGTTGGAAGATATGTAGGTATTCAAATTTAGTGTTGGTTGCAACCAACACTTTTTAATAAAAACTGTTGGTTATAGGCGACACTTGTAAAACAAATCCGCCATAAAATTCACTATTTTTGCTGAAATGCGACTTTTTTCCTATTTTTGTCCGCATAAATTCAGCTTATCATGAAAAAACCTCTCATTCTTTCCGCAATTTTATTGATTTCCATGGGCCTTTTCGCCCAAAAGCACTACACCTTGAAATCGCCCGACGGGAAAATCACCGTGACTGTCTCGGAGGAAGAGATAGTTGAGGTGGGTACCGAACGATCTGAGTACTGGTTATACTATTCCATAAAACATGAGGAAACCGTCGTCTTGGACATGTCGGAAATAGCCATGCAAATTGATAACGGC
>CAJOEZ010000055.1 GCA_905233685.1 uncultured Bacteroidales bacterium | reverse complement strand
CAACAATGTCAAAGAACAAATTGATAATAGTGAACTGTTATTATTTTAAGTTATACATTCAAATTTAAACCGTCCAAATTTTTAGTGGACACTAATGATTCAAGATTTAAAATTTGTAACTCAAGATGGCCACCACGCGGTGGGAATAGCTCTTATTGTAGTAACCGTCAACATTTTTGTAGCCATCAACTAAAGAATAGTCAAGCTTGAAATTCACGCTATTGATAGGCCAGTAGTTGATGCCGACGGTGTAATAACTCGTTGGAGCAGAAAAATTAGGAAGGATATAAACAACATGATCGGCAGTATGGACTCCCAAAACGCCTGTTTGCTGCTCGAAATGCTCATACCTTAGCACAGGCATCAACTTTTGTTCCTTGCCTTCCTTGCCAAATTGGAAGTTGTAGCCAGCCACGGCGTAGTAGCCTTTGCTATTGAATTGGTTTGGAGCATCTTCGCCTTCAAAACCATAGTAGCTGGTCGTCCCATTCAGGTATTCGCCACGAATCACAAGCTTACCATCGTTGTATTGCAAACCAGCGGCCCAACGATTGCGGATGCCGTTGAAATCTTCGTCTTTATAATACTTGCCATAGTAATACGAACCGCTGATAGTCAAGGCTTTCACCCAAGGGTGGATGTCCAAGCGGCCCACGATATCTTTGTGGTTGTTGTTGTCGAGGCCTTTCTCGTTCTTTTTGAAGTTGACAGGCCCGTTGCCGTTGAACACGCCGATGCTGTAGTCGATGAGTCCGAACTTCTGTCCGTTTCTTGTTTCGATGGGGAAGAGGCTGCCTGTGGCCATGATACCAATGTCACGTCCCAGACCGCCGACACCGCAAACATCATTGTAGCCGACGAGGTGTTGGATGGCTTCGCCATAGTCGAAGATTTCGAGGTTGACGGGGTTGATTGGGCTTTCAATGGAGAACGGGAGCTTGAACTGTCCTGCTTGGATAGCGAACTCGTTGCAGACTTTGTACTTCAGGTAAGCGTCGACGAGAAAGGGTGAGTTGACGAAATCGCCTTGGATCTTGTAAGTGAGGCCTTTGAAGAGGGCGCCATCAATCGACATACGCACGCGGCGCATCCTGAAGGTGTTGTCCATAAGTTCGCCATCGGCGTTAAGGTTGGCCTGGTACATGCCTTGTACAAAGCCCGAAATCTTGGGCATACGGTCAATCTTGCCTTTGAGGTCATTCAGTTCTTTGTTGTCTTGTGCGCTGACGCACAGCGGAATAGCCAATATGAGCATTCCCATGATAAAACGAAAATTGTGCTTCATTTTGATAAATATTTTAATACGTTTTCAATTTCAAATTGCTTCGTTGAAGCTTGTGATTTCGGCGGCAAAAATAGTAAAAATACTTATAGTAAATATATTTACTAATTATTTTGACAAAAAAACGGACTAATTGTCCGTTTTGATCATTGAAATACGCTTGCGTGTCGCGTCATCTCCTCAAAAGTGATTTTGAACCACTCAGTATAACGTTCAGGGTGCGTTACGATGTCTTCGGACAAGTCGCTCAGGCACATGTATTTCCAGGATTCCACTTCATCGCGGTTAATGTTGGGAACATCATCGCTTTGGCCAATCCAGACATGGTCGAATTCGTGCTCTGTAAGGCCTTCCCCGACAGGAGCCTTATATATAAAGGTGTAGACCTCGTGCATCGGGCAGGTCATGCCCATTTCCTCCATGAGGCGGCGCGAGGTAGCTTCGGCCAAAGTTTCGCCAGCTCTCGGATGGCTGCAACAGGTGTTGGTCCAAAGGCCAGGGGAGTGGTATTTCGAGAGGGCACGTTGCTGCAAGAGTAGTTCGCCCTTCGAGTTGAAGATGAAGATGGAAAAGGCACGATGCAAATGCGGCGTGACATGTGCAGCCTGCTTCTCCATCAAACCGATTTCACGGTCGTTTCCATCGACTAAAACTACAAATTCCTCCATTACACATTGAATCTAATATTCAGAATATCACCGTCTTGCACGACATAAGTCTTGCCTTCCACACGGAACTTGCCGGCTTCCTTCACGGCAGCTTCTGAGCCATATTTCAAGAAATCCTCCGTACTCATCACCTCGGCGCGGATGAAGCCACGTTGCAGGTCGCTGTGGATGGCTCCAGCAGCGATGGGCGCGGTGTCACCCACATGGATGGTCCAAGCACGAGTTTCGTCAGGGCCGGTGGTGAAGAAGGAGTGGAGGTTCAAGGTGTGATAGGCAGTGCGCACGAGTTTGTTCACGCCAGGTTCGGTCAGGCCGGCATCTTCCATGAAGAGTTGGCGGTCGTCGGCATCGAGTTCGGCGATTTCGGCCTCCAACTTGCCCGCAATGACAAGCATATCCTGACCTTCCTTCAAGGCGGCTTTTACAGCATCGGAATATTTGTTGCCCGTGGTGGCAGAGGCATCGTCCACGTTGCAGACATATAGCATGGGCTTGGCGGTCAGCAGTTGGATGTCCTGCACAAAGTGCTTGTCTTCCTCGGCCACTTTCGCGTCGCGGGCGTTGCCGAAATTCTCCAAAGTTTCCTTGTAGACCGTGAGCACGTCAAAGGCTTTCTTGAAGTCCTTTTCGCCGTTTTTCAGCATTTTCTGCACACGCTCCAATTTGCGGTTGACCAAGTCCAAATCGCGCACCTGAAGCTCAAAATCAACGAGTTCCATGTCACGAACAGGGTCAATGCTGCCTTCACTGTGAGGTACGTTGGGGTCGTCGAAGCAGCGCAAAACATGGATAAGAGCATCCATGGTCTGCACCTCGGCCAAGAGTTTGTTGCCTACGCCTTGACCGCCTTTGCTCAGCCCGGGCAAGTCGACGATTTCGACCGTGGCGGGTACGATGCGCTTCGAGTGGGAGATGTTGTCAATGAGTTTGAGGCGCTCGTCCCTCACCTCGCACATGCCGATATTAGACTTCGAGGCAAAACCAATTTCTGCCTTAGTGTTTGATATACAGTTGAATATGGTCGTCTTTCCAACACTTGAAAGACCGATGATTCCGCAATTGAGTGCCATAATATTGAGTTTTATTTTGCTGCAAAATTAGTAATTTATTGTCTGTCGCCAGCATTCCAGTCGATTCGCTTGTATTCATTGCCGTAGCCACTGTCTCTTCCGCTGATTTGGGAAAGAATGTCTGCGGCTTTGGCTTTCTCGGCTTGCTTGCGCGAGTTTTCCTGCTGCTGGTTGATGTATTTCAGGCCAAGTTTCCACAGCTTGATGTCGCCCCAAAGGAAAATGACATAGATGATGCTGCCGATGGCGGAACCAAGCCCACTGCTGACCATCAGGAGCCAATCGAACAGGCCGTGGGCGAGCATGGCCAAAAGCAGTCCAGTCCAAAGATAGGTGCTACGCTTTTCGGTATGGAATTTGGCCATCGAGAGGAAATAGCCCAACACCACGCCAAAGAGGAAATGGCCTGGCACTGAGAGCAATGCGCGGACTACGCCCGTTCCAAAACCAAACATGAAGACATACTCGATGTTCTCCACGCAGGCAAATCCAAGCCCGATGAAGGTGGCATAGACGATGCCGTCGAAGTATTCATCGAAGTTCTTGTCGTTCCAGATGAAAATCATGAAAATGAGGAACTTTGACAGCTCTTCAGGGATGCCTGCCTCCAAAAACGCGCTGAAAAACACAGTGTTGGCAATGGCTGTTTCACCCAAAAGCGAGTCGATTCCCGTGACAATGAGAATGTCTAACGGAATGGCCAACATTCCGCCGATAAAAGCCTTCGCCAGCGACTTGATAGGTTCTCTTTGGTACTTGTCCTGACGGTAGATGAAGACCATCAGCAGGATAACAGGTAGGATGGCAATGCCAAACAAAATCAGATAATACAGCATAGTTTAGATACTTTTTGCAAAAATAGGGAATTTGTCCGTGAAAAAAGCCTATTTTTGCAGAAAATTTTCTTTTATGCAAGAAATGATCCTCATTCTCGACTTTGGCTCACAGGTCACGCAGCTCATTGGGCGCCGCCTTCGCGAGCTGAATGTCTATTGTGAAATCCATCCTTACAACAAGATTCCGACCCTTGGAGAAAATGTTAAAGGCGTGATTCTCAGCGGAAGTCCGTTCTCGGTGCGCGACGAGAAAGCACCCATCGCCGACTTGTCGAACATCAAGGGAAAACTGCCGCTGTTGGGTATTTGCTACGGCGCACAATTCATCTCGCAGCATTTTGGCGGCGAGGTGAACGGCAGCATCGCCCGCGAGTACGGCCGCGCCATGCTGACGGTGGTGGACGAGCAATCACCGTTGTTCAAAGGCGCGAGCAAGACGAGCCAAGTGTGGATGAGTCACGGCGATACCATTGCCAAACTGCCTGAAAGAGCGCGTGTTATCGCCTCAACCGACGACGTGGAGAACGCCGCCTACAAGATTGACGGTGAGGAAACTTACGCGGTGCAGTTCCACCCCGAGGTGTTCCACACCAAGGAAGGCCCGCAGATGTTGGCGAACTTCGCGCTCGGCATTTGTGGCTGCAAGGGCGACTGGACGCCGGACTCGTTCATCGACAACACGGTTGCAAGTTTGAAACAGAAGCTGGGTAACGACAAGGTCATTCTTGGCCTTTCAGGTGGTGTTGACAGCACCGTAGCTGCTGTGTTGCTCAACAAGGCGATAGGGCAGAACCTAACCTGCATTTTCGTCGATAACGGTCTCTTGCGCAAGAACGAGTTTGAGGAGGTGCTTGATTCCTACAAGGAGATGGGCCTCAATGTGATAGGCGTGCATTCTGGTCATTTGTTCCTTGAGAAGCTAAAAAGTGTCACCGACCCCGAAGCCAAGCGCAAAGCCATTGGCTCGACCTTCATTGACGTGTTTGACGCAGAGGCACAGAAGATTGAAGGTGCACGTTGGCTCGCCCAAGGCACCATCTATCCCGATGTCATCGAGAGCGTGAGCGTGAACGGGCCGAGTTGCAAAATCAAGTCGCACCACAATGTGGGCGGTTTGCCTGAAAAGATGAACCTTAAAATCGTGGAGCCACTGCGTTCCCTGTTCAAGGACGAAGTGCGCCGCGTGGGTCGCGCCTTGGGCATCAAGCGCGAACTGATTGGCCGCCATCCCTTCCCGGGACCGAGCCTCGGCATCCGCATTTTGGGCGAAGTCACGGAAGAGAAACTGCGCATCCTCCGCGATGCAGACGATATCTTCATCAAGAGCTTGCGCAACTGGCCGTGTGAACTGCCAAGTGCTTCCTATCCCAACGAAATGGCCGACAACCTGTATGATAGTATTTGGCAAGCGGGCACGATTTTGCTGCCCGTGAAGTCGGTCGGCGTGATGGGCGACGAGAGAAGCTACGAATACACCATCGCCTTACGCGCCGTCATCTCCACCGATGGCATGACCGCCGACTGGGTGCATCTGCCCTATGAGTTCATGGCGAAGGTGTCTAACGATATTATTAATAAGGTGAAAGGCGTGAATCGCGTGTGCTATGACATTTCGTCTAAGCCGCCGGCGACAATCGAATGGGAGTGATTGAAAATGAACAAGATAATGAAAAAGCTTTTCTTCTTTTTCCTTTCGCTGTTCCTGACCTGTAACCTTATGGCGCAGGTGCAGGTCGAGCGTTCCACCGAAATCGTGAAGATTAGCGGGAAGGAATACTACATGCACCATGTGAAGGCAGGCGAGACGCTCTACAGCATCGCGCAGGCTTATCAGGTGACGGTGGAGGACATCGAACGGCTGAATCCCGAAGTGGCCGACGGCTTGAAGGCAGAGCAAGTCATCGGCATTCCAGTCGTTGCGGAAGTACAGGATGTATTGAACCAAACGACTGAAAAAGAAGGAACTAGAGTTGTTCTGGGTGGTGAATATGTGGTGCAGAAAGGCGAAAATCTGTACGATATCGCCAAGAAGTTTGGCATTGATGTGGGCGAGTTCAAGGCGCTCAATCCGGGCTTGGACAACGAGCCGAAGCCAGGTACGGTCATCAAAGTGCCTGACATCGTCAACACGGACGACTACCTCGTCCACAAGGTGGAATACAATGAGCGTACTTCGTCCATGCTGAAGCGTTGGAAGGTGTCGGAAAGCGAATTTCGGGAGAAAAACATTTCAGTTGGTTCTCATGTATTTGTGAATCAGATAGTTCTGATTCCGATTGACAAAGTGACCGTGATTCAGGAACAGCAACCGAAGCAAACTATAATAGAAGAACCTGAAATTGAAGAATACGTTGAAGTGCAGGAGCCTGAATTGACTCAAGACCCAATCGTCATCGTGGAGGAGGATTTTACCGAACAAACTGAATGTGAGGCAGATCCGGAAAATGCTTCGAAGCGTTACAAGGTAGCTTTGATGGTGCCTCTGTATCTCTATGACATTGGCAAAATCGACGTGAGTAAGGAAAACTTGGCGAAGGCACAGAAGTCGCGCTCGCTGTCGTTTCTTCAGTTCTACGAAGGCTTCATGATGGCCGTCGAAGAAATGACCGACCATGAGGGTTTAGAACTTGATTTGATGGTGATTGACGTAACCGACGAGGTCTCCACGGCACATGATGCGCTGTCCCAAATCAGTAATGAGGACTTGGACATGATTGTTGGGCCGTTTTTCAGCAAGAGTTTCGCCGTGATTGAGGAATATGCGGCGGAGAAAGGCATTATCATGATCAACCCGCTTTCCACGCGCGAAAACGTTATCGAAGGCCATCCCAATGTGGTCAAGGTCAAGCCGAGTCCCTCAGGACAGATTCATAACCTTTCCGAGTTGGTGAAAAACCGTTATCATGATTCCAACATATTCATTCTCAGCAAAGAAAATGAATCAGACACTGCTTTTTTAGATGTGTTGGAACAGCAACTCAATAAGGTGGTGAATGAGGATGTGATAGTGAAAAATGAGGAGTTTCTCGAATATGCCCGCAGTGAGAGTCAAAGATTGGAAATGGGAAACAAGATGGTCTCAACCGTGGATGTTGAGGGGCAGGTTTATTCGACTAACGACTTGAAAGACAATGCGGAAGGAGAAGTCGTATTGCACAACTCCATTAAAAGATATGCCTATTCTGATATTAGCAAATTGAAATCACAGCTTTCCGGAGTGCGCAACAACCTCATTGTCGCCTACGGAAAAGACAATGTGTTTGCCACTCAGGTACTTAACACATTGAAAAAGGAAGTCGAAAAAGCCCCGATTACCTTGGTAGCCCTCCCTGATTGGACGGGTTTTGAAAAGTTGTTGGTGGATAACTTGCTGGATATGAACGCCATCTACTTTAGCGACTTCTTCGTGGATTACCGCGAAGAGTCTGTCAAAGACTTTGTCTACGATTTCAGACGGAAATATGCTTGCGAGCCACAGAAATACGCCTTTGAGGGCTACGACGCAGCCTGGTATTTCCTCAATGCCCTCATGCGCTATGGTCGCGACATGATGGATTGCATACCTTATTACAACATCCCCTTGCTCCATACCCGGTGTCATTTTATGAGAAAAGGCAGCGGCGATGGTTTGGAAAACCAGTCGTGGAGCATTTATCAGTATGACAAGGAGGCCATCGAGCTGAATCCCATCAACCCTTTTGAGAAAGATGCTGAGGATTAAACAACTGTGCCTTGTCGTCTTCGCTTTTCTGTTGCTCGTTTCTTGCGACGACGGGACGACGAAAACCTATTGGGAGAACGGTAAACTGAAATCGGCGTTACGCTACGAGGACGGCAAACTCAACGGTGAATGCCTATGGTACCATTCCAACGGGCAAATGGCGATGAAGACCTATTATTGCAATGACCTCAAAGAAGGACGTCTTCAGCGGTGGAGTGAGGATGGCACGTTGACGGAAGATTGTTGGTACAAGGCGGGTCAGTTAGACAGCGTCTACCGTACCTATTCCAATAAAGGGAACCTTGTTTCGGAGGTGTATTATACCGATGGCAAGCTGAACGGCAAATTTATGAAATGGTACGAAAACGGCCAAGTCTTTCAGGATGGGCAATATGTCGACGGCATGATGGACGGCGACTGGTACATCTTCTACCCGGAAGGCACCTTGGCTTCGATGGCGCATTACGACATGGGTAGGGGAAAACAGACCGGTTACGACGAAATGGGCTGCAAAATCATGGAGGTGACCTATCTCGACAACAAGAAGCACGGCAAGGAAATCCGTTATGCCCCCAATGGCGCGATTTTGCAAGTAATTGAATATGAGCATGGTGTCGTAAAATCAGAAACGGATTCCCAATAAAAACGCAGCATTTCTGAAAAAGGGTGAAAATATTTCGCTGTTTTTGAAAATCGTTCAAATAAAAACCATATCTTTGCACCGAATTAGATGAAATCAACTTTCTAACAACTTAAATAAACCTTTAATTAAAGTCAAAAAAATGAAAGTCAATGAAATTATGACCGCTCTGGAAGCCAAGCATCCGGGCGAAAATGAGTATCTGCAAGCAGT
>CAJOEZ010000054.1 GCA_905233685.1 uncultured Bacteroidales bacterium | reverse complement strand
CAACAATGTCAAAGAACAAATTGATAATAGTGAACTGTTATTATTTTAAGTTATACATTCAAATTTAAACCGTCCAAATTTTTAGTGGACACTAATGATCTCGAGGGATTATTCAAAATTAGAAACATAGACAAACCAATGAACATGGAATTAAACAAACTAATTGAACAACATTATAAGTTGTCGGACGAAAGTGCGAAAGACAAAATACGAACTATCCAAAAGCCAGCACAAGAAATTGATGACCTCTCTTCTCAAATGAAGGCTTTGTTGGAAAGTTATCGACAAATAATCTTCGATAGTTGGCGAGAACAAACAAGAAAAAACTATTCTAGGTTTTGTCCAAATAAAAAACACAACGAAAAAAATTGGTTTATAACCGATGTGACAATCGAAAATGTGTATGGAAGACAAGTAACCGTTTATATGGGAGCAGATTATACCGAAGTGAATTCTATCATATTCTACTGCGGTTTCTTCCTTGATTATAATTCAACTGATGAAAATGATAGTATTGTAGAAAACCGAATAAAACAAGAGCTTCAATCATCAGAAATAGAATTATCAGGAACAAACAATAAAACGCAACCGAAACAAATATTTGAAGCTTTTGACGAATACAATTATAAAGACGTCTATGATGTTGCTTATAAGGCATTTTGTGATATTGTTAATAAAGTCAAATCTATAAGTGAACAATCCTGTTCTTGACATTTGAAAAACTCTGATTATCTTTATTTGGAAATTTACGAAGCTTGTGCTGCAATTTGGCACAGGCTTTCTTTTTTTTGCAGCGTTAAATCGTAACGCATTATGACCATACAAGAAATTTACAACTCACAACCCGTTAGGAAGGTGGAATTCATGATTCTCGTCTGTCAGCGGCAGAGCGAGAAAGGCTTATGGGGCATGGAAACAGGAAGAGTAGCCATCCAAAACCTTTTGAGCATTAGGAAAACCATCTTGAACGAAATATTCGTGATGGATGACTATTATTTGCAACTGCTCAAGGATTTCAACGAGGCCATGAAGCAACAGATGATAGAGATGCGCAAACGCACTATAGCGCTTTATGAGTCGGTGGCCAAAGCAGAATTGCCAGGAACCATCGAAGTGGAGGGCAAATGCTATTTCGGCTACGATTATCCTCCTTTGCATCCCATTCAAGACGAACGCGCCAAACGGATGTGGGACATACTGAATGGAACAATCGATGACTTTATTCCTTTGTACCATAACGGATTCGGACAATTCCGAATTGACACCTATCATTCCCCCGTCCCAACAATAGAATCCGAACATCAAATGCTATATTTGAGCGAAGAAACGGACAATTGGAACGAGGGTTTAGACGAAAAACTGACAAAAGACATGCATCTTATATTCCCATTCCATGACCTTTTCGAGCACATGGAATTCGCCATTTTTGACCTCCTTTGGGTGCGTGACTTCAATATCGAACTGAATGTTGAAATCTCATAACAATACAACGACTATGAACAAAAAAGCAACCTCAACGACAAAGCCAACCGTTAAAGTAATCGGCGTTGGCTGTGGCGGCAACAATATCGTCAACAACATGAGCCAAAGCAACTTGGGAGGTTTCTCCTTTGTGGCCTGCGACATGGATGCCAAAGTGCTTGAGAAATCAGCAGCCGCCATGTCCCTGCAACTCGGCACAGACAGACTTGGATGCGGCAACAGCCCTGAGAAAGCACGCATCGCAGCTGAAGAAAACACAGATGCAATAAAGAAACTATTCGATGACAAACCTTCTATGACCTTTGTCGTCACCTGTCTTGGAGGCGGATGCGGCACGGGTGCGGCTCCTGTAATTGCTCGTGAGTCAAAAAAGATAGGCATTACGACCGTTGCCCTTGCCACCTTGCCTTTCGAATTGGAAGGCGAACGCAGATTCTCGCAAGCCTCGGAAGGAATTCAAAACTTGGCAAGAAACACGGATGCTCTCTTCCTGCTCAACAATCAGTACATCAAAAAACAATACTGCGAATTGCCCATAAACCAAGCCTTCGCAAAGGCCGATGACCTGATGGTGGAAGTAGCAAAATGCCTAATCCGTTCCATAACGGAGCCACAACAAGAGGAAAAGAAGGCCTCAAGAATAAAGGAGTTTTTCAAAAGACTGAAATGCAAATAAAAGTTATGGCATCGAAATCATTCAACACTGCAATTATCGCCCGTCTGCTCAATCACGAGGACGCGCACGGAATGGGTCGTGTCTTTATGTATGCTTTCCTTAATGAAGTGATACGGCAGAAACGGCCATTCCCGTTCGATTGTGAATCCGCCCAAATAAGCCCCAACTTGATGTTCGTTGAACTTAGTTTAACCCTCAATGACCAACGAAGTGAAACTTCCGCACTCATCGAATACCAAGGCAAAGCCTATCGGCAAGTCATTCTTGATTGGCTTGCCGCCTGCATCCGATACACTTCGTTGCAGCCTGAACTTCGCAAAGAACTGACAGGGTATGCCCAATCCATTCAAAGAAGAGGATGGCTTTCCACATCTGTTGGTCATCGCGTGAAAAGCCAATGCGGGATGCAATTCCGACAATGGGTCAACAGACACATTCGGCACAATATTTGCGGCTCTTTCCCGTTTTAGAACAAAAAATACATCAAAAATCATTATTATGAAGAATGCTTTTTTTAGTTTGGTGCTTCTCTGCGGACTCGCACTGATGGGCACCAGTTGCAAAGACAACAACAATGGAAACAACAACGGCAATGTCACCCCAGAGGTGGAAACTGGCGCAATGACCGTCGGCAACAACACGGCTAACATTGTCACAGCTAAGGCCGTCAACTATGGCCAAAAGAACGCCATCGTCCTCGCATCCAAGGAGATGACCGCTGCCGAAAACGAAGGCATCGCCATCGTCTTCAATGGGGACATCGTCCCCGGCACTTACAGAATGGGCAGCAACTCGAAAGACCCCGTGCCCACCGTGGTCGGCTTCCACGACTTCAACCTCGGCGAACTGCCCTTCATTATGGGCGCCGACACCTTGTGTTATGGCGACACCTATTTTTGGATGAACGGCGAGCTTTCCGTCACCGAAAACAATGGCACCTACACCGTCATTTTGTCACAATGTATGGGCACCAACGCCAACGGCTCCAATGTCCATTTGGCCTTGAACTTCAACGGCACACTGCCCACTTACACCTTCGACACGGAGAACAAGTTCAAAATCGGCAACATCGAAAGCCCTGTAGGACTGGCGGGCATCACTGCGCTCAACGGTCTGAGTGCGCTTGGCCTCGATGTGAAGTCGATGCTCTTTATGTCGGCTGACCGCAAACGTTTCTTCATCGTCAGTTACTTGGGTGGTCAGGTCGTCGATGGTGAGTACAGCCTCGGGTATCTCGGCACACCTTATCTGCCCAAATTCCCCTGTGTACACGTTGCCCTCGACGGCGATTTCTGGACTTTCCAACCGCAAACGGGTTACATTGCAAAGGAAGGCACATTGAAGGTCGTCACCAACGAAGATGGCACCAAGACCGTCACGATGGAGAACCTCAAACTGAAGAATGTGGAACACGAAAGCGAGTTTTTCTTCCCTATCCTCGATGGCTCACTGCAATACCACGGGTATATGTATGAACTGAGTTTGTAAATGGTTTTGGACAGTCATATTATGCGCCCATTTCCCCTTGGATTTCACGGAGAGATGGGCGCATCGTTTTATACACTTATAAACAGAAGGTCTTGTAAAGAGTGATTCTTGCCAAACCTTGTCAATGACCGTAGCTCGATCCGTCGAAGCAATGGGTACAAAGCTCGCACTTGGGCAAGCCGATGGCGTTTACAACACTATCCAAAGTATTGAATTTCAACGTGTCAACACCAATATGTTTGCGTAACATTTCCACGAGGTTGGCGTATTCTTGGCTTGTCGGGTCGCAATATTTTTCGATGTTGCGGCTGTCGTCGCCTTCCATTTCCTCGATGCAGCGGCGCGTGATGAGTTCCATCACGTTTTTCGAAGCCGAAAAATTGAGGAAGGGGCAGCCATAAAGCAAGGGCGGACAGCTGATGCGCACGTGAACTTCCTTAGCTCCGAAATCGTAGAGCATTTTCACGTTGTCGCGCAACTGTGTGCCGCGTACGATGCTATCATCACAGAACGCCACTTTCTTGCCTTCCAAAAGGGCACGGTTGGGAATAAGCTTCATTTTAGCCACATGCTCCCTTTGACTCTGATTCACAGGCATAAAACTCCGCGACCAAGTGGGCGTATATTTCACCACACCGCGCAGATAAGGCACCTTACGCACGTTGGAGTATCCCAAAGCCATGCCGATGCCCGAGTCGGGAATAGCGGACACATAGTCGATATCGGTATAGTCATGCTTACCCATCTCACGGCCCTCGTTGTAGCGGGCTTCCTCCACGTTGATGCCTTCGTAGTCAGCGGCAGGATAGCCGTAATAAATCCAAAGGAAGGAGCAGACCTGCTTCTTAGGATTGGGTGCCAAAAGTTGCTGCACACCGTCCAAAGTAACCTTGACGATTTCGCCCGGGGCAACGTTGTAGCAAGTCGTATAGTCGAGGTTGATATAGCTGTGGCTTTCAGAAGCCACCACATAGCCTTCCTCACCTTTGCCGACCACGATAGGTGTACGACCGTAGTAGTCGCGAGCGGCGATGATGCCGTCAGCGGTCATAATGAGCATCGAGCAGGAGCCTTTCACCTTATTATATACGTTGCGGATGCCGTCCACGAAGTCCTCGCCCTGCGTGATGAGCAGAGCCACCAGCTCGGTGGGATTCGTAGCACCCGAACTCAGCTCGGCGAAATGCTGACGATTGTCTAAGCAATGGTCGACCAGCTCGTCCAAGTTGTTAATTTTGGCCACTGTAGCGATGGCAAACTTGCCGAGGTGCGAATTGACTACTATCGGCTGCGCATCCGTGTCGCTGATGACGCCGACGCCGATGTTGCCGATGAACTTGTCCAGTTCGTCGCAGAACTTCGTTCGGAAATAAGAGTTCTCGATGTCGTGAATCGAACGGTGGAAGAGTTCACCGTCGTAGGTGACCATACCTGCTCGTTTGGTACCGAGATGCGAGTGATAATCAACGCCATAGAATAAGTCCTTGACGCAAGAATGTTTAGAAACTGTGCCGAAAAAGCCGCCCATAGTGTTTTCAATTTAGGTTAAAAAACAAAAACATCTGCGGGAAATATCCCGTAGATGGGTTGCAAAAATACAGAATTTCATCTTAGTTCAACAACATTTTCGTATTTTTGCGCGATTTTTTTGTAAATCTATGATACTCAAACTCTACCCAACGAATCCCAACCCGCGTTATGTCAAAATGATTCTGGAATGTTTGGCTGACGGCGGACTCATCATCTTCCCCACTGACACTCTTTACGGTTTGGGAGGCAGCATTAATAATGTGCGAACTTTGGAGCGCATCTGCCAAATCAAGGGCATCCGCAAAGAGAAGGCCAATTTCTCCTTTATCTTCCACGACCTCAGCATGTTGAGTGAGTTTACCAAACCCATCAACAACGACGTGTTCAAGATGATGAAGCGCAACCTGCCAGGACCTTTCACCTTTATTTTGGAGGCCAACAACAACATCCCGCGCATTTTCCAAAGCAAAAAGAAAACTATCGGCATCCGTATCCCTGACCAGCCCATCATCACCAACATCGTCAGGGAATTTGGCTCGCCTATCATGACCACTTCGTTAGCCGACACGGAGGACGAAATCAACCCCTATCTCACCGACCCCGAAGAAATTCATGACCGCTACAAGGATTTGGTGGACATCGTCATCGACGGCGGTGCGGGTGAAAACGAGGAGAGTACCGTTGTAGATTGCACTGACAATGAGATTGTTATCATCCGTCAGGGTAAGGGCATTTTGGATGAATGAAAAAAAAATGTCTGAAAATCGGCAAGGTAACGAAAAAAGCCGTACTTTTGCACGCTCAAAAAGGTTGACTCGGTAGCTCAGCAGGTAGAGCACAACACTTTTAATGTTGGGGTCCTGGGTTCGAGCCCCAGCCGGGTCACAGAGAAAATCCCTAATTGATTATCAGTCAGTTAGGGATTTTTTATTGAAAAATAAACTTTCGAGGTTCGCTTTCACTATCTCAAAACACCAACACATCACTCTCCCCGAAGTTGTCATACGACGAAGTAATCACCTTCTCCCCTGGCTCCAAGCCCTCTATGACCTCGTAATACTGCGGGTTCTGCCTGCCGATGCGGATATCACGTCTTGTGGCCTTGCTGCCGTCGGAAGAGAGCACATAGATCCATTTGCCGCCCGTCTTTTGGTAGAAAGCGCCACGCGGAATGAGCACCGCCTCCACGGGCTGGCCGAGTTGCAGGTTGAGGTAATAGGTCTGGCCGCTGCGGATGTTCTCGGGCTGCTGCTCCATAAACTTGAAGTCGGCCTTGAACTTGCCATCGCGCACTTCGGGATAGACCTTGCGGATTTGCGCCGCATACCGCTCGCTCTGCCGCTCGAAGGTGGCCTCCAAGCCCGGCGTGATGCGGTCGATGTAATGCTCGTCGATCTGAGCCTCAATCTTGTAGCTGTCGAGGTTGTTGATTTGCCCTATCTTGGTTCCGGCACCTACCGACTGACCCAGCACCACATCCAAGAGACCCAACTCTCCGTCAATGGGCGCCTTGATGGTCAGGTTGTCCTTGCGCTTGCGAATCATCATCATGTTCACGCGCATATTGTCCAAGCTCTCGCGCATCTGGGTGATTTCCACTGAGCGATAGAGGCTGTCCTGCTTGATGCGGTTTTGCACCAGCCTAAGGCGGTTGTTGGAGAGCAGGTAGTCCTCCTCTGCTTTCAGGAAGTCCTCTTTCGCGATGAGACCGTCGTCATATAAAGCCTTCTGTGATTCGTAGGTACGCTTGTTGCGTCGCACGTCCATTTGCAGTTGCAGCTTCTCCTGTTCCACGCTCAGTTTCTGTTGCTCCATCTGAATCATCGTGTTGCGAAGGATGTTCTCCTTTTCTGCTAGGTCGGCCTCCGAATTGAGAATCTGCATGTCGAGACTCTCGTTGCTCAGAATGACCAGCACGTCGCCTTTCTTGACCTTGCTGCCTTCCTCGGTGACGATTTCCTGCACCACGCCACCTTCCAAGGGGCTGATTTGTATCGTCGTCATCGGCGCCACCTGTCCGCTGATGCGGATATAGTCGTTGAACTCGCCCGAAGTCACCGTCACAATGCTGATGTTGTCAGCATCAATGCGCAGTCTTTTCGAGTCGTCCCTGAAGATAAGCCAGAGGATAAATACAAGCAGCAAAGCCCCGCCCCAGAATGGCAACGCCTTCTTGGTAAACGCCAGCGCAATGCCTTTTTTCTTTTCGATTTTTCTATCCATTGAGTGTTCCATAATATGACTAGTTTTTAATTATTCTTCAAAGATTTAACAGGATTCATCCGGGCAACGCGGTTGCTGCTCAACACTACCACGAGGGTCACGATAAGTAAGACAATCACTGCTCCGACGATGAAGTATATTGGCGAGAGGCTGATACGGATGGCGAACAGCTCCAGCCATTTGTCAGAAACAAAGTAGGCAATGGCTACGCCAAGCAGGGCTGCAATCAAGGCCAGTTTCAGCACATCCACCACGAACATCTTGATGATCTCGCCTGCCACTGCACCATTCACCTTGCGGATGGCGACCTCTTTGCTGCGGCGGTTCGACTCATCGCGCACAAAGCCAATCAAGCCCATCAAGGCGATGGCCAACGCGAACAGCGCGCCTATGGTGAACGTGCGACGCATCTGGAGTAATTCTGCATACTCTTTCTTAACCAATTCAGTATAAGGTGTCACCTCGATATTATTCCGCTCGGGCAGACATTCCTCGACGACCGATTTCACCTTTTCTATGGTTGATGGATTCACCTCGCGCACCTTCACAACAAGCTTATTCATCGCCCGCGACCAATCATCAGTACCATAGTTCCAATCCGTGTTCCAGCAGAAACGGATGGTCGCGCGGTTGTCCCTGCCCATCATCGAGCCGATGATATAATCCTCATATACGCCACAAATGGTGTAAACGTCGTCATCGTTATCGCTGTGCTCCGAAATCAGGATATCCTTCCCCACCGCGCCATCGCTCCAGTCGGCATAAAGGTTCATCTCGTCCACGAAACTGCGGCTCACAGCCACATCCTTCGGCTGCGACGGTGCTTTGCCCTCTATCAAACGGAAGCCCATCATATCGAAGAAGCCCTCCGTTGACATATATTGGTCGCACACACCCATCAAATACTTCGATGGGTTGTCGGGCAGCATGATATTGTTTCCAGACGTCTTGTCCAAAGGAATGCTATAGGTCAATTCAGCAGCCTCCACTTCGGGATATTGCCGCAGTTTCTCTGTAATCAGTATCAAATTGTCCTTGTCCGCTCCTTTCAGTGGGACATACAGCAATTGCTCGTAATCGTAGCCCATATCAGCGTTCATCGCAGAGTTGTATTGCCTATCAGCCACGATAACCAAAGGCAGCAAAATGACATTGATGCCGACCTGCACCATCAGCAATGTGAGTTTCCAACGGCGCTTGTTTTCCCTGTATCCGCTGAAGGCTGTCGAAACAGGAATCCTGACGAACATCATCGCGGGGATAAGAGCAGAGACCAGGAAAATAAGAACAATGATAGTGACAAGCACCCTACGGGTCTGCGGCACCATAAGACTTCCGACTGGCACGCCCAACAGTGACTCGATGACCCCATCGAACGCCCATATCACCAAAGCCGCCACAGCCAATGCCCGCACCGGCCCCATAGCATTTCCTGACTCCCATCTCCTTGGAGCGTCTCACCACATCCGAGATGGCTATCAGCAGGTAGTTAAGTACCGACACAAGAAGCAGCAGGAAAGCCACTACCGACAGAATCAGCACATAGTTTTTGATTGTTTCCTCATGGCGGTGCATAGTGGCAAGCGGGGTCAATGTGTACCAAATCTTTGAGCCATCACGCTCCAACTCCTCCAAAGGCTGGTGTGCCTCCTGCATCTTGCGGATGGCATCTTTCAGGCTGTTGGGATCCACATTTGGCGCCAACTTGACAAAACCGCGATAGCGGTCGTTACCAAGCCAATTGTTGATGCTCCACTCGCCGAACGCGGCAATGGTTGTCACGATGTCGCATTGAATGGTACCATTTTTCGGGAAGTCCTCAAACACGCCCACAACGGTCAGTTTCACGTTCGGTCCCCACACATCGCTATAGATTTGCTTGCCGATGGCTTCGTTCACGCCGCCCAACTTCTCCGCAAAGCTTCGACTGACGGCAATGTCGCCAGTGTACTCCTGCAAGGCCTGCATGGGGTCACCTGCAAGGAAATCACGATTGAAAAAGTCGAAGAAGCAAGTCAATTGTGCTCCTGAAATCAGAGTAGAATAGCGCGTTGCCGCTTCCACGCCCGGCACTTCCGCCTTGAAGCCCGGGGCGATGCCGCCCGAAGTGCCCCAAAAATCATCGGGGTCGCTACCTTCTTGGAAGATGATGTTCTCGGTAATCCAATAGATGCGGTCCACATCCTTGTAGAAACTGTCGTACGACAATTCGAAGCACACCTTGGCAATCAGCACGATGCCAATGGCGAGACCTATCCCCAACGATAGGATTTTGATGAGTTTGTCGGTTAATCTGTTCATTGTTATATAGTTTTATTCTTTCTTCAATGCCGTAACAGGATCCACCTTCGCCACTGAGACAATCTGCCACAACACCGAGCCGATGGCTATGACGAACGACAGCACCATCGTCACCACGAAAATCCACGGGTGCAGGTCAATCCGATAGGCGAAGTCTTCCAAATAACGCTTGCACAGCCACACCGCCAAGGGAATAGCTATCGCGTTGGCAATCAGTATCATGATAATGTATTCCTTCAAGTTACGGCGGATTTCGCTCTCCATCGTGCCGCCAAACACCTTGCGGATAGCGATGGTCTTCTCGCGCTCCGAGGCGAAGTGCGTGCTCATGGCCACGAGGCCAAGCAGCGACAGCAACACGGCAATGCCCATGATGATTTCGATGAGCCGCATCTGGTGGCGCGTCTTCGCGTATTTCGAGGCGATGACATCCTTCACGAAACCAAAATGATCTGGCTCAACATAGGAGCCAAACATCTCCTCGGAATGTTTCTTATAGACCGCCTCTATGGCGCGTTTGGCCTCGTCGTGGTCGCCAACGATTTCCAACAGCAGATGACCAAGTTGCGAATAACCCAAACCGCCGTTTCCAAAAACTATGGTATAATCCTCGTCGGTGGCATGAAGCGCGTCCAACATATTGAAATCCTTGATGATACCACAAACGCCACTACCCATGGCCGTCTGTTTCCAAGACATAATCGTGTCGTAGTTGTAATCGCCGTAAGGCAGACCTGTCAATCCCGCCACGGCAGATTGCGTCATCCAATAACTTCCCTCATCCGGCACACTGAACTGCTCCAGCACCTCAAACCCCAACAATCGGAACGCTGTCGTGTCACATTCAAATATGATGACACTTGTATTGGGTTGCGTCTCGCCCATTTTCGGCAATCTTAAAGTCGTTCCTGTCACTCCTGGCACGTTGTTGCTCAACGCCAGTTCGTTCACACAAGGCAGGTTGCGAAGTTCCTCCCTGAAAGCCTCCGACTTGGTGGTGATGTTCAACTTGGAATTAATGAAAAACAGGTTGTCGGTCTGCAATCCTATCGGTCGCTCCACCATGTGGCGCATCTCCAACTCCATCGTTATCGTCAAGGCAATCAGCACGATGGAAATGGCGTTTTGGAACACGATGAAAAACCGCATCAACCCTTTGCGGCTGCGGAGACGGAACGTGCCTTTCACCACATCGATGGGACGGGCTTGCGAAATGATAGCAGCAGGCAAGATGCCAGCCAAAAAAGCCACCGCCACGACCATCAGCAAATAGCCGACAAGATAACTCGCCGTGAATGGAATCCGCACCGCAACATCGGCATCCATCAACCCATTGACGTATGGTGTCAAGGCATAAGCCAACAGCAAGCCTACCGCAAAGCAACACAAGGTGAAAAGCAGCGACTCGCCGAGGAACTTCCAGACGATGTCGGCCTTCTGCGCCCCGAGAAGCCTTCGTGAAGCCATTTCCTTGGCGCGTTTCCCCACGAGAGCCACATTCAGGTTGATGTAGTTGATGAGCGCCGAAACGAGCAGCAACAGGCCTATAATAATCATCGTACGCATCATGGAGCGGTCGCCTTTCTTGAGTTGCGTCTTCGCTTCGCTGAAGAAAATCTTGTCCATCCGAAGCATGGAAACCTTTCCTTCTTCGCCGTAGAAAGTCTGGAATTTGTCGCCGTATTGGTCTTGGCAAATCGCGGTCAGTTTTTCCTGCAACTCGGCAGGGTTGGCATGGGGCCACACCTTCACGAAAGTGTGGATATGAGTTCCCCAAAATATGGGGTTTTGGCGAAACATCTCCGTAAAGCGGCTGGTTTCGATGTTGCCGATGACATCTGCCTCATGGAGCAGGGAACTACCCAAGTCGGAGAACACGCCCACCACAGTCAGCGTGTCTTTTCCAGTAATCAATTGACGGCCAACGATTTCGCCTTCCATTTTGGCGGCCAATTTCTCTGAAATAAAAGCCACATGGGCATTGGTCAGGTCGTCGGCATTGCCTTCCTTGAATTGGACGGGAAAGAAGTCGAAAAACTCGCGATCGCAGTCGAGCACGGTGCCTAAACACTTTTCGTCGCCCGACTTTATCAGTTTGTTTTTGCTGTAAAAGAAATGGGTCACGGCCTCCACCTCTGGAACTTTGCCGTCGATGAATTCCTTCACGCCGTAGGCGTTGGTCATTTGCTCCGAGCCGATGGCGTAAATCCGCTCGCGGTCGGGGTTCTCGCGCGTCACGGCGTATTGCTGCACCACATAGCAGAAGCTGATGATGACGAAGGCCAAGGCCACGCTCAAGCCAATGAACTCAATGGCGGTGTAGAGCTTGTTTCGGGATAAGAATTTCAGGTAGGTTTTCATATTGACGAAGAGTTAATTGTTTAATTGTTGTTTGGTTTTTGGCTACTGGCTCCTGGCTATTGGCAGCTTTCACCGCGGTTGAAACTTCAACTTCCTCATAAAGCTGCCAGAAGCCAGGGGCTAAGAGCCAGAAGCCTACTGATCTAAATACGGTATCCCCTTGTAATAACTAACTACGCTGTTTTTGATATAGTATTGAAGGCGGGCGTTCATTTGTTCCGCAAGGGCGTTGAGGTAGTTATTCGAAGCCGTCTGATACTCGATGGAGGAAATCAGCCCCTGCTCGAAGCGTTTATTATTGAGTGCAAAAGCCTCCTGTTGCAAGACGGCGTGAGTCTCAGCCTGCTGCAGGGCATCGGCGGCACCGTCGCGGTCGGCAATGGCGCGCAGCACCTCGGCCTCCACGTCGCGCAGCGACTGCTCGTATTCCGCCTGGGCACGGTCATAGGCATTCTTCTTCTTGGCAATGTTGGAATGCTTGGAAAGATGGTCATAAATCGGGATGTTCAGTGACAGCTGGATGTATTCGCCTCGGTTGTCCCTGATTTGGTCGAAATAAGGTGTTGGCACATACCCTTCCTTCCCAGGATAGGTGAAATAGCTCGACGACCAGCCTCCATAAAGCGAGAGTCGGGGCAACAGCAGCCAACGGGCAGTCTTCAAAGCAACACGGGCGTTTTTCATCGTGCCTTCGGCCAAGAGGACAGAGGGCATGGTCTGTTTGGCCTGCGAAACGACGCTGGGGGCATCAACAGGGTCAGTGACCAAAAGTGTCTGCTGGGCGATGCTTTCATCAACCTTCAGCGGCTCATCCATAGGCCAAAGCATCACATCTTTCAGGGTGATCACGGCATTGTTGAGGTTGTTGCGGCAGGTGGTCAGCAGGTATTGCCTTTCTGCGAGGTCACTTTGAACCTGCACCACGTCAGCATGGGATTTCTGCCCCAATTGCTCTTGCCTCGTGGCCAACTGCAGCGCCTTTTCTGCCGTAGCCACCTGTCCTTGCAGAGCCTTCTCCAGTTCAGTGAAATACAGCACGTTGCAATAGGCCTCCATCGTGGCGAGGCAGAGCTGGTCCTCGATTTGCTGTTCCTTGGTCAGGCCCATTTGCTGTGCCGTCTTGGTGATTTTCAGGTTGTTCACTGCCTGGAAACCATTAAAGAGGTTAATTCCGGCCGAGAGGCTGTAGCCGTTATGGAACGAGGTGACAACGGTATAAGTGTTGGTCTCGGGGTCGATGCTACGGCCGAAGTTATAGTAGGCGTATGTGCCTCCGTCAATCGAAGGCGTGAAGGCTGCAAGGATGGCATCGCGTCTATCGATTTGCGCATCGCGGATGTCCGCCTGGGAGATGCGCATCCTCGTGGAGTGCTCCACGGCGTAATGCATACAGGCTTTGAGATCCAAGGTAAGGGTGTCCTGGGCCTTGACAGGATTCAAGGCCCCCAGGACCAACATCATTAAAATGAAAAAGGTATGTTTAGCTTTCATAGCACACATATTTTTGATATGCCAAATGTATAGCATATAGCGTGCCAAAAATGTAAGTATTTAAAATTCAAAGATTTAAGAATTAATGATTCGGGGCAAAGTGTAAAGAATCTTTACAGTGGTGTAAAGAATCTTTACAATGGTTTACTTGAACACCAAGGAGAACACCGTCATTTGGCTGTCGCTCTGCTCCAGATTCAAGGTGCCATTGTGCTTCACCATAATCTGCTTCGAGAGGCTCAACCCGATGCCCGTGCCATTGGGCTTCGTGGTGTAAAACGGCACGAAGATTTCCTCTATCTGCCGCAATGGAATCGCTTTGCCGTTGTTGGCCACACGGATGACGGTTTGGTCGTCCATATTCAAATCCGCCGTAATCCAAATGGAAGTGGCACCCGCTTGCACGGCGTTCTTAATCAGGTTGTTGAACACCTGCATGATTTGTCCCTCATCGGCATAAATCAACAGGTCAAGGGTCTTGGCCTGGTAGGTCAAGGTGGCACCCTGCTCGGCGATTTTGGCTTTGTTGAGGCGTAACACCCTGTCCATCAGCTCATCCACCATCACGGCCTTACGAACCGGCGGTGTGACCTGGGTAATGCTGCGATACGACTCCACAAAACGAATCAAGTCTTTCGATGAGGCCGAAATCGTTTCCAGCCCGGCCTTCACGTCCAAATCCTTTTCCTTGGAAAGGGCATCGCTCAGCGAGGCAATGGGAGCCACGGTGTTCATGATTTCATGGGTAATCACCCGAAACAGCCTGCTCCATGAGGCCGATTCATCCGCAGCCGACCTGCGCTCGAAGATGCCACGGATGCGGTTCAAGGCACGGTTCAGCGCCGACTTCTCCTGAAACCTGAAGTTCAGCTCACCGTCCTCCAAGGCATCCATCATGAACGACACCTTCTTGGTGTCGTGCCGCCGCGTCAGCACAAAAGTGACCACGACGGCCACCACCACCGCCATAACGACTACCGCTATCCAAATCCAAGTGCTCATATCCCGTATTTCTTCAGACGGCTGTACAATGTCGGACGACTGATTTTCAAAGCCTTGGCCACCAACGACAGGTTGCCGTTATATTGCTTCATGGCCTGACGAATCACCTTTTCCTCGGCATCCTCCAGCGACTCGGCTTGCACCTTCTGTCCTTCTGTCAACTCAGAAGCACGGATTTGCAGGTCCTCGGCACGGACCAGTTCCGTTTCGGAATAGATGACCGCCTTCTCGATGCAATTCTGCAACTCACGGATGTTACCGCTCCAACGACAACGCAAAAGCAGCTGCTTGGCCTCCTCGGAGAGCCCATTGGCCGCACGATGGTACTGTTCAGCGTATTTCAGCACAAAACCTTCCGCTAACGGCACAATCTCGTCAGTGCGCTCGCGCAAAGGCGGCAGATACAGCGATATGGCGTTGATGCGATAATACAAATCCTCGCGGAAACGCCCCTCCTTGACCATCGCCGCCAAGTCCATGTTGGTGGCACAAATCAGGCGGATGTCAATGGGCACCGACTTGGTGTCGCCCACCTTGGTAATGCTGCGGTTTTGGATCACGCGCAGCAGCTTGGCCTGTTGGCTCAGCGGCACATTGCCGATTTCGTCGAGGAACAGCGTGGTGCCATTGGCTTGCTCAAATTTGCCGATGTGGTCGGCATGGGCATCGGTGAAGGCCCCTTTCACATGACCAAACATCTCGCTTTCAAACAAGGTATCCGTAATGGCACCGATGTCCACACCCACCATTGGCTTTGCAGTCCTCGTTGATAGTCTATGAATCTCATTGGCCAGCACATCCTTACCCGTGCCGTTCTCGCCCGTGATGAGCACCGTGGCATCGGTGGGAGCCACTTTATTCACCATCTCGTGCAGCTGTTTCATCGCCTCGCTGTTGCCCCAGCGCATCATGGGAGCAGGCTCAGCAGGGGAAGCCTTCCCCGTGGTCTTACGGTGTTTCTTGCAGGCTTCCTCAAGAATCCCCAACAATTTGGCGTTGTCCCAAGGCTTCACCACGAAGTCGAAAGCCCCGCGTTTCATCCCCTCAACGGCCAAAGCAATATCGGCGTAGGCTGTGAAGAGCACCACCTCCACCTCGGGGAAGTCGTGCTTCAGTTGAGAAAGATAGTAAAGCCCTTCGTTGCCCGTGTTGATGTCAGTCTCGAAGTTCATGTCAAGCAGCACCGCATCAGGTCTGAAGCGTTGCATGGTTTCCATCAGCACTTTAGGTGTGGCGATGAGTTCCACCTCGGCAAAACGCATCGGCAAAAGTATTCCCAATGCCGAGCGGATGCCGGCGTTGTCGTCAACGACTAGGATTTTGGATTTGAGTTTGGGCATTTTCTTCTATTTCAGTGTTCGTTTTAATCTCGAATGGAATTCTTCGTTCTCTAATTACAGCTTTCATGAAAAGTGTAATAGCGGTTGTAGTGCTAAGGCCAAATTCATCGCAAAGCCTTTCAAAACGCTGTTTTAATTCGCTGTCAATCCTGAAATTTATGGTTGTTTGTGACATATTGCTTTACATTTTATAGATTTGTAATGCAAAATTACATAAATTTTCAATACAACGTATATTCAAATTCACTTTTTCTCAAATTACCGAAAAAAAATATGCTTTTGCAAAAAGTCATCCCTTCTGCAACACCTCCGTAATCCTTCTGCTGCAAACAGCCTGCACCACGCCCGAAACAATCAGCGAGAGCAGCAGGAAAGCCGCAAAGAAAGAAACCACAGCCACCGTCAGCACAACGGGGAATGACACATGATAAGCAAAGCCTTGCAGCCATTTCAGGGAGAAATAGACGGACAGGATGGTTGCTGTCAAAACAGGCAGAATATACATCCGTAGTCGCGTTTTCAAGTAATGTCCCTGCACCTCGCTAGTGGTGGCACCAAACACCTTGCGTACAGCCATATTAAGCGACTCCTGATGCAGATGATAAGAAACGACACCGAAAAAGCCAAACAAGGCCAATAGCATAGCCGCAAGGAAATACAACAACGATAAGTGCCCGACCTGACGCTCCTCACGGTAGAGTTCCTTCTCGCCCAAAAACGAATAGGAAAACACATCAGAAAAATTAAACGGATGCACCACTTCTTGAATATATGCCAAGGTCTGTTGTCGGTTTTCGGGCGCGATTTTCACCACGATGTTTGGCTGCGCCTCTGGTCCATATTCCATAATAAGCGGCGAAACGGCATTGCGCATATCGGAGAAATGGAAGTCCTTCACCACCCCGACAATCCTCCCCGACGTCACTGTTAACGTCAAATCCTTGCCGATGGCTTCCTCCGCACTCCAGCCCATCGCCTTAGCCGCCGCCTCGTTGACCACATACTGCCCATTCCCTTCGTATTTGCCCTCAAAATAATCATCCAAATTCAAGTCCTTGCTTAAATAGTCGCCTGACAGCAACTCCATCCCAACCATTTCTTGGAAATAGCCATCAGTAATAAGTAACTGAAATACAGCATCATTCCCCTCTTCTCGCCCTTCCCATTCCACCTTGTTGATAAAGCCATTAGGCTTGGAAAAGTCACCCATACAAAGACCAACGCTGTAAATGTCAGGGTTCTTCATCAGTTCGTCACGAATGGGGCCCACTTTGTAGCAGGGCGTTACCAAACTATTGAGCGACACGATATTAGAGACATCAACGCCTTTGTCGGAATGCCGCATAAACGAGAGTTGCAATAGAATGACCACGGTAAAAACGGCAGCAAGTGAAGAAATGCCCACCTGAAACACCGAACTCGCATTGCTGATGCGGATGCCTTTCAGGTGGCGCATCTTGCCTTTCAACACGTCGGGGAAGGCCACACTGCGTAGGCAATATTGCCCGAAAAGACTCGATGCCAAAGGCAACAGCACCAAAAGCGCAAGGCAGAAAAAGAGCAGCCATTTGTCAAAGCGCAACTGCACAGGCACGCCTATCCACGACTGGAACGCGGGCAGCAATCCCCATACCGCCAACAAGGAAAGCCCCATCGCCACAAGGGTAATGAGCAGGGTTTCCAGTATGTTACCTGAAAAGATCCTGAACTCGCTGCACCCAAGTACCCGCTTGACAACTCGGTTTTTGGTCTGCTGCACCGCATACGACACATCGAGCGTGGCGCAATTCACAATGGTAACCGCCACGATGAGCAGAATGCCAAAGATGATAATCCAGACATACGAGGCATTGCCATTACCCACACTTTCTGGGTCATTATATTCAGTGTGAAGATGAATGTCGTGCAAAGGCTGGAATTCCAACCATTGCTGCTTATCGTACTTCTCCGTTTGGATGTTGGCCAACCGTTTCATCTCCGCCTTGCTGATGTTGCGGTAAAGATTGAGTTGACGGCTATCCATCGGCACCACCACCTCGAAAGGCAGATGCGTGTTGGTAGGCACATCCACCACCAAGGCAACGGTGTAAACAGTCTCTATGTGCATATAAGAGCAGGTCAAAGGCTGACCTATGGCCGAACCGTCAAAAAGTTTTTGTGCCATCTCTTTGGAAATGGCCACCTCGTTGGGCTGCAAAATGTGATGCGGCTCGCCTTCCACAATGGGATAGGTGAACACGTTGAAGAAATTGTCGCTGGTCGTCAAAGCCGTCACCTCAAAGGATTCGTTGCGTTCCATATCCCTAACTGTGTTGGGATTCTGGTTGGTATAGTGTGAAATCACGCTAACACATTCCTCCACCTGCGGCACGGCATCAGGCAAGTCATAGCGCAATTGGCAGACTCCGCCTGTGTATCTTGTGCCCGTGGCCTTATCCACCGACACCAAGCGGTAAATTCGGTCGCCGTCCTCAACAAAACGGTCGTAGGAAAACTCATGCAGCATCCATTGGAACAGCAAGGTAGCGGAAGTGATGCCTATCATCAAGCAGAATGTGTTGATGAGAAAATGCTTGTGTTTCGGTTTAATTGTTATGGCGCTCATATTACTGTTGATATTTCAATTTGATGAGACTTGTCTTGAAAAACGTAATAAATAGCAAATCTTATACCAAAAATACAACTATTTAAAATTCAAAGATTTAAGATTTAAAGATTCAAAGCAAATGTAAAGAATCTTTACAGTGGTGTAAAGAAACTTTACAATTCTAATAGACAACGAATCTGTTTTGAAGGTGCATTTTTTCCTCGTATGGACAAGAATTGTTTTATAGTGACTCACCAAGCCAGTCAGCCAAATTGATAATCCTAATACCTTCGTACTGGAATTCCTTTTGACGCGTTCTTGCAAGCAATATCTTTGGATAGGCATCCTTTATCTTCAAAAGAGGCGAAACCTCACGATCAAAT
>CAJOEZ010000053.1 GCA_905233685.1 uncultured Bacteroidales bacterium | reverse complement strand
AATGTGGGTGCAGTGCTGCTCTTCTCCGACGGTATCTATAACCGTGGCTTCGAGCCGGAGTTGGTGGCGGAGAATTTCCTGTTCCCCATCCATACCGTCGTTTTGGGCGACACGGTTTCTTATCCCGACCTCGCCATACGCAACGTGCATTATAATAAGGTGGTATCGCTCGGCGCGACATTTCCCGTCCGTGTGACGGTGGCCGCCCGCGACTTGGCAGGCCGAAAAGCTCAACTGACCCTCAAGGAAAGCGGTCGCGTATTAGAGAAGCGCGACATCGAGATTCCGTCCAACCGCTTCTCCAAGGAAATTGATTTTATGCTTGACGCGACCAAAAAGGGCGTTTTGCCTATCGACATAGAAATCAGCGGCATAGAAGGGGAGGAGCAACTGCTCAACAATGTGCGGCATATCTATGTCGAGGTGCTTGACCAGAAATATAAGTTGCTGTGTGTGGCCGCCTCGCCGCATCCCGATTTGGGTGCCTTGCGTAGCGTACTCAACGACAACTACGAGGTGGATTTTTGTTTCGGAAAGGAGCAACTTCCTGATTTTGAGAAGTATGACCTTGTCATTCTGCACCAAGTGCCCAACGCCAAGATGGACTTCAACGCCTTGAAAACCCAATTAGACAAGAACGCGAAACTGCCCGTGCTGTTCGTCATCGGCAACGACACGGACAGGGATTATATTAATAAGGTGCAGTCGGTGTTTGAGTTCCGCTCGGGCGCGACCAACACGCTTTTGGACGTGAAGGCGCACCTGAATTCCGCTTTCACGACCTTCACTTTCGATGTCAAGTCAGACCAAATGATTGCAAAATACCCGCCTTTGGCCTTGCCGCACCTGGAAATCAACGCTTTGAAGTCGCACGACGACCTTCTTTTGCAAGAGGTGATGGGCGTGAAGTCGGGGCTGCCGTTGTTGGGTTTCGCCAACGACAAGCGCAAGATGGGCTTCCTCTTTGGCACCAATGTTTGGCGCTGGCGGCTGTTTGAATACTACCAGTCGAAGAACCACGATGTGTTTGACGAAATCTTCTCCAAAACACTGAAATACTTGCTGTTGTCGTCCAACGACGGATCGGCGATTTACGCCAAGGAGACCTATTATAGCAACGAGCCAGTCATCATCACCGCCGAACTGCGCAACCCGAACAACGAACTCGTCATCGACCCCGAACTGACCATCCAGATTGTGAACAAACTGACGGGCGAGACCTACGACTACACCTTCTCGAAACGCGAACACGACTACCAATTGAATGCGGGTCTGTTGCCTGAGGGTTTGTACCAATACAAGGTGGAGGCGCAGATGGGCGAGCGCAAAATCAGCGTGAACGGCACCTTCAGCGTGGCTGCGATAGGCATTGAGGAACAGCAACTTACCGCCGATTTGGAACGGATGCGCAACATTGCCCGCCTGACCAACGGCAACTGCTATACCGCACAACAACTGCAACAACTCGCCGAGGATTTGCGCCACGACACGCGCATCACCTCCGTTGAACACCATGAGAGCCGCTTCGAGGACCTGATTCATTCCAAATGGATTTTCTTTGTCCTCATCGGCCTGGCCGCTGTGGAATGGCTGTTGCGCAAAATGTTTGGCTCCTATTAAATCTTTGAATCATTAAATTTTGAATTTTAAATCTTTAAATACGAATACATTATGAAAATCCAAGATCAATCCGTCGTCACCATGACCTACGTCTTGCGTGAGAACGACGAAAACGGTCCCATCCTTCAGGAGACCACGAAAGAGAACCCCTTTGTCGCCATTTTCGGTATGCACCAACTGCTGCCCAAGTTCGAGGAGAACCTGATGGGCAAGGAACCTGGCGACCATTATGCCTTCCACCTGACCCCAGAAGAGGGTTATGGCGAGCGTGACGAAGCCTACGTGATGGACCTCGACAAGAACATGTTTATGCAAAACGATGTGTTGATGGATATGGTGAAAGTCGGTGCCCAACTGATGATGCAGACCTCTGACGGTCGCCCGATCATGGGCCTTGTCCGTGAGATTGGCGACAAGCATGTGAAGATGGACTTCAACCACGATATGGCGGGCAAGCACCTCCATTTCTCGGGCGAGATCCTCGACGTGCGCGAGTCGACCGACGAAGACTTTGCTCCTGGTGGCTGCAGCGGTTGCGGCGGCGACTGCGGCGAAGGCGGCTGCGAAGGCTGCGGCGGTGGCTGCAATTGAGCTTTGTTATTTAGAACGACTCCATTTTCCGCCAAATCGATGAAATTTTAATCGAAATGGCGGAATTTGAATCGTTTATTTTCCGCCAAATCGATGAAAAATCGCTCGATTTGGCGGAAATTAGAATTATTTATAATGCTGTAAAACAATTTATTATATTGTTTTATAATGCAAAAAACAGGTTGGAATTTATTCAAAATTTTTGCATGGTATGTATATGAGAATTTGGCCAAAATTTTGACGTTGTTATTGCCTTAAATCCATCCAAGTTTTTTATTGGAACGTTTCTACATTGCTTTGATGGCAATTCGTGTTTTTGAAAAAGTTTTCTTCTTTTTCTGGCGCTTGGAATCATTTTCTTTATATTTGCAGCGTCATCCGATGAATGTCGGGGACATAAACACTGAAGAAGCAGTTGCTGAAAAGCAACAAAGTGGTAACTAACAGATTGTGAACTAAAATATTAGCCTATGAGATAACGCTTTTAGCGATATGCACATCATAGAATTGGAAAAAGCGAAGTAGCTTGATACTGGATTCCTTGAAACTTGGACACTTTCAAGAATGACATTTCTGGTTAGAGCAACGACGCTCCTGCCGTTTGGCGTGGGGCTATGTTCGTTGTAGTTGGGAATGTCAGGTAGTCCAAGACCTCAAGGAATCCGACGAAGGCGAAAAAGTGCCACGCTTTTTTTGTGTGTATGTCTGAAACTATTGGCACATTAAACAAATAACATAATCAAAGCAAAACCGATGGGCCGATGGGATATAACTGGTGTATAATCAATGAAAGTAAAAGGAATTGTTTTAGCTGTAACAGCATTACTGTTTGTAAGCCTTACAAGTTTCACTTTGGTGAATCAAATTCGTCCAAAGGCACAACAAGAAATGTCGTTGACGAACTGTGATGAGGATCAATGTATTGAAAGCAACAAGAGAATACATCCTTATTTTTGTGATACTCCTAGTATTGTTGTTGATATTTGGTATTGTCCTTCTTCCAGAAGCTACTATGCAAATATGACTTCTCCTGAAAAAAAAGATCATATGACGATTTTTAGGATGAAAGATACAGGAGCGGGTAATGCATATATTTCTTATAATGGATGCAGTACCTATTTCTTCTATTTAAATACCTCTACGTGGTAATAATCACATGGCGCGTATTCGTGGAGGATGGTAATCATTCTCCACGATACGTTGCCTCAAATATCACTTATCTATGAAGAAGATCTTTGCAATAATATTCATTTGTGGAATAATGACCTGCGCAACCGCCCAAAACATCATCCAAATTACCAATAACGGTAATACTTCCACCACAGAGAAAGATTGTGGGTATAAGATTAATGGAATCTGTTCTTCAGAGGACATAGGAGGTGTTAGCTTGGAAGACATTTATCGTGAGGATCTTGGCGGTGGCCCTTTTTCAAATGGTATTACACGTGCGGAACTCAAAAACTATAACAATTTTACCGTCACAGTTTTGATGGAATTGGTCTTTGATTCATACAGTCATGGAGGGGCTACGTGTGTTAAGGAAGTGTATCAGGTTGTAATACCTTCTAATGAAACTAAGGAAGTAGAACTAAAGCATTCTAATTGTCCTGGTTGTTACTCTTTGCAAGGGATGATTGTTCGACGATTGATGAATTGAAACGTTAGTTAAAATGTACGTAATTATTAGAATAGCGGAGGTGAAAATCTCCGCTATTCGTTTTTTTTGAGTGTTGAAGATGAAATGGGGGAGCCGTTAAAATGACTCTACAAGTTTAGATTATTTCCTCAGCCCCGCCAGCTGCTGCTCAATCACAGCAATCTTGGCCTCGGCGTCGGATTTCTTTTTGCGTTCCTTGTCGACAACGGCGGCAGGAGCACCATTCACGAAGCGTTCATTGGAGAGCTTGGTCTCCACGCTCTTCAGGAAGCCCTGGGCGTATTTCAGTTCCTCTTCAAGCTTCTTGATCTCAGCCTCCACATCGACATTGTCGGTGAGCGGCACGAAGAACTCGGTGCTGCCCACGATGAAACCGAAGGCACCGGCAGGAGCCTCGGCCACATAATTGATTTCACTCACGTTGCAGAGTTTGGCAATCACGCAGTCAAAGTCCTTGTTTGCGGTACCCTTCACAACGAGTTGAATAGCCTCGCGGTTGGCGATGTTCTTGTCGCTGCGCACCTTACGGACGTTGTTGATGACTTCTTGGGTGAACTCGAACTGCTTCAAGATTTCAGCGTCAAAGCCTTGGAACTTGGGCTGCTGGGCAATGATGATGTCGTCACCGTCCTTGCGGTCAGTGATGGCGTGCCAAATTTCTTCGGTGATGAAAGGCATGAAGGGGTGCAGCAGGAGCATCAGGTTCTCGAAGAACTTAATGGTGGCATCGTAGGTCATGCGGTCGATGCCTTGGCCTTGCGGAGCCTTCACCATCTCGAGGTACCATGAGCAGAAGTCGTCCCAAGTGAGTTTGTAAATACCCATCAAGGCATCGCTCAGGCGGTACTTGTCAATGTTGTCATTGGTCTCGGCCAACACTTGGTTGAAGCGGGCCTCAAACCACTTCACGGCCATCTTGGCGGCCTCGGGTTGGGCGGCGTTTTGGTCCACATTCCAGCCTTTCACCAAGCGGAGGGCATTCCAAATCTTGTTGCAGAAGTTGCGGCCTTGTTCGCAGAGGGCCTCGTCGAAGAGGATGTCATTGCCGGCAGGGGCACTGAGCATCATGCCCATGCGCACTCCGTCGGCACCGAACTTGTCGATGAGCTCGATCGGGTCGGGTGAGTTGCCCAACGACTTGGACATCTTGCGACCTAACTTGTCTCTCACGATACCAGTAAAGTACACATTCTTGAACGGCACTTCATTTTGGTATTCCTCACCAGCCATGATCATGCGGGCCACCCAGAAGAAGATGATGTCGGGGGCGGTGATGAGGTCGTTGGTGGGGTAGTAGTATTTGAATTCGGCGTTGTCGGGGTCGAGGATGCCGTTGAAGAGCGACAGCGGCCACAACCATGAGCTGAACCAAGTGTCCAAAGCATCATCGTCCTGACGCAAGTCTTTGAGGGTCAGATTTTTGTTGCCAGTCTTCTCAATGGCGAGTTTCAAGGCCTCTTCGGGTGTCTCAGCTACTACGAAACCGCCTTCGGGCAGGTAGTATGCCGGAATCTGATGGCCCCACCACAACTGACGGCTAATGCACCAGTCCTTGATGTTCTCCAACCAGTGGCGGTAGAGATTGACATATTTTGAAGGATAGAACTTGATGTTGCCATTCAGCACGGGTTTCAGTGCGATGTTGGCGAGGTGTTCCATCTTGAGGAACCACTGCATAGAGAGCTTGGGCTCAATCGGCACATTGGTGCGCTCGGAGTAACCCACTTTATTATTATAGTCCTCAATTTTCTCAAGGAGGCCGGCTTCTTTCATATCGATGATGATCTGCTTGCGGCAGTCCTCACGGCTCATGCCGATGTACATACCTGCGGCTTCGCTGAGGGTGGCATCATCGTTGAAGATGTTGATGCTCTGCAGGTTGTGTTTCTCGCCCAGCATGTAGTCATTCACATCGTGGGCGGGAGTGACTTTCAAGCAGCCCGTGCCGAACTCTATGTCCACATAATCATCCTCGATGACGGGGATGACGCGGTTTACCAACGGCACCACGACTTTCTTGCCGCGCAGCCATTGGTTCTTTGGGTCGGCGGGATTGATGCACATGGCGGTATCGCCCATGATGGTCTCGGGACGCGTGGTAGCCACCACAGCATAACGGCGACCTTTCTCATCGGTATGGATGATTTCGCCTTCAGCACCGGTGGCACCCGTGCCGTCGTCCTCATGGAGGTAGTAGCGCAGATAGAACAGCTTGCTGTGCTCGTCTTTGAAGACCACTTCTTCGTCGCTCAAGGCAGTAAGGGCTTTCGGGTCCCAGTTGACCATACGCACGCCACGGTAAATCAGACCTTTATTATACAGGTCGACGAAGGCGCGGATGACGCTCTTCGAGCGGAGGTCGTCCATGGTGAACGAGGTGCGTTCCCAGTCGCAGGAGCAACCTAAGCGGCGCAGCTGCTTGAGGATAATGCCACCATGCTCGTGGGTCCAGTCCCATGCGTGCTTGAGGAACTCCTCGCGGCCGATGTCAGTCTTCTTGATACCTTGTTGCGCCAGCTTGTTCACCACCTTGGCTTCGGTGGCGATGGAGGCGTGGTCGGTGCCGGGCACCCAGCAGGCGTTCTTGCCCTGCATGCGGGCGCGGCGGATCAAGATATCCTGAATCGTGTTGTTCATCATGTGGCCCATGTGAAGCACGCCGGTCACATTCGGCGGCGGGATCACGATGGTATAGGGTTCGCGTTCGTCGGGGGTGGAGTGAAAATAACGCTTCTCCATCCAGTGTTCGTACCATTTGCCTTCAACTTCCTGAGGGCTGTATTTGCTGCTGATTTCCATGTATTTGTTGTTGATATTTACTTCGCGTTCAAAACAAACGGCAAAAGTAGGAATTTTTCGGGTACGTACTTGAAGTTTGGCGCTTATTTCTCGTCCTTAGGATAATTCACACCCATATTATAAAGGATAAACGAATAAATGTCAGCCTGTTCTTCCAAGACCTTGGAAATCGGCTTGCCACCGCCGTGTCCGGCTTTGGTGTCGATGCGGATGATCTTAGGCTGGTCGCCAGTTTGGGCGGCCTGCAAGGCAGCGGCATACTTGAATGAGTGGGCGGGCACCACACGGTCGTCATGGTCTGCAGTGGTGACCATGATGGCAGGATAGTGCACATTCTCACCGCTTTGGATGGTATGCAGCGGCGAGTAGGCATACAAAGCTTTGAACATGGCCTCGTCGTCCTCGCTGGTGCCGTAGTCGCTGGCCCAGTTCCAGCCGATGGTGAAGAGGTGGTAGCGCAGCATGTCCATCACGCCGACTTGCGGCACGGCCACGGCAAAGAGGTCGGGACGCTGGTTGACAACAGCACCGACGAGCAGACCTCCGTTGGAGCCACCGTTCAGAGCCAGATATTTCGGTGAGGTGTAGCCGTTATTGATAAGGTATTCAGCGCAGGCGATGCAGTCATCGAAGACGTTCTGTTTCTGCAACTTGGTGCCGGCGATGTGCCAGTCCTCGCCGTATTCATTGCCGCCGCGCAGGTTCATCTGGGCATAGATGCCGCCATTCTCGAGGAAAGGCAGACGCGAGGTGCTGAAGCCCGGGTTGAGGGTGATGTTGAAGCCGCCGTAGCCGTACAGCAGGGTCGGGTTGGTGCCGTCTTTCTGCAAGCCTTTCTTGTAGGTCAGGAACATCGGGACCTTGGTGCCGTCCTTCGAGGTGACGAAGACCTGCTCCGTGACGTAGTCGTCCGACTTGAAGTCGATGGCGGGCGCACGGAACACGGTCGAGGTGTTGTCGTCAATGTTGTACTGATAAATCGTGGTCGGGAAGGCGAAGGAGGTGAAGGCGTAGAACACCTCAGGCTCCTCGTATTTGCTGCTGAAACCGACGGCGCCGTAGGTGGGCAGGGCGATTTCGTTAAGTTTTTCGCCGTCCATGGTATAGACGTAAGCGTGGTTGGAGGCGTCTTGGTCGTAGGTGACAATCATCTTGCCCTTGGCGAGGCTGATTCCAGCGATGACATTCTCACTCTCGGGAATCACATCGACCCAGTTCTCCATCTGCGGGGCCTTGGCTGACACCTTACAAATACGGCCTTTGGGAGCGTTGTAGTTGGTGAAAATGTACAAAGTGCCGTCAATCACGTCGATGGGGCTGTATTGGTAGTCCATGTCGTCGGCAATCTGCACGAACTTGCCCTTCGGGTCTTCCATGTCCCTGATCCACAGCGTGCTGCCCGCGCCTTGACCGCTCTCGAAGAGGAACATGTAGTGCTCGTCCTCGGTGAGGTCAATCGAGTGGAAATAGCGCGGCTGGGCGGGGTTGCTGTAGAAAAGTTCGTCTTGCTCCTGGGGTGTGCCGAGTTTGTGGTAGTAGATTTTATGGTTCTCGTTCACGTTGCTGAACTCCTTGCCGGCTTCGGGGCGGTCGTAGGCGGCATAGAAGAAGCCGTCCTTGTACCAATTGGCACCCGTGAACTTGGCCCATTCGATGTGGTCAGGGAGGAGGTCGAGGGTTTCCATGTCCTTCACATAGATTTCAACCCAGTCGGAGCCGCTGCGCTGGATGGTGTAGGCCATGTATTTGCCATCTTTGGAGAAACTGATGCCGCCCAACGAGACGGTGCCGTCGTCGGAAAGTTTGTTGGGGTCCAAGAGCACGGTAGGCTCGCCGTCAAGCGTTTCTTGCATATAGATGACGCTTTGGTTCTGGAGGCCATACTATAACGCTCGTAATTAACGATTTGCGTCAAGCGGTCCTTGATGGCGCTGCGGAAGGGGATGTGGCTCAGGTAGTCTTGCGTGACTTCGTTCTGCGCCTTGACCCATTGCGCGGTCTCGGCTGAGGTGTCGTTTTCGAGCCAACGGTACGGGTCGGCGACCTTCGTGCCAAAGTAGTCGTCAACGACGGTGGTGTCTTTTCTCGTCTCGGGGTAAGCCTTGACGGAATAGCGTTCAGCGGGTTGCTGCGGTTGTTGGTTGCAGCCAAACAGGGTGATTGTGCCCATAACTAATAAGGTGAGTTTTTTCATTATTAAAGATTTAAGATTTAAAGATTCAAGATTTAAGATTCAAAGATTTTGCAATCGATTGATTTCGTTTTCAATCTCTTTGACTACTTCTTTGTTAGCGATTTCACCTTTGAGGCTGTAAACGATGAAAACTTTGCCTCCGTATTGTTCGGTAAAGCTTTGAAAACTTGCTTTCATGCGTTCTGAAAGTGAATAGCCACCAAAATTGGCATTGGCTGTAACGGGTTTCACTTGGATTCCGAGGGCCTTATCGCCAACTTTTGCGATATAATCAATATCACCAGCATGGTCCAATTCAGGGTCGCTTTCCTCGAAAACGACATTAGGAAAGATTTTGGCAAGGCCGTCGTTCACAACCGATTTTTCGCGAATATAACCGTCGTATGTGCGGTTGATAGTCAAATTGTAAATGTAATCGATGCAGTCTTGAAGCGTGAGGGTTTTAAAAGCCTCCTCCCATTCGGGGATGACAAAAGTCGTGATTTTGGCATAAAGCCTTTCACCAAGTTCCATCAAGGCTTCATTTGTCAGTTTTTGTGGCTGTTTCGTGGCAGTAAAAGCATTGTCAAAATACCATGACTCCCATTCTTCAAATGTATTGGGTTGACATTCACGGATTAAGGCCATTACTGCACCTACTTTTGCAGGTCGAGAAAGCTGGTATAATTGGCAGGCATAGTTCAGAACATGCTCCTTTTTACCGAATTCCTTAGAATACTTTTTCATGGTTGATACAATTGAACTCTTTGTAATGCTTCTACTTTTTTGTTCCTATCTATCCAGTTGATAGCTTTTTGCCGTTCTTCCTCGGTTGTAATAACAAAATAACCTTTTTGGCAACTTCCAATTGGAAGTCCTTCGTTTACCACCATATTTGTGACAATTGCTCTGAAATTGTCATTGTTTGTTCCATGAGGGGCATAATCGCAACCTTGCGCTATTGTAGCTACATTTTGCGCATTATTGATTCCTACACAATTGGTTGTCAGATAATTCCAAATAGTTTGTTGCTCTTGTGTCATGTTAAATAGGATTGAAATTTGTTCTTAAACTTAAAATCGAAAGTATCGTCAATATCAGCTAATTTTTGTTTGATAAGATGAGCGTTGATAAAGGTCTTGTTATCCAAATAGAGGTAGCACAAAAGCCGATTGTCTTCGTCGTATTTGGTTTCATCAAATTGCAATGTGACTTTGTGCCCTCTTGTTTTTTCTTTGATGAATTGTGCGGCTTCTCCATTTACAGATACCTTAGGTTTTATTCCTAAAAGCCTGACAATTAAATCGTTGTTTAATACAACCAAATTCGCTGCCAAAACTTCTTTCACTGTGAAATGCTCTCGTTGAGTTTGGCTGTTTTTGTCGATTTTCGAGCCGAACTGCAACTTTTTCACATCAATAATTTTGTTAATCTTATGTACATCAACAAATTGATATGGCAGCAATGCGGTTTCCTCGGCAAAATCGATTTTGGCCGTATCTTGTAACTCATGGATTTCAGCCTTGTTGTACAAATCGTTTTCTCCAATTCTTTCCTTTATGATGGGAATAAAGTCTGGATTAATTTCGTATCCGACTGAATTTCTTCCAAGTTTTCGAGCTACTGCGGCGGTAGTTCCACTGCCCATGAACGGGTCTAAAACCGTCTCATGCGGGAATGAAAACATCTTTATCAACCGTTTCGGCAATTCATCGGGAAACATGGCCAGATGTTTGTCTTGCTTGGCTCCGTTGAAATACCAATGCCCGTTGAAGTAGGTGTTCCATTCTTCGGTGGTCATGGCAGAGGCTTCTTTTTGTTCTTTGGTGGGTTTCGGTGCGTTGCCCTGTTTTTTGAAAAGGAGAATGTATTCAAAATCAAGTTTGGCAATGCCGTTTCTAGGATAAGGGAAACTTCCCATGATGGAAGCGCCACCAGTTGTATTCGTCGTTGTGACCTTTTGCCAAATAATTTGTCCCATGAAATCAAAACCGATGGTCTCACAAAAACGGATGATTTCGGAATGAATCGGGATGACTTTGTAACGACCGTAATAAACAGAGCGGGCGAATTGGTCGCCGATATTGATGCAAAGCCTACAGCCATCGTGCAACACTCGATAACACTCTTTCCAAACCAAATTGAGATTGTTAATGTAACTTTCGTAAGAGTCATTGAAACCAATCTGGCTGTCTGAACCATAATCCTTCAATTGCCAGTAAGGAGGAGAAGTGATAATCAAGTGAACGCTTTGGTCGTCCAAATGGGCCATTTTTCGGCTGTCTCCATTTACAATAATATGTGTAGTGCTTTCCATAGGATTATTCTTTATGCTCACATCTTATCCATATTAGAATCATCCTCAATCCGCAGATTGTCGATGATGAATTTCTGGCGTTCCATGGTATTTTTGCCCATGTAGTATTCCAACAGCTCCTTGATGCCGAAGTCGTAGCGCAGGATGACAGGCTCGAGGCGCATGTTGGGGCCGATGAAGCCTCGGAACTCGTCGGGGGAGATTTCGCCCAAGCCTTTAAAGCGGGTGATCTCGGCCTGCTTGCCGCATTTTTCCTTGGCAGTGATGCGTTCCTCGTCGCTGTAGCAGTAGTAAGTCTCCTTCTTGTTGCGCACACGGAACAACGGCGTTTGTAAGATATAAACATGGCCGTTGCGCACGAGGTCGGGATAGAACTGGAGGAAGAAGGTGAGCATCAGCAGGCGGATGTGCATTCCGTCCACATCGGCATCGGTGGCGATGACGATGTTGTTGTAGCGCAGGTTCTCGATGTCCTCGTCGATGTTCAAGGCGGCTTGCAAGAGGTTAAACTCCTCGTTCTCGTAGCACACTTTCTTGGTCATTCCCAGACAGTTGAGCGGCTTACCACGCAGACTGAACACGGCCTGGGTCTGCACATCACGGCTCTTGGTGATGCTTCCCGAGGCGGAATCGCCCTCGGTGATGAAGATGGTGCTCTCCAAGCGTTTCTCGTGGTTGGTGTTGAGGTGGATGCGGCAGTCGCGCAGCTTGCGGTTGTTGAGGCTGACTTTCTTGGCACTCTCGCGAGCAGCTTTTTTGATGCCGGCAATCTCCTTGCGCTCCTTCTCGTTGGCTTGTATCTTGGCCTGAAGGATGCTGACAGTCTCTGGGTTCTTATGTAGGTAGTTGTCCAAGTGGCGCTTCAGGATGTCGAAGACGTAGGTCTTCAGGACGGGACTGTCGTTGCTGCCGTCTGGATTGTTTGGCGCGAGGTGGGTGGAGCCGAGTTTGGTCTTGGTTTGTGCCTCAAACACAGGCTCTTGTATGCGTACACACAAGGCGCAAACCAGGCCTTGGCGGATGTCGGCAGGCTCGTATTCCTTTTGGTAGAACTCGCGCACCACACGGGCGTAGCCTTCGCGGAAAGCGGACTGGTGTGTGCCGCCTTCGGTGGTGTGTTGACCGTTCACAAACGAATAGAAATAGTCGCTCGATTGCCCGTTGACATGGGTGAAAGCGGCCTCAAAGTCGCCATCCTTGATATGGATGATGGGGTAGAGGCCTTCGCCTTCCATGTTGTTCTGCAACAGGTCGAGGAGGCCGTTCTTCGAATAATAACGTTTGTCGTTGTAAATCAGGCTCAAACCCCGGTTGAGGTAGGCGTAGTTCCAAATGCGCTTCTCGATGTATTCATCGACATAGTGGTAGTTGCCAAACAGCGCGGAGTCAGGGATGAACTCGGTGAGTGTGCCCG
>CAJOEZ010000052.1 GCA_905233685.1 uncultured Bacteroidales bacterium | reverse complement strand
TCCCGAACAGAGAAGTTAAGCCCCGCTGCGGCGATGATACTGCGGGGGACCGTGGGAAAGTAGTCCGCCGCCCACCCACAACGGAACAACCCCAACCACAAAACGGCTGGGGTTTTCTGTTTTTAGTCCTCGCTCCTACCCTTTTCATCATGCTGATAAAAGAAAAATTCTCTATTTTTGCCGCACGAATGAAAACCCAAGACCACCATATACAGAACCTGATCCAAGAGGGCGAGCACCAAATGCTTGACTTCAAGTTTGAGATTTCGGACAGCAGGCGCATTGCGCGTTCGTTGGCGGCTTTCGCCAACACCGACGGCGGAAGGTTACTCGTCGGCGTGAAAGATAACGGTGCCATCGCGGGCGTACGTTCCGACGAGGAAATCCACATGATTCAGGCCGCTGCCGAGATGTATTGCCAACCGCCCGTGCGTTACACCACCGAAGAATGGGAAATCAACGGGAAAACCGTGCTTGAGGTCATCATCCCAAAGGATAAGACCGACAAACACAAGGCTCCCGACAGCCAAGGCAACTACAGAATCTTCGTCCGCGTGAAAGACGAAAACCTTGTGGCCGACAGCGTTTTAATAAAGGTGTGGAAATCCGACAAGTTCGCCCGTCCCGCCAAAATCAAATTCACGGACTCAGAGACGGAGCTCCTGCACTATCTTTCTGAAAACAAAGAGATTACACTACATGATTTCATGCAATTGGCCCATATAGGCAAAAGGAAGGCCGAAGCCATCCTCGCCGACTTCATCCTCGTAGGCACCATTTTACTCATCCAGACGAACCAAGGAACGGTGTTCAAGCTCAACGAGGAAGCCAGCGTGGTTTAGCCACTAATTTAGGGCACTTGTAAAAACTACCACCATTTTTTCCTATCTTTACCGCCGAAAATCGAACCTATGCCAAGGAGGTTACTTTTTATATTTATCATATTGTTATACAGTATTTTAGGCTTTTCGCAAGAGCCTAAGCAGGACTCCATTGCGTCGCAAAAACCACGCTCTGCCTTCACTCTGCCCGTTGATTCCACCTTCGTCACATACAACCATTTCCTGTTCGACAGCGTTTTCCTGAACGCCAATAAGGTCATCGACACGCTGACTTTCCACGCCTCGAATCATGAGATTCTGGAACGCGGTTATACTGTTTTCAGTACAGAGAGCAACACTGGGCTTGCCCATAAATCTATGAGGTTCAGCTATTTGAAACAAATCGGATTCGATATGAGCCTGCCTGCCTACTCCGCATACCTTCAAGACGAACACAACATGATTTCCTATGGATCTGTCCTGCCCTACTCCGAAATCCGGTACGTGATGACAAGTTTCGACAAGGAACAACACTTGAATTTCAGGTTTGGGAGACGGTTTGCGAAACGCCTGTTTGTTTCGTTCGCCATCAACTCGGACTTTTCGCCCGGGGTGTTCAAAAACAACAAGTCACAGAATAATTATGTATGGATCAACGCGCATTATCTGACTGAAAACCAACGCTATGGAGCAACGGCTTATTTCTATCGCAACAAGCTCGAAATGCAGGAAAACGGCGGCATCGTAAACGACGAAAACTACACCTCGCACACGGAATCAGACAATAGCGTCATCCCTACCAACCTCACCAACGCCACGAATTGGGCCAAAACCGCAGGTGCGGGCATTGACCATTACTTCAATCTGCTGCCCAGAACCAGCCAAGTCAAAGTTGAGGAAACGCAACCCTCTCCCCTGCTTGCCGACAGCTTATCTGTTGATTCCCTTACTTTTGCGAACGACAGCATCGTGGATTCTGTAGCCGTGCGTTATGAGACCAAAACGCGCAAGTTCACCTTGGGGCGCATTTGCCACCATTTCAGCTACCAACGCAACAAGCTGTTTTACAATGAGTCCTCCCCTACCGTAGCGTTTTACCAGCCTTATGACACTTTGCTCAATGCCTTGAAATCGAGTGACAGCACCATAGTTCAAGCCTTCCGAAACACGCTGAAATGGAATAGTTTAGGCTACCAAAAATACAACGACGACATCCCGTTTTACCTTTATGCAGGCCTCACGCACGGTTTCTATAACATAAAATACTACGACTATCTGGAAGAAAAAACCCTGCCTGCTCGTAACTACCAGCAACTCAGCGTGATTGGCGGAGTCATCGTCAATTTGTTCAAGTCGACGCGCATCACGGGGCAGGCTGAACTCGTCACCTTGGGTTACCAAATTGGCGACTTTGACATTAAGGGACAATGGAAGCAGTTTGTCGGCACTTCAAACAAGAATTGGGGTTTTGCCACCTTCGACGTGGAGGTTAAACGCCAGAGTGCCAACTGGTTCGAGGAGAACTACTATTCCAACCATTTTCGTTGGGAGAACGACTTCAAAGCCGCCACTTACCTTGATTTCAACCTGAAATACAACTATAAGAACTATTGCCTTGGCGTGAAGCAAACCAGTATCGCTCAATACATCTACTTCGGCACCGATGCGCGTCCCACGCAATTTGACGGCATGTTCAGCATACGAGAGGCCTATCTCAGCTTCTACCAAAAGCTGTGGCGTTTCGAGATGGAAGGCTTTGCCTGCGTGCAAAAGGCAAGCAATGAGGAAGTTATGCACCTACCGCTGTTTTTGGGCCGACTGAAAATCGCCTATTCGCAGCCCTTGTTCCACAACGCCGCCACCATTCAGCCGAGCATCACGGTGCAGTATTTCACCAAATACTACGCCGATGCCTATATGCCCGCCACGCACACGTTCTACCTCCAAAACGAGGTCGAAATCGGCAATTACCCCTTCATCGAAATGGCCATTTCCATCAAGGTGAAGAAAGCCAACCTTTTCGTCAGCTACAGCAACATGTTTCTGCTGACGGGCAACTACAACGATTTCATCGCGCCCCACTACCCCATGCGTGACAGCCGGTTTTTCTTCGGCGTCAACTGGAGGCTGTTCAACTAAAAACGCAATGCCATGACTCAACCCGACCTCATACCCACAACCAACACGTTATCAAGAATTAGCGACACTTTGAAGCAAGCTACTGACACCCTCGTTGAACCCGGTTTCGTCAACGAAATGATGGAGCAAGTGACTCATGGCAGCTCATCGCGACAAATCGGACTGACCATCGCCATTATCGGCCTGCTCATCTTCACGGCGCACCTTTTTAGCGAGATTTTCAGCCGCAAGCGCATCCCTGACGTGCTGTTTCTCATCATCATCGGACTACTCATCGGGCCAGTTTTCCACTGGATTTCGCCCGAAAGCCTCGGCAACGCGGGCAGCCTTTTTTCGGGCATCACTTTGGTGACCATTTTGTTTGAAAGCGGTACACAGCTGAGATTCAGCGCATTGAAAGATTCTTTCAAAGGCGCCTTGAAGCTCACCGCTTTCAATTTCATCCTGTCCGCTGTGGCTGTTTGGTTGGTCGGCTGGCTGCTATTGGAACTCGATCCCGTGGTCAGCATGATCCTCGGCTGTATGTTGGGTGGCACCGCTTCCGCCGTGGTGATTCCCATCGTCAGGCAGATGCGAATGTCGGAAAAACCCGCCATCATGCTCATCCTGGAGGCCGCCATCGGCAACGTGTTCAGTATCGTCTTGGCCTTGGCTCTGATGCAAGCCATACAGTCGCACCACGTGGAGTTCGGCGCCATCCTCGGGGATATCTTCTCCTCCTTCATCCTCGCCACCGTGATGGGACTCTTTGGCGCCATTTTCTGGGCTTTGATTCTCGACCAAATCCGCAATATCAAATACTCCATCCTGACCACGCCTGCATTTGTGTTCATCATCTACGGCATCAACGAATGGATGGGCTTCAGCGGTGCCATTGCTGCATTGGCGTTTGGTATCGGACTGGCCAACATCGACAGCATCTACAACGCTTGGCTGAAAAAATTCATCAAGAAAGTGCCTGTCAACCTGAACGAAACCGAACGCTCGCTGTTCTCGGAATTGGTGCTGCTTTTGAAAACCTTCTTCTTCATCTACGTGGGCATTTCCATCCAACTGAACCATTGGTGGCCTATTGTCATCGGACTGGGAATCAGCGTATTGCTATTCATCATCCGCATTCCGGCGGTGCGTTTCGCCATCTCGAAGAAAGACCACATCCCCGAGAAGGAAATGGCGTTCATGTCGGCCCTGAACCCCAAGGGGCTGACGGCGGCAGTATTGGCAACGCAAGCCCTCATCTACATCCCCGACTTGGAGATGGCCCTGTTTGTGCGCAATATCGTCTTCTCAGTCATCCTGTTCAGCATTGTCATCAACTCCATACTTATCCCGCTGATTGACAAAGAGAAAGGACTATACCGTTTCTATTTGAGAATGCTCAATATGAACCAAAGAGTGAAAGATGCTGTGGCCAAGACCAAGCAGGAAGGCGAAAAACGACGCAAGAAACACTCGGTGGCGCATGACTTGGTCGATGAAATGTTTCAATCCGAGGTCATTTCCGACATCATCAAGGAGCACGACCTGCCTGGTGCGGTGAGCAACAAAGCCGAATCGGGGAATATGGATGTAGCAGATTAACCACGTTGTTTATAATGCGTATAAATTACACATCATAAACAATTAAAAACCATCTATATATCGATTTTTAACCCCATAAAGTGTAAATTTTACACATTTTTCCATTGCCAGTTTCGGAAATAGTTGTACTTTTGCGTCAAATTTACACAATATGGAAACGCAAAAATACACTTATGACTACCCTCGCCCCGCTGTGACAACCGATTGTGTGGTGTTCGGTTTTGATGGACGAGACCTGAAAGTGCTACTCATCGAGCGCGGCTTGGAGCCTTACAAAGGCGCATGGGCCTTTCCTGGCGGCTTCCTCAACATGGATGAGACTGCCGAGCAAGGCGCACTGCGCGAGTTGAAAGAGGAAACGGGCTTGGATTTGCGCTACATCAAGCAAGTCGGGGCCTTCAGCGACGTGGACCGCGATCCGCGCACCCGTGTCATCACCATCGCGTTCTACGCCTTGGCGAAAAAGGCGGAGGTGCAAGGCGGCGACGATGCCGCAAAAGCGCAATGGTTTGCCCTCAACGAGGTGCCGCGCTTGGCCTTCGACCACGACTACATCCTGCGCAAGACCATGCAAAAACTGCGCGAAGACATTCATTTTGAGCCGATTGGCTTCGGGCTTTTGGACAAGGAATTTACCATCCCAGAACTGCAACGCCTCTATGAAGCCATCCTCGGCGTGCATTTCGACCGGCGCAACTTTTATAAGAAAATGCTTCAAACCGGCATCCTGGACGAAGTGGATGACGACGACCGTCCTGCCTTTTTCGGCGAGCACCACGAGATGCGGAGCATGGACATCGGGGCATTGTTCGGAGGTTTGGCCAAAGAAGCACATCCCTCCTACTCTGCGCGCCCCGACGACGACAGCCGACGCAAAAAAGGCACACGCTTCTCGTTCAACAAGAAACGCTATGACGAGTTTAAGGAGGATAATAATTTTAAATTAGAATTTTAACCCATTAAAAAACAATGTATTATGGAAACAAAAGACATTAAAAAGACGCAGGTCTATAACCTGATTATCTTAGACAAGAGCGGCTCGATGAGCAGTATTGCCAAAGCCGCCATCTCAGGCTTCAACGAAACCGTGGGCGGCATCCGCTCGGCCCAAGAACGCTTCAAGGACACGCAAGAACATTTCGTCTCACTGATGATTTTCTGCGACTGTGAGAAGACCATGGTTTACGACATGGTACCCGTCGCCGAGGTCAAGGAACTGACTTCCAAGGAGTACCGTCCCTGCTGCTGCACGCCGCTTTACGACGCTATGGGCATCAGCATCAACGCCTTGTACAAAGCCATCAAGGACAAGGAAGACGCCACCGCCGTGGTGACCATTATCACCGACGGACTGGAAAATGCCTCAAAAGAATACTCCGGCAAGGCCATCAAAGCCCTCGTGGAACGCATGAAGGACGAGGAAGGCTGGAACTTCGCCTACATCGGCACCAACCAAGACGTGGCGGCCACCTCTGCCTCCCTCTCCATCGACAACCACATGGCTTTTGAAGACGACGAAGCTGGCATGACGGAAGCCTGGGAGAAGGAACGCAAGTCGAAAATGTCGATGTTCTCCCGCATCTCAATGGGCTTCGGCGCGACTTCGGTCATGTCGAGGGAAGAGCGAAAGGCCTTCCGCAGCCAAGAGAACCGCTCCACGAAGAACTACCGTGATATGAGCGAGTTCAGCCACCGTGTCACGCCTGACAACATCAGCCGTCTCAATAAAAACGAAATCTTCGTCTTCGGCAGCAACTTGGCTGGTGTCCATGGCGGTGGTGCGGCCCGTGTCGCCGTCGAGAAATTCGGAGCCATCATGGGACAAGGCGTGGGGTTGCAGGGTCAGAGCTACGCCATCCCGACGATGCAGGGCGGCGTGAACACCATCTTGCCCTACGTGGAGGAGTTCATCCGATTCGCTGACTGTCATCCCGAGCTGACCTTCCTGGTCACGCGCATCGGCTGCGGCATTGCAGGCTTTACGCCAAAGGAAATCGCTCCGCTATTCGCCGGTGCCGTCAATGTGGAGAACATTCACTTGCCGAAGGATTTCTGGGACGAACTGATTTAGAAACGGAAAAATAGCACTATTTTTGCAACCTATCAAACTCAAAAACCATGAGAAAAGTTGTTTTTCTTTCCTTTCTAATGGCCCTCGGCATTGAAGCGGCCATGGCTTGTACCAACTTGATTGTCGGCAAGAAAGCCTCCGTTGATGGCAGCGTGATGTGCACCTACAACTGCGACGGCTTCGGCTTCAGCGGTTCGCTGTCATACAGTCCTTCGGGACGACACGAACCCGGTGAACTGATTGAGATTCGCGGCTGGGGAGCTTCGCACAAAGGACGGTATGTGAAGCAGGTGGAATACACCTACAATGTCGTCGGCCTGATGAACGAAAAGCAGGTGACCATCGTGGAGACTACCTTTGACGGAAGGCTGGAACTCGTCAATCAAGAAGGTTTGCTTGACTATTTCTCCTTGATGCGTTTGGCCTTGCAACGCTCTTCCACCGCCCGCGAAGCCATCAAGTGCATGGCCGAACTCGTTGAGGAATACGGCTACAACAGCAGTGGCGAAACCCTCACCATCTGCGACCCCAACGAGGCCTGGATCATGGAAATCATCGGCAAAGGGCCGGGAAACAACGGCGCCGTTTGGGTGGCCTTGCGCATTCCCGACGACTGCATCTGCGCCCATGCCAACATCAGCCGCATCAGGCAGTTCCCCTTGGAAAAGAAAGGCAAATACGCCAGCATCAGCAGCAAAAACCTCAAGCACATCAACCGGCCAGAGGTGGAATGTGTCTATGCCGCCGATGTCATCAGCTTCGCCAAGGAATGGGGCTTCTATTCGGGCAAGGATGAGGATTTCTCTTTCCGCGACGCCTACTGTCCCATCGATTTCGAGAACGTGCGCTACGCCGACGCACGCGTGTGGAGTTTCTTCCGCCACCACTACAGCCACGAGGAAATGGACAAATATCTCCCCTACATCAACGGAGAGTTTGACAAATGCGACCACCTGCCACTGTGGATCAAGCCTGACAAGCCGCTCAGTTTGCGTGACTTGCAGAACGACATGCGCGACCACTTTGAAGGCACGCCGCTTGACATGACTGCTGACATGACCGCCGGCCCGTGGGGAATGCCCATCCGTCCGTTGCCGATGCATTTCAAGGACAGCGACAGCATCCCGTATTTCCGCGAGCGTCCCATCGCCACGCAACAAAGCGGGTTTACCATGACCTGCCAAATGCGCTCGTGGCTGCCCGACGATGTGGGCGGCGTCACTTGGTTCAACTGCGACGACGCCAACATGGTGGCCTACGTGCCGCTTTACTGTTGCATCACGCAGGTGCCCGACTGCTTCCGTCCCGAAAACAACCCGCGCACCGAGTTCAGCGACAAGTCGGCCTTCTGGATGAACAACTGGGTGGCTAACATGGTCTATCCGCGCTATTCCATGATGATTGGCGACTTGCGTAAGGCGCAAAACGAATTAGAGGACTATTACTTTGCCGACCAAGATAGTGTGCTCACCGCCATCAAGGAAATGATGCCCGCCGACCGACGGACTTACCTCAACCAAAAGAGCATTGCCTACGCCGACCGCATGATGACGCGCTGGGACAAATTGGCCAAGTACCTCATCGTCCGCTACAATGACCAAATCGTGCGCCGCGTGGACGAGAACGGCCAGTTCCTCCGCTGGGGCCACGATAGGCCCGGCTACGACCAGCAATTCATTGATGCCATCGGCAAAACCACTGGAGAACGGTATCGCTTGAAAGAGGTGATTAAACGTCGGGAGAGGTAACGCATCATCATGGCCCAATGGCAAAAGACACAAATCCAGCGAGATAATGGCAGAGACACAAGCCCCCGTCATCATCTCGGCGAGCCGCAGCACAGACATTCCCGCGTTCTATGCCGATTGGTTCTTCCATCAGCTGAAGACGGGCTATTCCGCTTGGACCAATCCTTTCAATGGTGTGAAGAGTTTCGTGTCGAGTTTGTGTATTGATAATGAAAACTTGATAATTATGAGAAATAGCCCTATCTTTGCCGCATGAAAAACGAGAAACAGATAGCAGCAGCTGCAACCGAATTCGCCAAAAGATGGAAAGACCGTGGATACGAGCGTGGCGAATCCCAATTGTTTTGGGCTGACTTATTGACCAATGTGTATGGCGTGGAAAATTTGCCTTCCTTCATCCGTTATGAAGAGCGAGTGAACAGTATGGTGGATTCCACCAACTTTATAGACGGACATATCCCATCGACCAAAGTGCTGATAGAGCAGAAATCATTAGGTGTGGATTTGCGTAAAGGTCGGCCTCAAAGTGACGGCTCGATACTCAATCCGTTCCAGCAAGCAAAGAAATATGTGGCTAATATGCCATTGTCGCAACATCCGCGATGGATTGTGACCTGCAATTTCTCAGAATTCCTCGTTTATGACATGGAACAGCCCAACGGCGAACCTGAACAAATCCTGTTGGAAAATCTGGGAAAAGAGTATTACCGCCTTCAATTCTTGGTTGATTCGAAAAGCGAACATATCACCAAGGAAATGCGGGTTTCGATGCAGGCTGGTGAAATTGTCGGGAGGATTTACGATGCATTG
>CAJOEZ010000051.1 GCA_905233685.1 uncultured Bacteroidales bacterium | reverse complement strand
GCGCACCTCTTCCCATCCCGAACAGAGAAGTTAAGCCCCGCTGCGGCGATGATACTGCGGGGGACCGTGGGAAAGTAGTCCGCCGCCCACCCACAACGGGAAGCCCCGACAACCACCGGTTGCCGGGGCTGACTGTTTCTATACAGATATCAGATAAAAGATTTACTCCAGACCGAAGTCTCATTTTTTTGAAAAGAAATCCCTATATTTGCACTCCATTTCAAAACCTACCATCATGATTATCTTGGAAAAACCATACGTGTCGGCACCATTAGTCGCCTACTTGGAAGAAAAACAGATTCCTGTCCTGCACAATGACATGGCCAAAACGCTGAAACAGCAAGGCCACAAGCTTAACCTTTTGGACGATAAGGCTTTTGTGGAGAAATACCAACAAACCAACCAACTTTATGCCGTTTCTGAAAACGCCTTGGTGTGGCTTTATGCCCAACTTCCTGAGTCGGAATTAGTGAAAAAGGTCAAGATTCTGAAAGACAAGGCCGCCTTCCGTCGTATTTGCCAGCAGATTTATCCTGAATTCTATTATAAAGAAGTGGAAATGAAGGCTTTGCGCAGCATCAACCCCGATGAGTTGCCGCTGCCTTTGGTACTGAAACCTTCGGTCGGGTTCCTCAGCGTGGGTGTGTACATCGTCAGAAGCAAGGAAGAGTGGCTAGCCGCCTTGGATGACATCGACCGCAACTTCGCCAAGCAGTGTGCTGTGTTCCCCGAGACCGTCGTGCGCAGCGAAAAGTTTGTGCTCGAGCAGTTTATTGAAGGCGAGGAATATGCCGTGGATGCCTATTTCGACGCTGAGGGCAAACCCAACATCATCAACATCTTCCACCATATTTTCAAGAACGAGACCGACGTCAGCGACCGCCTCTACTGCATGAGCAAGCAAATCTTCGAGGCCAACTATCCGGCTTTCAACCAATTTTGTATCGACTTGAACGGCGTGCTGGGTCTGAAGAATTTCCCGATGCACGTGGAGTTCCGCGTCGACAAGAACACAGGTCGCGCCATCCCGATTGAGGTGAACCCGCTGCGTTTCGCCGGCATGTGCCTCAACGACCTGACGCGCCACACCTGCCAGCTGTTGCCCGTGCAAGCCTACTTCGAAGGCACCCACCCCGACTACGCCACCATGTGGAACGGCATCGAGAACGACGTGTTCAGTTTCATTGTCTTGGACAAGCCCTACGACACCAACCGCGCCCTCGACTTCGAGCGCATCAAGCGGCACTTCCACGGCGTTTTAGAGACCCGCGACATCATGAACCCCGCCATGAGCATCTGGGGCTTCCTGTTCACGCAGACCACGCCTGAGCACAAAGAGGAACTGAAAGAGATTCTGTTCTCCTCTTTGGAAGAGTTTATGGTTTGATTTTGGAGAAAAAGCCGATTTACCACCCAAAAAGGTGGTAAGCCTACTACCTATTTAGCAACTTTTTTACAATTTCCCCACTTATTGTAAGAAATATTCTTACATTTGCGGTGTAAAAAAGTATCATCATGAGTAGAACAATAACCGCTTCCATAGGTCCTCATTATGAGGATTTCATTCGGGAAAGCATCCTCAGTGGCAGGTATAACAATGCCAGTGAAGTCATCCGGGAAGGTCTTCGGCGTTTGGAGGAAGATGAAGCCCATTTGGCAGCACTTAGAGCCGCTTTGGAAGAAGGCGAGGCCAGCCCTGATGTAGAGGACTTTGACCCCGAGGCTTTTCTATTGGAAATGAAAGCTAAACGGAACGCCAATGGCTAACTACATTCTATCCAAAAAGGCACAGGAAGACCTTCGAAAGATTTGGTATTACATCGTTGATACTTGGTCGGAGAAGCAAGCGGACATCTATTTCCATAATCTGATTCAATCCTTTGATTCCATTGCCGACGACCCGTATTCTATAGGGCGTTCCTATGAAGAAGTACGTGCTGGTTACCGAGGTTTACGCTCCGGAAGGCATATCATCTTCTATCGTGTACTAAAGAACAGTAAAGCGAGAATCATCCGCATCCTTCACGAACGGATGGATTTCGGGAGACATTTGTAATAACTTTGCATCAATTATATTATTTATGAAAAACACCTTAATAATACTTTTTGCTTTCTCCGCCCTGCTCTTTTCAGGCTGTGCGGGAGAAACCAAGCAACAGGCCTTCAACGAAGAACAGGCTTTGCAATTCCTTTATGAATACATGCCGCTCGGCGATAGCGTGGACTACACCGAGGACTATTACCGCGAATGCGTCCACTACGCCTTCCTCGCCAAGGAAGAACTGCCTTGGGGTGCCAGCATCCCCGAGCGCGAGTTCAAACATTTCGTGGTGTCTGTGCGCGTCAATAACGAAAACCTCGACCGCTTCCGCTCCACCTATTATGAGGAGCTGAAAGGCCGCGTGAAAGATTTGTCGCTTTACGATGCCGTGCTTGAAGTGAACCACTGGTGCCACGAGCACGTCAACTATAAAGGCAGCGACAGCCGAACCAGTGCCCCAATGGCCACCATCAAGACCTCATGGGGGCGATGCGGCGAGGAATCGACGCTGTTGGTGACCGCGTTGCGCACCGTGGGCATCCCTGCGCGACAGGTTTATACGCCCCGCTGGGCGCACTGCGACGACAACCACGCTTGGGTGGAGGCTTGGGTCGATGGCCAATGGCACTTCCTCGGTGCCTGTGAGCCTGAACCTGTGCTCGACTTGGGCTGGTTCAACGAGCCGGCCTCACGCACCTTGTTGTTACACACCCGCGTTTTCGGCGATTACGACGGTCCGGAGGAAGTCATCAGCCGCGGCGACAACTACACGGAAATCAATGTGGTCGATAACTACGGCAAGACCGCCAAGACCACTTTCACAGTTGTAGATGAAAACGGAAAACCACAAGCCAACCTGCCCGTGGAGTTCAAGATTTACAACTATGCCGAGTTCTGCACCGTGGTCATCAAGACGACCGACGAGAACGGCCAGACATGGCTCACTTCAGGTTTGGGTTGCATGATGGCCTATGCCGCCAAGGACGGCAAATTCGGCTTTCAAGTGTTCAAATCAGGTGAAAACGAGAATATTACCATCACCCTTGACCACGAATCGGGCATGATGGACAACTTTGAGTTCGACATGGTGCCGCCCGCCCCGAGTGGCATTTTGCCCGAAGTCACGGCGGAAATGAGAGCCGAAAACGACCGCCGCGTGGCCTACGAGGACTCGCTGCGCAACGCCTATATCGCCGACTGCAAGAAAGCCCAAATGGAACTCATCATGAACACGGGCAACAAGACCTTGTGCCGCATCTACGAAAAGACTTGGGGCAACTACCAGACCATCGGCGATTTCGTGAAATACGCGCAAAGCAAAAACGGCGAAATCAAGGCCGTGAACTTGCTACAAAATATCTCCGACAAAGACTTGCGCGACATCAGCCTTGTGGTTTTGAAAGATCATTTTGACAACACGCCCGACCTCACCTCGTCCATCATCTCCATGCCGTCCGACCTTTACGCGCAATACATTTTAAGCCCACGCGTGAGCAACGAAATGCTCGTGCCTTACCGCAAAACCCTCACCGAGTTCTTCCCCGAGGCTGAACAGCAAAAATACCACGATAATCCTGCCCTTTTGGTCGATTGGGTGAAGCAAAACATCCAAACCGGCGACAACCTGAACCCGCAACGTTATCCCATCTCTCCCTTGGGCGTGCTAAAAGCCCGCAAGGCCGACCGCCATTCGCGCAACATCTTCTTCGTCAGCATGGCGAGAAGTTTGGGCATCGCGGCACAAATTAACCCCGTGAATGGCAATGTGCAATACTTTGACAAACAATGGAATAATGTCGATTTTGAGGCCGCCGAACCCGCCAACACCGCCATCGGCTACTTGGACATCCAATACCGCCCCATCGCTTCCGTCGCCGACCCGAAATATTATACGCACTTCAGTATCAAGAAGTTTGACGGCAAGAGTTTCCGCCTCTTGGCCTACGACGCCAAAGACCCGGGCATCGACGACGGCATGACGCTCTCCACTTTCGAGCATCCCACGCCCTTGGACGAAGGCTATTACATCCTCACGGCAGGCACACGCTTGGACGACGGTACCGCCCTGACCCACAGTGAGTTTTTCACCATCAAGACGGGCGAAACCACCTCCGTGAACCTCATCTTGCGCGACCCAAATGCGGATTTGAGCGTCATCGGCAGCTTCTATTCCAACAACCGCTTCACCGACCCCGAAACGGGCGAGGAATACAACCCGAAACAACTGATTCGCGACAGTTACTACATCCTCGGCCTCTTGGACCAAGGCAGCGAGCCGACCACACACGCCATGCAAGACATTGCCGCGTTCCGCAAGGAGTTTGAAAGCAGCAATTTGCCGCTCATCTTCATCTTCAGCGACAAAGCTGACTACGACAAGTTCAATTTGAAGAATTTCAGCGAGTTGCCCGAAGGCATCACCTACGGCCTTGATGACGGCACCATCCGCGACGACCTCGTCGAGAGCCTGCGTTTGAGCAACGACAGCCGCCCCATTTTCATCATCGCCAACGCGAATAGCGAAGTAGTCTTCGTGAAGCAAGGCTACACCATCGGCCTTGGCGAACAGATGCTGAAGGTGATGGCAAAATTGAAATAAAAAATGGCGATTCAAACGAATCGCCATTTTTTAACACAAGAACCTCAATTACAGCTTCCTTGCGACTTCCTTCTCGGTATAGCCTTCGATGATGTCGCCGACCTTGATGTCGTTGAAGTTTTCGATGTTGAGGCCGCAGTCCATGCCGGCACTGACTTCCTTCACGTCGTCTTTGTAACGCTTCAGGGAGCCGAGCGTGCCAGTGTAAATCACGATGCCATCGCGAATGACACGGATCTTTGTATTGCGGGTGACTTTGCCGTCCAAGACCATACAGCCGGCGATGGTGCCGACCTTGCTGATCTTGAAGGTCTCGCGGATTTCGAGGTTGCAGGTGACCACTTCCTCGATTTCGGGAGCCAACATACCCTCGATAGCGGCCTTGATTTCCTCAATGGCGGTGTAGATGATGGAATACAGGCGAATGTCAATCTTCTCATTTTCAGCCATCTTGCGGGCCTGTGCGGTAGGACGCACATTGAAGCCCACGATGACGGCGTTGGAGGCCGAAGCCAGCATGACGTCTGACTCGCTGATGGCACCCACCGACTTGTGGATGACATTGACCTGAACCTCCTCGGTGGAAAGTTTCAGCAAGCTGTCGGCCAAGGCTTCCACGGAACCGTCCACGTCGGCTTTGACGATGATGTTCAGCTCCTTGAAGTCGCCGATGGCGATGCGGCGTCCAATCTCGTCCAAGGTGATGTGCGGGCTGGTGCGGCGCGTTTGTTCACGTTGCAACTGCTCGCGGCGGTTGGCGATGGCCTTCACCTCGCGCTCGTCAGTCATCACATTGAAGGCGTCGCCAGGCATGGGTGCGCCGTTCAAGCCGAGCAAAAGCACCGGCGTTGACGGGCCAGCCTCTTTCACCTGCTTGTTGTGGTCGTCGAACATGGCCTTCACCTTGCCGTAGGTCGTGCCAGCCAACACCATATCGCCGACTTTCAGCGTGCCGTTCTGCACCAGAATCTTGGCCACATAACCACGGCCCTTGTCCAAAGCGGACTCGATGACCGTGCCCTTGGCCAAGCGGTTCGGGTTGGCTTTCAGGTCGAGGAACTCGGCTTCGAGAAGCACCTTTTCCAACAGAGCATCGACATTCAAACCAATCTTGGCGGCGATTTCCTGGTCTTGGTACTTGCCGCCCCAACTTTCGACCAAAATGTTCATGTTGGCCAACTGCTCACGAATCTTGTCGGGGTTGGCAGTGGGCTTGTCTATCTTGTTGAGTGCGAAGACAATAGGCACGCCAGCAGCTTGTGCGTGGTTGATGGCCTCAACGGTCTGAGGCATCACGCTGTCATCAGTAGCGATGACGATAATGGCCACGTCGGTAATCTTGGCACCACGGGCACGCATGGCGGTGAAGGCCTCGTGACCGGGCGTATCCAAGAAGGTGATTTTCTTACCGCTTTCAGTGGTAACTTCGTATGCACCAATATGTTGCGTGATACCGCCAGCCTCGCCAGCCACCACGTTGGTGTTGCGGATGTAGTCCAACAATTTGGTCTTACCATGGTCGACGTGACCCATGACGGTGACGACCGGCGCACGCGGCACGAGGTCTTCCTCGCGGTCTTTCTCATCCGTCTCGGCGATGGCTTCCTGCACATCGGCGCTGACGAAGTCAATTTGGAAACCGAACTCTTCGGCCACCACGGAAAGCGCCTCAGCGTCAAGGCGCTGGTTGATGGAGACAGGCATACCGAGGCTCATGCAGGTGCCGATGACCTTCACCACGGGGACGTTCATCATGGTGGCCAACTCGTTGGCCGTCACGAACTCCGTCACCTTCAGGACTTTCTTGTCTTCCTCTTGACGCATCATTTCCTCCATCATCGAGCCAGCCACCTGTTGGCGCTTCTCACGACGGTGCTTCGAAGTCTTCGACTTGCCCATAGGAGCCAAGCGTGCTAAAGTGTCCTTAATCTGCTTCGAGATTTCCTCGTCGGTCATCTCGGGCTTTTCCTCGCGGCGCGGCAGTTTCTTGTTGTCTTTCTTGTTCGGTTTCCCGTTGTCTTTCTGGTTCTTCTTGTTGTTGTCGCTGCCTTGCGGTTTGGGACCTTTGCCTTGTTGTTTGTTGTCGCCCTTCTTGGGACCCGGATTCACGTTCGGGCCAGTTGGGTTCTCCGACGAGCCTTCTGGCTTGCCCTTGATGCGTTTGCGCTTCTTCTTCTCAGGCGCGGCCTTGGTGCGGCGTTTCTCGTCAGGTAATTCTATCTTGTCAAGGATTTTCGGGCCTTCCAACTTCTGCACCTCGGTCTTGATGAACTTCGGCTCGGTAGGCTTCACCTCTTTTTGGGGTTCAGGTTTGACCTCTTTCTTTTCGGCAGGCTTAGGCTGCTGTTTCTCTTGAGGTTTTGGCTTTTGCTCCTGCTTGGGTTGTTGGGGCTTCTTGGCCTCGTTTTGTTCCTTTTTGCCTTTATCCTTGGCCTTCTTTTCAGGATGCGTCTTCGGATTGAGGCTGTCCAAGTCGATTTTCCCCAAAATCTTGAGGGGTGATTCCTCCTGCACGGGCGTCTCCTCAGCCGGTTCGGCCTTTTCCTCGACCGAGTTATCCTTGGCCTCGGGTTGCTCCACGGAGCTTTCCTGTGGAGTTTCCTTGACGGTCTTCTTGTTGAGAGACATCGTATTGGAGCGGATGATCACCTCGTCGTGGTCCTCTTCCTCTTCGTTTTTCTGCGGTTGCAATGCCGAATCAACGGAAACAGTGCCACCCTTATAAGAAATGTTGCCCAATTTCTTGGCCACATTCTTCACTTCCTTCTCGCCCTGATACTCCTTCACGAGCAGTTCGTACATGTCTGCCGTGAGCTTCGCGTTGGGAGACGAGTCCACCTGAAACCCCTTCTTTCCAAGGAATTCCCGAATGGTCGCCACGCCCACGTTGAATTCTTTTGCCGCTTTCGACAATCGAATGGTGAAATTTGATTCTTCGGACATAGTTTCTCCTTTGTTTCTCGTTTATATTCAATGCCTTGGCATCATTCGGCATCTTGTTCAAATTCAGCTTTCAGTATGCGGAACACGTCGTTGACGGTTTCCATGTCAAGGTCGGCACGCTTGGCCACCTCTTCGGGTGTGTAAGACAACACGTTCTTGGCCGTGTCGCAGCCCATGCCCACTAAGGCGTCGATGACCCACTGGTCGATTTCGTCGGCAAACTCTTGGAGGTCAACGTCTTCTTCGACGTTGTTGGCCTCGCTGTTGCGATACACGTCGATTTCATAGCCTGTCAGCTTGCCAGCCAACTTGATGTTGTAGCCGCCCTTGCCGATGGCGAGGCTGATTTGGTCGTTTTCCATGTATACGTTGGCCATCGTGTTGTCTTCGCTGATGCGGATTTCGGTAATCTTGGCCGGACTGAGTGCGCGCTGGATGAAGAGTTTCGGGTTGTTGGTCCAGTTGATGACATCGATGTTCTCGTTGCGCAACTCGCGGACGATGCCATGGATGCGCGAGCCTTTCATGCCCACGCAGGCGCCCACGGGGTCGATGCGGTCGTCGTAGCTCTCCACGGCGATTTTGGCGCGTTGGCCAGGTTCGCGGACAATTTTCTTCACGGTGATGAGACCGTCGTAAATCTCGGGCACTTCGGCTTCCAACAGGCGCTGGAGGAAGATTTCGGACGTACGCGAGAGGATGACCACCGGCGAGCCGTTGACGCTCTCCACGCTCTTCACGATGGCGCGCACAGTGTCGCCCTTCTTGAAGATGTCGTTCGGAATCTGCTCGGCCTTGGGCATGGTCAGCTCGATGCCTTCGTCATCGGCAACCACGATCTCACGCTTCCAGGCGTGGACCACCTCGGCGGTGACGATTTCGCCCACCTTGGCCTTATACTTCTGGAAGATGTTTTCCTTCTCATATTCAGCCACTTTGGTCTGGAGGTTCTGGCGCAGGGCCAGGATGTCGCGGCGACCGAAGCTCTCAATTTTCAGTACCTCACTCACGTCGTCGCCCACCTCAAAGTCGGGTTCAATCTTGATGGCGTCCGACAACTTGATTTCGCGGGCGGGGTCTTTCAGCTCGTCGTCGTCAACAACAGTGCGGTTGTGGTAAATCTCGAAGTCGCCCTTGTCGACATTCACGATGATGTCGATAAAGTCTTCAGTGTCGGTATCGAACTTCTTGTTCAACATGCCACGGAACACGTCTTCGATAATGCGCATCATGGCCTCACGGTCGATGTTCTTGAATTCCTTGAATTCGGAAAAAGTTTCTACTAATTTGTAATTGTCCATTATTGTGTTGATTTAAAATTTAACTACGTTGAATGCTCCGCATTTCAAAATTTAAAGATTTAAAGATTTAAGATTCAAAAGATTATAGCGGGCTTGATTTCCACCTTTTTGCGTTCAAAGAACAGGTTGGTGGGTTCCTCGGCGGGTTTTTTCTTCGAGGTTTTCTTCGGCGCGGGCTCGATTTCCACCTTCTCGGCATCGAAGCTGACGAGTTTGCCTTGCAGTTTGCCCGTTTCCTTCGTCTTCACTTCCACGTCCTTGCCCACGTATTTCTGCAACTGGCGGTCTGTCTTCAAGGCACCTGAAAGTCCCCAAGAAAGCACACTCAGCTCAAAGTCCTCCACGTCGCGGTCGAGCTTGCTTTCGATGAAGCGGCTCAGTTCCACGCAGTGGTCGATATTGACGGCGGTGTCGGAGTCGACGTAAACCTCAATCACGTTGTTGGGCTTCACCTTCACTTCCACTAGGAAGCGGTCGGTTTCAGCGAGGGCTTCTTCACAGAGAGCGGTTATTTGGTCTTTGTTAATCATTTAAAATTCAAAGATTTAAAATTCAAAATTCAAGATTTAAACTCCAACAAAAAAACCTGTTACTCAAAGTAGCAGGTCTTCCTTCTTCCACCTTAAGTTGTCGAGCAAGGATTCGAACCTTGACAGGCAGAACCAAAATCTGCAGTGCTGCCATTACACCACTCGACATCATTCGTTTCCGAATGCGGCTGCAAAAGTACAACT
>CAJOEZ010000050.1 GCA_905233685.1 uncultured Bacteroidales bacterium | reverse complement strand
CAAAGATAAATTCAAATCGGCGCGCTTAAAAAAGCCTTGTAACTCTCTAACTTACAGTAATTTCAAAGAACTATTTTGATTTTTTAGTGGACAGCAATGTGTTGAAACATTAAAAAGCGAGGGCGAACTATGTAATAAGTTATTTGCCCCTTTAAAAGCACCAGCAAAAAGATATATCTGGTTCTTGGGCAAAATCTGCTCTTTCCTTATATAACCAATACGAAGAGCAATATCATAAACGGTTAGATTACCTACGCCATGTATCTTGCTGTGTTTTATTAGTAAAGCATACACTTCGTCGTATAAATCTTCAAAAGTCGAAAAAGAATCTGTCAACAAAGCCGATCCTTTTAATCGTTTGCAGACTTCATAAAACAGTTTTGCGTAGTGATAATTGGTTGCATAAATCATCCGTTCCTGATGAGTGCCCTCCAATATAGCTTTAGCCATTGGATGGGTTATCTTGCTCATCTTCGAATACCGTTTGTGCAAGTTGTTTAATGGAATCATCATTCCTTGTGACCTGTGCAGATAATAAGCTTTTACTACTTCATCAATTGTTGCCATTTTATATAGTATTAGACTTTCCGCCCGCAAAGAACTTAAAAAAAAACCGATTCACGCTGGTCCTTTTTAGTCCTTGTTTTGAAATATGGTGTATTTTTGTGGTTTTCAATGGGTTGTGAAAGTAGCTTTTGGGGAAACAGGACTATGTTAATTGAATTGGCACATTTTTTCGCTTTTTTTGGGGAAAAACCTTGCGGAATGGGAAAATGTTTGTATTTTTGCAGTCGTAAAGTGTTTGTTATGGTTAACATATTATTGTAAAAAGTGTTTATTATAATTATCACATTTAAGCAAAAAGTGTTTATTAGCGATAACATCAGGATTTAAAAAACACATTGTTATGGAAAGTCTGTTCAAACGCCATGATGCTTATCTTTCTTCGGTTCCGATGGAGTATATCCGCGACTTCATGCACCAGGTAAACTGGACATCGCGGCTTATTGTCATTCGAGGCCCTAAAGGAGTGGGCAAGTCTACGCTAATGCAACAATACATCAAGCAGAACTTTGCTCCAGGAGACCGCCATGTGCTTTATTGTTCCGCTGATACCAACTATTTTTCCGCTCATACTTTGCTTGATTTGGCAGAAAGTTTCGTGAAAATGGGAGGCCAATGGCTTTTTATTGACGAGGTGCACAAGTATCCCGGATGGAGTCGGGAAATTAAGGAAATCTACGATCTTTATCGCGAGTTGCATATCGTACTTAGCGGTTCATCGCTAATCCAGATCAATGAAGGCCAAGCCGATTTGTCGCGGCGGCTCATGCCCTACGATATGCCAGGATTGTCGTTGCGTGAATTCTTGCATCTTGATTTGGGCCTTGATATCAAGCCTTTGTCGTTGAAACAGCTTTTGGACAATCCGGCAGCGTTTTGCACCCAAGTAATATCCTTGTGTCACCCGTTGGAACATTTTGGACGTTATCTGCAATTTGGTTACTATCCCTTTTATTTTGAACAAAAGCAGGAATACTACGACAAGTTGGAAAACACGATAAACTACATTATTGACGTAGAACTGACCAAGTACCGCAGCTTGGATGTGGGCTATACTCGTCAGGTCAAAGCCTTACTGCACATTATTTCCCAAATGATACCTTATGAGGTGGATATTGCCAAACTATCGAAAGCATCAGGCATCAGTAGGCTTTCTACGCTCAAATACCTCACCCATTTGGAGGAGGCTCGATTGATTCGTCGTCTCTATACAGACCTGAAGACTGTTACGGATTTGCAGAAGCCGAATAAGATATATCTCGACAACACCAATTTGCTATATACACTTAGTCAAGAAAAACCGGAAATGGGAACCGTTCGTGAAACTTTCCTTGCCAATCAATTGGCTTCTGCGGGGCATGTGGTGGAATATGCCGGCTTTAAGAAGGGAGACTTCCGCATTGACGGTGACATTGTCATCGAAGTGGGAGGCCAGGACAAAGGTTTCAGCCAAATAGCTGGACAGGAAAACTCGTATGTGGCAGCCGATGGCATCGAGTCGACTTTCATGCGAAAGATACCGCTTTGGGCCTTCGGGTTTTTTTATTAACATTCATAACCGAAAGCCATAATTCACTCCACATCCTTCACCAGCCGCACCGCCAATCCGTCGCCACGATGGGCGCCGGCACCGACAAAGAGCCGGTTATCGTCGGCATACGTTAAAACATAAAGGCACTCGGTGGCGGCTGTGGAGGTATGATAGACGCCTAAATCAAGAAACACACCATCAATGGTGCGGGCACCCGCCTCGGGCAGAAACACCGCTCCCGCAGGCTCAAGCACGTTCTGCCAGTCATCAAGGCTGATGATGTTTCTGTCGAATCCGAGATCCTCATTATTGACGGAGTTGAACTGATAGGTCGTCACTTTCCAATGATCCGGAAGCAGCAGGACGCCTTTCACACCGTTGACAACAGCTCCCGCGAAGCGGGCTCCCGATGCCATGTTGCGCACGAAAAGCAGATACACCCAATCGTCGCGTCTTGGGGTGCGCCAGCCGATGTTTTCCTTGTTGCCACCATTACTTATCGCATTGTAGCCCCAGTCGGCCTGCCCAGTCTGGTCGTCGAGGTTGTACGAAGCCATGCCGTAGGCTTGGTGCAAAACGTTGCTTTTGCTGTCAATGTTGCCGCTCCAGGGCTGCCAGTTCACAGCACCATGGTCGTAGCCGCTCGTAGCCCAGCCAAACAGGTCAATCCAGCCGCCGTAGGTCTCCGAAATCTTCTCGTTGTCCTTCCCGATGATATCAAACTGGTGCTCGGCAAAACGCCACGTCCCTGTGCTGGCCTGATATTGCAGGTTTCCGCTGGAGAATCCTACTTGCTTGTCTTCAGCGATTGAGAAAAGTCCAGGTAAAACACCTTCCTCCATGGCAGCAACGCTATCTGAGGGCAACGTGTTGAATGGGATCTCCTTGCCGTAGGTGGTGCCAGCGGCATTGGTCAGATAAGCCCTAACAAAATAGGTGGTGTTTGGCACCAGCCCGCTTATCACCACAGGGCTGTTTTTGTCACAACTCGCATGACATCCTCTTGTGGTCGGCTTGTGCAGCATACCCCAGCAGATGCCGAGTTCCATGCCCTCAAGGTTCCCATTGCCAAGCACATCGACGCCGCTGACTGCCGAAGTGGCGGTTATTTCATTCACTGGCATCGTTATTACAGAGGGCGAGATGATCCATTCCAGTTGGTCGCCCTTGTATGGCTTGCAGTTGGCATTAATCAGGTCCATAATCTTCTGCTCTTTCAGCTTTTGCAACTCCCCCATACCTGACACAAACGTCAACCATTCCTGGCTGTTGGTCCTATATAAACAGCTCTTCTCTTTGATCAACGATTTGGTTTCCAGGCTGGTTTTGGTCAACCGCTCGAGCAGCACCTCACGGCTTTCCTCCCCTTTTTCAGCTGCCTCGCTAATAGGGTGAAACATGGTGGCAATATACCACGCGACTTCAGCAAAATAGTTATTCTGGTCAGCCGAAATGCCGTTTGCTGTTATTTCAGATGTCTCAATGGTTTTTGACGGTCTTGTCTTAAAGAGCAAGACACCTAACATGGCCATCAGCGCCACGGTTAAAACAGGTACATTTCTCCGTATCCTATCGCAGCGCTCCAATGCCTTGCGCACCGCCTCCATGTCGGCATAGCGGCGTTCGGGGTTTTCGCGTGTGCATTTGGCCGCAATATGGCGATAGCGGTGCGGAAAAATCTCGCGCAGCAATAGTCCAAAACTGTAAACATCAGATTTACAAGTGCTCTTAGGTTCCGGTGCCATATATTTCAAGGTGCCGGCTGTTTGTTTCAGAATGGCGAAGTCGTCGGCATCAGAAAGGCCGAAGTCGATGATTTTCACGTTGTTGCCATTGCGAGTGATAAGGATGTTGCTGGGCTTCAGGTCGCGATGCAGGATTTGCTTGCTGTGGATGTAGGCTAGCGCGTCTACGAGTTGGTCCACCACCTTGCGGCGTGCCTGCCGCGAGGGCTTGGTCTCGAGGAACTCGTCCAACCGCATTCCGTCGATGTATTCCATGACGATGCAGGGGCCAAGCTCGTTGTTCATTTCTTTGGCGTAGGCCTTCACGATGTTGGGGTGGTCGAGCTGCACCATCAGGGCGTATTCTTTCTTCAGCAGTTCAAGGTAAACGGGCTTCTGCCGATACGCTTCTTTGAGTCCTTTCAGCAAAAACCAACGGCCTTGGCGTTTCACCTTCACGAGTTGATTGAAGCCCTGAGAAGGCAGCGGCTCGTAGGAGGTTTGCGCCTCGTCAGCCGAGAGGAACTGTTCGTTGAGAGGACCCGAAGTGCTGTTGTCAGTCATCGCGCGAATTTTCTGCAAAAGTAGTAAATTAGCCATTACCAAAACAAAAACGGAGCCTTCTGAAACAAAAAGGACCAAAAAGGATTAAAAAGGACTAAACGTGTTTCGGGAAAATGTCTTTTCTTTGCAGCTAAAATTACGAACCATGCAAAAAAATAGCCCAGAAATCGTTGAACTCAGGAAATGCATTGAAGAGAACATGAAGCGCAAGATGCGCACGCCCAACGACTTCGTGTTTCTCAGTGGTGCCGTTTTCGACCGCGTCCGCGAAACCATCAGTCCCACCACGCTGAAACGCCTGTGGGGTTACATCGACGGCGCCGACCAGACGCGCAACAGTACGCTCGACATCCTTTCGCGATTTCTCGGATACCGTAATTGGGACGAGTTCGTTGAAAAAACGGGCATGGAAAGCAATTCGGACGAGGTGCTTTCGCCACACATCAAGGCCGTTGATCTACAAGTGGGCGACTGCGTCAAGGTGTCGTGGATGCCCAACCGCCGTTGCACTTTCCGTTATCTCGGCGAGGAGCAGTTCGTCGTTGAGGAGGCCGAAAACTCCAAACTGAAAGTGGGCAACACGTTTTATTGCAGCCTATTCATCCTTGGCGAGCCGCTCTATCTCTCGCGCTTGGTGCAAGGCAAAAACCCGCCCGTTGATTTCGTGGTGGGGAATAGGGACGGGTTGTGCGAGCTGTTACCATCCACCACCTCCGCCAGCACTCACCGTAGTCACCATTGAATTGATGTTGACATTGGTGCTTTGTCCGCCCGTGTAAGTGACATTGCCCGTGTAGTAGCCGTGCCAGTTTTCGCCGCCGCTGATGGTGCCGCCGTATTTAACGGTGTAGCTTTGGCCAGTTTGCAGTTGCGGGTCGGTGAAGAGCATGACCATGTTGTTGCCTCCGCCGGGACCGCCGCCACCACCACCAGTGAATGCAGGGCATTGGTAGGTGCAAATCACGGTGCCATCGGATTTCAGGACTTGGATGGCGTAGCCGGCTTGCGTGTTGATTTTCAGCGTGGGCTGGGTGCAGACGTTGGTCGTTGGGTTGCTCGTTGCGCCGCCAGTACCGATGTGGGTGCCGCCCGTAATCTTGAATTGGTTCCAGTCGCAATCGAAGCCTTCCTCGGGCTGTCGTGAGCCGTTGGAGATGGCGAAACCGCCGTTGAGGGACAGGTTGCCGTTGGAGTCGATGCCGTCGTTGTTGTCGCTGTGCGAGTAGATGGTGCCACCGTTGATGGTGAGGTTTTGCGCTGCGTTTACCGCGTCGTCTTTCTTGGAATAAGCCTCGATATTGCCCCCGTTGATGGTCAATGCGGCCTTGCTCTCGATGCACTCGCCGCCTTCGTTTTGCGTTTGCGTGCAGTTCACGGTGATGTTGCCGCTGTTGATGGTCAGGTTGCCTTGTGCCTTGATGGCTTTGGGGTTGGCGTAGTCGCCGCCGCCCCAGGGACCGCCGCCGCCAGACGTGATGGTGATGCGTTCGCCGCTCGTGGTCACGTTGAGGGTGAGGTCATCGTTGGGAGCGCCTTCCGCGCCGATGACCAAAGTGCCGCCCACGTTGATGCCCTTGCCGCCGCGACCTGTGCTGGTGAGGTTGAAGGTACCGCCGAGCAGTTCCATGTTGCCTTCACATTTCAGGCAAGAGGAGGTGTAGGCATCCTTGTTGTTGCCGCTGATGGTGTAGGTGGCGCCGTCGCCCTGCGTAGTGATGGTGAAATCGCCGCCGCTGATACTGAGGTGGCCGTCGGCGCTGATGCTCTTGCCGCCGTGGTTCGAGGTGGGCAGGGTGATCGTGAACGTGCCTCCTGTGATGTTGATGTCGCTATCGCATTTGATGGCGGTGCAATACGACGGAATATTCTGGTTGTTAACCATTTCCAAAACGGTGCTGCCCGAAGCAGTTATGTCAATGGCGCCGCCCGTAATGTTGATGTCACCGTCCACTTTGAGGCCTTTCGAGATGTTGCCCGAGTTGACAATGGTGAGGCTACCTCCGTCGATGAAAACGGTTTCGTCGGCCTTGATACCTTTGCTGTCTACGCCGCTTGCGGTGAGGTTGAGGCTGCCGTTGTTCATGGTGAAAATGCCTGATACTTTGATACATCTCGCTGTTTCCGCCGTCGTGTTGATGCTGAGTTCGCCGTTTTGAAGGGTCACGTCTCCAGAAATGTCTAACCCGTCGGAACCTGCCGAAACGATATTGAGCGTACCGCCATTCCAAATCAGGTTGCTGCTGCCGTGGATGCCGTCACTGTCGGACTCAAGGATGTCTATTTCGCCCGAGTTGACCGTCAAAATGCCTTCCACGGAAATACCGTGTTTGGCATTGCCAGTGACGCGCATGGTGCCGTTGCCGCCAATGGTGAGGTTGCCCGCTGCATACAAGGCTCCGTTGATGGCACTATAAGCACCGTCGGCGAGGGTAGAGGTGCCTTCAAGGACAAGTGAAACATCCACTGGCGAGGCAAGGTTAATGGCGGCAGAGGTGGAGCTGGTCAATGTTAATGAATTGATTGTCAGGTTAAAATTGGATGTGCTGTACATTGTCAAAGAACCGTCGGACGAATTGCCTGAGACGACATAAGGTATATCATCTTTCGTGGAACTGACGGTGACATTAGCTCCGTTTGTAGAGATGCTTACTCCGCTGTTACTGAACGGATTGATGACTTCCACACCAGCACCGTTGTAGGTGATGTAAACTATATCGCCCGATGGCGGTTCCTGCATTACGAAAGTGATGCTGTCGAAATCGGAGAGAGAGAAGGTCGAGAAGCCGCATCCTGCCTGCAATATCATGCTGGCGGGCTGGCTGCCTTCAAAATGAATGTCGTGGATGTCGCTCACGTCATTATCATACACCACCGTACCCGAATGGTGCAGGTTGATGTGATAGTTTTGCGCGTTGAGGCCCATGCAACCAAGCAATAAAGCCATGAAAATCAATGCTTTTCTCATAGCTTAATCATTTTTAGGGTTTGGGACTGTGTTTTGACCAGGTAAACGCCAAAGCTGAGGTCGGAGACATCAATGGGCTGGTCTCCAAACACTTCCACGGACTTCACTAACCTTCCGTCAAGTGCATAAACATGGATGGTTTCCTTGCTGTTGAGGTTGCGGAGCGAGAAGCTTCCAAGCACGGGATTCGGGAAGATGACGGGGTTTTGATCATTTTCCTCCGCGATGCCATCAAATTCGCTGCATGTAATCTTGCGGATGTCGGCCAAGTTGAATCGGTCCGTTTTGGCTTTGTCAAGGGCTTCAACGACAAGTGTCTGATTGTCTTCAAAATAGACATGGTCGTTTTCAGACATGGAATAAGTGCGTTCGGTACCATCGTTCAAATGGATGGTCATTTGTGTGGATTGTGCTATTGTCGTCGCTGCCAATCCAATGACAATCAGCAACAAAAGGCCTATCCGATGTAGGGTATTTTTCATAGAATGAGTTTTTGAGCGACAAAGATACATATTTTTTTCAAAAATAAGGTCCTGTGACTGAGGTTTTGCAACTTGTCATTTCCTTTGGCGTGCCGTTGAAGATGACCTTGCCGCCTTTATTGCCGCCGCCTGGACCGAGCTCGACCAAGTAGTCGCACGTTTTCAGCATTTCGAGGTTGTGCTCGATGAGGAAGATGCTGTTGCCCGCTTCGACCATGCTCTCAAACAGGCTGAGAATCCGTTTGATGTCGTTGAGATGGAGGCCGTCAGACGGTTCGTCCAAGATGAAGATTTTGCCCGCGTCGCGAAGGTAGGAAGCCAACTTGATGCGCTGCAATTCGCCGCCTGAAAGTGTCGAAAGCGACTGATTCAGATGCAGATAGCCCAACCCAACCTTTTGCAAAGGCAACAACTTCTCGGCGATGACCGTGCCCGCAAACCGCTCGATGGCCTTGTTGGCGGTGAGGTCCATCACTTCGGCGATGTTCATGCCTTGCACCTTATATAATAAGACCTCGTTGCTGTAGCGCAGTCCGCCGCAAGCCTCGCACACGGTCTCGATGCTGTCCATGAAGGCCATGTCATTGACAATGATGCCTTTGCCTTGGCAAACGGGACAGCCGCCCTTGCCGTTGAAGGAGAACAAGTCGGCCTTGGTTTTGTTGGTTTTGGCGAACAGCTTGCGGATGTCGTCGGCCACTTCGAGATAAGTGGCGGGCGTTGAGCGCAAACTGATGCCGATGTTCTTTTGGCTGATGTAAACGATTTCCTCGGGGCGCGGATAGGCGTTGCGGAAACATTCCATCAGCGAACTCTTTCCCGAGCCAGCCACGCCCGCGATGCCGCACATCACGCCCAAAGGCAAATCAACGGTCAAATTGTTGAGGTTGTGTAGGTTGGCATTCTCCATGCGGAAAAATCCCTTGGGTTGGCGAACGTTTTCTTTCAAGGTTTCAGTTGCGCTGAGCAAGGTTCCGGTCAAGGTTTGGCTGTGCAAAAGCTCTTCATAGGAGCCTTGGAAGGTGATTTCGCCGCCGGCCATGCCCGCGCCCGGACCCATGTCGATGATGTGGTCGGCAATTTTAATCATTTCTTTGTGGTGTTCCACGAGGATGACCGTGTTGCCGTGGTTTTTAAGCTTTTGCACGGATTTCTGCATGAGCAGGATGTCATGGTTGTGCAGCCCCACGCTCGGCTCGTCAAGGATGTACATCACGTCGGAGAGCGACGAGTTGATGTATTTCGCGATTTTGCAGCGTTGCGCCTCGCCGCCCGAGAGTGTCCCAATAGCGCGGTCTAAGGTGAGATAGCCCAGTCCGATTTCTTCCAAAGCCGAGAGACGTTCCAACGTGGCGCGTTTGATGTCTTCGGCCAATGGATTGTCCAATTTTTCCACCCAAAGTTTGCACTCGCTGATGCTCATGGCGGTTACGTCGGCGATGTTCAGACCGCCGATTTTGCAGGAGCGGATTTTCTCGTTGAGGCGCGTGCCGCCGCAGTCAGGACAGGTGCCCATGGTCAGCATTGGGTTGAGCACGGCGGCATGGAGCAGGCCTTCCTCCGAGTTGATGATGCTGCGGTACATTCGTGGTATAAGTCCCTCGTATTTAGCGGTTTTCGGCCAGTTTTTTGGTGGGTTTTTCAGCTTGATTTGCGGCGAGTTGAGGAACAAATCCAGTTCCTCGGGCGTGTAGTCCTTGATTTTCTTGTCGAGGTTGAAAAGGCCGCTGTGGGCATAGCGAATCCAGCGCCAGCCGCCCTTGCCGAAGGCGATGTAATGAATGGTGTCCTCGTCGTTGAGCGACTTGTCGAAATCCACCAATTTGTGGATGTCCAACTCGCGGATTTCGCCCAAACCGCCGCACCTCGGACAACTGCCCATCGGATGGTTGAACGAGAAGGTGTCGGAATAGCCCACGAAAGGCTGCCCGATGCGTGAAAACAGCAGTCGCAGCAAGGCGTAAATGTCTGTGTATGTGCCTACTGTGGAGCGCGAGTTGGAGGCTGGTTTCCGCTGCTCAATGACGATGGCAATGGGTAGGTTTTCGATGGCTTCTACGTGCGGACGGCCATATTTGGGCAAATATTGCTGCGTGAACGACGGAAAAGTGTCGTTCAACTCCCGCCGCGACTTCGCCGCGATGGTGTCTAAAACCAAAGACGACTTCCCCGAACCAGAAACGCCCGTTACCACGGTGATTTGCCGTTTCGGGATGCTGAGACTCAAGTTTTTGAGGTTGTTTTCGGTCGCGCCTTTGATGAGGATATAGTCGTTGTTTATGGTCATAATGATGCTGAAATAGGGCTACAAAATTGCGAATAATTTCGCTGAATTTGGCTTTTTTTTCGTTAAGTCTTATACGACCAGCTCCCTCTGAAATCCCCCAGGACAGGAATGTAGCAAGGGTAGGAGGTCGTAGCGGTGCGATATGAGTAGCTTACCCTTCTTTGTTTGTGGACGCGAGACTTCGTGGTTTGTCCCACGTCTCATAGTCCCCCGTCCCCCGTCCTGTGTCAAAAACAGGCTTTAATTCTGAACGATAACACATAAAATAATCAACAAAAATGAAACGACTAATGATTTGTATTGGAATGGCTGCCGCTATGGTTGGCTGTGCCCCGAAGCAGGAGGAAGTCACAGAACAGCCTCAGCCTCAAACAGAAGAATTCAAGTATCTGGTGGACGAGTTCGCCGACTTGAGAATCATGCGTTATCAGGTGCCCGAATGGGACCAACTGACGCTGCAACAGAAAAGTTACATCTACTATCTTGGCGAGGCGGCCAAATGCGGCCGCGACATTCTCGCTGACCAGAACTTCAAGTACAACTTGACGATTCGCAAGACCATCGAGGCCGTGCTGAACTCCTACCAAGGTGACCGTGAGAGTGCTGATTTCCAGAATTTTGTGGTCTATGCCAAGCGCGTGTTCTTCAGCAACGGAATTCATCATCACTATGCCGAGGACAAGTTCTTCCCCGAAATCAGCGAGGCCTATCTCGCTGAGTTAGTGAAGGGCAGCGACGCCAATTTGCTCCCGCTCAACGACGGCGAAACGGTCGAGGACTTTATCGCTTTCCTCACGCCTGTCATCTTTGACAAGGAATTATATAAGGTGCGCCGCAGCAGCGAGGAAGACATTATCGTCAACTCAGCCGTGAACTTCTACGAAGGCGACATCCGCAAGGCCGAGGTGGAAGCTTTCTACAACAAAATGCGTAAGCCTAATGATGCCACGCCGATTTCCTATGGTCTCAACTCCAAGTTGGTGAAGAAAGACGGCAAGATTTACGAAGACGTTTATAAGGCCGACGGCTTGTACGGCGAGGCCATTACAGCCATAATAGGGTGGCTGCAAAAGGCCAACGAGGTGGCAGAGAATGACATTCAGCGCGACTACACGCAGAAACTCATCGACTATTACACCACGGGTGACCTGAAGACTTGGGACGAATACAACATCGCGTGGGTGCAGGATTCCGTTTCCCACATCGACTTCGTGAACGGTTTCATCGAGGACTACGGCGACCCGATGGGCATGAAGGCCACTTGGGAATCCGTTGTCAATTTCAAGGACTTGGAGGCTACCGTCCGCTCCAATACGATTAGCGAGAACGCTCAATGGTTCGAAGACAACTCGCCCGTTGACCCGCGCTTCAAGAAAGAGGAGTGCAAGGGCGTTTCGGCGAAGAGCATCATCGTCACCACACTTGGCGGCGACTGCTTCCCCTCGCCTCCGATTGGCATCAACCTGCCCAACGCCGACTGGATTCGCAAGGACTATGGCTCCAAGTCGGTGACAATCACCAACTTGATGGAAGCTTACGACAAGGCCGCCGATGAGTGCCCGAGAAGTGCGTTGGCCGAGTTTGCCTATTCGCAAGACGAGGTTGACCTTTGCAAGAAATATGGCTCCGATGCCGATGTGGTGCATACCAATCTGCACGAGTGCTTGGGTCACGGTTCGGGCAAACTGCTTCCTGGCACGCAACCTGGTGCCTTGAAGGAGTTCAGTTCGACGCTTGAAGAAGCCCGCGCTGACCTCTTCGGCCTGTATTACCTCGCCGACCCGAAGATGGTGGAGCTGGGTGTAATGCCTGATGCAGAAGCTTATAAATCAGAGTATTGCTCCTACATCCGCAACGGCATGATGTCGCAGTTGGCCCGTGTGGAGCTGGGCAAGGACGTCACCGAGTCGCACATGCAAAACCGCAAGCTCATTTCTGAATGGTGCTACGAACACGGCAAGGACGCCAAAGTCATCGAGAAGAAAGTGGAAAACGGCAAGACCTATTATGTCATCAACGACTTCGAGGCCTTGCGCGGCTTGTTTGGTGAGTTGCTGGCCGAAATCCAGCGCATCAAGAGCGAAGGCGACTATGCCGCTGGCAAAGCCATCGTTGAAAAGTATGCCGTGAAGGTCAATCCCGAACTGCATAAGGAAGTCTTGGAGCGTTACAACGCCTTGGGCCTGAAGCCATACGGCGGCTTCATTAATCCCGAAATTATCCCCGTCGTGGAAAACGGAGATGTGGTTGATTATAGAATTGAATACCCGTCAGATTTTGTTGCCCAACACTTGAAATATGGAAAGGAATACAGTTTCTTGAAGCCGATGCATTAAACAGAGGCCTATATATTAATAGGTGTACTCGTGGTGAGCGTTTTTTCTGTTTAGCCCGGATTTGCCTGTTCCCCCCGTTTTTTTGCTGTTTTTTGCCGTTTTTTGCGGTGTATTTTTTTTTCTTGAAAATTTTTTCATGCTATCAGTCAGCGAGATAGCCTTTGGATTGAAAAATTTTGTAAAAAAGTGCTTGCGGGTAAAGGAAAAGGTTGTACTTTTGCACCCGCTAAACGAGAGGTGGAGGACACGTGAGAGGCGTTTGGCGAGTTCTTTGAAAGCTTGAGGCCAGCACAAGAGGCC
>CAJOEZ010000049.1 GCA_905233685.1 uncultured Bacteroidales bacterium | reverse complement strand
CAAAAGCAACATAAAACCATGGTTTTCTGCATCGTGGCTATTTCGGCACTCCTGTTAATAATAGGTGCCTTGCTGTTTTGGCTGAAACGCAAGCCGAAAACGGAAATGGTTGAGACCCAGCCTGAAGCACCAAAGCCGGAAATCCAAGTGACAGAACCCAAACAACCCGAGGAGAATCCGTTTGTGAAACAGGAACTTACGAACCGCCTCCGCCTGATTCTATCCGCCTCCCGCATTGAGAAAAACGCCTACGACCCCAAAATGGAGTGGAAACCTTTGGTGCGACAGGTGATGAACGGGAAGGAGACCGCATTTGAGAGTGCCGTGTCGGTCATCGAGGCGGCTTATCCGGGCTTGCAGGCCATGATTGCCGAGCAATACCCCGACCTGAACGAAACCGACGCCAAGGTGTGTCTGCTTTCGTGCAGCGGCCTCTCCAACGCCGAAATGGGCGACCTGCTCGGTTTGAGCGTCTATTCCATCAACAAAAGCCGCAGCGAATTGCGCAAAAAGCTGGGTTTCGAGCCTGACGAATTGAAGTACCGCTTGTAATTTCACTTCTTTATCTTATTGTGTTTTAGTTGTTTGCAAATCGATCTCAAAGAAAGATTTGTAAACCGCCAAATCAAAACTGTAATCCCATTGACAGGTCATCGGCTTGGGCTACTTTTGCCACAAAATCAACAATTCAACAGTTAAACAATCAACAATTCAACAATGAAACACATTCCAACCTTAACACTTATGCTAATGCTTTCAATGGCAGGCATAGCCCAGACCCACACATTGAGCGGTACGGTTTGCGACGAACAAGGAACTTTGCCCTACGCCACCGTTATGGTATGGCAAGGCAACGACACTTTGAAAGCCACTTACGGCATCACCGACAAGCAAGGCGACTTCGCCCTGCGAGGCCTCAAGGAGGGCCAATACAAAGGCTTGGTGAAATTCACCGGCTTTGCGCATCTGCCTTTCTCGGTCAATCTCGACAAGGACGTGCGCTTGGACACGTTGCGCCTACAGCCAGACGTGCAGCAACTGAAAGAGGTGCAAGTGACCGCCTCTAAGGTCTTTGAGGACAAATTCGACAAACTGAAGATGAACATCAGCGAACTGAAATTGCCGCCTGCGGCCACCTATATCGATGCCTTGCGCGAAATTCCTGGTTCGTTCTACAATGTGAGCGACAACACGCTGAAAATCTTGAACAAAGCCGTGCTTGTGCTGCTTAACGGCAGGCCCATCCGCATGTCGTTTGACCAACTCACCAACATGCTGCAAGGCGAGCGCGCCGAAGACATCGCCGAGGTGGAAATCATGTACGAAACGCCGCCACGCTTCGCGGGCGAGTGGGACGGCCCCGTGGTGAATATCATCACGAAGAAGAACCTTGCCACTGGCTTTTACGGCACCGTTTTGGGCGACCTGCAACTACGCAAACGTCTCGGCGAGAGGGCATCGCTCAACCTCAACTTCAGAACTTTGAAAACCAACACCTATCTGTATCTGTCGCAAGACTACAACCCGAGGGTGTATTCCTACCGCTATTGCCAGTTCTACGAGGACGGTGACACACTGATGCGGCGCGAGTCCAACCATCACAGCGACATCAACAGATACTTTCTGCAGGCGGGCACGGGCGTACAGATGAACGACAACAACTCATTAGACATCAATTTCTCGGGAAGCCTTGATTTCGACCACGACAACATCAACGAGTATGTCCTCGACCGAGGAACAGCCATCCATTCCACCGACACGGTACGCAACGACCCGAGCTCATTTTGGGGCGACATTTACTACAAGCATAACTTCAACAATCCCAAGCATTACTTCACCGTCGATGCCAACCTGAGCCGCAACCTCGACAAGTCGGGTAGCCTACGCGAATATGTCTATTTACCTGATTCCGTGACTTATAACCGTGATGCATCGCCTTATTCGGCTTGGCTGTTTTCGTCCCGCGCCGACTATTACCACGAGTGGGACAAGTTCCAAATCCAGTCGGGCCTCATTTTCCGCCATTCTGACATACAAAACGATTTCACTTACGAGAACCTCATCGACGGCACTTGGCAGCCTGACACTTTGGTTTCCAACAAGTTCAACTACACGGAAAGCAATTATGCGGCTTATTTCACCTTTGGCCATCAGGTGAGCGAGAAGTTCAATTATTCGGTCACGCTCAACGACTCGTATGTGCGGTCTTTGGGCGTTTCGGAAACCACGGGCATCACGACGCCTTACAATTACAATGTCGTCCGGCCTTACCTCACGCTGCGTTACAAGCCCCATGAGGACCATTACTTTACATTCACTTTTGGCCGCAACTACGGCAAGCCCAACTTCGCCTATCTGAATCCCTTCCGCAAGTACGAAAGCCCTGTCTATTATGTGGAGGGCAACCCCAACCTGAAGCACTCGATTACCTACAACCTGAACCTCAACTACCGTTTCCGCTATTGGTTGAACTTCGGCGTTTCGTATGCCAATGCCACGAACACGGTGCTGCAAGTGCCGCAGTTGGATGCCGACGGGGTCATCATCGGCTATACCTACGGCAATTTCGGCAAAAGCGATGACTTGAAGTTTACTCTGAACCTTTCGAAGCGGTTTTTCGACAAGCGGCTGAACCTCGGTTTCAATGGTCAGGTGCGCTATATGCTTTACAACAGCGGCGATGCCCTTGATTACCGCAACTCGATGTGGAGTTATTATGCCCTTCTCGATTTCTCGTACGTGCTTTTCAAGAAATACGATGTGGAATTTGGCGGCTATGCTGTGTATATGTCTTCGCATTTAAGCGGCTATGCCGTAACGCAAGGCATTCCCAAGATGGGCTTGAACCTCTCGGCAAGATTTTTGGACGGCAACCTGCAAACCTCGCTCAGCGTGAACGACGTGTTTAATACCGATGTCGGCAACCGCGCGAGCCTGTTGGACGGGGTTGTCTCAAAGAGCGACAACATTATTGATTCGCGTTACATTCGCTTTTCAGTACGTTACAGCTTCAATCGCAAGAACTTGAAACGATTTAATAATCATCAAGGAAGCAATGAAGATAGTAATAGGTTTTGATTTATCCCCCAATCAAATTCGTCAAATCAATAAACTCTTTTACTGAAAGTTGTTCAGGCCGCTTGTCGAAAACCTCGTTTCCGATGATTTCGGGGCGGAGCATCGGGCGCAGGGAGTTGCGCATGGTCTTGCGACGCTGGTTGAAGGCCTGCTTTACGATACTCACAAACAGCTTCTCGTCGCAGCCCAAGTCGGTGACGGCATTGCGCCGCATCTTGATGACGGCGGATTTCACCTTCGGCGGTGGGTTGAAAACGTTTTCATGCACCGTGAAGAGATAGTCGATGTCGTACCAAGCCTGCATTAATACGCTCAGGATGCCGTAGGTCTTGCTGCCTTCCTTGGCGGCCATGCGCTCGGCCATCTCTTTCTGCACCATGCCGACCACCTCCACCACCAACTCCTTGTATTTCAGTACTTGGAAGAAAATCTGGCTGCTGATGTTATAGGGAAAATTCCCGATGACGGCCATATTTTGCTGCCCGAATTGACTGAGGTCGGTGCGGAGGAAATCGCCCTCGATGAGCCGCTTGCCGAGCATGGGAAAATGTTTTTGCAGATAGACGATGGACTCCTTGTCGATTTCGATGACATGGAACTTGTCGAGGACGTCTTGCACCAAATATTGGGTCAATACGCCCGTGCCGGCACCCACTTCGATGACGCTTTCCACGTCGGGCGACAACTGCTCCACGATGCGTTGGGCGATATTCTGGTCGGTCAGGAAATGCTGGCCTAATGATTTCTTGGGTCTTACCTCACTCATAACTTCCGGTAATTCTTCTTCGCTTGTGCAGTATAAATGCTCGTCGGGTATTCGTCAATCAGTTTTTCGTAATGTTTGCCTGCCAATTCCTTGTTTTTCAACTCGTTTTGCTCAATTAATGCGGCGTGCATCAGCGCGGCATCGGCCATGTAACTTGCGGGATATTGCTCCACAATTTGCAGGTACAGTTGCTCGGCGACCTCAAACTCTTTCCGTTGCTCTGCGATTTCGCCTTTGCGGAACAGCGCGTGCGGCTTGCTGACCTCATTTCCCGTGGCGATGATGTCGTCAAGCAAGGCAATGGCTTCGTCTTCGCGTTGCTGGTAAATGCGATAATCGGTGCGAGCCAAACGCTTGAGTTCCACGCCCGTAGTATCGACTTCAAGGTTGTCCTTGATGACGAGCGAGAGCGTCATGGCATCATTGGCGATGAGTTTCGAGGTGGCGGCTTTCAGCACCTTCAGTTGGCTTTCGGCCCACTCGTACTCGCCGATGAAATAACGCAGTTGGGCGTTTTTGAACCTTGCTTCGTGGCCAAGCGGCTCTTCTTTCAGGCTCTTATCGACCTGGCTATATAACAAGGTGGCTTCCCAAACCTCGTCTTCGCGCAGGTAGATGTCAGCGAGTTTCAGCTTGAGCGTGGCCTTGTCTTGCTTGCCGCCCACTTCGGCGATGGTGTTGGTGAGCAGGGCGACGGCTTCGTCGGTTTGCCCCAACTGATACGCCATGATGTCGGCCTGAATCACGGTCAGCTTGGTCAAGTCATTGGTATTGATGTCGTTATAAGCTTCCTCAATGCGTTTCGAGAGGCGCTCGTAGGCCTTGGCATCCTTGCTGTTGGCGGCTTTCAGTTGTTGATATTCCGCGTTGATGATTCCCGTCAGGGCTTGACCGTAAAACGGATTACTTTTCCCTTTTTTCAGGACATATTGGTAGCCTTCCTTGGCCACATCAAACTGCTTGTTATTCAGACAGATGCCAGAAAGGTTGATGATTTGTGCGTCTTGGTCTTGGGTGCGTCGGTCGATGCTTTGGCATTGCGCGAGGGCGATGTCATAGTCTTCTTGTTGGATGGCAAACCACACTAAAAGTTGGGCCAGTTCGAGGTTGTCGGGCTTTTCCTGTGTGCGTTTCAGCAAAGCGATGCGCAGCTCGTCGGTGATGCTGTTGTTCACATCGTATAACATTAGGCTTTGCAGTCGGTTTTTGATGTTGTTATATTGCCCCGGATTCTTCTCTAATTCAAGGAAATAGTAGCGGAACGCCTCCTGATAGTTGGCCATGGAATGATAAATGTTGGCCTGCTCCATATAGAAAGTCTCTTTCCCGCCCAACAGAGTGTTGCCTTTCTCCAAAACGGCCAAAGCCATATCATATAACCCTCTGGATTGGAAGTTGTTACTGTAGTTTCGGATGAGCGCGGCATTGTCAGGAAGCGTTTTCAAGAGGTCGTTGAACTGCTTCTCGGCCTTGCTGGCTTTGTCGTCTAACGTGTACACATAAATGAGGTCGACAAGGGCTTTTTGGTAGGTAGGATTACTCTTTTGAAAACTTTTCAGCTCCTTTTCAAGCTCGTTGTAATGCTTCAGGATGATGGCGCAGTCCACGTATTGCTGAAAGAGGTAAGTCTGCTTCGTCGATTGGTATAGCTGCTTGTAAAGCGCCTCGGCCTTGTCGTATTCCTGGTTTCTAAAGTATTGATTGGCAAGTTGTTCGTCAATCATCCTTTGATCGTTTTGCGGGTTTTGCCTTTTTTTGTTCTCATCGGAGACCCTGCCGATTTGCGCCCTCATCGGGGTGGCGAGGGCAAGCAGCAAAACGAGCCATATAATCTGACGGAAGGTGCGCATAATCAACGGCAGGCTTTTTTGATGGTGGCCATTTCCTTGCTGCAATTAGCGAAACGGTCTTGGAAATACAGCACACGGTAATGCAGCGTGTCGGCCACCTTGGTCTCGGCTTCGAGGTATACCGTCGCCAATGAGTCATTAATGTATTGGCTTTCAAAGTCGGCTTTCAAGCGGTCAAGCTGAAGGTTGGCGTATTCCGCTTTTTGGTGCATTTCGCCTTTCACTTCATCGAATTGCCTCAGGTAAGCCTGTGTCAGGTTGAGCTTCTCGAAGGCTTGTTCCACCTGTGTTGAGTCCAAGTATTGCAGCAGTGAGTCGCAATACATGAAGTCTTTGCTCAGTTTTGGATAATCCTCGTTTTCAATCTGTTGCAAGTCTTTGACATCGGCATTCACCTGCTTTTTCAGGTTGTCGATTCTTTCCACGGTGGACGACTGCTTGGGGTTGCAGGCGCCCAATGTCAGTGCGACTAATGCCGCAACTAAGCCGTTGTTTATGGTTTTCAGGCGTGATTTGCTCATAGGTTGGGGTTTGTTAGGGCTGCAAAGATACGCATTTTGCGGCAATGGTGCCGACTCCATACGAAAAAACCCGACTGCCCATGTGGCGGTCGGGATGGTTATGTGTCATGAAAAACTCTTATTCGGTGATTTCTGCTTCGACGGGGAGGATGTTGACAAAGGACTTGCCTTCGCTCTTCTTCTTGAACTCCACGATGCCGTCGCACTTCGCATACAGCGTGTGGTCCTTGCCCATGCCGACGTTCTTGCCGGGATAGTGCTTGGTGCCGCGCTGACGCACGATGATGTTGCCCGCGATGGCGGCCTGACCACCGAAAAGTTTCACTCCGAGTCGCTTACTTGCTGACTCACGACCGTTCTCGGAACTACCGACGCCTTTTTTGTGTGCCATATCTTATTCTGTTTTTCGGGTTTTTACTCAGTGATGCTTTCAATCTTAATCTGGCTCAGATACTGACGGTGACCGTTCGACTTCTGATAGCCTTTTCTTCTCTTCTTCTTGAAGACGATAATCTTGTTGCCCTTGCAGTGTTGCAAGATGGTGGCTTCGACATTGGCACCGGCTACCGTCGGGGCACCCACTTTCGTCGAACCTTCGTTCCCAATCAATAATACTTTGTCGAAAGAAACCTTGCTTCCTTCTTCTTCGTGCAGTCTGTTGACAAAAATCTGTTGTCCTTGCGTCACCTTGAACTGCTGTCCTGCGATTTCTACTATTGCGTACATTTCTCTATATCTTTAAGTTAGATACTGACTCTCGTTTTTTTCGGACTGCAAAAATACAACTTTTTTCAATCGGTCAAGATTTTCTTTTGCTTTTTCTCGACATTTTTCTTCTTAATGACTACTTGATTGATTGTAACAAAAAGAAAATCAATCAAATATAATGGATGTGATTTTTCTTTCCGAATCTATGGTTTTTGTGGATGACGAAAGAATGAAATTCATGTAATTTTACAATCAAAATATCCAATCCCTTTTCGTACCTTTGCGCCAAAATTCAAACGCATCATGTTAAGCGAACAGGAACAAATAAGAAGAAATTCGTTGGCCGAACTTTATAAACTCGGCATCAACCCGTATCCGCAGGCCGCGTTCCCCGTGAACGTGTTCACCACGGACATCCTCGAACAATTTGACGACAACAACCCCGACCAATTCCAAGAGGTTACCCTCGCGGGCCGCATCATGAGCCGCCGCATCATGGGCGCCGCCTCGTTCTGCGAGTTGCAGGACTCGAAAGGCCGCATCCAACTCTATGTGAAGCGCGACGAAATCTGCCCGGGCGAGGACAAGACCTTATATAATACGGTGTTCAAACGCCTGTTGGACATCGGCGACTTCATCGGCGTGAAAGGCTTCGCCTTCCGCACGCAGATGGGCGAAATCTCTGTACACGTCAAGGAATTGACGGTGCTGAGCAAGTCGCTTAGGCCGCTGCCCATCGTCAAGGAAAAGGACGGCGTGAAATACGACGAATTCAACGACCCCGAACTACGCTACCGTATGCGTTACGTTGACCTCGTGGTGAACGACCGCGTGAAGGACATCTTCATCACCCGCACCCGCATCATCGACAGCATCCGCCGTTTCTTCAACGAGAGCGGCTACCTCGAGGTGGAAACCCCTGTGCTGCAAGCCATTCCAGGAGGTGCCACGGCGCGTCCCTTCATCACGCACCACAACGCCTTGGACATCCCCATGTACCTCCGCATCGCCGACGAACTGTACCTGAAGCGTCTCATCGTGGGCGGCTTCGAGGGCGTGTACGAGTTCTCGCGCAACTTCCGTAACGAGGGCATGGACCGCACCCACAACCCCGAGTTCACGGGTCTTGAAATCTATGTGGCCTACAAAGACTATCTCTGGATGATGGACTACACCGAGGCCATGATTGAACGTGCTGTTACTGAGGTCTTAGGCACTGATACCGTGAAAGTTGGCGACAACGAAATCTGCTTCAAGCGTCCCTTCAAGCGCATCACCATGATCGACTCCATCAAGGAGAAGACCGGCATCGACATCACTGGCATGGACGAGGCGCAACTGCGCGGCGTGTGCAAGCAACTCGGCATTGAGGTGGATGCTTCGATGGGCAAGGGCAAACTGATTGATGAAATCTTCGGCGAGAAGTGCGAAGGCACCTACATCCAGCCGACCTTCATCACCGACTATCCCGTCGAGATGTCGCCGCTCTGCAAGCGTCACCGCAACAACCCCGAACTGACCGAGCGTTTTGAACTGATGGTGAACGGCAAGGAATTGGCCAACGCCTACACCGAACTGAACGACCCCATCGACCAGCGCAACCGCTTCGAGGAACAGATGAAGTTGGCCGGTCGCGGCGACGACGAGGCCATGATTATCGACAACGACTTCCTCCGCGCTTTGGAATACGGTATGCCTCCGACCTCCGGTATGGGCATCGGCATCGACCGTTTCGTGATGCTGCTCACGGGTCAGACCACCATTCAAGAGGTGCTGTTGTTCCCGATGATGCGACCCGAGAAGGTCGTCAAGAACGCCACCAAGGAAGACTTCATGGCTTTGGGCATGGCCGAGACTTGGGCGACTTTGCTCCTCACCAACGGCTACAACACCATCGAGCAACTGAAGGCCGAGAAGCCCTCCGCATTGCGCGAGAAGCTCAACGGCTTGCGCAAGAAGAACAAGTTAGACATTCCAGCGTTGCAACTGGAAGATGTTGAGGCCTGGATGAAGGCATAAAGAAAAAAGCGAGGTTACCTCGCTTTTTTTGTGTTATTTCACTCTTATTTTTTGTCCGATTTGCAGCGTCTTGGTCTGCTTGATGCCGTTCAGCTGGCAAAGTTTCTTGACCGTGGTGCCGTATCTTTTGGCGATTTTACCCAGCGTGTCGCCTTTCTTCACCGTATGATATTGCGCCGAGCCGGAGTCAGAGCCTTGTGGTGCCTTTTTCGAGGCTGCCTTCGACTGGGCATCCGTCTGCCCATAATGTGAGTTGCAGTTGTAATAGTGCTTCTTGAGGATTAACACATCGTCACGCAAGGTGCCGCTTTGGAAGTCAAAGATGCGCTCAGGATCGAAAGCCTGGCCCATATAGCGCGTCTCAAAATGGAGATGTGGACCCGTGGAACGACCCGTAGAGCCTCCGTAACCAATCAGCTCTCCAGCCCTCACGATGTCGCCGCTCTTGACTACGTATTTGGAAAGGTGGCCATAATATGTTTCCAAACCATTGACATGCCGTATGACAATCACGTTCCCATAGCCACCCGAGTAACGTGTCGGCATGGCCACACGCACCACGCCATCGAAGGCGGCATAAATCGCATCGCCAGTATTCAGGGATATATCAACACCCTTGTGGGGACGGCGTTTCCGATACTTGAATGTCGAATGCACCGGTCCGGGATGCGGTATGCAATAACCATGAATGGAATCCACAAGAAGCAATGTCACCTCTTCAGGGATGTCCTTCAAGTCAATGCCAGTGACATGGATGACCTCCGTGTTCCAATATTCATTGTCCAAAGAATCAGGGATTTCTGGCTTGTCTATGTCGAAATATCGCCATGTGTTGTCATCAAAAAGAATCACTTTGCGAAACTTGTCCTCGGTGTCAATCGTGTCGAACGGGACGGGTATGGCTCCAGAAGTTTCTTCTATTTCTTCCATTTCCTCGTCTTCGTCATCGGAAAGCGGCTCCATATCGTCGTGTTCGTGCATGGTGTCGCACACCATCATTGCGGAGTCGGCATATATATATACGGTGTCATGGACGACAAAAATGTTTCTTAGCCGTTGGAAAAAATTGCCTTGGTCTTGGGCAAAAGAACCAATTGAAAACAACAAAATGGTAATCGTTATTAGGTATTTCTTCATTTTTTATCAGGTTAAAAAGGTAAAAACAAAAATAGGTGTTTAATAACGGAAGAATTCCAAAAAAATTGTGTGTTGAAACGAAATGGGAAGAAAAAAACAAAAAAATGCCATTTTGTCAGACATTTTCCTTTGGCACAAAGATTGACTAATCGAGGCCGTCAACAAAAATATGAATTAAAAATAGGAGAACAAGAAAATGTCAAAGATCATTGGTATCGATTTAGGTACAACCAACTCATGTGTGGCCGTGATGGAAGGCAACGAGCCTCAAGTCATCGCCAACAGCGAAGGCCACCGCACCACTCCGTCGGTGGTGGCATTCACCGACAACGGCGAGCGTAAGGTCGGCGAGCCTGCCAAACGTCAGGCCATCACCAACCCGCTGCGTACCGTTTATTCCATCAAGCGTTTCATGGGCGAGACCTACGA
>CAJOEZ010000048.1 GCA_905233685.1 uncultured Bacteroidales bacterium | reverse complement strand
CAGACGGAGCAGAATGTCATCGGAATTACTTGTCATCTGCTGTGCTTGGGTACACGATAGATTTGTCATAATCGCTGCTAAAACTAGAAGTTTTTTCACGCTTGTGTATATTACGTTATTTGTCAATGCTGACGATAGTGTATTTGCGGCTACCGAGGCCGATTTTCTCAGCATGTTCAACGGTGTGGATGCCGTGACGGCTCTCGATGCGCTCTTTCATTGAAGCCACATCGTTGTCAGCGGTTTGTTCTTGACCAAGCACGAGGTCGATGCAGGCCTGGTCGAGGGCTACGGGGTCGGTGCTTGCCAAGATGCCCATGTCCTGTAGTGCCACTGGGGTGGGATTGCCGTTGCAGTCGCAATCGATGCTCATGTTGTTCATGACATTGATATAGAGGACTTTCCCCTTGAAGTAATCGTGCACTGCAGCGGCAGCATTGGCCATACATTCAAGGAACTTGTCTTGATTTTCAGGCTGGATGTAGTCCCAAAGATGGGTGTAGTCCTCGCATTGGCCGTTGGTGTGGATGTAGGTCTTACCGTTGCGCGAAGCCACGCCGATGCTGGCGTTCTTCAGCACACCGCCGAAGCCGCCCATCTGGTGTCCCTTGAAGTGGGCGAGGTTAATCATGAAGTCATAGTTTTGGATGTTCTGTCCCACGATGTTGTAACGCATGTAGGTGGTGTCGCGCACAGGGATTTTGATTTCGCCGTCGGCATCCATGATGTCCACGCCACCGATGGTGTTGAAGCCGTGCTCCTCAATGACCTTCAGGTGGTCTTCGGTGAGCATGCGTTTGCCAGCGTAAGCAGTGTTGCATTCCACAATCTTGCCGTTCACCAACTGCACCAAAGGTCCAATCAAGTCGGCCTTCAAGTGGTTGTTGTTGCCGGCCTCGCCGGTGGAGATTTTCACGGCCACACGGCCTTCTGTTTCTACGCCAAGAGCCTTGTAAATGTTGATTAAAGCCTCGGGGCTGATTTCGCTGGTGAAATAGACTTTTGATGCGTTTTCCATATTAGGTGTTGTTGGTTCGGTTTGTTCTTGTTGTTCGGTTGTTGGATTGCCGTTTTTGTTTTGGCAGCTTGTGTTGGCCATCACCAATGCCATAGCGGCGAGAACCAAAAGTTTTCTTGCTTTCATATTCTCAAGTGCTTAATTTGTTATTAAAGGCCCTTCAGCCATTTCTCAACCTTTGCCTTGCCCGTGCGGACTTCATGCCCATAGATGCTGAACTCGCTGGTGACCTTGGCCTTCGGGAAAGCTTTCTTCACATCGCTAACACAACTGGCCAGACCGCTGCCTTCGTGAGTGGTGAAGGGGATGACGGTCTTGCCATCGAGGTTGATGTCCTTGAAGAGGGTGAACATCACCTGCGGGTAGGTGCCCCACCAAACAGGACCGCCGATGAAGACGGTGTCGTATTGGCTGAGGTCGGGGGCGGTGCCTTCGTAAGGCGGCAGTTCGCCCTTGTTGGCCTCTTCCTTGGCCAAGTTGATAAGCGGTGTGTAGGCCATGCCGTCGTACTTGTGGGTGACGATTTCAAACTGGTCTGCCCCCTTGATTTCAGTGACGTAGTCGGCCACGATCTTGGTGTTGCCGACCTCGACGTTGCCCACGCTGTAGTTGTCGCCCGCATGGGAGAAGAAAATGACGATGGATTTGCTCATATTGTTCTGTTTTTGTGATTTGTCGTTTTTTATAGACGTTGCACGCAACGTCTCTACCTTGTTGTTTTGTGCATTGCAGCTGGTGACCATGAGGAGCACCAGGACTGCGGTAATGATTCTTTTCATAGTTCTATAATGTTTTTAATGAATTTCGCAGGATTGCCGCCCACGATGGTATTGGGTGCCACATCCTTGGTGACCACGGCACCAGCGGCCACTACAGCGTTCTTGCCGACAGTCACGCCAGGCAAGATGGTGGCACCAGCGCCAATCCAAGCATTTTCGCAGATGTGGACGGGCTTGCAGAGGAGAATCTGGCGGTCGTAGAGGTCGTGGTTGTTGGAGATGAGTTGCGCATTGGCGGCAATCATGGCACCGTCGTCGATGGTGATGCCGCCACGGGCCATCATCAGGCAGTTGTTCATGATCATCACGTTCTTCCCGATGTGGACACGGTCGAAGCAAACACCAGTGAGGCCGGGCATCACGAAGCCGCCTTCGCCGAGGTTATCGCCGAAGAGTTCGCGCACAAGGGCGTTGTACTCGTCGGTGTAGGGCATCGTGTGGTTCAGTTTGAAAAGGACTTGCGCTTGACGCACACCTTCCGCATGTTCTTCGGCTGTGGTCAGCCTGGGGTCAACTCTTTGTTCTTGCATTGTCTTGGGTTTTGAATTACGGTGCAAAATTACAGCGACTTAACGATATGTATGTTTTACAAAAAGTATCAATATTTTCACAAAATCCATCTTTTTTGTGCTGGTGAGAGAAATAAAGTGTATTTTTGCACCATGAAGATTGATTTTCAGTACGCTACGGACTTCCTTGGGATGAATGACCCTAGATTGAGTCACACTTGTATGCATCTGCTCTGCACGGAAGGCAAAGGCAGCTTTGTATTTAACGCGAAATGCTACCAAATTGAAAAAAACGATTTGGTGGTGATGCCCAATCCTTGTCGCGCAAAGAACCTTGCCGCCTCCCCTGGAATGAAGGTCGAGTGGTTCGCAGCCGACTATAGGTTCCTGCAAAGTCTGTTGCCATCGAATAATTACAGCATTGGAGGAAGCATCTCGCTCAACCAAGACCCCGTCATCAAGCTCACTGATGAGCAGTCAGCTATCATGCTCGCTGACTTCCATCGTCTTCGCGACCGCATGAGCGACCGCCACTTGCTGTTCTATAACGAACTGATGGGGAGTCTCTGCCTGACGATGATGTACGACATCTTCGAGCCTCACGCACAACGTGATGCCATTGACGCACACAGCGACCGAACGGCCTATATTGTCAAGCAGCTGATGCAACTGCTGGACACAGGCATCAGTCGCACTGAGCGCGAGGTGAGCTACTATGCCGAGCGGCTGAACGTCTCGCCGAAGTACCTTTCCGCTACGGTCAAACGCGTGACGGGCCACAGTGTCAGTAGTTATATCAATCGCGCCACCGTGCCCATCCTGAAAGGCTTTTTGGATGACGAGCGCCTCTCGCTCACCCAAATCGCCGACCGCATGAACTTCACCTCGTTGAGCTATTTCAGCCGCTACTGCACCAAGCACCTTGGACAATCACCCAGCGAGTATCGGCGGAGTCTGCAACCTAAGGGTTGATGACATAGAAATCTGCACCTATTTACTTATCATCTTCAAGAATCTTTTATCATTCATCTGTTCATTGGTGATATACTCGCCATCGTGAAAAACTGCATAAGTGGTAATGGGAGTTGGTGCATTTTGAGCCTCTTCCTTGCTCTGAAGATGATAGGCCTTGAAAGCTATGCCGTATTCCTTTGCCAAAGCTTCGATGATGGGGACATACTTGCCATTGAACGGGCATTGATTGGTGTAAAATAGCACATATCCCTTTTCTTCAACGTGTGGATGTCTGGCACATTCCTTGAATGTAGGCGCATCGGTTCCTTTGACAAAAGGAAGATGCCACAGTTGGATACCATTATCGGCTTCGTCACATACCTTGAATCCTTTATGCGCAAGGAACTTAGGGTCGGATAGAAAAGGCTTTTTCTTGGCAGATGAAAGGATACACAAGCCTTTTTTCCCTTTCGTTTTGCTGTCTTGGATGCATTTATCCAAGAGGTCGTTTGAATACCCGTGTCCTTTAAGTGAACCAGAAACCCACAAACAGTCGATGTACATATAACCCTCAGCGTCAATAGGATTCCACGCATTTTCCGCAGGGATGTATTCTATAAAGCACTTTCCTCGTTCCACACTCTTCAAGAACACAAGTCCATCATCAAACCTATCCAAAAGCCACGATTTCTTTGATGACACTTGAACGTCATTATTGTTTGAAATGGCACAGCAAATATGCTCTTTATCCAAATTGTCTTTTGTAACACTAATGTATTCCATAATTGTAAACGTGATTTTTTGATTTAAATCATTATAAAAGAACCACGATTCCGCCAGCAACCAGCGCAGCGGGTATGCCCAACAGCATCCCGATAAGCGCGCCTTTGATGTGGAACCAGTAGTCGTGATAGGCAGCAGTCATGTCCTCTGTACCTGGAATAATGAAGTGCTTGTCGTGGGAGAACCAGAGGCAGTCGAGCACCAGCGCATCGAACCAATTGACCACCACCCATAAGGCATAGGCCGTAAAGGCACCGCACCAAAAAGTCTCACATCCGTTGATATACCTAACCAACAAGCCCAACAAAACACCAAAGACCATCATGGCCACAATCTTTTTGATGTAGAAAGATGTCCCTCCAGGACGGTTGCTGGCATCGACCAAACCTAACTGGTTGCATCGCTCGATGATGGCAGGAGGATAGTTGAAGATGGTCTTGATGGGGTTTCTCGACATCAGGAACACAAACAGCGTGAACAAGGCGCACGCGATGAGGGATTCGATGAAAAAGGTCATTTATCTAGCTTTTGGTGATGCAAAGTTATAATCAAAAAGGAATAATTCGCCAATCTGACAAGTAACCAGTTGAAGCCCGTATTGCTCCGCAGCCTTGAGTTCGTTTTTCCTGGGTTCGTCCCAAGGGTGGTTCGAGAGGCAGAACTTGGAGTGGTGGACAGTGACGAAACGCTTTGCACCAACTTCAGCAACAGCTTTTCCCAATTGCTCGGGCATGGTGTGGATCTGGCTCCAGTTGGCATCATATTGACCGTTCTCCATGATGGCGAGGTCGATGTCGGGGAACTGTTCCCCGATGCGTTTGAAGCGACTGCTATAGCCTCCATCGCCAGAGAAAAACACCCTTCTCGATGGTGATTCCATCAGCCATGAAGCTGGCATGGTCTTGGATTTCCAAAAACCGCGACCCGAAAAGTGTTGGGTGGACAGACAATGGAAAGTCAAACCATTGGAGGTGGCACTTTCATACCAATCCAACTCGATGAGTTGGCGCTTGTCGTAGCCCCAATATTCAAAATTCTCGCCTACGCCCAAAGGACAAACTACCTTCTTTACTCGTCCTTTCAGCTCGATGACCGTCTGGTAATCCAAGTGGTCCCAGTGGTCGTGCGAGATGAGGAGAAAGTCGATTTCCTTGGGCATGTCTTGGGGTTTGTAATGGTCCGTCCCCGGAAAGGCCCGATTGACGAACGAAACGGGCGAGCCTTTATAAAAGACGGGGTCAGCAAGGATGGTCTTTCCGTCCAAGCGGAGCAAAAAGGAACTGTGCCCAAACCAAAGGTAAAAGTCGCCCGATTCAGGCAAATGGCTCAAGTCGGTCTTGACAACAGGGATCCTGCCCAACTTTGGGATTCGATTCTTCGGTTTTTTCCCAAAGAGGAACTTCCCAAGATTCTTCAGCATGCCGCCTTGACCCGTGAACAATGTGGTCGGTTCCTCGTTTTGGAACTTGTCATTCACAAAATGAGGTGACTTTCGGATGCGTTCGAGGCGTTCGCCACGAGCGGTTCGCCCAAATTGCTTGATGAGGTCCACGGCTTGCTGGTTTGCAAGGTTTGTTCTTACTTGATCATCCCCGCCAAGGGGTTGACATCAATCAGTTTAAGGCTTTTCACCATCTTGACCGTGCCTTCCTTGTATTTCTTGAAATGTGCGGTCTGGATATGGCTTTGGTAGGCCTCTTGGTCGGCGTAGATTTCGAGGATGTAGATCTTGCAAGGGTCTTCCTTGGCTTGCATCGAGAAGAGGGTCAGCACGCCGGGTTCCACCTTCACCGAGGTTTCTCCGACTTCCTTGGCGAATGTCATATATTCCTCCAAAAATGCTGGCTCCACTTCGATTTCGGCGAGGCGGACGATGCGTTCTCCATATTGTCGCAATGGTAGGTTCTCTCCAAATAAACGTCGGGCATTGTCGGTGAATATGTCTTTCGGATTCAATCCGTGCGAGGCGAGGCGGCTCTCCAAGGCTTGCTTTCCGCTGATGAGCACCGGTTCAGCCACATACGGATAGTCGCTACCGTAGAGGATGTGGTCGGTTGTGGTGATAGTCAGTAGGGCATCGATGACTTCATCGGTGGGTGCACCGGCAAGGTCGTAATAGAGGTGAAAAAGGTTGGCATCCACATCCACAGGCTGCATTATGCCTTGCTTCACCATCACGGGCATCAGTGAGCGAAAACGGGGCAAAGCGTTGGGCAGGAACGAACCGCAATGCGGCACCACGACTTTCAGATTTGGATAGCGCACCAACACATTGTGTGCCACCATATTGAGCACCGTGCGCGTAGTTTCGGCCAAGTATTCATAACTGGCCAACGGCACGTCAGCAATCAATTGTGCATTGACTGCCGAGGGTTTGTGCGGGTGCAAGATGATGACGGCGTTCTGCTGGTTGAGATAGGCCATCAGCGTGTCCAAAGCGGGGTCGCCGAGGTATTGTCCGTAACTGTTTGTTGCCAATTTAACGCCATCAGCTCCCAAGACCTCCAAAGCATAGCGAGCCTCCTCCAATGCGTGTGGCACATCGGGCAAAGGGAGAGTGGCACAAAATAGGAAACGCCCTGAATAGCGTGCCTTCAGTGCGGCACATTCCTCATTGTAACTCCGGCAAACGGCTGCCGAAGCCTTGGCATCGCCGAAATAAGGTTGTGGTGCAGGCATAGTCAGCACAGCGGTCTGTATGCCAGCCTTGTCCATAAAGGCGATATGCTGTTCTGCGTCCCAAGCGGGGATAGGGAAACCTTCGTCCATCTCGGCGCCGTTGGCTTTGATGTAATCGAGGTAACCTTTCGTGATGGCGTGGCTGTGGAGGTCGATTTGTGCCAAGGATGGCAATGCTGAAAGGATCATAAAGGCTAAAGCAAAAAGGTTTTTGCGCATGGTATTGCTTGACTTGGTTGCTGACTGATGATTATTTCAGTTTCAAACCGTCCTTGAAGGCCTCGCCGACACGTTTCGAGACTTGATAATAGCCGTGCGTATAGGGGTCGAAAGTGATGGCTTGCAGGGCTTCCACATCTACTTTGCCGTCTTTCATCTTACTGGCCTCAACGGAGGTTTGCAGCACCTTTCCGATGACGCCAAGGCCTGTGTCGTCGCTTTGGTATTCGATGAACTCACACTCCATCGCGATAGGCAACTCGTTGATGACGGGAGCGTCCACCAACGAGGATTTGGTCGCGGTGAGACCGCTCTTGGCGAATTTGTCCTTCTCGGTCTTGCCCGACACTACGCCGAAATAGTCGGCTTCTACCACGTGGGCAGCGTCGGCGATATGGACGACAAAGCCCTTGCGTTGCTTGATGTTTTCCACGGTCTTGTGGGTTTCGGTCAGGTTGAGGGCCACGCGGTCGCGGTCGAGCATGGTGCCCCACGCGGCGTTCATCACATCGATGGTGCCGTCTTCATTGTAAGTAGCTACGAGCAAAACGGGCATCGGGAAAATGGCTTCTGTTACTTTAATGGGTTGTTTCATAAGGAAATAATGTTTAAGGATTGTACAATGTATAACGATGGCAAAGATAGGGAAATCCCTTGAAATAATTGTTATTTCTGCCCTCGATTATTATCAATAAGTTCCAAAACGGAACAAGTTATCTTTAGCGGAAAACAGAATTTTCTCCATCCTTCTTGCGGGTTCGTGAAAAAGTTGTAATTTTGCATTGTCGTTGGCCAATAAACAGGGTTGGCTGTAAAATCGATCCTACGAGTATCCTTGCGGAGATAACGAAGTCTAAAGCCTCTATCTTTTAGAGGCTTTTCTCATTTCTTTGGCTCGCTGTGGGTTCTTCCTCGAAATGGGACGAAGGTCAAAGGCGGTGAGCAGAAGTTGCTGTTTCACCCCATACCATTCAGTGGTAACAATCAGCCTATAATCTTTACCTTCGAGATAGATTCGGTTTTTCTTACCCTGACTATTCAGTTTACCAAAGTTAAGAATCAGAAGAATGAAGTCTATCGGGTCAAAATTAAAATCCTTGATTTCATCGCCGTGATCTGTAAGAATATGTGAAAGGCCATATCCGCCTTTTCCCGTTTTAGGGTCATTAGGTTGTCCCCAAGCAATATCAACATCCCCAATATCATCTCTTTTGAAGGCATGAATACAGATTCCAGTCTTGACGTTGCGGAGGTGCTCCATGGCTTCTTTGGCCTTTCCCTCAAACTGGGTATAAACAGGACCGAAGTTTATCGTTTCTTTCGGGTTTTCTTTGTCGTTGGTTTGTTTTGCCATAATATCTTTGCATTTTAAGTCGCAAAGATGCAAACCTTGTCAAGACCTACCCGTTGATTAAACGTTTGTAGTCGACAGCAGTCGTTTGTTGTCGGGTATATTGTTGTAAACGAGTATAGTGAAAAAACAATACTAATTATACTGCGTCAAAATGCTCCTACCCAATACTTGAATAAATAACCTATTTCAATGCAGGTTCCAATTCTCGCTCAAAAATACTGCGCTCCATGATTCGATAATGCGGGTGATACGCCACATTATAGCTGCGGCTGTGGTGTACGGCTTGGTGGTTTCGGGCGGCTTCGGTCAGCAAGGGAAGGTCGGTCTCAAAGCCTTCTAATTCAATCTTATTCGCTTGGATGATGCTGACGATGGCTTCCCATTTCTCCATCCAACTAACAGTCGGCTCTTGCCTCGAATTGGCACTTCTGACAAAGGCATCCAAGAGTTGTTCGGCGGTAATCAGGCTGTCGGAGACAGCGGAGAGGTACACACGGACATAATCGCCTTGGCTGCCCGTAGGCTCAAAGTAAGGCGATTGGGTTTTGCTCATTTCCGAAAGTTCGCGCATCAGATAGCGCCGTGCCGAGGCTGTGTCGCTGATGATATGACCCGGACCAAAATGCTCTTGGTAGAAACTCTTGTAGATGTCCTGCAAAGTGGATTCGGGATAGGTGACCAACTGCCTCTCGATGGCCGAGCGCATCGCTATCGTGTCGTTGGATTGCCCGAAGAGACTAAATGAACAGACCAAGGCTAAAACCAATAACAGCTTTCTCATCACGCCTTAATAATCGTTTCCACCATCTGTTTTCCGGCATCGAAAGCCTTTTGCAAGTCTTCTTCCCAGTGCTCCTCGCGATACTTGCGTTTGGCTTCCTCCGAGAATCCTCCCAACTCGAAATTGGCATAGTTCTTCACTTGGTAGGTGTTGTTGGCAAACAGCTTTTCCGGTTGTCCGAGGGCTTTGGCGATGCAAGGCTCCATGGAGCCGTAGCCATTGCAGTTGCTGCCTCCCACACCACCGTTTTGCGTCTCCACCAACACTACGGGCATCCGCTTCGTGGCGGTGATGCTGTAGTCGTTGTAGGAGAGCCACGGAAAGGCCAAGCGCTCCAAAAAAGCCCGCATCTGGCCAGTGATTTCGCCGAAATAGTTGGGCGAACCTAAAACTAGGCCATCGGCTTGTGCAATCTCCTCCAAGACAGGAGTCAAGGCATCCTTGTATTTGCACACCTGCGAGGCTTTGCCCTTGATTTTGCAGGCCATGCACGACATGCAGCCTTTGTAGTCGAGGGCATAGAGGCGAATGGTCTTCACCTCGATTTCGTCGCTAACGGAACCGGCTCCTTCAGCGAATTTCTTGAGCATTGAGGCCGTGTTGAACGTTGCACGCGGGCCTCCGTCGATGATGATGATCTTTTTCATTTATGATGTGGTTTTTATATGTTATTCAAATTCAAATATCTTCCTCTATCACTTTAATAACCCTTGCCGGCACACCACCCACCAAAGTGTTATCAGGAACATCTTTGTTAATCACGGCACCGGCCGCCACCACCACGTTGTTGCCGATGGTCACGCCGGGCAAGATGGTGACATTGCCGCCAATCCAAACGTCGTTGCCTATGCGCACGGGCTTGGCCAAGGCGTGATACTCCCTGCGACCTTTGGGCGAAAGCGGATGCCCAACCGTAGTAATCAGCGTGTTCGGGCCAATCATCACATGGTTGCCGATAGAGACCTCGCGGATGTCGAGGATGGTGAGGTTGTGGTTGCCGGTGAAGTCGTCGCCGATGAAGATGTTTTTGCCACGGTCGCAGTTGAAGGTCTTGGCAATCCACACGCGCTCGCCCACAGCGCCAAGCATCTGCTGCAGGTGACGGTACTGCGCCATGTAGTCGCGCCCGTCGATGGCGTTGAAGATCTCGCACTGCCGAATGGCCTCGGTCTTGAGGGCGACCAGCTCCTCGTCGGCATACGAATACTCTATTCCCGCATTGCATTTTTCTAAGTTGGTCATAGAGTCGTGTTATTTTCGTTCGTAAAATGTCACATGCACCATGTCGCCAAAACTCTTGCCAATCTGTTTGCGGATGTCCTTCCGCAGGCCGATGATGAAGCAAGGCGTTCCCATCTTGACGATTTGCCCGTCGTATGGCACGCTGTCGAAGGTGGCATGGACCGCCAACCGTCCTTTCCCAAAGAGCGCCTTGATGTCGAAAGGCACCTCGACGTATGCGGCATCCATGTCCTCGTTTTGGATGATGACGGCATCGAATTCGTGTGGCGCAGCTGAGCCCATGTTATTTCTTGAAGTTTTTCTGATGTGTCTTCAACAACTTCACCGCCTGCCCGTAGGGACTAGAGGTAACGCTCACGAAGTAGGCCGCCATGTTGGTGGTGTAGGTGTTTTTGTAGTAGCCTTTGGTGAAGAGCTCCTCCTCGTTGAAGCTCTCGGCGAGGTGGAGCATCTCCTCGTGAGTTTCCCGCAGCAGGCGTTTGGCACCAGCATCTTGTCCATCTCGTGGTAGTTCTTGCGGTATTCGTCGGGCAGGTAGTCACGAGGGTGACCTTCGCGGATGTTGTTCACAAACTCGCGCATCAGCACCTGCCACTCATAGAGATGGATTAGCAGGTCGCGGAGGCAGCGGTCGTATTGCCAGCGCACACCGCATTTCTTCGGGTCGGCGGCAAAGTCGAATGTAGCCGATATAGCTTCTTCGCTCATCTTGGCTATCTGTTCATTCAGTTTGGCATAGCCGTCGGCCATAGTGGCTACAAGTTCTTGTTTGTTGGACGGATTGGGCATATTGAAAAAGTTATATAAATTGTGTTTACCTTACTGTTACCTGGATGTGCGCGAAGGCTTTTTGCCGTTTGACAAAAGAAAAACCATTGTAAAAAGCGACAATCACACTTGTTTGCCTAATTCGTAAGCCTCCTGCAGCTTGGCATTGCCGGCAATCTCTTTCGGTCCGCCTACGCCACCGCAGAAGATATGTCCTTTAAGACTTGACTTGTCGAAGCAGTCAATC
>CAJOEZ010000047.1 GCA_905233685.1 uncultured Bacteroidales bacterium | reverse complement strand
CCCAGTAATGACGGTTCCTACTGTTGATGAGGCTCCATACACGTTGAACTTCACCAATGCCGCCCTGTTCTCAAAGAAAGCATGATAGGTGCTGGTGGCAGGAGAATAATTCTCTGTGGAGAGAGCAAAAGAAATGACAGGACGTTTGGTGATGTCCTTCTGGTTGCTGATGTTCACCGTGCAGCTTGCGCTGGTGCCGGCTGTAAGGGTTTCGGTTGTGGCTCTGTTGCCGAGGAAGAAGAATTTAAGAGGTTCGTTTTCCGTAGGGCTGACGATGTCGCCCATGAATCTGTCGCCACGGCAGGTGAGCGTACCCACATATTTGCCGCCGCTGCCCACCAGCACGACGTCGTTTTGCTGGAACGACACCACGCCGGTTTCGGTATTGACATCGCATCTTGTGCCATGGTCGCGCACATCGAGGACGATGGAGACGGTTTCGCCGTCAGCTTCAATGCTGTTGGTCTGTTCTTGTTTCTTGCATTGCGAGAGGGTCAGCACCATCGCTAATGCCATCATTGTTAAACTGAATTTTTTCATTGTTTTGTACTCCTTATTAAATTATTTATTGATTTGTTTGTCTGTTAAAGGGGTCATATCCCTGCTTGATGGTGTGTTGCCCCTATGGGGCTTGGTTGTGTTAGTCTTTTTCCTCCTTTTTCCTACGGAAGGCGAAGACTATGCCGGCAGTAGTCAGCACGAACAGGCCACTGCCCAAGGGGACATCCTGGCCGAAGCCCTGGTGGGTGAAGTCGCCATTGAAGTCGCTGCCGAAAATCTGGTGGGTGAAATCACCATTGAAACTGCTGCCGAAGGCCTGATGGGTGAAATCCCCCATAAGTCCGTTGCCGAAACCTTGATGGATGAAGTCGCCGTCCGGGCCATTGCCGAAGTCCTGATGCTCAAACAGGCCTCCTGTCTGCTGTGCTGCAACGCCCGATGGCAGCATCAGGCCCAACGCCAACAGGGAGGAAAGCAGCATTGCCTTGCTTTTGTTTATTATTCTTCTGTTCATAGATTGATGGTTTTATGTAACAACGAGCAAAAATAGAGGATGCCAAAAAAAGGAAAAGAGGAGATTTCTCCTCTATTTCATTTTTTTTGCAAATTGTTGCAATGCAGCATTTAAAACCGGAAAGGCATCAGCTCACCAGCCCAACTTTGAAAGCGTAGAGTATCAGCTCGTTGGTGGATTTCACTCCAACTTTAGCGAAGACGGTGCTCTTCATGTTCTCAATGCTGTGAGGCGTGACATTCATCTCGTCGGCGATTTGCTTTGTGTTGAGGCCGTTGGCGCAGAGGGTGATGAGCTCCATCTCACGTCGCTTGAGGGTTTTCATGGTCTCGTAGTCGTCCTTCAGGTCTTCCTCGACGCGTATATAGCCCTCGCCTTTGTGGTCTTTGCCCTGCATCACCGAATTGATGACAACGGCAATCTCCTCTGGGGTGACGCTCTTGCTCATGAAACCGTTCACGCCAGCCTCCATCAGTTGCTTGAGGATGGCACCGCCGGCCTCGCCTGAGAAGATGATAATCTTGGCATCAGGGCTGAATCGCTTTGCCGCCTTGAGGACGTCCATGCCCGTTCCATCGGGTAACATATAATCCAATAAAATAAGATCAATCCCGTTGCCGAGTTGTTCCAAGAACCTGACAGCTGAATCCACATCTCCGGCTTCTGCCAAAATCTGGCCGTGGACACTTGACTGCGCCAAGGTCATACGAATACCCATACGGCAGATGGGCTGGTCTTCGACCATCAAAATCTTTATCGCTTTGTCATTCTGTTCCATAGCTTACTTGTTCTTTGAGTGGATACTGAAGCGGACAGTGGTACCCACGCCTTTCGTGCTCTCAATGGACATTTCGCCGCCAATTTTGTCGATGAACTGTTTGCTGACAAAGAGGCCTATGCCTGTGCCAGTCTCGCCGTTGATGCCTTGGGAGGAGGTGGACATATAGTTGAAGATTTTATCCAGTTTCTTTTCGCCGATGCCCATACCGTTGTCGGCTACAGTCACCCAGATGCGGTCGCCTTGGGTCTCCGCCTTGATGCTGATCTCGCCATCGGGATACGAGAACTTGACGGCATTGCCCAGCAGGTTTTGGAGCACCATGCGCACCACGTTGATGTCGTCATGGGCCATCAGGTCATTAGGCACCTCGTTGTTGACTTTCAGTCCCTTCACCCCTATCACGCTCTCCTGTGTCTTGATGCATTCGTCGACAATCTGATGCAAGTTGAACTCCTCAGGTGTCACCACACTGTTAGCCAACTCCTGCTTCACCCAACGGATGATGTTCTCCATGCGGTCTTTCAATGCCTCCGATGAAGAGCGCAGCATCATCAGGTGTGCTTTCTTGTCGGTATCGGAAATAGTATCGTAACCATCAATGATACCACGCAACACCTGACAAATCGCGCTCACAGGTGTCTTCACATCGTGTGAGACAATGGAGAGCAGGTGGTTTTTCGTCTCGTTGAGATGGACAAGCTCCTTATTTCGTTTCTTTCTGACCATCGCCAGGCGATACCAAATGAGGGCAATCACCATGAGCAGAATGGTAATCACCATCAACACAACGACATACAGGCGGTTGCGTTTGGTCTTTTCCTGCTCCATAGCCAGTTGGTGTTCCTTTTCCTGCGTGGCATAACGCACTTGATAGTCGCGGATGAGCTGTTGTTGGGTTTCGTTGAAAACGGAATCCTTCATCATCACGCTCCTTTCGTAATATTCAAGTGCCAGCTTCGGATTTCTCTCACGCTCAAGCAGATATGCACTTTCAAGCGCTTCCTGAAGCAACTCATCGTAGTGGTTTTCATCTGCCATGGCAATCGCTTTTGCATAGTCGCCTTTCTGAATGTAAATGCTGGTTTCCATAAAGGTCTCGCCGTTTGCTTTCGCGATGTGGAGAGCCTCGTCCATCAACTCGGCACTCTCTTCGGTGCGTCCGACCAAACCATACGCCTTCGACAAAGCCATGAGCCTATTGATGAGTTTATGTGGAGTGTCTTCGTACTTTTGCGACAATTCCAACGACTGTTCGGCAAATCCAACAGCTTCAGGATTGTTTTGGGCAATGCGCACTTCTGCGAGATTCTGGTAATAAGTGGCCAAATCAAGGTTGGAGGCTGTATCATTAACATCCACTGTTCCAAGCATTTCGATACACTTGTAGTACATCTCCTCTGCCGTCTCATACTCACCCATAGCAAGGTGGATTTCGGCAATGTTGTTGATGACATAGCGTTTGTTGACCTCAGCCATCTCGCCGCCGATTTGGTCCATCAGGTCGTTGCATTGGTTGTAGCAGTCAATGGCCTTGTCAAGCTGGCCGAGCCGCTGGTAGGCGTTAGCCAAAGTCATCGTGCAGCCCGCCTGATTGAAAAGGTCGCCGATGTTGTCATAATGCTCAATTCCAACTTCAGAATACTGCACAACATGTTGAAAATCATTATTGTTGAAGAAATACAGAATCATTGTGCGCAGCAGTTTCAATTTGATGTCGTCGTGGTTGCTTTCTGAGCCAAAGTTCGGCTCGCGGCCAATAGTCTCATCAATAGCGAGGGCAGCACGGTAGGCCACCTCTCCCCTGTTGTCTTCAAACACTTGATAAAGGCTGTCAATGTCTTGTGCCTCAACGATTTTGAGACACATCCATAGTACGCTGATTACCAAAAGCAAAGCTTTTTTCATCGCGATTGTGGATTAAAAGTGACGCAACCGGCACACCATATTCTGCTTCACATTGCCCGCATGAAGCCATGAGTCCGCGAAGTGGAGGTTGCCCTTGGGGAACATGTACTCGTAGGCGGGAATGAAGACCATTTCGGGGTCGAGGTCGGGACAAACGGTGGTGTGCTTGTAGAGGTAAGTCCTTGTCGGACAGGGCACAATCAAAACACTGTCACGGGCTTTATTGTACTTCGCCATGCCCAACTGAAACTCAGCGGGAATGGTGTCCGTGGCCGCCGTCCATGTCGTCGGATTGACACCCAACACATCGCCGTGTGACGCTATTCCAAGGGCCGTCGTGTCGGTCACGGAGTTGAAGATGAGGAGCTTGCCTATTTCAGTGCTGTCTTGGGCCGGACAAAGTTGTTCGGGATATTGAGCCTGTTCCTCCGCAGTCACTTTATAGCCAATGCAATACGCGGCCACCATCAGTTTCCTTTGCTCAGGCGTCATGCCCGATTTCAGCAGCTCGATAATCATCTGCGAGCCTTGGCTGTGCCCGACGAGGAAAAATGGACGGCCACTGTTGCCATGCTCCATATAGTATTGAAAAGCGGCTTTCACATCGTTCGAGGCAAAGGCGACATTCTCACGTAAAACACTGTCATTCTGGGAGTACGACTCGAAAATCATCTGGCGGTAATATGGTGCATAGAAGTTGTAATCGTCATACAACATCTTGTTGAAGCGCTGATTTCCATTGGCCTCTTCCCTCACCTCGGGCAGGGTGATATCGGCAAACCAAGAAGAATCATTGTCTATGTATGAAATTGTTGACACTGTGGGATATACATAAAAAACATCAGCGTCTTTGTCGCCTTTACCAAAGGCATACCAATAGGCGGTGTCGGCATAATTAATTATGGTGTAGGACTTGACAGGCTGTTTCTCGCCGCACGAAACGAGTAGCACAATAGCGAACAAAAAGCAATGTAGTTTATTCATTTTCAATTAGTTTAATTAAGCTATCCAAATCAAAGTCTTCAGATTTTACGGTGATGTCGGCTTGTTCATAAAATGGCAGGCGTTCAGCGTAATGGTGGCGTATGTATTCAGCCAGCTCTTCTTCGGTTTTGTTTTCGGTGAGTGGACGTTTGCGCTTGGAATGCAAGATGCGGTCAGCGGCGGCTTCGGGACTGATACGCATGAAGACCGTCAGGCCGTGGGTCTTCATCCAGGCCATGTTGTCGCAATGGCAGGCCAGTCCGCCGCCCGTCGAAATCACCGTATTCTCCATATTCTCAGTGGTTTTCAGCACCTCCGACTCCAACTTGCGGAACAACGGCTCGTCGTACTTGTTGAAAAAATCGTGGATGGAAATACGGTATTTTTCCTCAAACAAGTCGTCGGTGTCGGCCACTTCCCAGCCCAAGCGGTTGGCGATGCGCTTCGCGGCGGTGGTTTTCCCTGCGCCCATGTAGCCTACTATGTAGATTCGGGTATTCAAGATTCAAAAATTCAAAATTTAAATATTCAAAATTTCCGATTTTTCGGCTGACATAATGTGACAGTCCTACACTCCTAACTCCACACTCCTAACTCCACACTCCTAACTCCACACTCCTAACTTTCAACTATCATATTATACTGGCACACTTGCAGTTTTCCGTCGCCGTCGCGCAAATGGAAACCGTTGCCTTGGCAATAGCGCCACATTTTGCAGCCGGCACAACGGTCGGTCTTCATCCAATTGCGGTCGCGGTAAACGCCGAATTTGCTTTGCCACACTTCCCAAAAACTATCCTTGTAGATGTTGCCCTGGTGGTAGTCGCTGCGGATACTGAGGCAACCCGAAATGGAACCATCAGCCAGCACCGAGGCAATGTTGATGCCCGCGCTGCACGAATAGTAATGGTTGCGCACCTCACCCTCGTAACGGCCGAGGAAACCGTCGCAGCCATAGTCGGCGCGGATGCGGCCTTCCAAGCGGGTCTGCTTGATAAACTCCATCATTTCAACGAATTGCGCGTTCGACAGCTTGAAGTCAGGCTCGTTGGCGGCGCGACCGAAAGGAAACACCGTGAACAGCCGCCATCGCTTGATGCCCAAAGAAATCAGGAAGTCGCGGAACTGGGGCAAGTACTTGATAGTGCGCTGGTTAACACAAGTGATGACATCCCAGGTAAGGCCTGGATGCTGTTTCAGAGCCTCAACCGCCACAAGCACATTCTTGTAGCTTTGCGGGTTGCCGCGCATCCAGTTGTGGTCGTCCTCGAAGCCGTCGAAGCTGACCGCGATGGATTTTAATCCGTTGGCTACAAACTCGTTAAGTTTCTCAGAAGTCAATAACATTCCATTGGTCACCATGCCCCATACGAAGCCGCGCTTGGAGATTTCCAAACCGCAATGCGCCAAATCACGGCGCATCATCGGCTCGCCGCCCGTGGTGATGACCATCACCTTCGATGGATCTTGGTGAGTGCGTACTTCGTCAAGCACTTTCAGGAAGTCTTCAAGCGGCATGTCGGCGGTTTCGGAGAGCATACGGCAATCGCTACCGCAATGGCGGCAATTGAGGTTACAACGCAGGGTACATTCCCAAAACAGCTGGTGCAGCTCATGCTCCTCGATGCGCTTTTGCAGCACAGCGTGGTTGAGTTCGAGCATCACTTTTTTATAAAAGTCCAAGCGTTCGCTCATTTTTCCTGCATGACTCCTTATTGCTTGTCTAATTCCTCAAGCTCTTTTTCGAGGTCAGCCGCCTCTTGCCTGAGGCGCTGGGTTTCGCGGCCGTACTCCTCCATCACTTCGGGCGAGCCGTAGATGCAGGAACTTTCGCGCTCGCGGATGGTGTTGAGCAGTTGTTCGAGCCGCATCGACAATTCTGAACGTCTCTGTTGTTTTTCCATAAATGCATCTACCTTTTTCTTCTGATTTTCATACTCTTGCGCGCTTTTTTCCAAATCAACGTTTTCGCCCAACTTGTAGTTGATGGAGTCGAGTTGGGCGCGAAGGCGCTTGGTCTCCAGGCCGTATTCCTGGATGATTTCGGGCGAGCCGTAAACGCAGGACATCTCGCGCCGGCTCAGGATTTCTTGGATGGAATCGCGCTCCTTGGTGAGTTGTTTTCTTTCGGCCCTCGTCAGACCTCCCTTGGTGGTGCAGCAAGCCGCCAGAAAAGCCAGCCCCGACAAAGCGCTAATCCAAATGGTACGTACTACTTTTTTCATTTTTTTGAGGTGTTATAACGGTGCAAAACTACAAAATTTCGGCAAATGGCGCGCCATCAGACTTTTTTTTTCAACAAGTTATCAACAAGTAATCAACAACCGCTGTTGAAAAATTCTTGGTTGAGAAATGTTCCTCTTAGGCGACAATTCCCTATTTTTGACCTTCCTTGCAAAAAGGCATTCGAATTGAATTAAAATAGTAAGTATCAAATAATTAAAACTAAATGCAAATGAAACGGAATTTACAATTATTGTTGACAGCCTTCTTGCTGTTGACAGGAATGAGCCTTTGGGGCCAGGAATGTACCATGGTCTCCATCGACCTTTCGGCCCAAGGTTTCGCAAACCAGCAAAGCCTTGACGGCGTGGACATTACCGTCAACCATGATGTGACGCTGACCTTCCACAAAGGCACAAACAACAACAATGTGCCAAAGTACTATGACGTTGGCACTGCCGTGAGATGCTATGGCGGCAACTACTTTACCGTCACGACCTCATCAGGCTACATTAACTCCATCACGCTGACTTTCGGCTCAGGTGATGGAAGCAATGCCATCACTACCAACGTGGGTGCTTTTGAGTCGCCAACCTGGAGCGGTGAGGCTGCCACGGTGAACTTCACCATCAGCGGCACGTCAGGAAACCGCAGAATCAAGGCGTTGGAAATCATGTACTGCACCGGTGGCACACCTACGCCCACCGTGAACACGCCGACTTTCACCCCTGCGGGAGGCATTTATTATGGGCCCCAAACCGTAACTATCGCCTGCACCACTCTTGGCTCGACCGTCCGCTACACTACAGACGGCACCGACCCAACCGAAAACAGCTCGGTATACAGTACTCCACTGTCCATCAATGAGACCACGACTGTCAAAGCCAAGGCTTGGAAAGCCGGCTATGATGCCAGCGCGATTGCTTCGGCAACTTATATTATTTCGGAATCTCCACAAACCCAATCTTACACTTTGATAACCAGCAGTAATGGTCTTATCATAGGTGAAAAGTACATTGTCGTTGGCATCAAAGGAGATAGCTACAAGGCATTGGGCAGGCAGAACACCAACAACAGAGTGTCTGCCGATGTTGTATCCATTGAAAATGTCATCAACGCTACACCAGCGACCACCAATGACGATGATGCACCTTTTGAACTCACACTCGGCCAAGAAAACGGGCATTGGACTTTGTTTGATGAAGTGAACAATGGCTATCTCTACGCTGCAAGCTCTAGTGCAAATCATTTAAAGACACAACCCACCAATGACGCCAACGGAGAGTGGGAGATTGAAATTGACAACAACGGCGTGGCCACTATCATAGCCCAAGGGGAATACTCTCATAATTGGATGCGGCTCAACAGCAGTGGAACGCCTTTCTCATGCTACATTTCAGGCCAGCTTGACGTTTACCTATACAAGGCTGGTGATGCGCCCCAACCCACCCCGACGCTAACCGTCAACCCGACTTCGTTGAGCAACTTCAACTATGTGTTTGGTAACGGGCCCTCAGATCCGCAAACATTCACGGTTTCAGGCTCTTCACTTACCGAAAACGTGACTGTTACCGCCCCTGACAACTTCGCCATCTGCTTTACCGCATCGGGTACGTACACAAGCAGCCTAACCCTCAGCCCTGTTGAAGGAACCCTTTCGGAGACAACGCTTTACGTCCGCATGATTGCGGGATTAGCTTCTGGCGACTATAGCGGCAACATCACGGTCAATTGCGGCGAGCTGAACAAAACGGTCGCTTTGAGCGGAACCGTCTCGGCCATGCCGACCGTGGCCACCCCGACCCTATCTCCTGCGGGCGGAACCTATTTGGAAGCGCAAACCGTGACCATCGCCTGCACGACAGAGGGCGCCACCATCCGCTACACCACCGACGGCAACGACCCGACAGAAAACAGCCCCGTTTATATTTCGGCGCTGAACCTCAGCGAGACCAAAACCGTGAAGGCTAAAGCTTGGAAATCAGGATATGAGGCCAGCGAAATAGTCACTGCGACCTATACCTTCCCCACCCTGATTACCATTGCCGAGGCACGTGCTTTGGAGAACAACGAATACGCTTTAGTGCAGGGCGTGGTGACCTTTATCGACATCCAAAACAACGGAACGGCAAACGTATATGTCCAAGATGAAACCGCCGGTATTGACCTTTACCTCAACGCCAACACCATCCCGACCGAATTAGCCTTGGGAAATTTGGTGAAGGCTTACGGCAAGAAAGCCGTCTACAAGGGTCTCGTGGAACTTTCGGGCATCGACGGCGGCGACTCCAGCGTTTTCTCCATCCTCTCCTCGGGCAACGAGCTCCCGATGACGGTAAAGACCGTGGCAGAAATCCTCGAAGACCATACCGGGGGCGGCGACCTGCTGCAATCCACCCGCGTGAAGATTGAGAGCGCCACCATCGGCACCATCAACCCAAGCGGAAACACCATACTGACACAGGGCGGAAACACCATCAATATCTATAAGATTCCAACCTTGACCAATGTTGAGGAAGGCAACATCGTGGATGTGACTGCAGTGATTAGTTGCTATAACGACCTTCAGCTCCGTGTGGCTTTGGCCGAAGATGTGGTAAAACTCACTGTGGAAACTCCGTCTTTCAGTCCTGCTGAGGGAACCTACACCGAGGCACAGACCGTCACCGTCACCTGCGCCACCGAAGGAGCTACCATCCATTACACGTTGGACGGCTCCGACCCGACCGTGAACAGCGCGGTCTACACCGAACCGCTGGCCATCGAAGAGACCACCACCGTCAAGGCCTTCGCCGTGAAGGATGGTTATCAGGCCAGCGACATCGCTTCGGCAACCTACACCATTAATATTCCCGTGCTGACCGTTTCCCCAACGGAGCTTTCGGGGTTTGCATACACTTTCGGCAGTGGCCCGTCCCAAACGCAAACCTTTACCGTCTCGGGCAGCAACCTCACCGCCAATGTGGTGGTCACTGCACCCGAGACTTTTGAGATTTGCCTCGATGCTGAGGGAATCTATTTGGAAAACCTAACACTCGAACCTGAAGAAGGTACGGTTGAAGCCACAAGTGTCTATGTACGCATGAAGGCCGGCCTCGAAGTCGACAACTACAGCGACATCCTCACCGTGACCTGCAACGATTTGAGCAAGACGGTCGCCCTCAGCGGAACTGTCTCCGCCATGCCGATTGCAGCCACCCCGACCTTCTCGCCCGAAGGTGGAACCTACACCGAAGCGCAGACTGTGACCATCGCCTGCGCCACTGATGGTGCGACTATCCGCTATACCTTGGACGGCACTGAACCGACTGAAACCAGCTCGGTTTACAGTACTCCGCTGAACATCAGCGAGACAACCACCGTTAAAGCCAAGGCATGGATGGACGGCTATCAGACCAGTGCAGTCGCCACGGCTATCTTCACCATCGAAATTCCCGATCCTGTGCTGACCATTTCCGCTACGGAGCTGTCAGGATTTGAATACACCGAAGGCAGCGGCCCGTCCGAGGCACAAAGTTTCACCGTCTCGGGCAGCAACCTCACCACCGATATAGTGGTCACTCCACCTGAGGATTTTGAGATTTGCCTCGCTGCTGAAGGAATCTATTTGGAAAGCCTAACGCTCGAACCCGAAGAAGGTACGGTTGAAGCCACAAGCATCTTTGTACGCATGGCGGCCGGCCTCGAAACCGGCGCCCACAGCGGCGACATCACCGTGGCCTGCGGCGAGCTGAGCGAGAACGTCGCCCTCAGCGGAACGGTAAACGCCATGCCAGTGGTTTAGATCCCGACATTCACTCCCGCCGAGGGAACCTACTCCGAGGCGCAGACCGTCACCATCACCTGCGCCACCGAGGGCGCCGCCATCCACTACACGTTGGACGGCTCCGACCCGACCGTGAACAGCGCGGTCTACACCGAGCCTCTGGCCATCGAAGAGACCACCACCGTCAAGGCATTCGCCGTGAAGGACGGTTATCAGGCCAGCGACATCGCTTCGGCAACCTACACCATTAATATCCCCGTCCCAGTCGAGGACTACGTCCGCATCAACAACGTGGGCAACCTCGTGGCGGGCAACAGGGTCATCCTCGCCGCACGATACAACGGAACCGCC
>CAJOEZ010000046.1 GCA_905233685.1 uncultured Bacteroidales bacterium | reverse complement strand
GCAGGACAAGGAAGTCAGCTGGATGCCTTCATACGGCCCCGAGATGCGTGGCGGTACGGCCAACGTGACCGTCATCGTCAGCGACGAGCGCGTGTGCTCGCCCATCCTCAACGCTTTCGACACTGCCGTCATTCTGAATCAGCAGTCACTCGACAAGTTTGAGGACAAAGTGAAGCCCGGTGGCTATCTGCTTTACGACCCCAACGGCATCACCCACAAGCCCACCCGCAAGGACATTCACATCTACAGCATCGAAGGCGCACAATTGGCCTCCGACATGGGTAACAGCAAGGTGTTCAACATGATCATCTTGGGTGCTTTCCTGAAGATTCGCCCGATCATCGACAACAAGAACGTCGAAGAGGGCTTGCGTCACTCCTTGCCGGAGCGCGCCCACAAGCTCATCCCGCTGAACATGCAGGCCGTGCAAGTCGGCATGGACAACGTGAAGGCTGAAAACTAAGATTCGGATTTCCGAATGATGCAAAAGCCGCTCCAATGGGGCGGCTTTTTTCATTCTTCGTGGTAAATTGCTTCAGCGTATACAACCGATGTGGTGCTGAACCAACCAATAGCGTCACAATTGGAGAAGATGTTCGTGATGTTGGCAGGAAATGCGCCCATAATCGGATTGGATCCGACAGAAAGCTTCTGATTATAAAGGAAATACTGATAATCCCGAGTGATGCTGTGCATTTTCAATCCCACAACATACCCCTCATGCATATACGATTTGTTCATAATGCCCACCGGCACTTCGACGTTGTCTTCCAACATCTCAGGGCCATTGAAATAATAGCCCGCATAACCCTGCATCGAAAACAGGTTCATGAGCTGCGATGGCCTGTTCTTGAACTTATTGCCGTTCAGGAAAAGCTCCACATTGTATTTCATGTTGGGATCAGAGAGCGTCTGGAAATAAGGGCACACACATACCGCCGCCGACTCATCCACAAAGGGAATTCCCTCCTCATTAAGCAAAGGCAACAACCGAATTGAATCGATATGGTCAACGTTCTTAGGCATATAAGAGTCGGCATACATGCGAATCGGCCAGTCCAAAAGTGTGTTTTCAGACACATTCACCTCCAAATGATACCAATGGCTTTTCTTACCTGCCACTGAATCAGACAAATAGTGACCAGGGGCATCCTCCCGTTCATAAAAGTATATCGTGTCGCCAGCACCTTCAATATACACGATGGCGTTAGAAATCATTTCCATCGAATCAACATAAAGCTCAGAAGTATAGCTCAATATGATTTCGTGCTGTTTGTATTCATCTGTAAATGATCCTTCAACCACAGGTCGTTTTTTGCCTACCGGGGTATCTATGGTGATGTTATCAGTACAAGAGCAGACCAGCATCAGTACCAGCAGCAATCCTATATTAATAAGGTGTCTTTTCATCGCATTATCAGATTCAGGTTGCAAAACTAACGATTTTTATCAATACTCGTCCTTAAAAACTGTTTCGGCACTCACTACGGCAGCCGTCAGGAACCAGCCAACCGTCCTACCCGCAGGTTGGATGTTGGAGTCGACATTGGACGGCGCTCCCATCATGGGGTTATTACTATTCGACAGGATGATACTGTAGTAGAAATATACGTACTCCATCGGAACGTTATACAAATCCACTCGGACACGGTCGCCCTCTGACAGTTCCTTCTTCATGAAATAATGCACTGGGATTTCCTTGTTTTCCTCCTGCATTTCTGGTCCGTTTACGTAATACCCAGCATAACCGCCTATGGGAATCACCATGCACTTGCCCAAGGTGTCAGTAATCAGGCTGTCGTTTTTGTAGATCATGGGCATATACACCACTGAGGGATCGGGAAGACTCTGGAAATAAGGATAGACCCACTCTATCGTATCGCCGAAAATGACATTGGGGAGCGAATCTTGAGCCCCGTTGAAAGGCTTTATCACAAGACTGTCTATAACTTCCACATTGTCACCTAAATAGCTATCTGAAAAGACATGGAGTACGCCTTCATACTCGTCAGGGATGTCAGCGCAAAACCGATAAAGTCGATTCCTTTTTCCTGCGACAAGGTCCGTAAAATAATGCCCAGGTCGTTCCGCTGACTCGTGGTAATACACCGTGTCCTCTCCATCAGTGACATAAACTGTAGCCCCAGTCACCATTTGAATTTCTTCTTCAAAATACAAATCGGTGGTATAGCTCAAGATGGCCTCATGGCATTTCAACTCATCGGTAAACGTCGCCTCCACACCCACCATAGTCTCGCCCTCTACCTTCTCGAAGACAATGTCTTCGGTGCAAGCGGAAACAAGCATCAACGCCAAGAAAGCCAAAAATTTACACAAATTCTTCATCAGATTCAGAATTTGAAGTTATAGGTAATGGAAGGAACGGCGGAGAACAGATACATGCTCTTGGTAGCGATGCCTCCGTGGCCGTCCTGCTCGAACGTGATGGCCCAAGTGTTGTGGCGGGCGTAGGCATTATAGACAGAGATGTTCAAATCATGCTGCCACTTCTTGTTATCCAGCTTGCCGAGCTTGCAGGTGAGCGACAGATCGAGGCGGTGATAGTCAGGATAACGGCTTTCATTCCGTTTGCCGTTATATACGGCGTAGGTCAAACCGTTGATGGTGTATTGTCCATAAGGCAGGGTCACAGGTTGGCCCGTATTATATATCCAGTTGGCAGCAAAGCTGATGCGCGGCGTGATATCATAGTTGGCGACAATAACAAAATTGTGCGGCCTGTCGTAAGGCGAGCTGTATTCCTTCCCGTAGTTGATGCCCTTGATGGTGCGGAAAGAACGCGAGTAGGTATATGAAATCCATCCCGTGAATTTACCAATGTTTTTCCTGACAAAGAATTCAATACCATAAGAGCGGCCCTTCCCTGAACGTATCTGACCATCAATCTGCATGTTGCCGTATGTAATGGCATTGTCCTTAAAGTCGATGACGTTTTGCATGTTCTTGTAATAGACCTCCACCGAAGTCTCGATGGCGTCGTTCAAGAAATTGTGGAAATAACCAAGTGCAAACTGGTCGCACTTCTGGGGCTTCACGTTAGGACTGACTGGAAACCAAATATCGAAGGGCAGGCCACCTGTGGCCGACGAAGCGATTTGCACATATTGAACCGTGCGGGAATACGAGGCCTTCAACGAGGCATGTTCATCTAACCGATACATAGCAGCCAGACGCGGTTCGGGGTTAAATTGCGTGTTGAACACCTCTCCCGGACCGTAATGCAAGGTGTCAACAAGTAGGTGATATTCATCGAACAAATACACATCCTCCGGGCCGATGTTTTGGAAACATGACAGGCGCAGACCCAAACGCAACGTAAAACGCGGCGAGGGCATATAATCATGGGTAAAGTACAAATCGTGCTCCAACCCTTTGCGCGTCACTAATTCCATGTTGTTCACCATAAGGTATTGAGAAATGGCGCCTCCACGATCATCGAGTTCGCCTTGGCGATACGACTGGAAACTCGTCGACAAGCCGAATTTCGAGACATGCCTGTCGTTCCAAACCATAGAGAAGTCGTACATCAAGAAGGCCGCATCCGTTCCGGCTTTCAACGTGAAATCATAAGGGTTGAATTTGACATCGATAGCATAACGATACCTCGACCCAATCAAAGAGAGATTGGAGGTTAGGCGGTCGGAAAAGACATGATTCCAACGTATTGTGGCACTGGTGTTTCCGTAGCCCAAGCCAATCATTTGCTGCATGGAAAACTCGTCATGGCCGTGATAGGCAGAAACATACAGTCTGTTTTTGTCGTCCAACTTTTGGGTCACTTTGGCGTTCAAGTCATAGAAATACAGGCTTGATTTGTTGAGGTCTTCGCCGAGGAACGGCAGCACCAATCCCGCATAGGTGGAACGACCCGCCAGCATAACTGAAGTCTTGTGATCAAAAAATGGAGCCTCAAGCATCAGGCGGCTCGTCACCAAACCGATGCCCCCTTGCCCCGAAAACTTTTTGGGCATCTCGTCCCTGACCTCCACATCAAGCACCGAGGCGAGTCTGCCGCCATAATTGGCAGGAATATCACCCTTGTAGAGCGTCGCTTCCTTAACTACATCGTTGTTGAATACCGAGAAGAAGCCGAGGAAATGCGAGGCGTTGTAAATTGGGGCACCGTCAAGCAAAATAAGGTTGTTGTCGGTGGAGCCGCCACGCACGCTGAAGCCCGACGAGCCTTCGGAGGCCGCCTGCACGCCAGGCAGCAGTTGTATCGACTTAATGACGTCCACTTCACCCATCAGCGCAGGCATCTTCTTGATGGTGATCATATCGAGTGTCTGTACACTCATCTGCACCTCCGACACATTGCGGTCCTTGCGTTCGCTGGTGATTTCCACTTCCGAAAGCTTCTCAGATTCGGGATGCAGCTTCAGGTTCAACGAGAGGGGTTTGTTACTAATGTTAATACGCCTTTCCAAAGTCGTATAGCCGATGTAAGAAACACGCAAATGGTGCTCTCCCACAGGCAGTTCCAGTTCAAAATGACCTTTGTCGTCAGTCGTCGTGCCCATTTTCAGAAGTTCCACATAAATGGAAACGCCTACCAAAGTTTCATTGGTTTCGGCATCGGTGACCATACCTGAAAGTTTGCCTTTGTTTTGTGCCAACAGACTGACATTCAAACCCATAAGGCACACCAAAAATAATATAAGTTTTCGATATTTCATAATCCTGCTGAAAATTCGTGCAAAGATACAAAAGAATATTCATTCCGCCCTGCCTTTTCACAAAACAAGTAGAATCTTTCGCTCAACTATCGCCCTGACCTGCATTCAAATAGGCGTCCCGCATCTCAATTATTGCAATTCTTTGTATCCCAACCGTGCCATTTTCTCCACTTCAAGCGACGGCTGCCCAAACTCTTCCGTCACTTTGCCCAAAAGCAAATATACACCGTCACCTTGGAAAGGCCAAGCCTTTAAGGTTTGCGGGAAATGCACCGTGTCAAAAGCCTCGCCCGTGGCATCAATGAAAGTGGCGAGGGCCATGGGATCACCTTTGCAGGTGCGGAAGTTCTTCACTGTCACCAATTTACCAAGCATCCTATAGCGTTGTCCAACGAAGTTCAACATCTGACAAGCCATCAACTCGCCACGGAATTTGGTCTTCAGCAGGTCGAACCAAGTCAGGGAGACAGGGAAGCCGTAAAGTTCAATCTCGTCGAAGGCATTCTGCAAGACGTTGGTCGTGAAATCGGGGAACTCAAAATGCTGGTTTTCAAGTTGGAAAAGCGTTTCGGGCTGTTCTTTCTTGCCGTCGCTTTTGTGGAAATGCGCCTGCCACAACAATTCCGCTTTGGGTTTCTTCGTGAAACTGAACGCGCCTCCGCGAATGAGCAAAACAAGTTGCTCCAACGAAAACGGCACACGCGCCATGAAGTTTTCCAAACTGGCAAACGGTCCACGCGCTTTACGCTCGGCAAGAAAACGCTCAACAAACTGTTGCTCAACGCCTTGCAGATGCACAAAACCCATAAAAACCGTCCGACCGTTCAAGGTGGTGAGATAATCGCTGCGATTAACGCAAGGCAGATGGATTTTTGCGCCCATGCGCCGCGCCTCGTTGAAGTAGAACCAAGTCTGATAAAATCCGCCGAAATTGTTAATCACAGCTACCTGAAACTCAAGCGGATAGTGGCTTTTCAGATAGAGGCTTTGGTAACTTTCGACGGCATACGAGGCCGAGTGTGCCTTGGAAAACGAATAGCCCGAAAACGATTCAATCTGCCGCCAAAGTTCGCTGACTAACTCGTCAGGATAGCCCTTGGCCTTGCAATTGCTGAAAAAACGTTGCCTAACCACCTCAAATTCAGTCTTGTCGCGCATCTTGTGACCCATCATGCGGCGCAACACATCAGCCTCGGCCAAGTCCAAGCCCGCAAAATAATGCCCCACCTTCAGCACATCCTCTTGGTAAATCATCACGCCGTAAGTCTCGGCCAAAAGTTCTTTCAAAACGGGATGCTTATAATCCACATTTTCAGGATGATGGAAGCGATTGACATATTCACGCATCATCCCTGAATGGGCCACGCCCGGCCGAATGATGGAACTGGCCGCGACCAAGGTCTTGTAGTCGGAGCAACGCAGCTTGCGCAGCAGGCCACGCATCCCCGGACTTTCAATGTAGAAGCAACCGCAGGTCTCGGCTTTGAGCAGTTGGCGGCGAATCGGTTCATCCTGTTTCAGTACGTTAATCTGGTGAATGTCAATATGCAAGCCCCGACTGCGCTCCACCATCTCAACGGCATCACGGATGTGGGCAATGCCGCGCTGGGAAAGGATGTCCAACTTTTCAAAACCGAGTTTCTCCGCCGAATACATGTCGTATTGCGTCGTCGGGAAGCCTTTGGGCGGTAGGTCAAGGGCGGCAAAGTCGGTGATGGGGTTTTCGGTAATCAGCACGCCGCCGGCATGGATGGAACGCTGGCGCGGGAAGTCGCGCAATCGATGGGCAAGGGCGAGGATGTTGCGCCCGATTTCACTTTGTTGGGCGAAGGCCTCGGGGTTGCGCTCCATATAGTCGATTTCGCTCTTGGGCAGACCGAACACCTTGCCCAACTCGCGGCAAAGCGAATTGTCCTGAAACGTGACCGTTGCGCCGAGCAAAGCCACATGGTCAGGACCGTATTTGTCGAAAATGTATTGGATGACCTTGTCTCTGTCGCGCCACGAGAAATCGAGGTCGAAGTCGGGCGGACTGCTGCGCTTGGGGTTGAGGAAACGTTCGAAATACAAATCCAATTCTATCGGATCCACGTCTGTGATTTTCAGACAGTAAGCCACCACGCTATTCGCTCCGCTACCCCGCCCAACATGGTAAAAGCCCTGCGACATGGCATAGCGCACGATGTCCCACGCGATGAGGAAATAGGCGCAAAAGCCCATCCGCTCGATGATGTTCAACTCTTTCTCGATGCGGCGGTAGGCGGTCTTGTTGGCCGAACCGTAGCGATAAACCATGCCGTCAAAGGCCAACTTGCGCAACAGTTCGCGGTCGTCGTAAACATTTTCGGTGAAACAACGCTTGTTTTTCACGCTGTTGTCCAAGTTGATTTCGCACTCGTCCAAGATACGCTCCGCATTTTCAATGAGTTGCGGATAGAGCGCGAAGGCTGTTTTCAGCCTCTCGGCAGGCAGAAGAATCTCATCAGGCGCGGCACAAGCGGCAGACTCAAGGCGCGAAATCAGCACATTTTCATCGATGGCGCGCAGGCTTTGGTGCAACTGAAAATCAGCCTCTTCCGCAAAGGTGACAGGTTGCATGGCAACCAACTTCTCAAACGACTTACAGTTGTACATTTTAGTCAATTGAGAGAAGCGCACACCGAGAAATTTGTTCTCCTTCAGCGCATTAGGTTTCCGTTTCCCGAAGGGGTAAATCACAAAGACATGTTCCCAGTCGGGTGCGATTTCGGGATAGGGCTGCTTGCTGAGATTGTGCTGCGTCAGAAAGAGGTTCAGTTCGGCGAAGCCCGCATTATTTTTAGCCAAGGCCACATACAGCAATTCGTTGCCGTTGCGCACCTCCACGCCCACAACGGGCCGCACACCCTTCCGCCGACATTCCACCACGAAATCGGCCACGCCCATCGTCGTGTTGATGTCGGTCAAAGGCAAGACGGTATAGCCCATCGCGGCGACCTTCGTGACCAAATCCGCAATCGGCAATGTTCCGTAGCACAGGCTGTTATATGAATGTACGGCGATCAACTCAATAGTTTTGATTAGTTTTTAATCAATTTTTTCGCCGTAAATTTAATCAAAGTTTTCTTTTATGCCATTATTTTACGCCATTTACAAAATCTTTTGTGATTTCATTTTTTTTAGTTTTCATGCCATAACTGCAAATTTTCATCGTTTTTCCATTCATTCCCCTCCATTCCAGTATTTTGTCGTTTCTTTGCCTTGTTAAGTTCAAAACTAATCCAATATGAACAAATTCAAGATAGCCATAAAAGCTTTAATGCTAACAATAGTTGTCGTTTGTACTGTAGGATGTACAAAACCCGATGATCCGAATAATAGTGGAAGCAATGGTGGCGGAAATAACGGCGGAAATAATGGAGGAGGAAACGAACAGACTTATACGGTTAGTGTATCAGCAGACCCAACTAATGGTGGTAGTGTTAATGGAGGAGGCACATACTATGATGGTCAATCTTGCACATTACGAGCCGTTGCTAATAGCGGGTATTCTTTTAAAATGGCTATATCTTTGCCAATTGGATGGCGGATGGTAATTTGGTTTCCACCAATCCCTCATATACCTTTGTTGTGACCAGTAATTGTAATTTGGAGGCGAACTTCGCCTACATTGGTGGTGGTACCCCATTTCCTGGCGTAATAGATGGTAGGTTTACCATTAATCCAAACGGAGACCAAGTGTATTTCTCGAAGGGAAACTTACAGTATTTTTGTAGCATAACCGCCCCGCAATGGCGATTTGCTGAACACCAGTATGATTATGTGACATTTGACGGTGACGCTTATAGTGAAAACTCCAATAAATGGATAGATCTTTTCGGTTGGGGGACGAGTGGATGGAACTGTGGCTGGATCTATGTCGGCGGGATTGGTTACCAACCTTTTTATCAACCTTGGGATACGGATAATTATTTGTCCGAAACTGGTTTAAGTCATTATTTTTTTGGTAATGATTTGACGGGCTTTTACGCCAATGCTGATTGGGGTGTATACAATGCAATAAGCAATGGGGGTAATCAAGCAGGTCTATGGCGCACTTTGACTATGGATGAATGGGCATATATATTCTACACACGTAATACCGTATCCGGTATCCGCTATGTCAAGGCGTGTGTAAATAATACCAATGGCGTAATCCTGCTACCCGATGACTGGAGCAACAACTATTATAATTTGAGCAGTACCAATACATATGATGTAAGTTTTAATAGCAACATCATCGCTAATAGTCAATGGGGCACTTTAGAGCAGCATGGGGCTGTTTTCCTACCCGCTGCAGGTTACCGTTTTGGGACATCGGTATCTGATGTGAACAGTGAGGGCTCCTATTGGTCGGCAACTCATGACTACCATTACGGTATGAATTATAACGCTTTCAGCTGGTATTTTAGCGGTTTGTACATGTATAGCAAAAGTTTGATCAATTTTATGGGACTCTCTGTGCGTTTGGTACATGATGTGGATTAACATAATCCACAAGGAGTGGATGCGCAACCAAACTATCGCCCTGTCAATCAATAGCGGCCAAACCGAAGCAATCTTTACCTTAAAGGAGACATTTATATCGTTTTGGTCTTTTGCATGGTTTTTTGTTTTTGCTCTTCCTTGCGTTTCTCCTCGGTCGTTTTCATTCCCGTAATAGATTTGACGAGGTGTTGCACCGTGGTCACGGATTCCTGAGTCTCTTGGTTGTGCTTTCGCTTTAAAGCATACAATCTACAAGCTCTGTCGTATGCCACCTGCAATGATGCCAACATGATTTCAAACATGTCTTTAGAAACATGTTTGGATTTAGCATCGTAACAAACTTCGCGCTTTTGTTTTTGAAGATTCTCATTGATGATAGCGGCATAAGCATTGCGATGCATGGCTCCGCCTTGATGGTCTTGGAAATGAAGGACAAACCAATATTCAAACGCTTGGTTGGAGTAGGCCACTTTGTAATTCATGGATTTTGCTAAACGTATAGCCTCTTCAAAATCCGTGTTTTCATCCTTGTCGAAAACCACCCAAATCTCATCAAACTTTATCTTCTTGCGTTTCTCAACTTCCTTGCGTTTTTTCTCTACTTCTTTGATGAGTTTTGTAGTGCTCATTCTGATGCCGTAGGGCATGACTGTCACATTTGCTAAGCGAAATTGCTTGAAATAATCTACCTCCGTGTTCTCTCCTTCACAAATGATTAGGATACACTTGCGGGGCTGCTTGTTCCCTACTGGCTTTTCCAGCATAGGTTCAGCGTTGATAAATGGATTCTTCTTTACCGCCATAGTGTATCACTTGTTAATGTTTTGACCTAAATCCTCCAAATACGGAACACCTCCAAAACGGCCTTCACGATACAGTTTTCCAACTTTTGCGGTTTCTCTCAAACTGAAATCCGACACGGGAGTCAAAAAGGCTTCTCCATAACGGTTTTTCTCAATGACAAAAACTTGGTCGCGTCTGAACAAGTCTGCATCGTCGATAAGGCTGATGTTGTGTGTGTTAATGATGAGTTGAGCATCGTGAATATTGATTTCTTCTGATTGAAACATAGCAACAAGAGCCTTTACCAAGTCATAGTGTAAGCCGTTATCAATTTCGTCAATCCAAAGCACTGACCCGGTTTCCAAAGCATTGATGATGGGTTCTGCCAAAGAGAAGAAACGATAGGTGCCGTATGACTCATCTGATTCTAAACGGAACTTCACATGTCCTGCGGGCAGGTGTTGCCCGTCATATTTACGATGAACCACATTGATGCCGACATTGATACGCTTGCCAATAACATCATCGGGCATCATCTCCCCGAATTCACCTGTCAAAACTTCTTCAAGAGGTATTTCGTTGGGCGTGACATCAGAAATGCCCAAATCAGCCGACCGCAAGAAGTCTATGATTTTCGTTTTCATTGCAGGACTATTCAAAGCAGCACGAATGTTAGGGGTCATCGTTCTCAAAGAAGTGGAGATGACATTGTTATGCTTGAACCATTCCAGAATGCTCTTTGAAAGTTCGTCATTCCACATTGATAATGCGGAGATGATTAAGGAGTTTTTCCTGAACATTTTTGCAGACGACAAATTGTTGAAAATTTTCGTGTTGATATAGTGTTCATTATAATAGGTGTCATGGCCATCAAACTCCAATAGGCAAATTTCCTTGCTTTTTTTACGAAACAGCCATTCTGCCAAAATGCGGTCATTGTTCAGTTCAAACCCGTATCGGTATTGGATGCCGTCTTTGAGAAAGACTACCTCGAATATGCTTGAAGTGTTTTCACTAATAGTGTCAAGTAAGAAAGGCGCATAGTTTTTTTGCCAAGTGTTGGACTGGTTGTCGGCAGAAGTAAGCACTACTTCCCTCATAAAATGAAACGCTTGGAATAACTTGGTTTTTCCGCTTGCATTGGCACCATAAACAGCCGCCGTGCGCAACAAAGCGTATTGTGAAGTCCGAATCAAGTTCTCCAACTTGTCCTTGTAGTACTTTGAAGCCACAACATTAAAGACGGTTTCGCCTTTAAAGCATTTGTAATTGTTGAATTTGAATTGTACCAGCATAGTGGTTTTGTATTAGAATTATGACTGCAAAAATAATCAAAAAGTAATATAAAAAAACGAAGTTTTTGCAAAAATTTTGCAAAAACTTCGTTTTTTTGATTTGTGACAATCTCGCCGCACAGTAACTTTCCCTCATTCAACACTAACCAAACCAAACTCACAGCAACCCCGCCATATAAACTGGCGCAAGCGTGGTCTCACCGTCTTTGCGCAGGTCTTTGGTGTAAACAAGGTAACGCTTGCCTATTCGCGAGGCATATTTCTTGCAAAACTCATCGAGCAAACGGGGGGGATGAAGCCTTTTTTGCTCAAAAACAAGTTTTGAAAATTGGTGTTTTTGAGTTTATTCACATCTTGCTATAAATTTTGGCAAGGCATCATAACCCATTGCGGCGGCCTTCGTGACCAAATCCGCAATCGGCAACGTTCCGTAGCACAGGCTGTTATATGAGTGAACGTTTAACAACATCACCCCGCTGCCCGATGAATAATCTGTTCCCCGAAGCGCATTTTTATCCTGTCCACGGCGGAATACAGGCTCGTCAGTTCCATGTTGTCGTCAAACAGGGCGAGTTGCGGTGCACCGCTGACCAATTCACTGAAGCGCACACCGATGAGCCGAATCATCATGCGGCGGTTGTAGGTGTAAGGGATGCGCTGCTGCATGTCGTGCGTGTCGAAGTTCGAGTAGCGGATTTTCACCGTCACGCAACCCGTCAGTTTGCCTTGCGAGCGCAGGTCGAAGCCGAGGCTCTCCACCATGCGCGCCAGGCATTGCCGGATGGCCGCCACGTCGATGGTGTCTTGCTCGAAAGTGCGTTCCTTGCTGATGGACTTCCGCTCCTGATAGGGGCACACGGGCGTGCTGTCGTGGCCGTTGGCCTTCTTCCAGATGTCGAGGCCGTGCTTGCCCATCGCCCGTTCCACGGCCAAAGGCGGCAGTCGGCGCAGGGTGCCGATTTTCTCCACGCCCATCGAGTGGAGCATGGCATAAGTCTTCTCGCCCACCATCGGGATTTTCTGCACCGAGAGCGGGTCGAGGAACGTATTAATATAAGGTGTGGGCACTTCGAGTTCGCCGTTGGGCTTGGCCTGCCCCGTCGCGATTTTCGCAACCGTCTTGTTTTCAGACAGTCCGAACGAAATCGGCAGGCCAGTTTCCTTGATGATGGTTTGTCGCAGTTCGTGCGACCACAGTTGGCAGTCGTGGAAGCGGTCCATGCCCGTCAGGTCAAGATAATGCTCGTCGATGGACATTTTCTCATAGACGGGTGCGCGGTCGGCGATGATGTCGGTCACCAAGCGCGAATAACGGCTGTAGAGTTCCATGTCGCCACGGATGAACACGGCCTGCCCGCAGAGTTGCCGCGCCATCCGCATGGGCATGGCCGAATGTACGCCGAAACGCCGCGCCTCGTAACTGCAAGTCGAGACCACGCCACGGTCCGACATACCGCCCACGATGACGGGCTTGCCCTCCAAACAAGGGTTCACCAGCCGCTCCACCGACACGAAAAAAGTGTCCAAATCCATAAAATTTCCTCCTTTTTTTGCCCAAAATGCTTGTATGTTCCAAAAAAGTTGTACTTTTGACGAGTTTTTAATCAAATATTTCGCCGTAAATTTAATCAATTTATTAATATGTATTTCAATTCGAACATAAAATTTTTGCGCAAGCACCGCAAACGCACGCAAGACGACATCGCTTTCGCCCTGAATATGAAGCGCTCCACGTTGAGCGGCTATGAAAACGGCGTTTCCGAACCTAACCTTGAGGCCTTGGTCGCCTTCTCGAAATATTTCGGCATCGCCATCGATACTTTGGTGAAAGTCGATTTGAGCGGCATCAGCCCGAGCCAACTTTCGCAATTGGAGCGCGGCTACGACGTTCACCTGAAAGGCAGCAATTTGCGCGTATTAGCCACCACGGTCAATAACGACAACAACGAGAACATCGAACTCGTGAGCGAAAAAGCCAAAGCAGGCTATGCCACGGGTTTTGCCGACCCCGAATATATCAAGGTGCTGCCGACTTTCACGATGCCGTTCCTCTCGCGCGACCGCAAATACCGCACTTTCCAAATCAGCGGCGACTCGATGCTGCCCATTCCTGATGGTTCCTACGTCACTGGCGAGTACGTCCTCGACTGGACCTATATCCGCAGCGGCCAACCGTACATCGTCCTCACGCAAGACGACGGCATCGTCTTCAAAATCGTGGAGAACAAAATCGAGCACGAGAGCAAACTGACATTAAGTTCATTAAACCCGCTCTACCAGCCTTACGACCTCGCCGCCGCCGATATTAAAGAGGTATGGAAATTCGTGCATTACATCAGCGCAGAGATGCCCGAACAACGCGAGAACCGTTTCCGCGAGGAGCAACTCATCCAGACCGTCCAAGAATTGAAGCGGCAGGTGGAGGAGATACAGTTGAAACTGAATATTTAATCAGGATGTTCTTTTCCAAAACATTTCATATCACCGATTTTGCTTATTATATTAAGCAATTTTTGTTCAAAAATGCTTATTGTATTAAGCAAAACATGTATATTTGCGGCGAAATATAAACGAAGAAAACCATGGAACAATTGCAAGCACAACATTTGAGACTGCTTTCCCATGTGGACATGAAGTGTCAACGTAGTTTGATGAACGAAATCAATTGGGATGCTCGACTCATTGGGATTCGAGGAGCGCGAGGTGTAGGCAAGACGACGATGATATTGCAGCATATCAAGACGACTTACGGTTCCAATTCAACTGCTGCGCTTTATGCGAGTTTGGACCATCTGTATTTCTCTCGTCATAGTTTGTTGGACTTGGCGGAAGAGTTTTATAATCAAGGAGGACAATGCCTGTACCTTGACGAGGTGCACAAATACGAGGGCTGGAGTCGTGAAATAAAAAACATTTACGATGGCTTCCCCGAGTTGAAGGTGGTCTTTACAGGCTCTTCGTTGCTCAACATTCTCAATGCCGAGGCCGACTTGTCGCGCCGTTGCGTCAGTTATGACATGCAGGGGCTATCGTTTCGTGAGTATCTGATGTTTAAGGAGGGATTTTCGTTTCCGACTTTTACCTTGGAGGAAATACTCCAACATCCGCTGAAAGTTGGAGAGGTGGTGTTGGCTCGGTGCCGACCTTTGCAGCATTTCACAAAATATTTGCAGGAGGGCTATTATCCTTTCTTTTTGCAACAGGATATTGATTATCTGACGCAAGTGCAGAAAGTTGTGAGCCTGATTCTGGAAATTGAGTTGCCGCAACTCCGACAAGTGGATGTGGGTAATGTGAGGAAATTGCGCAGTTTGCTCGCCGTACTCAGCAGTGGAGTTCCTTTTGCCGTGGACATCAGCAAGATGGCACAAATGGCGGAATTGAACCGTAATACCATTTTGA
>CAJOEZ010000045.1 GCA_905233685.1 uncultured Bacteroidales bacterium | reverse complement strand
GACAACCAGTTCTATGGCGAATGGCTCATCAACGCCCAAGGTGAAGACGTGGTGGCTGGTATCCGTACCCCCAACCCGCTGAACAACGAGACCAAGAACGAGCAGAACAAGTACATGAAGTCGATGCAGGAGCTGATGCCCGAGACCTATAAGGAACTCTGCGAAGTGCGCCGTATCCTCGAGGACAACTACCACGACATGCTTGACATCGAGTTCACCATCCAAGATGGCAAGCTCTACATGCTTCAGTGCCGTGTCGGTAAGCGTACCGGCGTGGCTGCCCTGACCATGGCCCTCGATATGCTGAAAGAAGGCCGCATCGACGAGAAGGAAGTCGTCATGCGCCTCAGCCCCGAGCAACTCGACGAGCTGCTCCACCCCATCCTCGACACCACCGATGAGAAGAAGCACACCGTCATCGCCAAGGGTCTGCCTGCAGGTCCTGGTGGCGCTGTCGGTCGCATCGCCCTCACCAGCGAGAAGGCTAAGGAGTATCGTTCCGCTAAGATCGCCAACGTGCTGGTCCGCGAAGAGACGAACCCCGAAGACGTCGAAGGCATGCGTGCCGCCGACGGCATCCTGACCGCCCGTGGCGGTATGACCTCACACGCCGCCCTTGTGGCCCGTGGCTGGGGTAAGTGCTGCATCGTTGGCTGCGACGCCGTGAAAATCGACTTCGACAAGAAGATCGTCCGCATCGGCGACAAGCAATTCAAGGAAGGCGACGTCATCAGCCTGAACGGCGCCAAGGGTTGGGTCTATGCCGAGCCCGTGGGCATGATCAACGCCACCGAGAACCCGCTCTTCAAGAAGTTCATGAAGCTCGTCGACAAATACCGCAAGATGGGTGTCCGCACCAACGCCGACAACCCGGAAGATGCCCAGAACGCCGTCAACTTCGGCGCCGAAGGTATCGGCCTGTTCCGCATCGAGCACATGTTCTACGGCAAGAACAGCGAGAAGCCGCTGGCCAAGCTGCGCAACATGATCCTGACCGACAACACCAAAGACCGTAAGGCCGCCCTTAAAGAGCTCGAGCCATACATTAGAAAGGCTGCCAAGGGCACGCTGAAGGTGTTGGACGGCAAACCGTTGACCTTCCGTCTGATGGACCCGCCTTTGCACGAGTTTGTGCCGAAAATCGACGAAAAAGAAAAAATCAAGGCTTTGGCCAAAGAGCGTGGCATGAGCACAAAGGAATTGACCAAGCGCATCGAGGCCCTTCACGAAGTGAACCCGATGATGGGTCTGCGTGGCGTCCGCCTCGGCGTCGTCTATCCCGAGATTACCGAGACTCAGTTCCGCGCCCTGTTCCAGGCCACTGCTGAACTGATGAAGGAAGGCAATGACCCGCATCTGGAAATCATGGTCCCGCTGACCATCAACGTCAAGGAGCTTGAACACCAGAAGGCCATCGCCGACCGCGTGCAAGCTGAGGTTGAGAAGAAGTTCGGCGTGAAGATCAATTATATGTATGGCACCATGATCGAGATTCCGAGAGCCACCCTCGTGGCCGACCAAATCGCCAAGGTGGCCCAGTTCTTCAGCTTCGGCACTAACGACCTCACCCAGATGACCTTCGGTTTCAGCCGCGACGACGTGAACGCCATCGTAAAGGACTACATCGAAGAGAAGATCATCCCCGCCGATCCGTTCAACACCCTCGACCAAGAAGGCGTTGGCCAACTGGTGAAACTCGGTGTGGAGCGTGGCCGTAGCCAGCGCGCCAACCTGAAGTGTGGCGTCTGCGGCGAACACGGTGGCGACCCCGCTTCTGTCCGCTTCTTCTACAAGACTGGCTTGAACTACGTCAGCTGCTCGCCATTCCGCGTGCCCGTCGCACGTCTGGCTGCTGCACAGGCTGCTATTGAGGAAGAGAGAGCCAAGTAAATTTTGGATTCAAAATTCAAAATTTAGAAATTTAAAATTGACAGCCTCCGAGAAATCGGGGGCTGTTTGTTTTTTACGTTTTTGAGGGAATTTCTGCCTTTTTTGCCCGCTCAATCGAAAAAAGAATTACTTTTGTGCCAGATTATTCAATAAACACTTCAACATAACCAACAATGAAACTCAGAGAAATATCTGAACTTTTGAACGCCAAGGTGCGCTGTGGCGAAGACCGTTTGGACGAGGAACACGAAACCGCCTTCGCCTCCGACTTGATGAGCGACGTGCTCACCCTCGGCGACTACAACCCCGTGATTCTGACGGGATTATGTAATATGCAAACCATCCGCACCTGCGAGATGGGCAACCTCGATATCATCGTCCTCGTCAGGCGCAAGAAGGCCACCGACGAGATGATCGAGGAAGCCGAGGACGAAGGCATGGTGGTCATGGAAAGCGACTTCTCCATGTTCAAGGCCTGCGGACTGCTCTTCAACGCGGGGATGCAACCCATTTTCTGATGTCAAACCAAAACACAACGCCATGCATTTAGAATACCAAGTATATGAAGCTGACTTTGTGAACGCCGGAGCCGCATCAAGCGCCATCAAGAAGACCTTGAAGCAGCTCAACGTCAGCCCACAAATCGTGAAACGAGTGGTCGTCGCCCTCTACGAGGCCGAGGTGAACGCCATCGCACATGCCTACGGCGGCATGATTTATGCCGACATCGAGCCTGACAAAATCATACTGAAAGTGGAAGACAAAGGTCCGGGCATCCCTGACATCGCCTGGGCCATGCAGGAGGGCAACTCCACTGCCTCGCCTGAGGTCCGTAACATGGGTTTCGGCGCAGGCATGGGTTTGCCCAACATACAAAAGAATGTGGATAAATTGAATGTGACCTCTACCGTAGGCGTTGGAACGACCGTTGAAATGGAGGTGAATTTCACGTGATGTGTTTTGGGCGGACACGCAGATCCGCCCCTACGAAACAACTGACAACTGATAACTACAAACTGACAACTATGGATAAGACTCCCTTCTTTCACGCCTTAAGCATCGATGAAGACACCTGTATCGGCTGCTCGCATTGCATGAAGACCTGCCCCACCGAGGCGCTCCGCGTGCGCGACGGCAAGGCCGTTCTGATTCCCGACCGTTGCATTGACTGCGGCAACTGCTTCAAGGTGTGCCCTGTACATGCCATCTACATCAAACAAGACGACTTCGAGGACATCTTCAAATTCCCCGTCCGCGTCGCGGTGATCCCTTCGGTCTTTATGGGACAATTCCCCAACGACATCTCAGTCTCGCGCATCTACACGATTCTCAAGGAGATAGGTTTCACCCACGTTATCGAAGCGGAGTCGGCCGTTCCTTTCTATACGATGGCCAAAAACAAATACGCCGACGAGAATCCCGACATCAAGCCGCTCATCTCGACTTTCTGTCCAGCCATCGTGCGCCTGATTCAGGTGAAGTTCCCCGGCCTCACCGAAAACCTTATACCTTTACGTCCGCCCCTTGAGATCACGGCTATGTATATCCATCGGAAGCTCAAGAAGGAGTTGGAGCTGAAAGACGACCAGATCGGCATCTTCTACATTACACCCTGTGCGGCCGAGATTGCTGCCGTGAAAAGCCCCGTGGGCGAGGAGCTCTCCATCGTTGACGGCGTTATCAATATGGACTCGCTATACAACCGAGTCTACCATGAAATCAAGAAGCAGGGCAAGGGCTACAAGGAGCAGAAGCTGCCCGTGTCGCAACTCTCGGCTGACAGCGTGCTCTCGTCGCTCACCAACGGCGAACGCCGCCTCTCTAGTGCCCACCACTCCTACTCCATCGACGAAATCCACAATGTCATTGAATTCCTGGAAAAGATTGAGAACGAGGAGATTGAAGACGTTGACTTCCTTGAACTGCGTGCTTGCGACCAAAGCTGTCCGGGCGGCATTTTGACCTGTGACAACCGCTTCCTCATCTGCGAACGTGTCTTCAACCGCGCCCGCAAAATCGCCGACCGCGAGCGCAAGGGCGAGCAAACCAAGGACCACGAGCTGGAAGAAGAGCGCAACTACCTGATGCGCAACATCAAAGTGGGCGACATCAATCCGCGCTCCATGCTCGTCTTGGACGATAACATCGCCGTGGCCTTGGAGAAGATGAAGAAAATCGACGGCTACCGCGCCCGCCTGCCCCAGACCGACTGCGGCATCTGCGGTGCCCCGACTTGCGACGCCTTGGCCCGCGACATCGTTTGCGACAACGCTGAAATGACCGACTGCATCTTCATCCAGCGCAACCTCGAAGCCCGTGGCAATATGGACGTCCACGAGTCACTAAAGATAATGGAAATGATTTGGGGCAGCGAGAAGATTAATGACTATGTGAAAAAGAAATGAAAAAAGAGGGCAACACCCTCTTTTTTCATCACTTGTCCTGTTTTACAAATCTTGTTGTCGTTACACCGTCTGAGGTGTGGATAGTAAGGACGTAAAGCCCTGCTTCGTATGCTTCCAAGTTAATTATCACGGTTTCGGAATCCACGGCGGTTACTGTCTCGATGTGCTGGCCAAGGATATTGTGGACCTCCACCCTCCTAATCCCCTCTCCCATGATGTGAAGCTTGTTTACAGCCGGGTTGGGATAGATGGTGATGGGCGATGAGACAAAACCCTCAACATAATCTTGGCCTTCGATGCCAAAGAGAACCTGATTCCTGAGGGTAGGATTGCTCAAATAATAGCCGGGATAGTCAAAAGGATTGTATGGGTCAAAATTGGTGTTGTCGCTCAGATTGTAAAGCGCCATGTACGGAGCATCCTCGAAAACACGACACGCCATACCACTAGAATAAGACCCCGTGTTGTCATCAATGATTAACACGACATTGTGGATGCCATCATAAGCGAACGCCCTGTTGAAATAAATGGTTGTCCATTCTCCATCGGTAAAGGTGATATCGCCTTCAAAGAACAAGTCGTCAGGTGTGGCGGCGACCCAGTCGGAAGTGTTTTGGAAAACAGATTTGTCAGTGGATTGCAAAAAAATCCTGCAGTTGCGCGTTTTGTCTGTGCCTGCATTGAAAAAGGCGACACTGTAGATGTCATGGGCCTCACCCAACTCTTCGACAGTATAGATTTGCTCCGTTAGGCAATAATTGTAATTGGAACGGGTAGGAAGAATCCCGTTTGAAGCAACCGCTTGCCCTATGGGAACCACGTTAGTGATGCTATCAAAATAGGCCACTAAGTCTAAGTTTTCAGAAACGACGATGTCGAAATCAGTGTAGGACATCACCGTATTGCCTGTTTTCCAACTGATGAAGGTATGGCTGTCGTCGGCAACGGCTGAGATTCTGGCAGTAGCACCAACACCATAGGTGCCCATTCCTGTCAAGACACCCGCTCCTTCCGGCGATGGCGTTGTTGTGATATTGCACAGACTGAAATCAAGGTCTTTAGTGTGGCCTTCGGCATCCTCGAGATGGAGTGTGAATGGGATAGGGAAAGCATGGGATGCGTTGGCCGACAAGGTGATGCTGAAAGCCGTGGTGGATGTATCAAAGACTGCGATATCGCCAAAAGACCCAGTACTGCTGTTGATGGTCAAGTATGGCGATGAAGACGACAAAGTGCCTATGACAGCTTGTGCAGTTTCGTTGCCGAGGTTGTTGACGACAATGTGCAAGTTGGTGGTTTCGCCCGCTTCAAGAAAGCCGTTGCCGTTGTCGTCGCCGGTGATGCTTGCGCTCTCGTAAAGCAAGTTGCTGCCAATGACAGCAAGAGTAAATGCAAAATGACCTATCGATGCACCATCGATGCTGACATCAGCATAGAATGTTATCTTGCGCCGGACAGGAGCCTCGTCGCTCACAGTGAAAGCGAATCCCGACAGCGTTTGGCTTTGTCCAGGCGCAAAATCAGGCAACGTCAGGGTACCGTTGGTAATGGTGACAAGCTCCGACGTGGTGGTAATGTTGAGGGTGGCATTATTCAAGGCGTTGTCACCGCATACCAAGTCCAGATCCATAGTTACTGCCTCGCCCGCGTTGAGTTGATGATCGTTGTTTCCTTGCTCATCGTGGATATAGTAGGACGATAGCGACAAAATATTGGCAGGAACGGCATTGACGGCAGCCAAGACATCGACACGGCCATAGCCATACACATTGCTCTTGCCTGGTTCATTCGACACGGCGGTCTCTTCCAAAATACGGCAAATTTCGGCAGGAGTAAGCTCGGGGTTTTTGCTCAGCATGAGGGCCATACAACCTGCCGCACAGGGCGTGGACATTGATGTGCCGCTTGCGACGAGATATCCCATTATGTTGGAACAGTCCGCCGAGATGATCTGCACGCCAGGTGCACAGACATCGGGGCGGATGAGGCCGAACTCTGTGCTGCTTCCCTCTGCATAGGGATAGTCGGCATAGGAAGTGTTTGTCCATGTGACGGGGCCAACAGATGAAAAATTAGCGGCAACATCATCGTAGTCAACAGCTCCGATGCACACGGAGCAAGAAAGCCCGCCAGGATTGCCCTGTTGAACAGGATCCATGTAGGGAGGTGGACAACCTGCAGGAAATGTCACGTTGTCAGGGATGGGATAATTGGCGAGATTCTCCCCGTCGTTTCCAGCAGAGATAGCGCCAATTACGCCTGCGTCCAAGACATTCGCGCATGTATTTCGATACAAGATTCTGTCGGCAACATCGGAATGCCCACCATAAGAGAGGCTAATGATATCGCAACCATGTTCAATAGCCCATTGCATACCGTCACAAATCATTGCCGCCGATGCCCATCCAGATTCTCCCAAGCTGATCTTTACGCACATCAAAGTAACATCGGGTGCCATACCGGTTTTCCTGCCTGCGCCTCCGTCGCCACAGACCGTCCCTGCACAATGTGTGCCATGACCGTAATGGTCCATAGGGTCGTTGTTGTCGTCACCGATGTCGTATCCATGGTGCGGAAACTGTGGCCCGCCATCCCAAAGATGGTCGGCAAGGTCTAAGTGGTCGTAGTTCACGCCAGAGTCAACCACGGCCACTACCACACCCTGACCTGTATAGCCCAAGCCCCACACCTGGTCGGCACCCACTTGGGTTACGTTGGGCGTGATTTCGCGAGTGGCCTTGTCAGGCGGCAGGGATGATTCTTTGACGGGAGTCAAGTCAACTTCTTGGTCATAGCCAATCACCTCGATGTCGATGCGCGAAGCGAGGTCATAGATGGCCTGTTTGGAGGCCTCGAAATAGAGTGCGTTGGCAATCCAAAGCACCTTGGGTTCGCTTACCATGGCATTGCGTTCCATCTCGAAGAGTGCATGGCGCAAGTCGCTTTGGGTGGCATCGGCGAACTGTTTCAGCTCGTTCACCACAAAGTCACGTCTCTCGGCGCGTGTGGCGAATTGTTCGGCACGGCTGTTGAGCAACGTTTGGTCGTACTGTTGCTTCATGATGACGAAGACGCGAATCTTCTCATCGTCACGACGCTGTCCCATCTCTTTCAGGAGGGTTGGGGCAATGGTCTGGGCCTGCCCTAAAAGGGTGGCCAAGACTAAAGCTAGTAATGTAACATATCTCTTCATATCTATAGTATTTTCATCAATCGCTCAGCTTCCTTCCGCTCGGTATGCTTGGCCATCAACTCCAGCAGATACACCGACAATGCGCCCAAGGCAATCATTATTACGGAAATTAACAGTTCCCTATTCCAAGGTGGCAGATGGAAAACATAGTCCATCATGTCAGCGGTTGGCGTTTTCCACGGATAAACCACCGGCAGGCTGCCGAGCATGAAGCCCGCCAAGGCCGACAGCGTTTCGTTGCGGAAATGGTGCATCAGCCACGAAAGCAGGTAGGAAAACGACACGATACTCACGATAGCACCCAGCACAAATGGCAGCAGAATCCTCGCGCCGTGCAGGAAGGTCGATGCTTTCGTCATGGCCGGAATCGCCTCTGTTACAATGAGTTCATAGTTGCCCATCAGCAGCATCATGTGTGATCCAGAAATGCCTGGCACCACCATGCCGGTGGCACCAACAACGCCGCAAAGGAACAAGTAGAAAAAGCTATCGTTAGAATACGGATTCGACTTGATGGACAGCAGAAACGAGATGGCGAAACCCGCCAAAAGCAGTGCTATATTTTTGATACTCAGCTTGTCAATCCGTTTCATCACGTAAATCACCGAGGCGATGATGAGGCCGATGAAGAACGACCAAGTATAGACCTCGTAGGAATTGAGCGTTTTCTTCACAAAAATGGCCGTCAGCACCATGCCCACGAGGATACCTAAAACCAGGGTAAACAGAAATTTGATGTCGGTGCGCCGCGCAAATTCGCTGAAATCGCCATCACGAAGATACTTGAAATTCTTGTGGTTCAGCGACTTGATGGAATTGATAAAACGCTCGAACACACCCAAAATCAGCGACACCGTGCCGCTTGATATGGGGAACACGTTCACCGCGCCCATGATCATGCCCTTGATGAAATCCTTTATCGTCAGCCACAGGTTCAGCATTATCGTTCTGCTTTGGTTTGAAAAAACAAAAATACGACAAATTTTCTTATTTTTGCCAAATATTTTCAACCGTTATGACAGAGCAACCCGAAAAACTCATCTTCCCGCAAAACTTTGACATCAAAGTCATTGTGGCGGCCACCGTCCCTATCGAGGAGAGCAAGGCCAACATCAGCCGCGTGTTCAACGAATGCAAGACCGTGCACAGCTTCGTGAGTGCAAGAGCCAGTGCCAAAGGCAATTACATCACCTACACCTACAACATCGACCTTGACAGCCAAGAACAGATGAACGCCGTATACGACGGGCTGAAAAGTGTCCCCGAAATCAAATTCGCACTATGACAAAAGCCTACGAGATATGGATTTACGGTCGCGTTTTCAACGTGGGTTTCCGTCGTTATGTGCACCGCTACGCCGTCGCGAACAACATTGTCGGCTATGTGGAGAACGACCGCGCCAATGACTGCGTCCACATCGAGGCCGAAGGCGAGGAAGCCGACCTCGACCGCTTTACCCTCCTCTGCGGCGAAGGCACACCTTATTCATTAATTACCAACATGAAGGTGGAAGCCGTTGTACCGACTAATAAATACAAAGACTTTCAACAAATTAGATAATATGATTGATTTTTCAAAAACCCTCTTTCTCGACATCGAAACCGTTTCGCACGAAAAAGATTACAACCAACTGAGCGAGCGGATGCAAAAACTCTGGGATCACAAGGCAGAGCAAATTGCCAAAGGCGACGAAAACGCCACGCCAGAGTCGCTTTACGAACGTGCTGCTATCTATGCTGAATTTGGCAGAATCGTCTGCATATCAGTCGGTTTCTTCAACGACCAACGTTTCCGCCTGAAGTCGTTCTATGGCCACGACGAGAAAACATTGCTGATCGAGTTCGCCAACATGCTCGACCGCTATTACAACACCCCAGATGCCCAACTCTGCGCCCACAACGGCAAGGAATTCGACTTCCCCTACATCGCCCGCCGCATGATGGTGAACGGCATCAAAATTCCTCGCATTCTGCAAGTTGCAGGGAAAAAGCCTTGGGAAACCAGCTTCATCGACACGATGGAACTCTGGAAGTTCGGCGACTACAAAAGCTACACTTCACTCGACTTGCTTTGCGCCATTTTGGACATCCCGACGCCCAAGGACGACATTAACGGGAGCGAGGTGGGGCGCGTGTATTGGCAAGAAAACGACCTTGAGCGCATCAAGACCTACTGTCAAAAGGACGTGTTGGCCGTCGCGCAGCTCATGCGGCGCTACAACTACTTGCCACTCATTGCCGAAGACCAGGTCGATTACACCAACTGACCATGCATATCCTCTCCAAATCGACGTATATCAAAGGGTTGCAGTGCGAGAAGGCGCTTTATATGTACAAAAAGCACCCTTACCTGCGCGACAAGCTCAGCATCGAGCAAAGGGCTAAGTTTCAGCGCGGTACGGATGTCGGCGTGTTAGCACATGAATATTTCCCTGGCGGTGTCGATATGTCGCCTAATTTTCCATCGCAGTTTCCGAAAAAAGTGCAGGAGACTATGGAAAATCTCAGTAATCCTGCCGTAAATGTGATGTATGAAGCTGTTTTTCAGTACAATGACACGCTCATCATGCTTGACATACTCGTCCGCGACGGCGACAAATGGCTCGCTGTAGAGGTAAAAAGCTCGCTGCGCCTCAGCGACACCTATTATAATGATGCCGCACTGCAATACTACGTGCTGCATGGTTGCGGCGTACCGCTCAGCGACTTCAAACTTATGTACTTAAACGCTGACTATGTGAAAGATGGAGCGATTGCTGTAAAACAATTGTTCAAGTTGGAATCGGTGATGGATTATGTCGTTGAAAGAGAGGAATTTGTGGCCAAGAATGTGGAGCGGCTGAAAAACGTGGTCACCCTACCCCACTCGCCTGTGGTGAACATCGGAGTTCAATGCAATATCCCCTACCCTTGTGATTTTCAGGGACATTGCTGGAAGCATATTCCAAAAAACAGCTACCTGTTCACCACCGCGATGGACGACGAAACGTTGTTCCAAAACTACTTCAACGGCGCGAATACTAATGCCAAAATGCTCCAGCAACTTGACCCCGATTCAGAAGAAGCTCATCAGATTGAAGCCTTAGAAACCAACTCATATTACGTTGATTACAAGACACTTTACTCGCTCGCTCCGCAGCCCAAGCCAAGGTCCGTGGCCTTTTTGAACCTGCTTTTGCATCGTCCCGCCGTACCCGAAATCGACGGGACAAAACCCTACGAGGAAATGATTTTGGCTTTTGCGCTGCAAGGCGAACATGAGTCCGCAGCCATAGATTCCATGCCACCCACAATCCAGCGTAGGGATGACATGGCTGCTGAAGGCTATTTCGTTTGGGACTGCTTCGAAGACCACACCCGTTGGCGCGAGTCCATTCCCATATTAATCGAGAAACTCTCTCATTATGAGCTGATTGTGTGCTTCACACCTCAAAACCTGACCACTACACTGCTCCGCCACGAAATCATCCAAAACCGAGAGGTCGGTTACAAGGTCTTCAACCTCTTCGACGTGCTTCAACAGGCACATTTTTACCATCCAGCCCTCAAGCGAGGCCTGACCTTGCAGCGACTCACTGAGGCCCTTTTTCCTGAGGCTAAACTCTTCGAACACAGCCGTATCATCCTCGAAGCGACCAGCCAAGACCTGATAGGTTATCAACAAGCTAAGGAAGACTTAATCGCTGAGAATGAGATGGTTGCTAAAACTTATCAACTCTTTTTCAAGTAGTTGAAAACTTCTTTACAGCGGGCAAATGCAGGCAGATTTTAATTCGTAATTTTGCCCTCTCAAAACAAAAAAATCATGCCTAACGAACCTATGACAGCGCGTCGCCCCTTTGGCGACCTCGCTAAACGCAATATGATGACGCCTGAACAGGTCTTTGCCAACCAAGGTCGAATTCCTCCCCAAGCCACTGATCTTGAAGAGGTTGTTCTCGGTGCTTTGATGCTTGAAAAAGAAGCCGTCAATGCCGTCATCGACATCCTGACACCTGAAGCCTTCTATTTGGACAAGCACCAGAAGATTTTCGCCGCCATCAAGGCCTTGTTTGGAAAATCGGAACCTATTGACATTCTGACCGTTACGAATGAACTGAAGTTCCGTGGCGAACTGGAGTTGGTCGGCGGTGCCTACTACATCTCCAAACTCACCAACCGTGTTGTTTCAGCAGCCAACATCGAATATCACGCCCGCATCATCATGCAGAAACACATTCAGCGTCAGCTGATTATGATTTCTTCCGACATGATTCACGAGGCGTTTGAGGACACAACCGACGTCTTCGACCTGCTCGACAAGGCCGAAAACAACCTGTTCCAAATCAGCGAGAACAACTTGCGCCGCAGCTACGACTCGATGCAAGACCTTGTCAGCAAGGCTATTACAGAAATCCAAAACGCCAAAAACACCGACGACAAGCTGCGCGGCGTGCCTTCAGGCTACACCGAACTTGACCGCATCACGCAAGGCTGGCAGAAGTCGGACCTTATCATTCTGGCCGCACGTCCGAGTATGGGTAAGACTGCTTTTGCACTCAACCTGGCCCGCAACGCTGCCGTCAATTTCAACCGTCCCGTGGCGTTCTTCTCCTTGGAAATGTCTTCAGTTCAATTGGTTACACGTCTGATTTCGACCGAGACCTCACTCACTGCCGACAAGCTCCGCAGCGGTGATCTTGCCGAACACGAGTGGCAGCAACTGAACACCAAGGTCACGCCACTGACCAACGCGCCCATCTTCATCGACGACACACCACAGCTCTCCATCTTTGAGCTTCGCGCCAAATGCCGTCGACTGAAACAACAACACGATATCCAAATGATTTTCATTGATTATCTGCAACTTATGACCGCCAAGGGCGACAAAGGCCTCAACCGTGAGCAGGAAATCAGCACCATATCGCGCTCGCTGAAGAGTTTGGCCAAAGAGTTGGAAATCCCCGTTTTGGCGCTTTCGCAGCTGAGCCGTAGCGTGGAGCAGCGCCCCGGCTCGAAGAAGCCCATCCTCTCCGACCTGCGTGAATCAGGCGCCATCGAGCAAGACGCCGACATGGTGATGTTTATCTATCGTCCTGAGTATTACAAAGATGGCGTGGATGCTGAGGACAAGCCCAAGGGTTACAGCATCATCGACATTGCCAAGCATCGTAATGGCAAATTGGGCGAGGTGGAGCTGCGCTTCGTCGGCCAATACGCTCGTTTTGAGGAGTTTGAGCAAGGCTTTGACAACAGCGCCTTTACCACCATCGGGCCAAACAACCAGTTCGACAGCCCCTCGATGGTCATCGGTTCCAGAATGAATGACGACACCGAAATGTCACCCTACCAACCCTCCATCGAGGCCGACCCGTTCTGATTCCAGATTCAAAGATTTAAAGATTTCAAGATTTCTGATTTCAAGATTTCGAATTCAAAGATTGGGCTTCGCCGTCCCATGTCTCGCGTCCCGAAGTCCCGCATCAACAATACAACCCGCATCAACAATACAAAAATGAACAAAGAGAATAAAAGACCTCACTCAAAAAGTAACCCGCTGAAATTCAACGTTTCAGAAGAGGCTAAGCTGATGGAGTTCCTGATGAAGAAATTGGACGGCATCAGCCGCAACAAGGTGAAAAACATGCTGGCCAACAAGGTCGTCAGCGTGGACGGTCAGCGCACCACGCAGTTCGACTTTGCCCTGCAGCCCGGCATGGTGGTCGAAATCGGTAAGCCAACGGCCAAAGAACGCTTCCACAGCCCGTGGTTGGACATCGTCTATGAAGACAAATATTTGCTGGTCATCGACAAGAAAGAAGGCCTGCTCACCAATAGTCCGACCAAGGAAAAAGACACCGCACAAAGCATTCTGAACCAATATTTTATCTATACTAAGCAACGCTGCCGTGCCCACACTATCCACCGCCTTGACCGCGACACCTCCGGCCTAATGCTTTTCGCCAAGAGCAAGGACGTGGCCCTGATGTTTGAGGAAGACTGGAAAAACACCGTTTATGACCGCCGCTATGTGGCCGTGGTGTGCGGCAACATGGAGAAAAAGGAGGGCATGGTGGCCTCGTGGCTGAAGGACAACAAGGCTTTCATCACCTATTCCTCCCCCACCGACAACGGCGGCAAGTACGCCGAGACCTATTACGAAACCCTGATGACCAATAAGGGTTATTCTTTGGTGGAGCTGCGCTTGGAGACCGGACGCAAGAACCAAATTCGCGTCCACATGGCCGACATTGGGCATCCCGTGGTGGGCGATGTAAAGTATGGCAACGGCGACAACTCGCTGGGGCGCTTGTGTTTGCACGCCTATAAGCTTTGCTTCCACCACCCCTTGAAGCACAAAGATTTAGAGTTTGAAACGCCGTTTCCAGCGGTGTTTGGGAGGCCGTTTCCGAGATAATGGAAAGGAAATAAGAGTAAAACAAAAAATCCCAGCCTCTTTGCAAGACTGGGACTCTTTTTGTTATCGTGAAAAACAATAACGCTCTTTCTTACTTCACCTTCTCGACGATGGCCTTGAAAGCCTCGGGGTTGTTGAGGGCGAGGTCGGCGAGAACCTTGCGGTTCATCTCGATGCCGGCCACGTTCAGCTTGTTGATGAATTGGCTGTAGTTCATGCCATACTCGCGCACGGCAGCGTTGATACGGACAATCCACAGGCTGCGGAATTCGCGCTTCTTGTTCTTTCTGTCGCGATAAGCGTAAGTCTGACCCTTTTCGTAAGAGTTCTTCGCCACAGTCCAGTTTCTTTCTTCTGGCTCTTGAAGCCACTGCATTGACTGATCTTGTCATTTCTTTGATTTTTTCGTCCAGCGCCTCGCTCCTTTCGAGAACTTTTCTGCTGAGACAAAGTTAAACATTAGTTAATTACATGAGAAGCATCTTTTTAACCACTTTCTCGTCAACTCTGTCGACAAGCGCGGTGTGGTCGAGATTGCGTTTTCTCTTCTGGCTCTTCTTGGTCAGGATGTGACCATGATAAGCGTGCTTCCTCTTCAGATGGCCGCCGCCGGTTACTTGGAAACGCTTCTTGGCAGCGGACTTGGTCTTCATTTTTGGCATTTTACAATAGATTTAAAGTATTAAAAATGAGTTTATTTCTTTGTTGTCTTAGGAGCTATCATCATTTGCATCCGCTTCCCTTCTAACTTGGGCATCATCTCCACCTTGCCGAACTCTTCCAACTCTTGAGCAAACTTGAGCAAGATGATTTCACCTTGTTCTTTATAGACGATGGAACGCCCTCTGAAAAACACTTCCACCTTCACTTTTGAGCCTTCCTGAAGGAATCGCTTGGCGTGATTGAGCTTGAACTCGAAGTCGTGGTCGTCAGTTTGGGGTCCAAGTCGGATTTCCTTGATGACGACCTTGGTGGCCTTGGCCTTTTGGTCTTTTAGGCGTTTTTTCTGGTCGAAGACGAACTTCTTGTAGTCCATCGCCTTGCAGACGGGCGGATTGGCATCGGGCTGAATCTCAACGAGATCGACACCCAGTTCTTCAACAATTCTCATGGCCTCGCGTAAGGGGTAGATGTTGGCTTCCACACCCTCGCCCACCAATCTCACCATCGGGGCCTTGATTTCCTCGTTAATGCGGTGGTTGAATCCGTCCTTGTCTTTGTTCGGCCGCTGGCCGGGTCTTCCTTTTTGTGGAATCTGTGCTATGGTTTTAGTCTCCTATATTAAGTTTATAATCAGTTAGTTAATTATCTCTTGTTCTGTTCCTCCTCGACTTGCTTGCGAATCAACTCGGCAAAGGCTTCGGTCGGCATGGTGCCGAGGTCAACTTGACCGTGCTTGCGCACAGAAACTTGATTTTCAGCCGCTTCCTTCTCGCCCACGATGAGCATATAAGGATATTTCTTCATTTCGGCATCGCGGATCTTACGTCCGATTTTCTCGTTTCGCTCGTCAATGAGGGCGCGAATATCGGACTTTTTTAGATACGATTGCAAATTTTTCGCAAAATCGAGGTATTTTTCGCTGACTGGGAGGATAATCACCTGGTCGGGAGCCAGCCAAAGCGGGAATTCACCGGCGCAGTGCTCGAGCAAAACAGCCACGAAACGTTCCATCGAGCCGAAGGGAGCACGGTGCACCATCACGGGACGGTGTTTCTCGTTGTCGGCACCGATGTAGGTCAGGTCGAAACGCTCAGGCAGGTTGTAGTCCACCTGAATCGTGCCCAACTGCCACTTGCGACCCAAGGCGTCCTTCACCATGAAGTCGAGCTTCGGGCCATAGAAAGCGGCCTCGCCGTATTCCACATGAGCCGGCAGACCTTTCTCGGCGCAAGCCTCCTGAATGGCGGCCTCGGCCTTGGCCCAGTTTTCGTCCGAACCCACATACTTCTCATGGTCGTTGGGGTCGCGGAGCGATATTTGTGCTTCAAAGTTCTTGAAATCAAGAGCCTTGAAGATGATTTCGATGATTTCCATCACGCGAATGAACTCTTCCTTCACCTGGTCGGGACGGCAGAAGATGTGGGCATCGTCTTGGGTGAACGAGCGCACACGGGTGAGGCCGTGCAACTCGCCACTCTGCTCATAACGATACACCGTTCCAAACTCGGCGCAGCGGAAAGGCAGGTCCTTGTAGGAACGCGGCTTCCACTTGAAAATCATGCAGTGGTGCGGGCAGTTCATGGGTTTCAGCAGGTACTCCTCGCCTTCTTCCGGCGTGGTGATCGGGCGGAAACTGTCTTCGCCATAGTGATCCCAGTGACCCGAAGTCACATAGAGCTGCTTGCCGCCGATATGGGGCGTGATGACTTGCTCATAACCGTATTCCTTCTGAATCTTGGTCAGATACTCCTGCAAGCGGAGGCGCAACTCGGTGCCTTTGGGCAGCCAAATCGGGAGGCCCTTACCCACGGTGTCGCTGAACATGAAGAGTTCCAGTTCGCGTCCCAACTTGCGGTGGTCGCGCTTCTTGGCTTCCTCAAGCAGCACAAGGTATTCTTCGAGTTCCTTCTGCTTCGGGAAAGTGATACCGTAGACGCGGGTGAGCTGCTTGCGCTTCTCGTCGCCACGCCAATAGGCACCGGCCAAAGAGGTCAATTTCACGGCCTTAATGAAGCTCGTGTTCGGGATGTGCGGCCCACGGCAAAGGTCGGTGAAGTTACCACATTTATAATAGGTGATGGTGCCGTCTTCCAACTCGCTGATCAGCTCTTCCTTGTACTCGTCGCCTTTCTCGGTGAAATACTTCAAAGCCTCGGCCTTGCTCACGTCAACGAGCATCTTCTTCTCGATGGCCACGAGGTCGGCTTCGGTCAGGGTGATGTCGCCCGTGTCGATGTCGTAGTAGAAACCGGCATCCACGGCGGGACCGATGCCGAACTTTACACCTTTATATAATGCCTCGATGGCCTCGGCCATAAGGTGTGCCGATGAGTGCCAGAACGTGGCCTTGCCTTCGGGGTCGTCCCACGTGAAAAGCTGGATGGTGGCGTCCTCGTTGACAGGGCGCATGGCATCCCACATCTTGCCGTTCACTTTGGCCGACAGCACGTTACGCGCCAAACCCTCGCTCAGGCTCTTGGCGATTTCCAATGGGGTAACACCCGATTCAAATTGTCTGACACTGTGGTCAGGAAAGGTTATGTTTATCATAAAAAGCTCTTTTTGAAAACGGCGGCAAAAGTACGAAATTTTCTCTTACAAAACGCATACCTTGAACATTTTATGTTTTTCTCAGCGTTTTACCTCACAATCAAACGGCTATAATATGTTTCCTTGCCTTCAATTTTGCTAAAACGCCTTCCTCCATCCGCAGCCATTTCGCCACTCGGAACAGCCGTATGCGGTCTTACCTTTAATAATATGCCCTTTGCCGCACAACGGACAAGGTTGGCCGATGATAGCGTCAGGATTGGCTTGGGTTGATTCGGTTTTCTTGGGTTTGACGGCCTTTTTTGAGGTGGACCTCCTCTGTTTCTCCTCCACCACAGCGGCGGCCACGCGGCGGTTGCTGTTATCCAACATCACCGTGGTGACGATTTCGGTGACCATCTGTTTCAGCTCGTCCAAAAACTGTCGGGCTTCATACTTATGTTGCTCGATTTCACGGAGTTTCTTTTCCCAAATGCCCGTCAGTTCAGCGCTTTTCAGCAGGTCTTCTCTAATGAGGCCGATGAGTTCGATGCCTGTGGGCGTGGGTTCGAGACTCTTACGTAACTTCTTGATATAGTTGCGTTTGAACAGCGTTTCAATGATGGCCGCCCGCGTGGAAGGCCGCCCGATGCCGTTCTCTTTCATCACCTCGCGCAGGGATTCGTCATCGACTAACTTCCCCGCCGTTTCCATGGCACGGAGCAAGGTCGCCTCGGTGTAAGGTTTCGGCGGCGTAGTCCATTTCTCGGCTAATTGGGGCTGATGCGGTCCGTGCTCGCCTTTGGTGAAAAGCGGCAAGGTCTTCTCCTCGTCCTCCTGCCCTTCTTTGGTCCCTGAGCTTGTCGAAGGGTTCTCCTCCTCTTGCTTCACGGGGTTGATGACCTCACGCCAACCTGGAACCAAAATCTGCTTGCCCGAGGTCTTGAACTCCACCTCCTCCACTTTGCCCAATACCGTGGTTGTAGCGAACTGGCAGTCAGGATAGAACACTGCGATGAAATGACGACAGACTTCATCAAATACCTTCTCCTCTGCAAACGACAAGCCTTGAGGCATCACGCCTGTCGGGATGATGGCGTGGTGGTCTGTGACCTTGCTGTTGTCGAACACCTTCTTGCTTTTGGGCAGTTTCTTGCCCGCCAAAGGCGAAGTCAAGTCGGCGTAGTTGGTGAGTTTTGCCAGAATATCAGGGCATTTCGGATAGATGTCGTCGCTCAGGTATGTCGTGTCCACACGCGGATAGGTGGTGTATTTCTTCTCGTAGAGGCTTTGAATAGTCTGCAAAGTCTGGTCGGCGGACATGTTGTATTTCTTGTTGCATTCCACCTGAAGCGAAGTCAAGTCGTAAAGCCTTGGTGGGGCTTCCGTGCCTTTCTTGGTGGCGATGTCTGTTACGGTAAACTCTTTTCCCTCAATGCTTTGCAAGTCCTTTTGGCCGTCCTCCACGGAGCCATATTTGCCTTTGGTAGCCGTGAAAGTCGTGTCGCGATAAACGGTTGAAAGCACCCAATAGGCCTCTGGCTTGAAGTTCACGATTTCGTGGTAGCGATTGACAATCAGCGCCAAAGTGGGCGTTTGCACGCGGCCTATCGAAAGCACTTGCCGATTTTGACCGTATTTCAAGGTGTAAAGCCGTGTCGCGTTCATACCCAAGAGCCAGTCACCAATAGCACGGCTGAGTCCGGCCTCGTAAAGCGACTGATAATCAGACTGGTCTTTCAGATTCTTAAAGCCTTCACGGATGGATTCTTCCGTCAGTGAAGAAATCCAAAGACGCTTGACGGGGCACTTCACGGCGGCCTTCTGCATCACCCAGCGTTGGATGAGTTCGCCCTCCTGCCCCGCATCACCGCAGTTCACAATTTCATCGGCCTTCTGAAACAAGGATTCAATGGTCTTGAACTGCTTTTCCACACCTTTGTCCGCAATCAGCTTAATGCCAAAACGTTGCGGAATCATCGGCAAGCGACTCAAGGCCCACGCCTTCCATTGGTCAGTGTAGTCGTGCGGTTCCTTCAGCGTGCAAAGGTGGCCGAAAGTCCAAGTCACCTGATAGCCATTGCCTTCCATGTAACCCTCATGGGAAGTGTTGGCTCCCAACACTTTGGCGATGTCGCGGGCGACGCTTGGCTTTTCGGCAATACAAACAATCATTTTTGTAGAGGCAGACCTGCGTGTCTGCCCAATTTTTAGTTCATATTAAGATCAGGAATCACGTCAGGATTATAGCTCATCAGGATTTTAGCCTTTTCCTTCTGAGCGACAAACCACACTAAATCAGCGGGTTGGAAGGCAATCCTTGCCGATGGGTTCAGTATGAAATGCCCGTCACGCTCGATGGCGATAATCATGGCTTCAAATTTTTCGGCCAAACCGGAATCCATCAAAGCCACACCAACAAACGGACTATTGCGACGCACTTCCACCTTATACAAATCCACCTCGCTTTCCTCGTGCTCCTGAATCAGTTGGTCGTCAAATAACTCCACCCTCGGCAGCATCAAGCGCAGATGGTCCTCGTGCCCGACAAAGGTGATTTTGTCAAACGGAAACAGCTGAAAATCAGACTTCGGCAACTCAAACATTTGCTTGCCGCGTTCCACGCTCACCACGCTCACATTGTAGTTGTCGCGGAAGTCGGTCTCCTTGATGAGCTGGCCAGCATACGGGCTGTCGGGGCTGAGTGTCATCTTCTGCAAGTGGCAGTTTTCCTGCAAAATCTCAGGGATGGTGAACACCTGCGTCGACTGGCGCTTGTTGAGGTTGTCCATAAACCGTTCCTCGATATGCTTGTAGAACTTCATCGCCGGACTCAAAACACGCAACAAAACAGTGTAAATCAACGCGAAACCGATGTTAATCCAATGGTACAGCGGAGCGCTGATATTCAATTTTTCCCAGAACAACCCGTTCAGGAAATGCTGAATAATCGAATAGGCCATCACCGCCACCACCACAAAACGCAAAGCAAAGACCAAACGGACGATTGTCTTGTTGAACTTATTGGCTTCCATCAACTTATGCGTCGTATTCAACAAGGTGTGCTTAAAGCCCATCGCCCAAAGGAAAGGCGAAACCAACACCAAAACCACTGCCGTGCTGATGGCCGGTCCCCATGGCCTCGGGACGTATTTCATGATGAACGCACCGATGAAGAACCCGATGAGCACCACAGCGATGATGATGGCCAAATAGATGACCATGTTTTTGAACTGTCGCGCCACGAAACTCGCCATATTGACCTTCTCGCCGCTCCTCACTTTGATACCTGAGTCGCTGTTTTCCAAGCGGTTAATCCAACTTTCCGGGAAATGTTTGACCACCCATTCATAGGCTGGCACTGCGGCTTTGATGGAATATGGTGTCAAGAAAGTGGTGATGATGGACACCGAAACGATGATGGGATATAGGAAATCGTCGATGACACCGTAATTGAGGCCCAGCCCGGCAATAATAAACGAGAACTCACCAATTTGGCAGAAACAGAAACCGCCTTGCATGGATTGTTTCAAGCCCAAACCAGCCAATAAACGCCCAACGACATTGCTCAAAGGCTTGAAAATGAGCAAAATGACAGTCACCACTAAAATCTGCCACCAATAATTGACCAAAATCTGCGGGTTGACCATCATGCCGACCGAGACGAAGAAAATGGCTCCAAAGAGGTTTTTGATGGGCGTGATGACCTTATGAATGGCCTCTGCCTCAAGCGTTTCGGCCAAAATAGAGCCCATGATGAACGCGCCCAAGGCCGAGGAAAACCCCGCCAAATTAGCGAGCACGACCATCATAAAACAGAGTCCGACAGAAAACACCGTCAGTGTCTCTTCCGTCATGAACTTGCGCGACCATCTCAGAACCGTCGGGACGATGAAAATACCACCAACAAACCACACTAATAGGAAGAATCCAAGCTTCAACATGCTGGTAACCAACTGCATACCGTCAAAGCTCTTGCTCACGGCCAAAGTGGAAAGAATCACCATCAGCAAGACGGCTTCAAGGTCTTCGACCACCAACTCTCCGATGACGTTGCCGCTGAACTTTTCGCGATGTAACTTCATGTCGTCGAAGGCTTTGGCGATGATGGTCGTGGACGAAATGCTCAACATTGCGCCAAGGAAAATGCTGTCCATCTGCGACCATCCCATGGCCTTGCCGAGCATAAAGCCGACAACGCACATGGTCACCAATTCGGTGAGCGCAGTCACGCCAACCGCGCCGCCCACCTTCTTCAACTTCTTGAAACTAAACTCCAATCCTATGCCAAACAGCATGAACACCATGCCGATTTCGCTCCATGTCTCCACGCTTGTGTGGTCGTTGACGACGGGAAACCAATCAAAATTCGGCCCGATGAGGAAGCCGGCGATGATATAGCCCAACACAACGGGCTGTTTCAACCACTTGAAAATCACCGTGGTAATGCCTGCCGTGACCAAAATCAGGGCGAGGTCGGAGAATAATGCGGGTAAAGATTCCATGACTGATTGCTTTGTGAGGTGCAAAAATACAAAAAAAACGGCCTCGTTGGAAGCCGTCTTGTATTTTATTCCGCAAACATCCCATCAATCATATCCTGATAACGCTCTGCGATGGCTTTGCGACGGATTTTGAGGCTGGGCGTTATCTCCCCGTCGTCGATGGTCCACTCGTGGTCCAAAAGTTCAAAACGCTTGATTTTCTCATAGTCACCGAAGAACTTGTTGTAGCTGTCAACTTCCTTTCGGTAACGGTCGATAACCTTTTTATCCTTAACGACTTCCGTGTTCGTTGTAAAGGCAATGTGATTCTCCTCACACCAAGTCTTCAGGTGTTCAAAGTTCGGCACAATCAGGGCGGCGGCAAACTTCTGGTTCTCGCCCACCACCATGATGTTGCTGATGAACGGCGACTCGGCAAAACGGTTCTCAATCAACGCAGGAGAGATGTACTTGCCCATCGAGTCCTTGAAGATTTCCTTCATGCGACCCGTGATTCTCAGCAAGCCTTCCTCGTCGAACTCACCGATGTCGCCCGTGTGGAAATAACCCTCTTCGTCAATGGCGATTTTGGTCTGCTCCTCGTCCTTGTAGTAGCCCTTCATCACGGGAGAGCCTTTCACGAGGATTTCGCCCGACTCGGGGTCAATTTTGATGTTCACGCTGCCACAAGGCACGCCCACTGTTCCCGCCTTCATAATGCCCAAAGCCAAGCTGTTGGTGGCAATCACGGGCGAAGTTTCGGTCAGGCCATAGCCCTCGATGATGGGGATGTCCATGGCGGCAAACAAACGCACCAAACGCGGTTGCAGGCTGGCGCCACCCGAAATGATGAACTCCAAACGCCCGCCAAACGCTTTTCTCACATCCTTGAAAACCAATCTATTAGCCCAATACAGCTTAAAGCGGTAGGCTCTATTGTTTTTGCTTCCGGTTTCGTCGTAACGCTCGGCCAATTGGAAAGCCCAATGGAAAATGCGCTTCTTCGCGCCTTTCAGTTTGTCGCCCTTGCGCATGAAACCGTTATACACCTTCTCAACGACACGAGGCACAGTGGTGAAATGCTCAGGCTTCACATCGGCGATGTCGCGCATGATGGTGCCAAAGTTCTCCACGTAATAGGTCGCGTTTCCGAGATAAACGTGCGTGTAGAGCACCGAGCGCTCGTAAATGTGCGACAAAGGCAAGAAACTCACCACCTTCTGCGAACTTGGCACGGGATAATGCGGGCCGTAGTATGCCACACAGCTCATCAGGTTGTGATGAGTCAGCATAACGCCTTTCGGGGTTCCCAGTGTACCTGAAGTGTAGATGATCGTCGCCACATCTTCCTCGTCCACCTCGTCTTTGCGTGCTTGAAGCGCAGCAAGGCTCTTCTTGTCCACCTTGACGGAAACCATCATTCCTCGAAGGGTCATCAAACCCTCTACTGGATTGAAAGTGAATTCTTTGGGACGTACCTCCATCTGCTCAATGATACCCTTCACCTTGTTATGAAGGAGCGAGCCTTCCACGAAAACCACCTTGGGTTCGGCATGGTGCATGATATGCTCATAGTCGGTCTGACGCGCCGTGGGATAAATAGGAACGAGTATCGCGCCAATTTGCTGCACGGCAAAATCGACCATGTTCCACTGCGGGCAGTTGTTGGAAACCACTGCCACACGGTCACCCTTGCCGACGCCAAGACCTATCAAGCCCTGACTGATGGTGTCGGTCATCTTCACGACATCGCGTCCTATGAACTTCTTCCATGCGCCGTCCACCTTGCAGGCAAACATCACCTTCTTCTTGCCGTATTTCTCGACGAATCGCGGCAGCAAGTCGAAGGTGCGGAGCGGAATGTCAGCATAAGGCTGAACCGTTGCGTGTATGTTGGCTTTCTTTTTCATAGGCCGAAAATCGCTGCGAAATTACGGATTATTTTGTTTTATCCGAATTTTTTATCCAAACGAGACACATTTTTGAAACCGAAACAAAAGATTTTTTCAACGAAAACCAATTTTTGGCGGCTCAGTTTCTGGGGAAAGCGTACTTTTGCGCCATGATTTCCATTTTCGACGACATGAGCCAAGTGACCGAAGCCGAAGTGCAGCGAATGCTGCCCTTGGTGGACGAGCAACGCCGCGAGGAGGCCTTACGTTACAAGCATCTGTTTGGCCAATTTGCCTGCCTGAAGTCGTGGCTGATGCTCAAGGAATTACTGAAACCTTTGGGAATCAACGATATGGAAATGGGCCAAAATGCGCACGGCAAGCCTTATTTAATAAGGTATCCCGAAGTGCATTTCAACCTCAGCCATTGCAAGAACGGCATCGCTGTGGCGGTCGACTTCTCCCCTGTCGGTATCGACATCGAGAGTTTCCGCAAGGGCAATCTGTCACTTGTCAACAAGACGATGAACCCCGCCGAAGCCAACTGGATTCGCGCCTCAAGCGACCCCGTGGAGGCCTTCACGCAATATTGGACCAAGAAGGAAGCCGTAGTGAAACTGCGCGGCACCGGCCTCGTCGATGATTTACACCACATTCTTGATGGAGAAGGCTACCAACTTCAAACCTTTGTCAATCGAGAAAAAGGATATGCTTGGAGTGTGGCGTTAGAGAAGTTGAAATACAGATGACGACAAAAACGCTCCGTATCTTATTTTTTATTATTTTTGCACGAAATTTCAGACAAGAAAACCATGTTTGAGGACGAAGATTTCGACGATTATTTTGAGGAAGAACAAGACCGAAAGGCCGCTGTCGAGAAATATGAGACCATGCTGAAGGCGCACAATTCCGTCTATTTCGACAGCGAGGAGTTCGAGTACATCATCGACCATTATACGGAGCAGAACGAGCTGAAAAAGTCGCGGCAGGCCGTGGAAATCGCCATGGCGCAGCATCCCGAAAGCAACCTACTGAAAATCAAGGAGGCACGGCAGTATCTTTTGGAAAACGACGCCCAACGCGCCTTCGAGCTGCTTCAACACATCGACCGCGACGAAGAAGAACCCGACTATTTCCTCACCCTCGGCTCATGCTTGGCTCTGTTAGGCAAGTCGAAGGAGGCCATTGAGAACTATTGCAGTGCCCTGCCCTACTTCGACGAAGACGAAAAATTCGACCTTTACAACGCCATCGCATACGAGTACCAACGCCTTGAGAAATACGACCTTGCGCTCACTTTTTACATGAAAGCCCTGCCTTTCGCCAACGAGCACGACACGATTTACCACGAAATCCGCTGCTGCTTCATGAGCGCGCGCCGTGACGAGGACGCCATCGCCTTCTTCCAGAAGCTCATCGACGAAGACCCGCACAACAGCAAGGCCTGGGCCAGCATCGGCGACTGCTACCGCATGAAGGGTATGTACGAGGAATCCATTGACCCTTACGAGTTTGCGCTCTCCATCGACCCCACGGACCTTTGGACCAACACCCACCTCGCCGACATTTATTACGACCTCGGACGTTACAAGGAATCCATCGACACGCTTGAAGAGGCACTGCGCAACGGCGTGGAGACCTCAATGATTCGCGCCGCTTTGGGCGATTGCTACTACCGTCTTGAAGACCTCCAAACCGCCGAGGAAAACTTCCATAAAGCCGTGGAAATCAACCCGATGATCGGCAGCGGCTGGGCGGGATTAGGCTACGTTTTGAGCGACCGTGGCCAAAGCCAAAAAGCCATTCGTTTCTTCAAAAAGGCCCTCGAATTGGAGCCTTGGGAAACCGACTACCTCTATTCCCTCGCCGCCGAATACCGCACGCTGAACGACATGGAGACCTCAATGCGATACCTTCGCGAAATCCAAGAAATGACGCCGCACGACCCCGATGCCTACTATTATATAGCCGACCTCTACGGCGCGCAAGACAAAATCGACGAGGCCATCAACACGTTGGTCTACGGGCTGCAACAGACCGACAATGATTCGGCATTGCTGTTTCTTCTGAGCTACGCCTACTTCGTCAAAGGTTGCAAAAGCCAGGGACTCGAAACCCTCGACCGCGCTTTGGACGTCGACTTCGAGGCCTATTCCGATTTCCTTGAATTCGACCGCGAGCTGTTGGCCAACGATGTGGAAATCATGGCATTAATACACCAACACAGCCAAAACCAAGACCAAACCCCCAAACCCAGTGACGACCTTCCTTTTTGATTTATGAAAAATTACATCTATATCTTCCTCATCGCCATGGTGCCACTCATCGAGCTGCGTGGCGCCATCCCAGTGGCCTACGGCATTCATGCGGCCAACCCTGACTTCAGCCTTTTTTGGAGCTACATCATCATCGCCATCGGCAACATGCTGCCCGTGCCGTTCATTTATTTCTTCGCCCGTAAGGTGCTGGAATGGGGCAAGGATGTCAAGGTGAAGTTTTTCAGGAACTTCTGCAACTGGTGCATCGAAAAAGGCGAGAAAGGCGGCCAAAAGCTGCAAGCTAAGGCGGGTCGCGGGCTGTATTGGGCCTTGGTGCTTTTCGTCGGCATCCCGTTGCCCGGCACCGGAGCCTGGACAGGCACCCTCGCCGCGAGCTTCTTGGACATGGACTTCAAGAAAAGCGTGCTCGCCGTCATCTGCGGTGTCATCTTGGCCAGCGTGATTGTCGGAGTGCTTTGCACGCTTGGTTTCGGGGCTTTGTTTGGGATTAAATGATTGATTTACAATGAAATTATATGCATTAATCGGGCATCCGCTGAAACATTCCTTCTCGCGCGACCTGTTCACGAACAAATTCGAATACGAAGGCTTGGATTGCCGTTACCAGAACTATGACATTCAGTCGGTTGAGCGCATTCTCGACATCATCGCCGAACATCCCGAACTCTGCGGATTCAATGTGACGATTCCCTATAAGGAAGCCATCATTCCACTCTTGGATGACATTGACCCGATAGCCAAAGAAATTGGCGCTGTGAATGCTGTAAAGGTGGAAAATGGCAAGACAAAAGGCTACAACACAGATGTTTACGGCTTCGACAAGCTCCTTGAACGCGCCTTGAAAGGTCGTGAAATCGAACACGCCTTGGTGTTGGGTACAGGCGGCGCCTCAAAAGCGGTGCAATACGTTCTGAAACAGCGCCATATCCCCTATTCCACCGTCAGCCGAAGCGCGGAAAAAGGCGATTTCACCTACGACACACTGACCGACGAAATGTTGAGGCAATCACACCTTATTATTAATACGACCCCCTTGGGCATGATGCCCCACACCGACGACTTCCCCGAAATCCACTACCAAGCCCTGAGCAACAAGCATATCCTTATCGACCTGATTTACAACCCGAAAGAAACCGCTTTCATGGAATTGGGACGCACATGGGGTGCCAAGGTCTACAACGGTTGGCAGATGTTTGAGGAACAGGCGAAACGGTCTTGGGAATTGTTCAATGAATAATCATAAAACATACAAAACAGTTTTTGCTGGTTTTGTGACAAAAAAGAAACATGGCAAGAAACAAAATAAAACGAGAACCCGAATACATTGAAAACGTGGAGATTATTGACGCTGGAGCCGAAGGAATGTCCGTAGCCAAGCCCGAAGGCCGCGTGGTGTTCATCCCCTTTGGTGTACCCGGCGACGTGGTCGATATTGAGGTCTTCAAGCGCAAGAAGAACTTTTTTGAAGGCCGCATCGTGAACTTCAAGCAGTATTCCGACAAACGCGTCACGCCTGTGTGTCAGCACTTTGGACTTTGCGGCGGCTGCAAATGGCAGCACATGGCCTACGAGTGGCAGACCTACTACAAGCAAAAACAGGTGAAGGACAACTTCGACCGCATCGGGAAGATTGAGTACCCCGAAATCCGGCCGATTTTAGGTTGTGAAAGGCAGTTCCGCTACCGCAACAAGTTAGAATACACCTTCTCCAACCGCAAGTGGCTCACCGACGGCGCACCCACTGGCACCCACGACGAAGACGCCTGCAAGGGCCTCGGTTTCCACCTGCCCCAGCTTTTCGACCGTGTCGTGGACATTGAAAAATGCCACCTTCAAGCCGACCCATCAAACGACATTCGGTTGTTTGTCAGGAAGTTTACGATGGAGCACAAGCTGCCTTACTACAACTTCCGCGCCCATGAGGGGCTGATGCGTAACCTCGTCGTACGTTGCAACTCGAAGGGCGAATTCATGGTGATTTTGGTCATCAGCGAGGAGAACGAGGTAGTGCGCCACGAGCTGATTCCCGCTTTGGAGATGGCTTTCCCGCAAATCGTGTCGCTGCTGTTGGTCATCAACCCGAAGCTCAACGACATCATTAACGACCTGCCGTTTGAGTGCCTGAAGGGAGATCCTTACCTCTTGGAAACGATGGCCTCTCCCCGACCTGGCTTCGACGACCTGAAATTCCGCATCGGGCCGGTGTCATTCTTCCAAACCAATGTGTATCAAGCGGAAAGACTCTACCGAACTGCCTTTGACTTAGCCAACGTTCAAGGCGACGAACTGATGTACGACCTCTATACAGGTACGGGCACCATCGCACAGTATTTCTCGCGCTTCGTGAAGAAAGTCGTTGGCATTGAATACGTTGAGGCCGCCATCGCCGATGCGAAAGTGAACGCCGAAATCAACGGCATCACCAATTGTTCTTTCTTTGCTGGCGACATGGCCAAGGTTTTCACCGACGACTTCATCGCCGCCAACGGCCATCCCGACCTCATCGTCACCGACCCGCCCCGCGCAGGCATGGCCGAAAAAGTGGTGGAACAACTGCTGAAAATCCGCGCCAAGAAAATCGTCTATGTTAGCTGCAACCCTGCCACACAAGCCCGTGATTTACAATTACTTGATTCGGTTTATAAAGTAATGGCTGTGCAACCCGTGGATATGTTCCCGCACACGCAGCATGTGGAGAATGTGGTGCTGTTGGAATTGAGAGACTAACTACAGTTAAAAACAGAAGCACCGCGAACAATAAAAGGGTGGATACGAACTGTACCCACCCTTGATTGTATTGGTATCAGGTTAGATGCTGATAGGGTTATTCGACGTCCTTGACCAAGCGGACGGAGAAACCATTGTTTGCCCAGGTGTGCATTATAATAAGACTGTTTTGAAAAGATAAGCGTATACTCATTTTATTATTTTCACTAGATATTGTTGAAGACCAGTAATCACTACTAGCCTCACTATAGTCATAGTAAACAATTCCCGAACGATGGCCTGCTGCAGGCAGGAAGATTGCACCCGATGCTTCACAGTCATTCCATATCCCGAGGGTAATCACGCCTCCGGCATCAGCGGTATAGGTATTGGGGTTGGTAGGCGAATAGATACTAGTATTCCAATTATCTGGGAATAAGATGATTCCTGGTATGTCATTATTCGCGTCAACATGTATTGAAACTTTTTCATAGCGTATACCAGTGCGTTCATTAATCACATAATTCCATTCATCACCTGTCAATGTGCGCCATCCCGTACCTACACCTTGGAT
>CAJOEZ010000044.1 GCA_905233685.1 uncultured Bacteroidales bacterium | reverse complement strand
GAGAAGCGCGACTATTATGTGAAGGAGTTTCATGGGCAGGCGCAGACTTACAACTATGTGCTGAAAAACGACACTTTAAAGCAACGGCATTTTCTCTACCGTTTCATCGATACGGTGGCAGTCAATGTGTGCCAATCCTATCTGAATGAGATATTTGCCATCTATAACAGTGAGGTGCCGGAGAATGAAAATGAACTTGCCTTGGGCGTTTGGAATGGCAACCTGCTCCGTTTGGCTGTCAATTACAAGGTACACAAGAGAATTGGCTGGTATTGCCAAGTGTTGGCCACCGAGTACCATACCATAGCCTTGAAATTCGATGATTTCATTCAACTTGTTGATTTGGAAAACTTTGAAATCGTGGAGTTTGATAAGACGTTCCAACTATCCAACAAACGGCCACTTACGATTGCTACAGGGAAGAACTATTTTGCCAATCAGTTCCTTACTGATGAAGCCACGGGAAAGATTTACGGTCTTTTCGTCCAAAACGGAATCAATTATCTGGGTTGCTACGACCCAACCAAAGGCACGGTAGGAATGGGTCAAAAAGCCAGTAACAGCATATACCCACGGACTTTCAAGGTGCATAATGGCTATGCCTATAGCGTGTATTTCGACAAGGAAAGACTGTTTGGGAGGATTAACCGGGTGAAGATAGATTAGAAAGGGGATAATATCAATACAGCATCCCGAACATCCACAAGGGAATGCGGTTCAAATGACCTATTTCCACATCATCAACGGCGAGATAACTGTCGGGGATGTTGGCAATCTGCCTGAAATCCTTGCTGCTGCCGCCCACTTCAAACAAATATTTTCCATTTAATAAAAAATCACCCTTTTCGGGCATGGTCAGCTGTCCAATGGCCGACAACTGATTGGCAAAAAACATCTCGCGGCAAGTACCAAGATTCACCACAGACGACAAGGCATACATCAGGTTGCCGTTGCCCAAGAAAATCTTTCCGGGTTTTGCGAGGTGCTTGTAGTCCTTTTGTTCCTTGGTTAACAACAAAAGCAGTCCGGCGCGGTCCAACAAATAAAGGATTTTCAGGCATTGCGAAGGCGTTACCTCCAATTCTTGGCTCAGTCGGCTGATATTGGGCTGCAAAGGCACATTGGGTGCAATCACCATCAGCAACTGCTTGGCTTTCTGCACAGTAGCGTAGGTAATATCCTCAACGGCGGGCATGTCGCTTTCCACCACCACATTGGCCACCTCACGCAGCCGCGAATGGAAATCGTCAATGGAAACGGAATCCTTGTAAAAAGGATAATAGCCTGACTGCAAATAGCGGTCAAAATGCTGAAGCACACGGGTTTGCGAAACAATATTCATCGCTATGGGCAAATGCGAACCCAACAAGTCTTCGATACTCACGACAGGGAATGTCCCCAAACCCTCAAATTCAAGGTATTCGCGGAACGAAAGCCCGTGCATAGTATAAAGCATTTGCCGGCGCGACAGATCGACTTTCGAATGGTCAATCTCCAACATCGAAGAGCCGGTGTAAACAATGTGCAACTGGGGATAACTGTCATAGATGTTTTTGATGTAGCGGCTCCATTGGTCGAGTTTATGAACCTCGTCCAAAAACAGATGGGTGAATCCATGCGTATAAAGGTATTCCACCAAATCGAGCAAGTCGTAGGCACGAAACCACAAATCATCCAACGAGGCATAAAACACGTTTTGCAGGTTGGGAAAACTCTCCTTAATGTGCTGCAACAAAAGGGTGCTCTTGCCCACACCGCGTGCGCCTTTAATGCCAATCAACCTCGCTTTCCAGTTGATTTTGTCGTGAAGATAGCGTTTGAAGGTCAAATCGACCTCGTTCATCTTGTTATTAAACTGATTTACAAGAGGTAAAATATCCTGATATTCCATTTTTGTACATTTTTACAGCGCAAAAATACGACTTTTCTATTTTCTAAAGTATAAAAATTTGATATTTTCTACTTTCTAAAGCATAAAATCTGCAAAAATCATTCTTTACAAAGCAGAAATTTGTGTTTCTGGACTGCTTCGTGCCTCGCAGTGACGCGAAGCGACGATTAGGCAGTCTTGAAGTCCCGCGTCCCGAAGTCCATTAATGATTCAGCAACTTCTTAATCTCATTCAGCTTCATCAAGGCCTCGACAGGGGTTAAGGTATCGATATTGGTGCTCAAAATGTCCTCCTTGATTTGCAGCAGCAAGGGGTCGTCCAATTGGATGAAACTCAACTGCATAGCATCGTCTTGTTTCTTTGAGGCGGCTTTCTCGACGTCCTCGCTGGTGTGAGATTTCTCCAAAACGGTGAGCAAAGCCGTGGCGCGCTCGATGACCTTGCGGGGCATTCCCGCCATCTCGGCCACATGAATACCAAAGCTGTGGGCACTGCCGCCGCGCTTCAGTTTGCGCAAGAAGACGACCTTATTGCCGACTTCCTTCACCGAAACATGATAGTTCTTGATGCGGGCAAAGGAATCCTCCATCTCATTCAGTTCGTGGTAGTGCGTGGCGAACATCACCTTGGCGCGACTCACAGGGTGGTCGTGCAAAAACTCGGTGATGGCCCAGGCAATGCTGATGCCGTCGTAGGTGCTGGTGCCGCGCCCGATTTCGTCCAACAGCACGAGGCTTCGCGACGACACATTATTTAATATGCTCGCCGTCTCGTTCATCTCCACCATGAAAGTGGATTCGCCAGAAGAGATGTTGTCGCTGGCACCCACGCGAGTGAAAATCTTGTCCACCAGACCGATACGTGCCGATGTCGCCGGCACAAAACAACCCATCTGCGCCATCAAAACAATCAAAGCGGTTTGGCGCAGCAGGGCCGACTTACCCGACATGTTGGGCCCCGTGATGATGATGATTTGCTGTTTGTCGCGGTCAAGGTAAACGTCGTTGGCAATATAGCTTTCCCCTACCGGCATCATCTGCTCAATAACAGGATGGCGGCCTTCTTTGATGTCAAGGACAAACGAATCGTCGATGACGGGCTGCACATAGTTGTTTTTCAGCGAGATGTCGGCAAAACTCACCAAGCAGTCGATGCGGGCCACGATGGAGGCATCCACCTGAATCGGTTCCACGAATTCCGTCACGGCGGTAACCAACTCATTATAAACCCTTTGCTCGATGACGGCAATCTTTTCCTCCGCGCCGAGGATTTTCTGCTCGTATTCCTTCAGTTCCTCAGTGATGTATCGTTCAGCGTTGGTCAAAGTCTGCTTGCGAATCCATTCCGCCGGCACCTTGTCTTTGTGAGAATTGGTGACTTCGAGATAATAGCCGAACACGTTGTTGTAGCCCACTTTTAGGGAAGAGATGCCCGTGCGTTCCATCTCGCGACGTTGGATGTTCATCAGGTATTCCTTGCCGGAACGCGACAGGTTGCGCAAGTCGTCCAATTCAGCATCCACGCCGTCGGCAATATAGTTGCCTTTGGAAAGCAAGGCAGGAGCGTCGTTGTTCAGTTCTTTCTTGATGCGCTCGCGGATGCTCGTGCAGGGATTGAACTGCTCCGCAAACTTCTGCAAAGCAGGATGTTGGCTTTCTTCGCAAGCCGCTTTCAGTACCTCGATTTGGTCGAGGGCGCGACCCACTTGCAACAATTCACGCGGATTCACCCGAGACAGCGACACCTTGGATATTAATCGTTCCAAGTCGCCCACCAAACGCACGGCATCCTGAAAACCTTGAATCTGCTCGCGATTCTCAACAAAATAGCGCACCACCTCATACCGCGCCTCAATCTGCTCCTTGTTCTTCAGCGGCAGACTCAGCCAGCGACGCATTAATCTTCCGCCCATCGGGGAAACGGTCTTGTCGATGACGTCAATCAGCGTTTTGGCGTTCATGTTGGTCGTGTGCAGCAGTTCCAGATTGCGAATCGTGAACTTGTCCAACCACACGTATTGCCCTTGGTCGATGCGCGACAAAGAAGTGATATGTCCTAATTTATCGTGTTGTGTTTCAATTAGATAATGAATCGCAGCACCCGCCGCGATGATGCCTTTCGGGAAGTCATCCACGCCGAAACCTTTCAGCGAAACCGTGTGGAAATGCTTGTTGAGAATCTCGTTGGCATAGTCATCAGTAAAGACCCAGTCGTCGAAAACGGTAAGGTAATACTTGCCGCCAAACAGGTCGATGAAGTCCTTGCGCTTGTTGCGCTGCACCAGCACTTCCGAAGGATTGAAACTTTGTAACAGCTTGTCAATGTATTCATTAGGACCTTGTGTCAAGAAAAACTCTCCGGTCGAAACATCTAAGAATGAAACACCAGAAATTTCCTTTTCGAGATGCACCGAGGCCAAGAAATTGTTCTCCTTTTGCTCTAGTACATTGTCGTTGTAAGTAACGCCCGGCGTGACCAATTCCACCACCCCACGCTTTACCAACTTTTTGGCCAATTTCGGGTCTTCAAGTTGCTCGCACACAGCCACTTTCAGGCCAGCACGCACCAATTTCGGCAGGTAAGAATCCAAGGCATGATGCGGGAATCCCGCCAACTCCACGTCGGCAGAGGCTCCGTTGGCACGTTTGGTGAGCACGATGCCTAATATCTTCGACGACTTCACTGCGTCCTCGCCGTACGTCTCGTAAAAATCACCCACACGGAAGAGCAGCATAGCGTCGGGATACTTCGCCTTGAACGAATAATACTGCTTCATCAACGGGGTTTCAACTGCATTTCCTGCCATAGATTTCTCGAATTAAGGGGTACAAAATTAGCGTTTTGTTTGAAACAATCGGCCTTTTCATCCAAAAAAATCCGATTTCTCGACGTGCCAATGCCTTTTTTCGCTTACTTTGCAACTTGATGGAAACCATGCGCAAACTGAAAAACGAGGAACTGAACCGCTTGTCGAAGGCCGAATTTGAGCAAGCGGAAAAGACACCTATTATAATAATATTGGATAACATCCGCTCGTTGAGCAATGTGGGCGCGTTTTTCCGCACTGCCGACGCCTTCCGCATTGAGGCGCTTTACCTTTGCGGCATCACGGCTTGTCCGCCCCACCGCGAAATCCACAAAACCGCCCTCGGTGCCGACGAAACCGTGACATGGCGCTATTTTGAAACCACTGAACAAGCCTGCCAAGCTTTGAAGGCCGAGAATTACCGTATTTTTGCCGTCGAGCAGGTGGAAGGCAGCGTTTCGTTGCAAGATTTCAAGTTCGAACCGCACACCGCCTACATCTTGGGCAACGAAGTGGAAGGCGTTTGTGAAGAAGCCTTGCCCTATTGTGAAGGAGCCATCGAGCTGCCTCAGGAAGGCACAAAACACTCGCTCAATGTGTCGGTTTGCGCCGGCATTGTCATGTGGGAAGCCTTCAAAATGCTCCGTTTTTACCCTAAAAATCTACCTAAAACCGTGATTTAGACACTTTTTTGCAAAAAAACATCAAAAAAATGCGATTTTTTTATTGAGCAATTGAATAATTTCCTACTTTTGTTGGCTAAATAGAGAACAAATAATTCAAAACAAACTAAATTACAAACTTAACAGATTACGTTATGAAGAAAAACCTGACAATCGCAAAGCTAATGATGCTTGTCGTCATGGCGATCCTTCCGTTCAGCATGAATGCTCAAGAAGGAAAAAAGAAATCAAGACCTGCTGAGAAGTACTTGTATCTCCAAGTTGACGGAGGTCTCTCCATCAACCACGGTGACTTGGCCAACTATCAAGGCGGAATCTGGAACGACTTCAACCACTGGAAGAAAACCTTCCCGGACTGGAATGCCCATTTCGGAATCGGTTATCAACTGGGTAAAGTCGTTGGCTTGAACCTGAAGGGTGGTTATGGTATCCTCTCTGGTCACAAGCATGGCGTCACACCTACATCAGATGTGAAGCAACTTCTCGTGTTGAACAATACTGAGAATTCGGCGGTGTACACTGACCTCGGTTTCACCGGCACCAACTACATTGAAGGTAACCTGAACTTGACCTTCAATCTGTTCAACATGTTCAACTACAACCCGAGAAGAGTCATCAACCTCGTTCCTCACATCGGTATCGGTGGCGTGTTCTACAAGGCTGGTATCGTCAACCAACTCAATGGCGAAGAAGTGGATCATGAAGTGTCTCCTGCAAGAACAAAGCGTGATATCACCTTCTCCGTTCCCGCTGGTATGGAATTCACCTTCAATGTCGCCCCCAAGTTCGACATCTTCATTGACTACACTTACAACTTCACGGGCAGTGACAATCTTGACCAGGTGGCCAAGATTAAGGCTGACGAGGAAAAGCACGTCATTAACGACAAGGATATGTACAGCCAGCTGAACTTAGGTCTCCGTCTCAAGTTCAACAACCCCTGCGACATCGAGAAGATGGCCCGCGATTCGAAGAAGATCACCTATCGCGTGAATCCCGACCCGCTGGTTGCTGACGAAAACGGCAACGTTTGCTTCGATGTTATCGTCACCATCCCCGGCGAATATTTCGAGAAGCAAGCTGTCATGAACCTGAAGCCTTATCTGGCATACAAAGGTGGCCAAATCGACATCGACCCCATCACCTTCGTGGGTGAAAAGGTCAAGGGCGAAGGCGACTTCCGCGTCAACTACAAGGAAGGTGGCGAGTTCACCAAGCACTACTGCATGCCTTATCAGCCTGAAATGGAAAACTGCGAACTCATGGGCGACCCGATGTTCTATGTCTACGACGGCAAGATTTATCCTACTCAGGACGAAATCGTGAAGAACACCTACTTCACTCAAGGCAGCACCGTGAAATTGGCCGACGGCGTGATTTATCACAAGCCGACTCCTCCCGCTCCGACTCCGGAACCCACCCCAACTCCAGCTCCCGTTGTTGTTGAACCTGACTTCATCTACTACTTCGACTACAACAAGAGCAACATCCTTGGCAACGGCAAAGACGTTCGCGACCGCAACAAGACTGCCAGGAACCTGATGAAGGAAAAGCTCACCGGTGATGTGAAGAATGTGAGAATCGAAGGCTGGGCTTCACCTGAAGACAGAACGGGTGTGAACAGCAAGCTGTCTAACGACCGTGCCGATGCCGCTATTGCCGACATCAAGGCTCAACTCAAGAAGGACGCCAAGAACTACCAATACAACGGCAAGGGCAACGGCTCCGACTGGGACACCTTCATGAAGCTCGTTGAAAACTCCAACATCAAGGATAAGGATGCCATCCTCAACAACATCAAGAAGTCCTCGAACAGAGAACAGACGATCCGCGAAATGATTGACATCTATCCGCAACTCGAAAAGGAAATTCTGCCGCTGATCCGTCGCGCTGAAGTCTACCTCGAAAAGTAATTGGAGTTGTCTGAAACTGAAAAAGAGCCATCCGATTGGGTGGCTCTTTTTTGTACCGCTTGAAAACAAATCAGAAGGAGACTCTGTGCAGTCCGATGTCATAAGGCTGGTCAATGGCTTCAAGAATCATCCGATAATCTTTCTCGTTGGAGACAAAATCCAGATTGTTTGTGTCAAGCAACAGGATGCGCATGTTGCCTTGCTGTTGACGTAAAAAATCGAAATAGCCCTGCTGAATGTTCTCCAAATAGGCATCGCTGATTTCCTGCTCGTAGCTGCGCCCGCGTTTGCGGATGTTAGCTTGCAGGCGTTCCACATCAGAATAAAGATAGACAAGCAGTTCAGGTTTGGGCATATCCGAGAAAATGATGTTGAAAAACCGCGCAAAAAGCTGGTACTCGTCCTCTTGCAGATTATTTCTCGAAAAAATCAGCGACTTGGCCACGTAATAATCCGAGATGATGAAGTCGTGGAACAGGTCAAGCACACCCAATTTGTCCTTCAATTGCTGAAAACGCAAGGCCAAAAAAGTCATCTCCAACTGGAAGGAATACTTTTCAGGCTCCTTGTAGAACTTGGGCAGGAACGGGTTTTTGTCACCCTCAAATTCTTCAAGGACGAGCTTCCCGTTGAAATCTTGGGCAATGCGCGAAGCCAAGGTGGTTTTGCCTGCTCCGATGGTTCCTTCTATGGCGATATAGTTGTATTGCATGGTCATTCAATTTTTCTGACTTCCGAGGAATCGGCGCAACGCTTTAAAAGCTCGGTTTGAGTCAGGTTAAAAGCAGGATGCACGAAATCCGGCAACAGCTCACACAAAGGGAGCAAGGCAAATCGGCGTTGATGCAGACGCGGGTGCGGAATGGTAAGCCTATCGGTCAGCACAATACGGTTGCCGTAGTAAAGGATGTCCAAATCCGCCGTTCGCGAAGTATAGTCCTTGGTTTCGGGATGGCGCACACGACCCAGTTCGGCCTCAATGTCGAGCAATTGTTGCAGCATTTCTTCGGGTTCAAGCTCCGTCTCGACGATGAGGAGTCGATTCAGGAACCATTCATCGGCCTTGAAGCCCCATGGCTCCGACTCATAGGCCGACGAAACCTCCACAATCCGGCCACACCTATTATTAATTAATAGGCAGGCTTGGTCGAAGATTTCGTTTTTGTCGCCCATGTTCGATCCGAAGAGAACAAAGCACTTTTCCATGATTCCGATTTTCGGCAAAAATAATACTTTTTTTCGTTCCATTTTCCCACAAAAACAATTACTTTTGCGGTCTAAACAAACTAAATCACAGCATCATGAAATTCTACAAGATTGTACTCGGTGCTTTTCTTGGCACCCTCATCGCGTTGGTAATCAACTTCTTTATTAAGGTTGGTGTGGTCTCATCCATGATTTCCAACCTGTCGAAAACGGAAGAAACCTCGACCTCCGTAAAGCCCAACTCTGTGCTTTACATGAAGCTCGACTACGAAATCCCCGACCGCACCACCGACAATCCTTTTGGCAACATCAATTTTCAAACCATGGAATCGATTGATGCCACGGGATTGAATGACATTTTGCACAACATTGAACATGCCAAAACAGACCCGAACATCAAAGGTATCTACTTGGATTTAAGCAGTATACCCACTTCCACAGCCACACTTCAGGAAATCCGCAACAAGCTGATTGAGTTCAAGGAGTCGGGTAAGTTCATCGTCGCATACAGTGAAAACTACGGACAAAGTGCTTATTATGTAGCCTCTGTTGCCGACAAAATCATTCTCAATCCCGAAGGTGCCCTGGACCTGCACGGCATGGCTTCCCAAATCACGTTCTATAAGCACCTTTTTGAGAAACTCGGTATCGAGATGCAAATTGTGCGCGGTCCTAACAACCGCTTCAAGAGTGCCGTGGAGCCTTATTTCTTGGACAAGATGAGCGAGGCCAACCGCGAGCAGATGGACAAGTTGCTGGGCACCCTTTGGGGCGAAATCATCACGAGCATCAGTCAGAGCCGCAACATCAGTGTGGAACAACTCAACCAAATTGCTGACAATCTTGACGTTGTGTTCAACGCTCCAAAAGCCCTTGAATACGGCTTGGTCGACAACCTCTATTATAAAGATCAGGTACTTGAAGAGTTAAAGGGTCTGACGGGCAGTAATAAGAGCATCAATGCCATCGGCAACACCAACTACGCCAAGTCGTACAAGGATAAGAACAGCAGCAAGAACGAGGTGGCCATCATCTACGCTTCGGGCCAAATCTACGATGGCAAGGGCCAAGAGGAAAAGGGCATCTATTCCGAAGACCTCAGCAAAACCATCCGCAAGGCACGTGAGGACGAGAACGTGAAAGCTGTTGTGTTGCGCGTCAACTCACCTGGTGGCAGTGCCGTGGCTTCAGCCATCATCGGTCGTGAGCTTGACCTCACCAAGGAAGTGAAGCCCGTCATCGTCTCCATGGGCAACTATGCCGCTTCGGGCGGTTATTGGATTTCAGCCAAGGGCGACTACATATTCGCCGATCCCACCACCATCACCGGTTCCATCGGTGTGTTCGGTACCTTCCCGAATGCACAAGGCTTCTTGAACGACAAGATTGGCCTGACCTTCGATGTGGCCAAGACCAACGAAAACTCCGACTTCCCCAACTACACTCAACCCCTTACCGAGTTCCAATACAGCAAGTTGCAGGAAATGGTGGTAAAGACTTACGACGACTTCACCAAGCGCGTGGCTGAGGGTCGCGGTTTGCGTCAGAGTTATGTTGATAGTATCGGCCAAGGCCGCGTGTGGGCTGGTGCCGACGCCATTGGTCTCGGACTCGTCGACCAGCTGGGCGACATGGAGGATGCCATTGCCTATGCTGTTCAAAAAGCCGAACTTGGCAACGACTACAAAGTGACCGAATGGCCGAAACAAAAAGATTTCTACACTCGTATCATGGAGTCGATCAACAACTCAGGCTCCGACCAACTTGATGCTGCCATGAAGCAGAAGCTGGGCGTTTATTATGACTACCTACAGGGCTTGGAGAACTTGAACAACAACACGGGCATTCAGGCACGATTGCCGTTTGATATGATTATTGAATAACAAAAACGGGGCTTAGCCCCGTTTTTTATTTGTCATATTCTGCCATCACTTCTTCCCGCTCCACCTGCTTCTCACCCCAGTCGTCCATTAGGTTTTGGAGTTGCTCTTTCTTTTGGCCGTAGGCCCAATACCAATCGTTATCTATCTTGATGTCAGGATGATGTTCGGGATTGACCATGATGGTGTCTTGTTCTGAAAGTTCGGCTTCGAGTTTGCCGATGGCTTCCTCAAGGCGTTGGATTTCCTTATCCACTTTGCGGAGTTTGGCGTCAATTTGCTTCTTGCGTTCGTAGTTGATTTTGTTTTGTGAAACGGGTTCAGCGGTAACTTTTTGAGGCTGTTGCTTGGCCGCTATCTCCAACTCTTTTAAGTGGTTAAGGTTCTTCTGCTCCAAGAAATCGTAAATATCGCCAATGTATTCCTTGATGTTCGGCTTGCGGAACTCATAAACCTTGTTGGTCAGGCCTTGAAGGAAGTCGCGGTCGTGGGAAACGATGATTAATGTGCCGTCGTATTGGATTAAGGCATTCTTCAGAATGTCTTTCGAGAGCATATCGAGGTGATTGGTCGGCTCGTCGAGGACGAGCAAGTTGGTCGGGAAAAGCAGCATTTTGGCCAAGGAAAGTCGCGTTTTTTCACCGCCCGAAAGCACCTTCACCTTCTTGTCGATGTCGTCGCCACGGAAGAGGAACGAGCCGAGCAAACCCTTCACTTTCAAGCGCATGTCACCCACGGCCACATCGTCCAAAGTCTCAAAAACCGTCTTGTTCATGTCGAGCATGTCCTGCTGGTTCTGGGCGTAATACCCGATTTTGACCTCATGGCCGAGTTTCACCTCGCCTTCATGGTCGAGAACGCCACAGATGATTTTCGACAAAGTTGATTTGCCCTCACCGTTGCGCCCCACAAAGGCAATCTTTTCGCCTCTTGGAATCAGCAAGTTGATGTCTTTCAGAATCACTTGGTCGCCGTAGGACTTGCCCACACGGTTCAGTTCCAAAGTCACCTTGCCGGAATGTGGCGCAGGCGGGAACTTGAAGTGAATGGCCGTGCTATCGATGTCGTCAATTACAATTTCATCCATTTTTTCAAGGAGTTTCACGCGGCTTTGCACCTGTTTGGCCTTGGTCGCCTTGTAGCGGAACCGCTCAATGAACGCCTCGATGTTCTTGATTTCGCGCTGCTGGTTCTCGTAGGCCGAGCGTTGCATATCGACACGCTCCTCGCGCAGGCTGACATAATCCGAATACGGCACCTTATAATCATAAATCTTGCCGTTGGAAATCTCCACCGTGCGGATGGTGATGTTGTCAAGGAAAGCGCGGTCGTGCGAAACCATCAAGATGGCGCCGTAATAGGCTTTCAAAAAACCTTCAAGCCACTGAATGGACTCAATATCAAGGTGGTTTGTCGGCTCGTCAAGAAGAAGCAAGTTAGGCTTTTTCAGCAGGATTTTGGCCAATTCCACGCGCATTTGCCAACCATTGCTGAACTCGCGCATGGGCCTAAACATGTCCTCATGACCAAAACCCAAGCCCACCAAAATACGCTCCGCCTCGCCCTCGATAGAGTTGCCGCCAAGCAAGGCTAAACGGTCGTTAAGGTTGTTTAGTTTAACGATAAGTTTCTCATATTGAGGGCTTTCATAATCGGTTCGGTCCGCCAGTTCCTGTTGAAGCCGTTCCAAGTCGTGCTCCATCTGATGGTACTCGTCGAAAGCAGTCAAGGCTTCGTCCAAAACCGTTTTCTCGCTGTTCACGTTCTTTTCTTGGGGCAAATAACCTATCGTAACGCCTTGTGGAACAATCACATCGCCTTTTGAGGGCTGTTCCAAACCGCAAATGAGTTTCAGCAGCGTGGTTTTGCCTGCGCCGTTCTTGCCGACCAAGCCAATGCGGTCTTTCTCGCGAATCAGAAAGGAAATGTCGGTGAAAAGGTCGTCACCGGTGAAGTGCATACTCAGGTTTTGAATGGAAATCATGGCTTACCGATTTGGGCGGCAAAGATACAGCTTTATCTCGACAAAACGAAGCGCTTGGTGAAGATGCCATCTGCGGTGGTTACGCGAAGCTGATACATTCCGTTCACAAAACCAGAAAGGTCGAGTTGAACCTTATCCGTCAGCACCTCATTGTCCAACAGCTTCTGTCCCAACATATTGAAAATGCTCACATATTGCATCTCCACAGCCTCAACATTCAGATTCTTGGAAGTGGGATTGGGATACACAACCAGCATATTCTCAGCAATTTCTTTTGTTGACCAATGGTCGTCCACCATCACATAGTTCTGATCGGGATGATACAACGAAGCCGCAAAGTCCGATTCGCACTCTTCACCTTCGTCCGACTGATAAACCGCAGTCAAGCGGTAATAAAACCATTTTTGAGTCGTACCAACCAATACATCACGATACTGATAGAATTCCTGCCCTTCCAAAGCAGGAATCGATGCAATAAATTGATAATCAGCATTATCATTCGAGCGATAAAGATTAAATTGCTGAAGGGCAAAATTCTCCCTGTCAAGTTGCAGCGTCTTGCCCGATTGGTTGGAGACGAAAGCCCGAAGCATCCACGTGTAATGCACATTGTAATAGTGCATATCCTTCCATTCCGTGCCGTTCATGGAAACCCAACGCCCGTCTGGGTCACCCGTATCGGCACAAGCGGCTGCAGGACGGCTCAGCCCCTGCTGACCTACAACAATCCAAACCGACTCGTTTTCAGGTATTTCCAATGGCTCTATGGGTTGCTCATGCCAAGCATTGGCACCCGACAAATTCATATTCTGATAACGGACAAGCGTTTGAGGAGCGTCCTCGCCACCCAAATAAACCCACAACTGATATGTTCCGGCACTGACATCATAAATCGCCACTTTTTGAAATGTAGTTCCATGATATTCAATTAAATCCTCTGCATCAAAACGAATGGCCCAAAACAGAATCGGCTCGGCATCATTGCCAATCACGTTTTTATAAACCCCATTGTCATAATGCAGCCACTCTTGTATCACGGGTGGTCGTTCGCCCCACGAAATCAAAGCGCCATAATCAGCATCGTTTTCATAATAATTCTCGCCCTCCAAGTTGGTTGGAGGGTCGCAATAAACAGGGAATGAGATTGTTACAAATTCTTCACACGACATCGAATAGTAAGTCCCATCAGGAATGCCGCCATACACGACGCACATACCATACGTTGCGGTTCCGTGCATGACAACCTCATTGTCCAAGAAAACACTTTCGGCCGTCATGCCGATAAACTCGCCGTCACGGTACAGCATTGCTCCTTCAATCTCCACATTCTCAGGATATTGCCATGAAAGCAGGACGGCATCCTCCAAAAGCGACCATTGCAGGCCGTTCATCGTGCCTTGATAATTGGAACATGGCTGATACACCCATTCCAAAGCACGCCATTCGCAAGCGGCGGAAAGGAAAACTGGACGCACTTCTGCCATACAATGCTCCCCTTCCTCCAATGACTCCACATCAAACTGGTAATGCTGCTCGGTCGTAGTCGCCACCAACTGGCCATTGAGCATGATTTCAAAATATTGTAAATCACGACTTTGAGAATCGGAGAGATGCCAAATCGCCCAACCCGTAGAAGAAACATAAAGGCTGTCGACTTCCGACAGCCGTTCCACAAGCTCTACCTCCAAATGAGTCGGCGCATAAATTGAAATCGTATCAGTTGAGGTAAAATTCTCATAACCATCAAGATAAATACTTAGTTGATAATCATCGCGATAGACCTCCGGCAGCAATAGACAGCCATTTTCGTCCAATGTCGTGTAATAGGCCTGACCTTGCACATCACAAGAGGCCAACAATACGGCGGCGCCCGCAGGAACCAAACCTATGTTGGTCGTGACCACAAGTTCGAAAGTTGTCGTCATGTCCTTATCCAAAAAATCGGACCAAATCGTATCCGAAGCTGCCCTATTGCCTTCATACCAGCAACTTACGCCCCAGCAATACTTTCCCCACGCTAGACTATTCCAATTCATTTCCATGAACACCGTATCCGTGAGGTGCGAGGCTAACATGATGGGTTCACCATCGAAGCTGCGACGGAAAAGGTCATAGTACTGAAACGAGCGTTCCGACTTTACATTTCGCGTTGAGTCGCCATGCATCGACCATGACACACGCACAAAGTCATTGGCAAACAACTCTGCCTTTACATAGTCAACAGGATAATACAATTCATTGAGAATGAAATTAATATCCAAATAAACCGAATCGTTTTCAACCCAAAGCGAATCGGACAAAAACGACGCTGAATAGCCTTCCGACCACGCCCTTATCTGATAAATTCCTGGTTCCACTTGAGCCTCATAAACGCCCTCCGAATCGGAATAGAACTGGTAATACAAAGTGTCGCCTTCAGAGCCGATGCCTGAAAAAACGATTTCTGCACCGACAACCGGAGAAACATTGTCCTGTTCGAACAC
>CAJOEZ010000043.1 GCA_905233685.1 uncultured Bacteroidales bacterium | reverse complement strand
AGGTTGTTGTTGAGGTCCATGCTGATTTTGCGGAACTCCTGTTGGTAGCCCATCGTCGATTTCTCGTCGCGGAGTTTCTTGTTTTCGAGGTTGCGTTTCAGCGAAAGCAGAATCTGATTCGGGTTCACGGGTTTGATGAGGTAATCCGCTATGTTTGAGCCTATTGCGTCCTCCATGATGCGTTCCTCCTCGCTCTTGGTGATCATCACCACTGGCAGGTTGGGATATTCGCGCTTGATGACTTCGAGAGCCTCGATGCCCGAGATGCCCGGCATTTGCTCATCAAGGAAGACGATGTCGAAATGGCGTTGGCGCACGAGGTCGATGGCGTCGAAGCCGTTGTTGGCCGTAACGACCTCATAGCCTTTTTGTTCCAAAAACATGATATGGGGCTTGAGGAGATCTATCTCGTCGTCAGCCCAAAGGATGGTGGTTTTGTCCATAGTTTGAAAGTTTTGTATGGAAAACGGAAAAACGGGCATATTGTTATATAAGGAATGAACTTTTTTGAACGCTATTCCAGCCGCGCATGTCATTCCTGCGTAGTCAAGTGCGGAAGAATGGAATCTATGCGCGGTGATACAAAGAATTGAATACCAATATGAACGGCTTTTAAAGCCATAGATCCCATGCCACCGCACTACCCAACGTAGGGATGACATGGCTTCAAAAGCCTTAATGTCCAAAAAAAGCACTACCTTTGCGGCAAATTTTCAGCGACAAATGACATCCTCGAACAAAAAGAAAATCTTCAACGACCCGATTTACGGCTTCGTCAGTATCCCTGACGAGTTGCATTTCGACATCATCGAACACCCTTATTTCCAACGGCTTAGGCGTATCAAGCAGGTCAGTATGACCAATTTGGTGTATCCAGGCGCGAACCACACTCGTTTTGCCCACAGCCTCGGCACCATGCACCTCATGCGGCGCGCCATCCAACTGCTGCGTGGCAAGGGCTATGACATTACAGATGAGGAACTTGAAGCGGCTTCGTTGGCCATTCTGCTCCATGACAGCGGCCACGGCCCGTTTTCACACACCTTGGAAAACAGCATCGTGCAAGGCGTTTCGCACGAGGAACTTTCGCTGAAAGTGATGCAGAAGTTCAACGAAATCCACGGTGGACGGTTGGATTTGGCCATCAAATTGTTCAAGGGAGAGTATGAGAAAGGTTTCCTAAGCAAACTCATTTCCAGCCAATTGGATGTGGACCGCATCGACTACCTAAAGCGCGACAGTTTCTTCAGCGGTGTAGCCGAGGGCAGCGTAAATGCAGAAAGATTGTTGGAGATGATGGAAGTCGTTGGGAATGAACTCGCTATTGAGGCGAAAGGCATATATTCGGTGGAGAGTTTCTTGGTGGCGCGGCGCATCATGTATTGGCAGGTGTATATGCACAAGGCCGTGCTGAGTGCGGAATACACGCTGATGAAGGTGCTGAAACGCGCCAAAATGCTCAGTCAAGAGCGCGATTTGTTTGCTACCCCTGCCCTGTCGTTTTTCCTGAAAAACCAACACCCTTTTGCCGACGGCCACGACCCCGATTTCGTTTTGGACAAGTTCTGCCAACTCGACGACTACGACGTGATGACCGCCGTGAAAGCCTGGCGCGACGACGAAGACCGCGTCCTTTCCGAACTTTGCAAACGCTTGACTGACAGGCATTTGTTCAAGATCGAGATGCAAGACTCCGAATTTGACCCGAACTATATCGAGGACATTCGGAAGAAGATTGCCAAACTATACGACTGGTCGTTGGAGGAGGCGGATTTTGCGCTGTTGCAGGGCGTTTCGTCGAACCACGCCTACCATCCCAAGAAGCCGGCCATCAACATCTTATACAAGGACGGCACGATGAAGGACATCAGCGAGGCCTCCGACCAACTGAACATTTCGGTGCTTTCGCAGCCTGTGGTGAAGCATTTTATTTGTTATCCGAAGGAGTTGGAGGTTTAATGCCTCTGATTCATCGCCAAAGCCCGCTTTTTAGAGTCCGCCATCACCTCCAAAGCCTGCTGCTGCAAGAATTTTTCCTCGTCGGTCTCCGGCTCAAGCGTGATGCCGTGGGGACGAGAATGGTGATTCTCGTCCAAGTAGGAGAACGTGGCGAAGCCGTCGGCGGCGATTTTTTCAGGCTCGCGGCTGCGGTACATTTTTGTGTAAACGGTCAATGTGCTGCGACCCACGGAGATGACCTTGCTCTCGAAAGTGACGATGTCGCCAGCGAAAATCGGGAACTTGAAATCAATGCCGTGGAGGACGAGCAAAACGGTGTCCTTCGTATCAACATACTGCGCCACAGCGAAATAGGAACTTTCCAAGAAATACTCGGAGCAACGACCTGCAAAGAAGGTTTGGTGATGGTTGAGGTCGGCGAGTTTGATTAATCTTTGGGAATAGGTGGATTTCATATTTGATTCAAAATTCAAAACTCAAAATTTAAAGATTTAGATTTAGGATTTAAGATTTGCGGGGCCTTCGACAGGCTCAGGCACCCTTGGTTTCTGCATGAGTTAAGGTCCCTGAGCCTGTCGAAGGGCCGTTTATGTTTTGATGGGGATTTTCAGTCCATCGTAAGCGAGCATCATGCCTTCAGGCAGTTCGTGATTCACTTCGGCGGCGAGGCCCATGCTGTGGCTGCAATGCGTGAACCATGTTTTCTTCGCCCCTACCCTTCTCGAAATCTCAATCGCCTCGTCCAAGGTGAGGTGGGAATAGTGTTTCTTCTTTTGCAAGGCCTCAATAATCAGATATTCAACGCCTTGCAGTTTTTCAATCGCTTCTTCGGAAATCTCGCTCAAGTCGGTGACGTAGGCGAAATTGCCGATGCGGAAGGCGTAGCAAGTCAAGGTGAAGTGCTTTAATTTAATAGGTATGATGTGCAGGTCGCCAAGGTCGAAGGGCGTTTCGTCAAGGCGGTGGATGTCGTAAGTGGGCGCGCCCGGATAAGGATGCTCGTCGAAAGCGTAAGAATACTCCCGCTTAATCTCAGGCAACGCAGTATCAGCCACATAGAGCGTCATGGGCTTCTGTTGCTTGAAAATGTAAGGGCGCAGGTCGTCTAAGCCGCCGATATGGTCTTTATGCTCATGCGAGATAATCACCGCATCGAGTTTGGTGATGTTCTCGCGCAGCATCTGTTGGCGGAAGTCGGGGCCAGCGTCCACGGCCACGGTCACCTCATCGGTTTGAATCAAAATCGAGGTGCGCAGCCTTTTGTCACGTGGGTCTTTGCTTTGGCACACGGGACAAGTGCAGCCGATGACAGGCACACCTTGCGAGGTTCCGCTACCTAAAACCGTGACAATCAATTTTTTAGCTTTCTCTTGCATCAAGAAATACCGTTAGTAAAATAATACTGCAAAAATAGCGTTTTTTGAGAAAATTGCGCTCCATTTTCGCATAAATAACTACCTTTGCGGCATGAATTTGATCAATCAACTCAGAAACAGGTCGTTAAACCGAGCTTTTGAACAGTATCTCACTGAAAAACAGACAGTAAAACTGCCCAATCTTCAGCGAGTCCATTCCGTTTTGATTATTCTTGACGAACAAGACAAGAGTATCGTCAAGAACATCGAGAACAGCGTGAAAGGCCTGTTTGGTGCCAGTCGCTGCGGATTCATCATCCTTTGTAACCAAATGTCTGACAATGTTTTACAAAGCGACCTCTACACCGAAATCACGCCCAAGGACTTCGGTTTCATGAGTGTGCTGAAACCCGAAAAGCACGAGTTTCTCCGCAAGTTGCCGTCAAGTAACATGATCATCAACATGGCCTCAAAAGACAGCGACGTCAGCGACTACCTCTGCACCCTGCCAAAAACGGATTTCAGGGTCTGCTTTAACCAAAGCAAACACCTGGAAATCTACAACTTAGTTATCGAAAACCCGCGCGCCACCGACCCAGTGTCGAACATTCATGTGTTGCATAATTATTTGAAGGCATTGACAGGAACGTAATAGCATAGATCGAAATGGGACTACTGGGGAAACAACCGAACAAAGAAAAACAGACAAACACATAATAACGAAATGAAGAAAAACATATTTAAAGGCACAGGAGTCGCCTTGGTGACCCCCTTCAAGAACGACTTTTCCATCGATGTGGAAGCTCTGAAACGCATCGTCAACCATGTCATCGACAATGGCGCGGACTTCTTGGTTGTCTTGGGTACCACTTCTGAGGCTCCTACCCTTTCAAGCAATGAAAAGCAACTGGTAATCAACACGATACTTAGCGAAAACAACCACCGTTTACCTGTCATGCTCGGCATTGGCGGCAACAACACCCAGGCTGTCATCGAGACCATCAAAGCACAGGACTTCACGGACATCGACGGCATCTTGAGCGTCGTACCTTATTATAATAAGCCCAACCAGCGCGGCATGAGAGCCCATTTCGAGGCTATCGCCGACGCAAGTCCCGTTCCCGTGGTGGTTTACAATGTCCCAGGGCGAGTGGGCGTGAACCTGCAAGCCGCCACCTGCGTGGAACTGGCTCAACATCCTAACATCATCGCGGTGAAGGAAGCTTCGGGTAACTTGCAGCAAATCATGGAGATACTGCGTGACAAACCTGCCGACTTCGATGTGCTTTCAGGCGACGACGGCATCACCCAACCTCTGATGGCCCTTGGCGCCACGGGCGTGATTTCTGTCGCGGCCAACGCCTACACGAAGCCTTTCAGCCACATGATGCGCGCCATGAAAGAAGGTCGCACCGAGGAAGCCCTGCGCCTGCATTACGCCATGCTACACATGAACCAACTCATTTTCGCAGACGGTAACCCTGCCGGAATCAAGTGTTTGATGAGTCATATCGGGCTGTGCGAGAATGTATTACGGCTTCCTTTGGTCACAGTGAGTGAAAAGGTGAAGTTGGACATTGTTGAAGAATGGAAACAATTAAAAGACAAATAAAATGAAAACTTTACGCAATTTTATCTTAATGCTCGCCGTAGTAGTTTCCGGCAACATCTTTGCTCAAAAGAGCCAGCAAGAGCTGAAACAACTCATGCAAGAACGCAATGAGTATTATTTCACCTTCAACCTAAACGGCAACGACGACTTGAACGCTATCGCCCGCGCCATTTGGGTGGATCACGTGGATGGCAATGTAGTCACGGCCTACGCTAACAGCGAAGGCTTCACCAAGTTCAAAAAATTCGGCTACGAAATAACGCTGCAAACCCCGCCTTCAATGCTCTACGAAGCCAAGATGTGGGACGGCAGCAACCGCGCTGAGTACGATTGGGACAGCTACCCGACTTATGAAGCCTACGAAGCCATGATGTTCGCGTTCCAATCCAACCATTCCGACAAGTGCGAAATCATCGAGTTAGGCACTTTGCCGTCGGGCCGAAAGATCCTGATTGCCCACATCAACAACGGCACGGGCGAAGGCAAGCCCCAATTCCTTTATACCAGCACCATCCACGGCGACGAGACCACCGGCTGGATCCTCATGCTCCGCATGATTGACTACATCCTTGAAAATCCTACCCTTCCCGAGTGCCAGACCGTGCTTGACAACATCGACCTTTATGTCGGGCCTTTGGCCAACCCCGACGGCACTTACCACGGCGGCAACAACACCGTGAGCGGCGCCCGACGCGGCAACGCCAACGACATCGACATGAACCGCAACTACCCCGACCCGCACAGCGGTCCGCACCCAGACGGTAACGAATACCAACTTGAAACCCAATGGTTTATGCAGCTTGCTGAGGAAAATCATTTCGTGATGGGCGCCAACTATCACGGTGGCACCGAGGTGATGAATTATCCTTGGGACAACACCTACACGCTTCATGCCGACGATGCCTGGTACCAGCTCATTTCACACGAATATGCTGACCTTTGCCACCAAGTCAATCCAAACTACATGACCAGTCACAACAACGGCGTTACTAACGGAGCCGTGTGGTACATGATTGGCGGAGGCCGTCAGGACTATATGAACGGCTATGCCCAATGCCGCGAACTGACCATCGAGTGCTCCAATGCCTATACACCCCCCGCGAGCCAACTGCCCAGTTTCTGGAACTACAACAAAAACTCCATCTTTGCCTTCATGAACCAGTGCATCTACGGCATCCACGGCACCGTGACCGATGCGGCCAATGGTCAACCGCTCAATGCCACCGTTACCATCACGAACCACGATGACCAATATTCTGTGGTGGAGAGCCATTTGCCAGCGGGCGATTACCACCGTCCCATTAAGGGTGGAACATACACTTTGACTTTCTTGGCCAGCGGTTATTATCCGCATGAAGAAACTGTTACCATAGATGATTATGAGACAATTACTTTAAATGTGCAACTTGAAGCCGGCGAAGGCATCATCCCCAATTTCACCGCCAACATGACCGATGTTGCGCTTCACAGTAGCGTCAACTTCACCGACGAAAGCTGGGGTGCCAACCTCGTCAGTTGGGAATGGACTTTTGAAGGCGGCGAACCAGCCACCTCAAACATGCAGAATCCTACGGGCATCACTTACAACACTATAGGCCAATACGACGTTACCCTGACCGTGACCAACGCCGATGGCGAAAGCGCGACTGTCACCAAGCAGAATTACATCCATGCGAGCGAGTCTTACAACATGCAGAACGGCACCATCGAGACCTGCAATGCCATGTTCTATGACGACGGTGGCCCACTCGGCAATTACAGCGACCGGAAAGACTACACTTTGACTTTCCTGCCCACTACGCCCGGAGGAATGCTCGAAGTGGTCTTTGAGGAGTTTTCGCTCGAAGAGGGCTTCGACTTCCTTTATATTTATGATGGCAATTCCACCAGTTCCCCACAAATCGGCACATACTCGGGATCCGACTCACCCGGCACGGTGACCGCCACCAACGAACAAGGCGCACTGACTTTCCGCTTCACCTCCGACTACGCCGTCAATCAAAGCGGCTGGAAGGCTGCTATATGCTGTATCGGCGGCAGCGACCCGCTTAAAGTAACCGCCACAGCAGAGCCTGCCAACATTACATTGGGCGAAAGCACACAACTCAATGCCGTTGTCACGGGCGGGACGGGCGTATACACCTATTTCTGGGCACCCACCCAACACCTCGATGACCCGCATCTTCCGAATCCTGTTGCCACCCCAAGAGAGACTACCGAATACTTGGTGAGTGTCTCCGACAGCGATGGCAATTGTGCTCAAGCCACAGTCCTTGTCACTGTTGGCCCAGGAGCAGATATTACTGAACACCAAATGGATAAAGTCCAAGTCTATCCCAATCCTAACAATGGCAATTTCACCATCGAAGTAGCCGAGCCCGTCCGTTTCGAGCTTTACAACAGCCTCGGACAAATCGTTCTTTCGGGTGCATGTGAGGGCAAGAGCCAAATCAATGCCCAAAGCCTAAACCAAGGCGTGTATTTTCTCCATATAAACGGCGCAAGCGGAAACCGTGTCGAAAAACTCGTCATTGAAAAATAAAAACAAAAACAAGGCGTTATTAGGCAAAAATGAGTAATTTTGCAGCCCGATGAAAAATAGGATTCTGATTATAGCAATATTCAGTCTTGTCGCCCTCTGCTCATGCAACGACTTCAACCGCATGATCAAAAGCACCGACAACGACATGAAGTATGAGGTGGCCATGGACTTCTACGAGAGGGGCGACTACAACCGCGCCCTCCAGCTGTTCGACCTGCTTCAGGCTTCGTTCCGCAACACGCCTCGTGGCGAAAACATCACCTACAAGACGGCGCAATGCTACTATTATCAGAAAGACTACGAGATTGCAGGTTACTATTTCAACCGCTTCACGCAGTCGTACTCCTTCTCCAAAGATGCCGAAAAAGCCGCCTTCATGAGCGCCTATTGCAGCTATCTGCTCTCACCCGAAGCGGGCCTTGACCAAACCAACACCTATACGGCCATCAATCAACTGAAAGGCTTCATCGAGCGTTTCCCGCAAAGCGACAGTTTGGCGCGCGCCCAGCAGTTGATGGACAACCTTAACGAAAAGCTCGAGGAAAAAGACTATAATATCTGCAAGCTTTATTATCGCATGGAAAACTACAGCGCGGCCATCACCTCGTTCGAGAACCTGCTGAAGAAATATCCCAACACCAAGCACCGCGAGGAAGTCCTGCTGAACATGGCACTGACCTACTACGACTTCGCCGAGAACAGCATTTCCGAGAAGCAGCGCGAACGCTACGAGTCGTGTATCGAGCAGTGCAACACGCTGTCGTACCTGTTCCCTGAGAGCAGCTACCTTCGCGATGTGCAGAACGTGTCAGCCAAAGCAAGAAAGAAATTAGAAAACATACAATAACGCAACAATGGATTTCAAGAAGATTAAAACCGAAACGACGGTGGTCACCCGTCAGAAAGACCAGTTTTACAAAGGAACCGGCAACATTTACGAAACCGTGGCCATCCTTTCCATCAGGGCCAACCAAATCGCCAGCCAGATGAAGGCGGAACTGAACGACAAAATCGAGGCCTTTTCCACCTCGACCAACGACAGCCTTGAGGAAGTGTTTGAGAACCGCGAACAGATTGAAATCGCCAAGTTCTACGAGCGCCTTCCCAAGCCCACCCTGATTGCCATCCACGAATTCCTGCACGACGAGATTTACTTCCGCAACCCCGTCAAGGAAACCCAAGACGCATTTTGACCGTAGCCATGAAAAGAACACTCCTCACCGCCCTCCTGACGCTCGCGCTCTTTCTGCCCGTCGGAACGCTGACGGCACAAGAACTGAAGTGCAACGTCCGCGTCAATTCCAACCAAGTGGAAGGCACTGACCGCACCATCTACCAGAACCTGCAAACCGCCCTGTATGACTTCCTGAACAACACCAAGTTCAGCGATGTCAACATCAGGCAGTCGGAGAAAATCGAGTGTTCCATCCTCATCAACGTCAAAAGCCGAAGCAACGAATACTTCACCGCCGAAATCAACATCGCCTCCAACCGCCCAGTGTACAAGTCGAACTACAATTCGCCCATGTTCAACTACCTTGACAAGAATTTCATCTTCCAATATACTGATGGACAGGCTCTTGACTTCAACCCGAATACTTTCATCTCCAACCTGACAAGCACACTCGGCTTCTATGTGTACCTCATCCTCGGCCTCGACTTCGACTCGTTCTCGCCTTACGGCGGTGAACCGTTTTATTCCATAGCAGAGCAAATCGCCAAATCCGCGCCCCAAGACTCAAACGGCGATGGCGGATGGAACTCCACGGGCCGCCAAAATCGCTACGCCATCATCAGCGAGTTCACCAACGACACATACCGTCCCCTGCGCCAATTCCTCTATGACTACCACCGCACGGGTCTAGACGTGATGTCGGAGAATCCCGACCCAGGACGGGAAGCCATCCTCAATACCATGGCTAACCTGCAATCGATTTACGAGCGCAACTCCATGTGCTACATCCTGCAACTCATCGTTGAGGCCAAACGCGACGAAATCATCCAAGTTTTCTCTGAAGGCAGCCAAAAGGAAAAAACCACCGCCGCCAACATCATGAAGACCATCGACCCGTCGCAGTCATCGAGATATGATGTTATCCTGCAACCCTCAGGCAAATAAGCATCCTTTTCTTTCATGCTCAAGCATTTGCAAATCAGCAACTACGCCCTGATTGACGAGTTGAGCGTCAATTTCGAAAGCGGTTTCAACGTCATCACGGGCGAAACTGGTGCGGGCAAGTCCATCCTGCTCGGTGCCTTGGGATTTGCCTTGGGCGACAGAGCGGATACCAACGTGCTTTACGACAAGGACAAGAAATGTATCGTCGAGGCACAATTTGAGCTGAATGACAAGGCTTTGCAACCGCTTTTTGAGGCTAATGACCTTGATTTTGAAGCCGACTGCATCTTCCGGCGCGAGCTCAACCCGCAGAAAAAGAGTCGTGCTTTTATCAACGACACACCCGTATCTCTACAAACAATGAAAGAGATTGGGAATCAACTCGTTGATATTCATTCGCAACATGATTCACTGCTTCTTACTGATGCCGATTTCCAACTCAAGCTGTTGGACGAAATTGCGCAAAATAGTGCCGTTTTGGCTGATTATCAGGCCGAATATGCCAACTACAACGCCTTCAAGCGCAAGCTGAACGACTTGAAGGATATGGCGACCAAAAACACTGCCGAGAACGACTACCTGAAGTTCCAGTTGGACGAGTTAGACAAAGCCGACCTGAAAGAAGGCGAATACGCCGACATCGAGCAAACATTGAGCGTGATGGAAAACGCCGAAGAAATCAAGATTTTGCTTGTCACAGCCAACAGCCTAATGGAAGAAGGCGAAACCGCCATTTTGGGACAATTCAATGAGTTGGCCTCCACCCTTTCGCGGCTGAAACACCTTTTACCCGACACCGAAGAACTGGCCGAACGCTTTGAAAACCTGAAAGTTGAACTGAAAGACATCGCCTATGACCTGCGCCACGAGGCCGACGAGACCCAATTCGATGAAGGGCAACTGCAAACTTTACAGGAACGCTACGACCTCCTCAGCCGCCTGATGATGAAGCACCGCGTCAAGGATTTCGAGGAACTGATTGCATTGCGCGACAGCCTGAAAGAAAAGGTGAACGCTTTCGAGAACATCGACGAAGCCATTGCCCAAGCTGAAAAACAACTGAAATCCAGCGAGAAACAGCTTTCAAGCCTTGCCAAAGCCTTGCACGAGAAGCGTTACCAGGCCGCCACGGCCTTTGGCGATAAGGTTGCCTTATTGGTGCGACAATTGGCCATGCCGTTTGCCGTGTTTCAAGTGGCGGTGGAAAACGTTGAAACCTTCGGCAGCAAAGGCACCGATGCAATCCGTTTCCTCTTTTCCGCCAACAAGGGCATGGCTCCCGACGACCTCCGCCGCGTGGCCTCGGGCGGCGAGCTTTCGCGCCTTATGCTCTCCATCAAGAGTGCGGTTTCGAGCTATAACTACATCCCAACCCTCATCTTTGACGAAATCGACACGGGCGTTTCGGGCGAGGTGGCGGCCAAAATCGGCGGCATCATGCGGCAGATGGGCGGTGCGCTTCAACTCATTTCCATCACTCACCTGCCCCAAGTGGCCAGCCAAGCCGAGCACCATTATTTCATTTACAAGGACAACGAAGGCGAACGCACACAATCGCACATCCGCCTTTTGGATTCCAATGAACGCATCGGCGAGATCGCCAAGATGCTCAGCAACGACCAAGTGACGCCCGAGTCCTTGCGGGCGGCAGAGGTGCTACTGAGAGGGTGATTTTATTTCTCCTCAAACTTCACCAACAAGAAGGAGTCGGGGCTGCCTTCCTTGGGCAGATAAGCCTGGTCGTATACGATGTAATACACCGAGCCTGTTTTGGTCTTGTAAACATGGGTAAAATACCTGAAATCAAAGCCTTTCTCGGTCATTTGCTGCCGCGTGGCGAAGCTTTTCCCCTTATCGTTCAACTCCTCAAGGATATTGTGGTTTCGCGCCAAAATCGCGTTGATGTTTCGCACGATGTTGGTCTGCTTGTGAGTCTTTTCGTAGTTATAGCTGTTGCGGCACGAGTCGCAGCAAAACTTCTTGTCCATGCGCCCGTAAATCGGCTCACCGCAATAGAGGCATTTTCTTTTTTCTTCTTCCATATTATTAATTTTTTAATTTTCAATTATTTAGTAAAAACATAGCGTAAGATGTTTGCACCCATCTTCAAGGCTTTTTCACGCGTTTCCTGCGAGTCGTGATGCACGCGCTGATCTTCCCAGCCGTCGCCGAGGTCACATTCATAGGTGAAAATGCAAACGATTCGACCTTCGTATATCAAAGCGAATAGTTGGGGCGGTTTATTGTCATGTTCATGGATTTTGGGCAAGCCATTCGGAAAAGAATACGGCGCCTTGAAAATCTCGTGCGAGTAAGGCAACTCCACGAAATCCAACTCGGGAAACACCTTTTTCATCTGAGGCTCAATGTATTGGCGGATGCCGTAGTTGTCATCGATGTGGAGAAAACCGCCCGCCAGCATGTAGTTTCTGAGGTTTTGCGCCTCGGCTGCATCAAAGACCACGTTGCCGTGACCCGTCATGTAAACGTAAGGATAATTGAACAAATCCGGACTCGACGGCTCCACGGTCGGCACATTCGGATTGATGTCCGTGCCGATTTCTTGATTGCAGAAACGCACCAAATTGGGCAGCGAGGTCGGGTTGCCGTACCAATCGCCGCCACCACGGTATTTCAGTAAGGCGATGTTGAGTTGCTGTGCTGAGGCAACAAAAGAGAGCGACAACAATATGACAATCAACAATTTCTTCATTTCATTTGGTTGATTAGTTGGATGGTGTGACAGGCCACGATGGCTGCCGTTTCGGTACGCAAACGAGCCTCGCCCAAACTGCACGGCACGAAACCGTTTTCCTTGGCCAAGGCCACTTCCTCGGGGCTGAAGTCGCCCTCAGGACCGATGAGCACCAAGGCATTTTCACCTTTTTTATATAGGTCGCAGAGGCAGTCTTTCACATCGTCGTCAATCCAGGCAATAAACTTCTGTCCTTCAAAGGGTTGCTTCACCAATTTGTCGAACGGCACCAAGTCCTCCACCTTCGGCAGCCTCGACTTGATGCTCTGCTTCATGGCCGCCACCATCACCTTCTGGAACCGCTCCACATTGGCGGCACGACGCTCGGAATGATAGGAAGTGAACAACCTCACCTTGTCGATGCCGATTTCTGTGGCTTTCTCCAAAAACCACTCCGTGCGCTCGTTGAGTTTGGTCGGCGCAATGGCGATTTCAAGGTTGAAGCCCCAATGGTCATACCCTTTACGCTGATTGCTCAAATTGACGGTGGCCCGCTTGGGCAAGGCCTCCACCAGCTCAGCATCGAAAAGAAAGCCCTCGCCGTTGGTGACGCAAAACCGCTCACCTTCAGTCATGCGCAGCACCTTGACGCAGTGCTTCGACTCGTCCTCGGGCAGGGTGGTTAGGCCTTCTTTCGCGTTGGGTATGTAAAAGACGTTCATATACTTCTTTGGTCGGGCCTTTCGACAGGCTCAAGGACCCTTTGTCTCACAGTGGAGTTAGGTCCCTGAGCCCGTCGAAGGGCCGGTTCATTACATTCTATTAGGCATTCCGATGCCAAGAAGCTCAGACGCATTGCGTAGCAAAGCCGCGACCATGTCACAGACTTGCAAGCGGAACATGCGACGGTCGGCATCGGGTTCTTTGAGAATGCTGCACTCTTGGTAGAACTGGTTGAACTCCTTGGCGAGGTCGAAGATGAAGTTGGCCACCATCGCGGGGCTGCGGTTCTCGGCGGCTTGGTTCAAGACCATCGGCCAGCCGTACATCATCACGATGATTTCCTTCTCCTTGGGTTGCAAGTCACTGACTTTCACCTCGCTTTCAAGTTTAATGCCTTGCTCTTCGGCCTTGCGCAGCACGGAACAGATACGTGCGTGAGTGTATTGCACAAACGGTCCTGTATTGCCGTTGAAGTCGATGGACTCCTCGGGATTGAAGAGCATAGTCTTCTTCGGGTCGACCTTGAGGATGAAATACTTCAAGGCACCGAGGCCGATGGTGTGATACAGTTTGTCGGCCTCCTCGGGCGACAGGTCTTTGGCCTTGCCGAGTTCGTCGGAAACGGCCTTGGCCGTGGCCACCATTTCGTCCATGAGGTCATCTGCATCGACCACCGTGCCCTCGCGCGACTTCATCTTACCGTTAGGCAACTCGACCATGCCGTATGAAAGGTGCTCAATATCATTGCCCCACTCGCGACCGAGGCGCACCAACACGCGCTTCAGCACATCGAAGTGGTAAATCTGCTCATTACCAACGACATAAATCAGTTTCTCTGGGTCGTATTCATTGACACGCAGTTGGGCGGTGCCAAGATCTTGGGTCATATAAACAGAGGTACCATCGCGGCGGAGCAGAAGTTTCTCGTCCAAGCCCTCATCGCGGAGGTCGCACCACACGGAGTTGTCGTCACGACGGTAAAAAACGCCCTTTTCGAGGCCTTCTTGCACCAATGCCTTGCCCAAAAGGTAGGTCTGCGATTCGTAGTAAATCTTATCGAAGGACACACCCATGCGTTTGTAGGTCACGTCGAAGCCGTCGTACACCCACTGATTCATCATCTCCCAAAGGTGGCGCACCTCTGGGTCGTTGGCCTCCCATTTCACGAGCATCTCGCGGGCTTCTTGCATCAGGGTGGACTCGGCTTCGGCCTTGGCTTTGGCCGCTTCCTTGGCTTTCTCGTCCAAAGTGTCGAAGTCAGCGGGAAGCAAGGTTTTCAACTCCTCTTTATATTTTTTGTCGAACAGCACGTAGAAGTCGCCGATGAGGTGGTCGCCCTTCTTGCCCGTCGATTCGGGCGTGCAACCGTTGCCCCACTTCTGCCAAGCTAACATGCTCTTGCAGATGTGAATGCCACGGTCGTTGACCAGGTTAACACGCACCACCTTCTTGCCATTAGCCTTCATGATTTCGGAAACGCTCCAACCGAGGAGGTTGTTGCGGATATGGCCCAAATGCAGGGGTTTGTTCGTATTGGGCGAGGAATACTCGATGACCACGTTCTTGCCCGAAATAGGTTTGCGGCCAAAGTTACGGTTCTCGTGATTCGCCTTGAAGAATTCCATCCAGAACTTATCGGAAATCAGCAAGTTAAGGAAGCCTTTCACGACATTGAACTTGGCAATCATGTCTGATTCCTTGATCATCTCGGCACCCATTTCGTTGGCCAATTGCTCGGGATTGCGACCCGCCAGCTTCCCGAAGGGGAACACCACGATGGTCATGTCGCCCTCAAACTCGGGGCGCGTCTTTTGGAAATTCACCTGCTGCACAGGCGGTTCCTGTCCGTATAA
>CAJOEZ010000042.1 GCA_905233685.1 uncultured Bacteroidales bacterium | reverse complement strand
GACTGCGGCTTCTCCATATCTGTCCATCCAATGCAAATGCCTTCCCATCTGGAAAAAGGCGCGGGCAGCGGTGAGGCTATCGCCCGCCCGAAGCGCATAGTCTGTGGCTTCTTCGAAAGATTGCAAGGCCAAACCATCGGCATAAATCGACTGCAAGTCGTAACCCTTGTAAAGTGCGGCCAAAGCAGCCTTTTTGGGTTGGCCTTTTCGAGCGAAATAGGCAGGAGCACCATCAAGGTCGGGAGAGGTGTAGATGCGGTTCATCACCTTATCAAACAAAAAGTTACCATTCGATGCAGTAGGGTCGGTGGCATCGCGGTCGTCGCCGTAGATGGATAGACTTCCATGTGCATTGCACTATCAATTAAATGCAAGGCACTTTCAGGATAGGTTTCCAAAACAGATTCGGCTTGGCGGAGCAACTGCTTCGCCTCGCGTTGTGACGGGTTGCAGGCGGTCAAGGCCAACAACAGACTACCAAAAATCAAATGACTTATTTTCATAAGGGCAAAATTACGGAATAAAATGTTCGTTTGTTGCATAAAACCAAATTTTGGCGCAAAAGTAGCGCAAGGAAAAAAGCGATTGCCAAAATTACAGTCTTCTTTTCGGTTTTTACAAGCATTTTTCCGTAGAAAAATCCTAAATAACTGAAAATCAATCGGACAATAAACAGGTTTTACAATTTGGGTGGTTAGAAAATATAGTTCTTGAGGCGGACAAAACCTTAAATTTTGACCTCTTTCCGCATGGCATGGCGCACTGTGAAGAAAGCCGAAGTGCATCCCACCGCCAAAATCGTGGCGAAAATCAGCAGCACATCTTTGAGTTTCAAAAGGACGGGATAGGCATCCACGACATAATTTCCTCCTGTGCCGAATTTCACGAAGCCGAACTTTTGTTGCAGAAGTACCAAAACTATGCCCAGCAGTAAGCCGATAATGCCTCCCGCCACCGAAATCAGCAGGCCTTCATTGAGAAAAATGCGCTGAATCAAGTGTTTGTCGGCACCCATCGACTTTAGGATTTCGGTGTCCTTGCGCTTGTCGATCATCAGCATCGAGAGCGACCCGACCACATTGAAAGTGGCCAAAATCAGGATGAAAGTGAGGATGACATAAACTGCCCACTTCTCGGAACGCATGATTCTGTAAAGCGTTTCTTGTTGTTCCTGCTGGTTTTTCACGGTGAAATTTTCCCCAATTATGGCGTTCACTTCTTTTTTCACCTTGTTTATATCCATATTCGGAGCGGTGAACAATTCCACATTCGAGGCTTTGTTCTCATATTCAAGCAGTTCCGAAAGCCAATCGAAAGGAACAAGCACCAATTTTTCGTCCTGTTCCTGTTCGGTGGAGAACACGCTGCGCACGGTCAGCACGTCGGAGTTGAAACTGTTTTCGAGGCTCATCAGCGAGGCGTTGCCGCGTTTGGGCACATACACGCGCACCATCGCGTAAGGATTGTAAGCATTGATGCCGAGATACCATGCCACGCCTGCGCCTGGAACGGCAAAGTTGTATTCACCATCGGAGAGTTGGAGACCATTTCCGCCGTGCATGATTTCATTCATCCGACCAATCTTCTGATATTCAACACCTACGCCTTTTACTTGTCCAATGTGCTGCTTGTCGTTGGCACGGAAAAGCGCGTCTTCGGTAATCGTGGGAATCACATAATCAACGCCTTGAATATCTTTAAGTTGCCCAAAAGGAAAAGCCGTCAAATCGATGGTTTTGCCTTTCACGGCAGAAATTTGCAAATCAGGCGTAAGGCGGTTGTTCATCGATGAAATCACCTTCTCCAAGCCGTTGAAGGCCGACAGCACCACGATAAGCGCAAACGACCCCACACTAATACCCAAAATGGAAATCCATGTGATGATATTGATGAGGTTGTGGCTCTTTTTGGCCAGCAGGTAACGGTTTGCTATGAACAGCGGCAGTCTCACTTGTCGGGATGAAGCAGGTTGTCAATGTTTTCGATGTAATCGAGCGAGTCGTCCTCGATGAAGCGCAGTTCCGGCACGACGCGCATCTGGTGACGAATCCGGTTGCCGAGCAAGCCTCGAATGGCACGAGCGTTTTGGCTCACTTCGTCCACCACTTTCTGTTTCTCGTCCACGCCAAAAATGCTCAGATACACACGCGCATACGACAGGTCTGAAGTGACATTGACGCGCGTCACGGTAATCATCAGCGAAGGCACTTTCGGCTTCAGTTCCTTCTGGAAAATATCACCTAATTCCTTTTGTATCAGTCTGTTTACTTTTTCTAATCGTTTGCCTTCCATTTTCTTCAGTTGTCAGTTTGCAGTTGTTCAGTTGTTTAGTTATAGCAGGTTGCTGGGTCCTGAGCTCGTCGAAGGATCGAAGCACCGTCATGGAACCGTTCGGCCCTTCGACAGGCTCAGGGACCTTAGCTGTTCTGAAGTTGCAAAAATAGGCAAAACTTTTGAAATTTTGCGTATTTCAACGGTATTGAATACTTTTGCACTCGGAATTCACAACTGAAGCACCATGAGAGAGAGAATCTACCAAATCATTGAACAAGGGAAAAAGGCGACAAAGCCAGCACTGCATACGACATCATTATGCTTGTAGCCATCTTCGTGAGCATCATCCCACTGATGTTTGCAAGGATTCACCCGATGTTTCACTACATCGAGATTATCACTGTTACGATGTTTATTATTGACTACATCCTGCGCTGGATTACTGCCGATTACCGCTTAAACAAAAAATGGCTTTCCTTCGTGATTTACCCTTTTACAGGTTGGGCCATCATAGACCTACTGTCCATTCTTCCAGCCCTGAGAATCATCCACAAGGGGTTCAAAATCATCCGACTCGCCCGTCTTTTAAGGATTTCGCGTTTGATCAAACTCTTCCGATATGCCGACAAACTGCAGGTTCTGAGCAGTGTCATCAAAAAGGAGAAAGGTATGCTGATTTCGGTGCTCGGCATTGCCGTATTTTATGTGTTTCTCACCGCTTTGGTTATGTTCAATGTGGAGCCGCGTGTCGAACTGGAGACGGGAACCACCACTTTTGAGACCTTCTTTGACGCTTTGTATTGGGCCACCGTAACCCTGACCACGGTGGGCTACGGCGACTTGACCCCCACATCTGACATTGGCCGTTTTGTCACCATGCTGTCCTCGATTTTCGGCCTTGCCGTGATAGCCCTTCCCTCGAGTGTCATCACCGCGAGCTATTTCCAAGAAATCAAGGAGATGAAAAGCCAAAAAGAGAAGGAAGAACCCTCAGAAAAGGAATAAATCTTACAGCACAATTTCCTGTAAACACAAATATCCCCTCGGCCATGGGGTCAAGGGGATATTCATGATACGATTTATGATTAGTACGCTTTGTACTTATCTCCAGTCTTCTCAATGAGAATCTGGTAGTACTCATCGCTGTACTTGGGGTGCTTGCTGTTGACGGGCACGTATTTTTGACCCTTCACAGGCTCGCCAGGGGTGTTCAGGTTGCCGTCCATGTATTTCATGAAGAGCTGGTGGTAGAACCTTTTCCAAGACTGTGTCATCTTGTCGGCTTGACTGCAGGAGAACTTGGTCAGTTCCTTAACCTGAGCCTCTCTGCCTTTGATAGTAAACACGTGTGCGTCTATTTTTGGGACTTCATTTTCAACCCAATTGGTCTCCATTTCATGTTGGCGTTTGCTGATTTCTGGGTGAATGTGGTCGTACTTAGTGTAGGCCCAGTTGCTCATTTGGTTGAAGGTCCAGAAAGCGGAGGTCTCTGACCATTCCGTCATTGAGCCGTTGCCTTCGCGGAAGCACTCGGGAATTTCAGTCATGCAGGTGTACATCGGGCAATAGACGCAGTTGTCGGTATCGTCCACACCGAACCAAATAATGCCAAACTGTTGGTTGCCACGGCTTTGGGCCACGAAGCTGAAGCCGGTCTGCTGGGTGGCAGTAGTGCGCTCATGAATGTAGGTTTTGCCATCCACTTCAAACTCCATCGGACGCCAGCGGTAGGGGCAGTGGAACGGGCCTGCACCCACATCTTGAGACATATCGAGTTCAGTGCCTTCCAAGTGGTCGCGCATGAAGTCCATCATGTCCAAGACGCTGATTTTTCTGTTGGGCAACACCCACAAGGGCATACGGTTGGTCGGGAAGTTGTCAGGCGTTTGGCACATGCCTGCGGTGTAGGGTTGCGCGCGCTGGATGTCGCGACCCGTGGCATAGCCCCAATAGTCCTTCATGTTGTCGGTCACCTTGTTGAACATGGCCCACACGCGCAGGTCGCAGAAGCGGGCACCGCTGAAGTCGACAGGGTTGTAAACGTCTGAGAACGAGAACTTCTCGTCTGGACCGTCGTAGAGCTTCATCTCCTTTGCGAAGCTGATGACATCATCGGCATAGACGCAGTCGATGTTAGGGTCTTTCAGGAGCTTATCGATGTTCTTGAAAGTGATGCTGGTCTTGTTTTTCTTGGCTAACGGGAAGGTGGTAATGCGGGCTTGGTTGGCGTGACCGCTCACGTAGCCGTCGGGGATGCGGAGGGCCACCCACACGGCGCCTTTGTTCTGTTTGCCTTTGCCAATCATTTCAAGGATCCAGCATTCTTCAGTGTCGCTGATGCTGAACGACTCGCCCTCGCTGACATAGCCATAGTTGGCCACCAATTCGCCCATGCATTTGATGGCTTCGCGGGCGGTCTTGGCGCGTTGCAAGGTGATGTAAATCAGGCTGCCATAGTCGATGATGCCAGGGCCTTCCCAGAGGGCTTCGAGGCCGCCGTAGGTCGTCTCGCCGATGGCCAGTTGCCATTCGTTCATGTTGCCGACAACGTTGTAGGTGTGTGCCACTTCGGGAATCTGACCGCGGAACATTCCGCCGTCCCAGTCATACACGTCGCGCATGGTGCCGGCGGGCCAGTCGGCGGCAGGGTAGTGGTAAAGTTCGCCATACAGCACGTGGCTGTCGGCGGCATAGCTGATCATGCAGGAGCCATCGGTGGAGGCGCCTTTAGTGATGAGGAAATTGGTGCAGGCGTTGGCTTTCCCGAAAGCGAGAACAAGGGCCAAAGCTACAATTACAGTTAAGGTTTTCTTCATTGTGTAGTTGAGTTTTTATGATTAATTGTTGAGTTTCAGTTGTTCCATGGCGTAAGCATAGGCTCCGATGGCCACCGCCGATGAAGTGCCGAGTTTGGTGATGCCCACGCCGACGCGCTTGGTGGGGTCGTACCACACCTGCTGGTCGCTGAAGGGCACCTTGATTAACATCCCAGGTTTCTCGGTGAAGCGAAGCATGTCTTTGGGGTCCATCAGGTTGAAGGCCTCAGTTTCCATGCGGCTGAGTTCGTGTCCGTTGAGTCCCATGAACGGTTCGTTCATCTTCTTGATGAGCGTGGGCATAAACACAGGCCATGCGCCCGAAAGCCCGCCTCCGATGACGATGATGCCATCGATGAGCGAAATGGCGTTTGACAACACATCGGCCAAAGCCAAGGCCAATTCTTTCCATGACTTGAGTGCGGCTTCCTTGTCGCCAGGTTTTTCGCCCATGGCGATTTTGTAGATGTCATAGGGGTGCGGTGTGTTGTCGAAATCAATACCAGCCTCGCGTCCGTACACGCGGCGCACGGCGCGGATGCTGATGCTGTCTTCGGCACTGGTTTCGGGATAAAGCGGGTTGCGGTGGCGGTTGATTTCGCCGCCTGCCGAGTTGTCGCCGTTGAGCAACACCTTATTAATAACAATACCGCCGCCAAAGCCCGTGCCGATGGTGACACCGAGCAGGTTTTGGTAGCGTTTCGGGTTGCGCTGCTGCTCAAGCAGCTTGTTCACCTCTGGCAACAGTCCGCCGAGGGCTTCGCCATAGGCAAACAGGTCACCGTCATTGTTGATGTATACGGGTACGTGGAACTCGTTTTCAAGCATGGCCTTTAATGCCACACCACCCCTGAACGAGGGCAGGTTCTCCAAGTCGCCGATGATGCCGTTGGGATAGTCGGCAGGGCCTGGGAAACAGAAGCTGATGGCCGCAGCCTGGGCGCCGCAGCGTGTTTCGCACTCGTGGAAGCCCGTGATGAGCTTTTTCAACACTTCCTCAAGGGTTGGCGCCGCTGAGGGAATGGTGAAAGGTTCGATGATTTCGCGGCCGTCTTGCACGGCTGAGAACTTGAATCCCGTGCCACCGGCATCGAGGATGAAGATGATAGGAGAGTTATTCATGCTGATTCTGATTTTGTTGTTGCCTTGTTATGAAATTTTTCCACCCACAAAACCCACATGAGGAAGATGACGAAGTAGAAAAATACCTTGAAGATGTAGTCGTGGGCTAATTGGAAGGTGTTGATGTCGGCGCCGCCAATCCGAATGTTGATGTTGGGCCACCAGATTTGCATCAGCAGCACGCCACAGATGCGGATGACGTTGGTCCACTCGATGATGACCAATCCAGCGGGGATGTACCATAATTTGTGCTTCCACGGGCCGGGGAAAATCACCATCAGGAAAAACCAATGCAGCCACTGCTTCAGGCTGGCGCACTCGGGAGCTATGATGACGCTCGCCCAACCACCGTCCCTGTTGATTGCAGCGATGAGGCGATGGGCCTTGACAGTGGTGATGTCGATACGGAAAACATGGTCGAGCACCCAACACGACTGGCTGAAAACCATGTCGACCGACCAAACCATCAACTTGTCTATCGTGCCTTTTATCGGCCAATAATCCAAGGCCTGCCAACCCAAATAAATGAAATGAAAGCTGATTATCAGTAAGATAAACAAGCCAACATTGACCGTGCTTTGGTTTTTCGGGTCTTTGCAATATGCCTTGAGGTCATCAAATTTCATGCGAAGAAATTGGGGTGCTAAAATACGGAATTAATGAAATATCCGTACCTTTGCAGCTCAAAAAAAATGAATTCATGGAAAATGACAGCATCATAGGCGAGGTTTCTGAGGCCATTCAAGATACGACATCTGTCAACGACATGGCAGAAAACATTCGCAAAATCACCACCACACCTGTTTCCGACTGGCTGCCCGACTTGGTGAGGGAATATGTGGTCCCGTTTGGCATCAAGTTGGTGGTGGCTATTATCGTGTTGATTTTGGGCCGTTGGATTATCAAACTGATACTGAAGGCTTTCCGAAAGGTGATGCTTCGCCGCAGTGCCGAGCCTTCGCTCAATTCTTTCTTGAACAGTGTGGTTTCTGTATTGCTGCATTTCATCCTTATCGTGTCGATTATCAGCATTTTGGGCATCAATACCAGCTCGTTGGTGGCGTTGTTGGCCTCGGCGGGATTGGCGATCGGCATGGCCCTGAGCGGTACTTTACAGAATTTTGCAGGTGGCGTGATGATTATGCTGTTCCGCCCATTCAAGGTGGGCGACTTCATTGCATCGCAGGGTTATGAAGGCTTCGTGAGTGCAATTCAGATTTTCAACACGGTTATTCTTACCCCCGACAACAAGACCGTTATCCTGCCCAACGGGGCGCTATCGACGGGCGTGGTGACCAACTTCAACAAGGAGACCGACCGCCGTGTGGATTGGGTGTTTTCCATTTCCTACGGCGACGACTACGACCATGCCAAGGCCGTTTTACTGCGTCTTTGCGATGCTGACCCTCGCATTCTGAAAGAGCCGAAACCCATCATCGAGTTGCTGAAAATGAGCGACAGCACCGTCGACATTACCGTCAGGGCAAGGGTGAAGCCGGAAGACTATTGGGGGGTGTTTTTCCGCATGAACGAATTGGTTTACAAGACTTTCCCCAACGAGGGATTGCATTTCCCCTTCCCGCAAATGGATGTTCATGTAGTAAAAAGTTGACAGTTGTCAGTGAATCAAGTTCAGCGTCACGAAGCTCATAAACAGTGAAATACTCAACAAAACAATAAATAAATGAACGCTTTAACCAGAACAGATTACCAATTCCCTGGCCAAACCAAGGTCTATCACGGCAAAGTCCGCGATTGTTATTTTATTAATGACGAATACATGGTGATGGTCGCCACCGACCGCATCTCGGCTTTCGATGTCATCCTGCCCAAGGGCATTCCCTACAAAGGACAGGTACTCAACCAAATAGCCGCCATGTTCCTTGATGCTACCGCCGACATCGTCCCCAACTGGAAACTCGCCACCCCCGACCCGATGGTCACTGTGGGGCGTTTGTGCAAGCCCTTCCCGATTGAGATGATTATCCGTGGCTACCTCACGGGCAGTTCGTGGCGCACCTACAAGAGCGGTCAACACACCATCTGCGGTGTGCAGATTCCTGATGGAATGAAGGAGCACCAACGTTTTGCCGAGCCTATCATCACCCCGACCACCAAGGCCGAGGAAGGCCACGACGAAGACATCTCACGCGAGGAAATCATTGCCAAGGATCTCATCAGCGAGAAGGATTACGCACAGATTGAGGACATTACGAGAAAACTCTTCCAGCGCGGCACCGAAATCGCGGCCAAGCAGGGCTTGATTCTCGTCGATACGAAATACGAATTCGGCAAGATTGGCGACCAAATCGTGCTGATGGACGAAATCCACACGCCCGACTCGTCTCGCTATTTCATCGCCGACCAGTACGAGGAACGCTTCGCCAAGGGCGAGCCGCAAGTGCAACTCTCAAAGGAATTTGTGCGTGAGTGGCTGATGGCCAACGGTTTCCAAGGCAAGGAAGGCCAGCAAGTGCCCGAAATGACACCCGAATACGTGAACAGCGTTTCGGAACGCTACATTGAACTTTACGAGAAGGTCACGGGACACAAATTTGAGAAGGCTCCTGACTCGGAAGACCTTTTGAAACGCATTGAAAACAATGTGCTGAATTACTTGAAGTTATGAAAAATATGCAAAAATAATGCATATTTTTCGGCACTTTTTTGAGGTGAAGATGCATATTTTTCACGAAACAAACATTGCCATAAATAGTGGCAATGTTGTTTTTTTGCCTTCAAAGAATGTATCAGACAGAAAAAAGACCCATAAAAAAACATTGATTTTGGTGAATAAAATCACCAAAAATTATAATATTTGGTGAATTGAATCACCAAATTTAGTATTTTTGCACGGTAAAAAGGCAAATTATGATAGAACGAAAACTTCACAAAGTCATCAAAGACCGCTTTTTCAATGGAAAAGCCATCGTGCTTATTGGGGCACGACAGGTGGGGAAAACCACCTTGCTGCACGAACTGACGAATGGAACAAATGACGTTTTATGGCTCAATGGCGATGAACTCGCCACAAGGACTTTATTGCAGGAAGTGTCGGTGGAGAAATTTCGCAGTTTGATAGGGTCAAAAACAATCATAATTGTGGATGAAGCCCAACGAATAGAGAATATCGGCCTGAAAATGAAGTTGATAACCGATAATCTGCCGAATGTTCAACTCATCCTTACCGGAAGTTCATCTTTCGAACTTGCCAATCGTGTCAATGAGCCATTGACGGGACGAAAATGGGAATACACCTTGTTTCCGCTTTCTTTCGCCGAAATGGCCGAGCACACAAATGCTTTCGAAGAAATCAAACACTTGCCGCTTCGTTTGGTCTATGGCTACTACCCTGATGTCGTCACGCACCCTGGCGACGAAAAAGAAGTCCTTAAACAAATCACAGACAGTTACTTGTACAAAGACATCCTCGAATGGGAGCGCGTCAAAAAGTCTGACAAATTGGTCAAGTTATTACAATCGTTGGCTTTTCAGGTGGGAAGCGAGGTGTCGCTGAACGAGTTGGGGCAACAAGTTGACTTGGACAAAAACACCGTGGAGAAATACATCGTCTTGTTGGAACAAGCACAAGTCATTTTCAGGCTTGGGTCGTTGAGTCGCAATCTCCGCAATGAGTTAAAGACCGCCCGTAAAATCTATTTCTACGACAACGGTGTCCGCAATGCTCTCATCAACAATTTCAACGACCTTGCACTTCGTGACGACACGGGGGCATTGTGGGAAAACTGGATGATTAGCGAGTTGGTCAAGAAAAGGGCATACGACCGTCAATTTGTCAATCGTTATTTTTGGAGAACCACACAGCAACAGGAAATCGACTACATTGAGGAAGCCAATGGACATTTCACTGCTTACGAATTCAAATGGAACCCAAAGAAAAAGGCCAAAATAAGCCAAACTTTCCTGAAAGCCTACCCCAACACGGAAATTATGACTGTCAACCCAGATAATTTCTATACGCTGCTTTTATAGTGTTTCGTCTGTATAGGGCAAAAAAGGTGCATATTTTTCGGGTTAATGGACAAAAACAGGCTAAATTCTTTGGGAAGTTCAGTAATAACAGGGGGTGAAGTGCGTTCAAAGGTCATGAGTTAAATTTTGTCTACTTGAAAGCCTCTTCTCAAAAACAGCCTATTTTTTGTCTGTTACACCATTCATTTTATCAAAAACCGCTTTATACAACATCCGTGTTGCCTCATAATCCGCGTCGATTTTCTGGCGGGCGGCTTCGGCGTTGAATGGCTCGAAAAAGATGGCATCGGCTTTCATCACCTCGCGTTTGTGCTCGTCAAAATAGATGGCATCAGCCACGGCTTTGGCTTTTTGCGGCTCGTTTTCGCTCAGGTAAATGTAGGCCAGATTGAGATAAGGATAGAGGTAGTTGGGGCTGATACGGATGGCTTCTTTTAAGCAAGATTCCGCTTTCTCAAGGTCGTGCGCGGTGTGATATTCCGCCAAACCGAGGTCGTTGAGGTTTTCCTTGCAATAGGGCGCAAAACGGCGGGCTTTTCGGAAATTGTTGATGGACTGCGGATTGCCCAGTTGTTTTTCGGCCTTGCCCAAATACCACTGCACGGGCAGCCCGACAGGGTCAATCGTATAGAACACCGAAAAGGCTTGGTGGCCATAGCGTTCCACGGCTTTCCAGTCGCCGGCTTTTAGGGCTTGCTGCATCTTAAAAGTGTTCCTATCGCCTTTCAAGCGGAAAGCACCAATGACGAGCAACATGAGGGCAACGGACAAAAATACTACATTCCAGCCTTTTCCGAGGGTTTTCTGTTGGTCGTGGGTGATGATGTGAAGTAGACTAGCCATGAGGATTCCCATCCAAATGACATGCTCGATGCGGCTGTTGGGGAAGTCGAATAGTGCATTGACGCAAGTTCCAGTAAAGAGGCTCAAAACGATGGCTCCAAAGAGGAAATTTTTCCTGTTTTGGGTTTTGCAGAGCGCGAAGAAAGCGCAAACTATAATGGAAACGAGGAAGATGATGTATAAAAGAAGCCCAAAATAGCCCGTTTCCGAAAGCACGCCAAGGTATTCATTGTGCGGCTTGGTGAAATTCACGTTCCAAACGTCGGCGCGGTAAAGCCCTTCAAGGCCTGCATCGGGGAAATGGATTTGCCAGTTACCGATGCCGCAGCCTACAAAAGGATGCTTGTCGGCGATGTGGTAGGTCTTGTCCCACAATAGGCATCGCTCCGCAAGCGAGGAAGTGCTCAAAATGTGGTGCTCAATCTCGCTTTTCGTGCTGGTTTGCGGAACGGAACGGTCGGCAAACCATCGCAGTCCCACGGTGAGGAAGGCATAAACGAGGACGATGGATATGATTATTACCGAATGGGTCCCGCCATTGACACGCTTTTCGCCATGACGCACTCGTGTCAGCATCATAATCCCAAAACAAATGCCAGCCACAATCAAACCAAGCAACACCGCCCTAGATTTCAGCAAAATGATGACGACGATAGCGACAACAAACATAAAAACAGCCAACCCTTTCAGCAACTTGTTCTCAAAGATGGAAAAGGCCGTGAGCAGAAAGGTGGAAAGCACAAACAGCATGGCAGCCAATAGGTTCTTGTGTCCGTTGATGCCACTAACGCGATACAGCTGCTCGAAACTGAAACTCTCGACATGAAACAATTGGACGACAGCAAACAACAAATATACAGCCAAAATGATGGCCGCACTGATCCAAAGGGCTTTTTGGGTAAGGTTTTGATGTGTCGATAATAGGCTGTAAAAGAGGATAATAATAAGAGGTGTGAGCAGTTGGGTAGAAAAAGCGAATATCGCTTCAGCGGTGTTGGTGGCCCACAACAGGGAACAACCGCAAAATAGGATGAAAATCAAGTAAACGTAGAAACTTGGCGTGTTGGGAACCCTCCAGTGTTTCTTGCCGATGAGAGCGAAAAGAAACAAGATTGCCAGACTTGCTGCAATGGCAACAAACCTGGCAATCAAGAATTTATCATACAAATTGGGCATCCCGACGACACAACTCATGATGATGCCCAAGGCAATGCAAACAGTGCGTGTCGTGGGGCTGTTCATCATGCAAATCAATAGGTATCGTACTCTACAACGTTTCCATAGCGGATGCTGTCGGTCTTATATCGGGCGTATGTACGGATGTAATACTTGGTGTTGGCCGACACGTTATAGATGTTGCCATAAAAGTCGTACCATTCACTGCCTGTTGGAGTGGCAGCCGTGATGCAAAAGTCGGATTCAAACTGCGGATATTCGTTGGTTGTGCTATAGCAGAAGCCAACTTGATCGACCACTTCGGGCCTGTTGCAGTACATACTACCATAAGCTTCGATATAGTGGCCGCTCCAGCTGTAGTAGTTGACATAAGTGCTAAGTTCCAACATAAGTGGTACTTCCGGCGTGGTGAAGCTAAAGGTTTCGCCATAGAAATAGTTATCTGTAGAGAAGTTAAAATAATCGCTTCCTTCGTCCCAGACAACAAAAGCACGGTAATAATACGTCGTGTTGGGGCTTAAGCCGTGACAATAGACTTGGTAAACGCCATTTTCTTCCTCGTAGCCATATTCATATCCGACGCAGTCTTCAATGGTGAAATCGGGTTGAAGGCTAAAACAAACGCCGGCCATAAAGTTGGATGCGCCAAAAGGTTCCACCTTGGCACCTGCTCGGAAAGACTGTGCAGTGATTTCGGTAGCCTCAATGGTGGTGACAGGCGAAGCTGATGGCACATCCGCACCGAGGGTGGTGAAAGTCTTTTCATCGCCGTAGCAGTATTCTGTGCCGTATTTCGCGTAGCCGCGCACATGGTAAACCGTGTTGGGTTCCAATTTGGTCAATATGCAGGTGTAAGGCTTCGAGCATTTGTGGCTCTTCATGACGCTGTTCTCGACGGTGGGCTTTTCCGAAAGGCTCCAGCAAACGCCAATCTCTATCAGCAGACCGGCGTCGTCGGCAGTGACTTCCGCTCCGCAAGAGGCGGTTCTGCCCGTGATGAAGGTCGGGTCGGCAGTGGTGACGTTAACTCCGTCGGTCAAGTGAGCCAGCGGGTCTTCAACAGGCTTGCAGGCGGCCATGGCCATAAACACGGTCGCTGCTATCAACATGAGGAAATTTGTCTTTTTCATATCAGTAGGGCTTTAATATTCAAAATAAAGGATTTGTTTGTCGTCAATGTCGTCGTTTTCGTACATGGTCTGCAAAACGGGATACTTGTCTGCGTCATATTGGTAGGCGTAGCGGATGGTGTCGATGTAATGACCTTCTGTCATAATAATGCGGGTTATGTTGTTTTTTGTGAATCCGGTGTGCCCATTAGCGAAGTTCATCAAATAGTCTACAAGCCCCCCCTTGAAACCATACCAAGGGCAGTTCTTGTCGTCGTATTGCAGTTGGAAATCGACATACTCGCCGTCGCCAGTAAAGACGATTTTGCTAATGTTGTTGTCCGTCCAAGTCAGCAAGAGGGCGATTGTGAAGGTTTCTTTTTCTCCTTTTTGGTTGGCCAACCGCTGTTCGCATTGGGCGACGTTTTCGCAAACAATGGGAGGCAGCAAGTGAGTAAGGGGGTTCAGATGCAGTGTAGCACCGTCTTTTTTGTAATAGTCGTAGAATGTTCCCATCATCTTGCTGATTTTGTCGCCATCGTAACTAATCGCCCAAGTGCAGGCAATGGCGTTACGATAGAAAACGGTAGCCGTTTTCAGGTGGTTTCCGTCGTACTCGTAGGTGATGTACTCGGAATTCGTGTAGTTGTCCACGCGGGTGACGCGGTTGTTGTTGTCGTAGGTGAAGTTTTCCACCCAAGTGTCTGCCTTGAAGTCGAAGTCTGAGTAATGCGTGATGGAGTTGAGTTTGTCGCCGTTCCATTCCCAATGTTGGAAGGGCTTTTTTTCCGTGTCGCTCCACGAATAATAAATCTGCTGGATTTTCTTTTTGGGCGCATAAACGCCAGTTTTGTCTTTGTGGCACGAAGTGAAGACGACTGCCAGCATCAGCCCCAACACAATGCCCATTGTTTTGAATGTTCTCATAACTTACTTTTTTGTTACTTTAAGGTTTGTGGCGCAAAAATAACGCATTTCCAATGATAAAAGTATGCCAAAAAGCCCATTACAAACTTTTTGGCAAAAATTCTAACCTAAAATATTGATAATAAGGAAAGTAAAAAAAACCTATTACAAACTTTTTCCTTCGTTTTTGCACTTGCGAAGCCACAATTACGGCTCGTTTTCGACAATTTCCACCTTCTTGTTCCGCCTGAACCACTCCGTGATGTCCTTCACGCGCCCGTCGGCCAAGCGTTTCATCATGCGCTGGTTGGTGGTTGCACTGTCCAATGCACCCAACTCGGCCACATAACGCCCTAATTTAATGTAATCGAAATGGTCGGTTTGTATGTTTTGCGGAAGGTCGTTCTTGCCGGAATACCATGCGGCTTTCAGACCCTTATGGCTGTTTTTCAGCCGTTTGGCCAATTCAGCCACAGCACTCGGCTCGTTGTCGCCACCCATGAAACATACGCAGGTGATGCCCGACTCATACTGTTTGATAAGTCGGTCCAATTCGCTCTCGTCCAGCACCTTCCCTACGTTCTCCCATAAATACTTACTGTGGCAACCTGGGCATTGGTTGGGACAGTTTGAAATGTTGATGGCAAGCGTCACCTCTTCAGGAACTTCCTGAAAGACAATATCATAGTTGGCGTATTTCAGCATCTCTCCATCTCCATTTTTCCGTAGTGACGGCGGGCGGCTTCTTCTTGGCGTGGCTCGCTGAAATTGCTGACGCGCTTCAAATAGCCGATGATGCGGGTCAGATAGTCAATATTGTGGCTGTGGCACTCAGGACACTCCTTCAGGAAACGCTTGTCGATGTGGCCGCAGTCATTGCAAATCGTGTTCGGGATGTTGAAAGTGAAGTAGTTGCAGCCTTCACGGGCAGCCACGCGCAGCAGTTGGCGATACTGCTCCTTGGTCAAGTGTTCCTCAAGGTTGCAATGCAAGGCCGAGCCACCAGTGAGGTGCTTGATGTATTTCTCGCCGTGCAAGCGGAACTTGTCCAAAACATTGGTGTTGGGGTCTTCCACGATGTAGAAATAACTGTTGTAGCAGTCGCGGTGCACCTCGTAGCCGTCCTCCTTGTCCCACTTGGCGTGTTTCACACCCACATTCTCGGCGGGAATCATCTCACAGTTGAACATCAAGCCGTCTTTCTTCGAGTAATATTTCTTGTTGTATTTCTCAATAAGTCCCAAAACCTCCTGCACAAAAGCCTCGTATTGCGGGTTGTCTGAAATCTTGATTTTCAGGAACTCGGCAGCCTCCACAAGGCCGTTCACGCCGCAAACGCCTTTTCCGTTGTCGCCAACCGCTCCGATAATGCCTGAAACATGTGTGCCGTGATGGTTGGCACCGACATATCCATTGTGATTGTAGGCATTCCAACCACGATAGTCATCCACATAACCGTTGCCGTCGTCATCGATGCCATTGTTAGGGATTTCGCGGGTGTTTATCCAGCAATTCAGGTCTTCGTGGGTCCAATCGGCACCGCCGTCGATGACGGCCACCACGATGGTGTCGCCTGTCGCCGTG
>CAJOEZ010000041.1 GCA_905233685.1 uncultured Bacteroidales bacterium | reverse complement strand
TTGTTGTCGTCCAATTGCGGCTCTTGGTCAAGCATCCCGACCGAATAGCCGGGCGAGAAGACCACCTCGCCGTTGTAGGATTTCTCCTTGCCCGCGATGATGCGCAGCAGGGTCGATTTTCCCGCTCCGTTCAGGCCGATGATGCCGATTTTGGCACCGTAGAAGAACGAGAGATAGATGTCTTTCAGGATTTGTCGCGACGGTGGGATGATTTTGCTCACGCCTACCATCGAGAAGATGATTTTTTTGTCGTCGGGGTTTGCCATATTGTCTTGATTTTTAACTTTATATCTACTTATTTTAGATGTTCAATCACTTCAACTAAATCAAAACTGATTTGAATGTTGTTAAAACTGAACTTCATATTGGTAAAACCATTTTGGTTATTATAAGTGTATTGTACGGTCCAATTGCCAAACCTGTTTTTTGTGTGACCAGAAACAATGGTGTTATCTCCATCACAATTGATACGCATTTTGTATCGGATAACCCCGAACTGTTCAAGAAAATCAATATTTCCGATGAAAGATCGATTATATTTTTTGCCGCATTTAATGGGAAACTCAATTTCGGGGAATGGAAAGTATTCAAGGATGCTAAGCTTTTCAGAACGAGGAGGGTGCATCCAAATTGTCTTTTGGTTTTCTATAATGCCTGTGATTTCAGAAGTTTGATAAGGCCATTTTTCAACAAGACCGTCTGATACATTGTGGTAAGCATAAACAAGTTCGTGTTGTTTGGAGTCAAATTCCCATGTTTTTTCTGTGGCCCACATACTGATATAGCATGAATCATTTTCAGTTTCTGACTGATATTTAACGAAGAAAATGAACTCTTTCTGAGGTGTATAAATCGTTTGTGCGTTCAAAACAATTGAACATAAAAACACTAATATCAGAAAGGCTTTTTTCATGCGCTTTTCCTTTCTTTTAATTCAACGTTTCCTCTGTTATTTGTTGTTTATTCATTATTATTCAATGCGAACACGCAGGTTCGCCTTTACGGTGTTTGCCATTGCGTCTTCCAAGATGCCAGTCGCCTTTCCCCAATCATAAACGCGGTTCGTAAAATCAAACCCCGCCTGGGCGAGGCATTCGGCTTTTTCCTTGTCGGTCAAGAGGGTGATGATGTGTTGCGCCATTTCCTGGGCGTTGTTGCCGATGAGGATTTCCTCGTCAGGTTTCGCGCCCAAAGAGGCGTTAGCCAAAGGCGAGGTGATGGCAGGTAAGCGCATCGACATGGCCTCCAACAGTTTGTTTTGCAGGCCTGTACCAATGCGCATCGGGGCGATGAACACGCGACTTTGCGCGTAGGCATCCCGAATGTCGTCCAACCAGCCGCTGACGATGATTTTGTCAGAGGCGGCTTTCTTCACTTTTGGGTCGGGGGTGGCACCGGCGATGTAGAGTTTCGCGTCGGGCAAGGTTTTCCAAACGATGGGCATGATTTCGTCGGCGAGGTATTCCACGGCGTTCACATTAGGCGGGTAGCTCATGTTGCCTGTGAAGACCAAATCATATTTCTTCTCGCGTTCCATCGGCTTGAAAAACTCGTGGTCCACGCCGTTGGGGATGATGAGGATTTCGTCGCGTTTCTCATGCGGGAACAAAGCACGGTCAGGCTCGCTGATGATGCTGCGCACGTCGAAATCGTCAAAAATGGCGGCCTCATAATGCTTCAGGCGGCGGTACTCCATTGTATATATAGGTCGCGTCAGGAAAGAAGCTATGTCGGCACGGCGTTTCATGCCGTAGGAGAAAATATCTTGATAATCAATGGCTTTTGGGAGGTCTTTGTAACGGATATATTCAGCGGTGCGGAGTAGTTGCCCAAACAGCATGTCGGGCTTGTGCTTGGCAATCAAGGCATTGACTTTTTTAGCAGCCTTGCGGTTGTAGAAATAGCCGCATTGCATCGGCCATCCTTTGAAGAAGGCGCGGAGCAGTCCAAAAGCGATACGAGGCTTGGAAACCTTGATGAAACTGATGGATTGGCAATAGGGCTGCAAAGCGCGAAAAGCGTCCTGCTCGCTGACTTTGGTGTTGTCGTTCAAGGCGCAAAGGACGATTTCGTTGTGCTTCGCGAGTTGCTTTATCTGGTTGAAAGCCCGTAATTTATCGCCTTTTTCAAGCGGATAGGGAATGCGGGGCAGAAGGACAAAAATCTTCATCTCATCGGAATTGAGGGGACAAAGATATGAATTTATAGGAAACTAATCTTGCTTCCTGGCCTGATTTGCTCATAAAACATCAAAAGGCGGGCGATGATTTTGCGGTTGTCGTAGTTCTCCTCCACTAATTTCCGCGCGGCTTCACCGATGCGAACGGCAATCTCGGGATTCTCGTTGATGCTGCGGATGGCTTCCACCATCTTAGCGATGTTTTCGGCTATGATGAGGTTCACTTCCTCGTCATAAAGGATGCCCTCGGCACCGACGCGCGTGGTGATGACAGTCTTGCCCATGGCCATTGACTCGATGATTTTGATGCGGATGCCGCTGCCGGCCAAAAGAGGCACAATAGCAACGTCATGATTGCTGACAAACTCCTTGGCATCGGGCACCTCACCGACCACGTTGACATGCGGATTCTTCAGCGTAGTCAACCATTCGGGCATATTGCGCCCTGCAAGATGATAGACGAAATCAGGCACTTTCTCCACCGTCTTGGGCAATACCTCTTCGATAAACCAGCGTATGCCCTCCTCGTTGGGCATCCAGTTCATCGAGCCGATGTGGTAGAACTTTGGCTTGCCTTCAATCTCGTATTTCGGCGTAAACTCCTCAGGATAAACGCCGTACGGAATGTCTATAACGGGCTTGGAGCAGTATTTCCTGAAGAAGGCCGCGTCTTTGCGGGTGATGGCAGCAACACCGTCGACGGTCTCCAAGGCGGAGAGTTCATAGTCTTTCAAAGTGTTGGCCAAATGATTGATATACAAGCGTTTGAGGAAGAATTTGGTCTCCTTGGCGATGCGTTCCCAAATCTTGTGTTCCACGTTGTGGGCGCGTAGTACAATCATGGCTTTCGAATGCTCGCGGATGGTGTCGACGTAAGGTGCCATGTAAAGCATCTCCAACTGCACTACATCAAAATGCTCTTTTTCAAGCAGTTCGGAAAGGCGGTTCTTGAAGTCTTTTGAGATGAAGCGCTCCACGTGGTACGACTTTCTCGTGAACAGGTTGAGGAAGGCCATGAGCGGGCGTACGCGCAAGTCCACGTCAATCAGCTCGATGCCGGTCTTCTTTTTGTAGTCCTCGGGGATGTCGGCCTCGCTGACGCCGTATTTCTCGTTGTTCACGGCCAAAATCTTGACCTGATGCCCGGCGTCCAACAGCCCTGTAATGATGCTGTTCATCGCCATGGGGCCGCCTTCGGAAGCAGGATAGGGTGGTTTATTGCAGAGGAGAAGTATTTTCATGTTGATTACGTGTTTAATTCAACATCTTTTTCGTGTTTTTTCTTGAACAAATTCTGGAAAAACCGCTTCCAGCTGTCGCCGTCAAACAAGGCCGCGTCGGTGGTGGCCTTAAAAGTCAGGAAGAGGCCGATGGGGAACAACACAAGGGACGACATCCATATCCCGAGGAACATGTTGAGGTTGCCGAACACGGCCATCTGCTCACTCAAAGTGGAGATGATGTAATAGACAACGAAAAACAGCACCGAGACCACCACAGGCAGCCCTAATCCGCCCTTGCGGATGATGGTGCCGAGCGGCGCCCCGATGAAGAAAAAGATGATGCAGGCGATGCTGAGGGTGAACTTCTTGTGCCACTCCTTCTTGTGCTTGTTAATGTTCTCCGACTGCGACTGGAGGTCCATCTTGTTGAACGAGACGTTTTCCTTAGCGTTTTGTGCCGACGAAATGGCCATTTCCATGACATTGTTGCGGATGTCCGCATCAAGGTGTTCGGCTAAAGGCCACTCTAACGTTTTTGGCAGGGCAGGGATGAGAGTGTCGTTCTGCATTGGGACATTTTTCCCCAATTCCTGTTCGGTATGGAGGCTGTTGTAGTTGGCCCAGCGGCGCGGGAAGTTCTCTGTGAAGGCTTGCTGCTTGTTGTCATAACGCCGTTCAAGCGAGTCGAGGGAACGCGAAAGTTGGCTGATGTTCATCATCGACTGGTATGACTTGTACATATCCTCGTTCGAACGGGTCATGTCGAAGTCCTGCAGGCTGAACTTGATTTGCTCTTGCTTGAACGACATGCGCTCGAAAGGGCGCTTCACCTTGAAGTCATCGTTGGTGATGTCGGTGTAGTTGTAACCGTTGTATAGCGTGAAGATAATGTTGCGTTGGTTGGGGCTGAGCGACATGATGCCCGAGTCGGCGGTAATGATTTTCGTGTTGCCCAGACGGTCGGCGTGTTCGTAGATTTTTACGCCATAGATGCTACTACCGTCCTCGCCTTTCTTCTCCACGTAGATGACATAGTTCTCGATATCCTTGTAATAAACGCCTTCTTTGATGTTGAAAGCCAGCTTTTTGCGCTGGACGTCGAAGAGCAGGGTACGTCCTTTCAGCGTGGCTACGGGAATCAGGTCATTGGAAATAATGAAAGCCAGTCCGCTGAGCATCACGGAAAAAATGACTAAAGGTCGCATCACTTTCCACATGGAGATGCCCGAGGCTTTCATGGCCACCAATTCGTAGTGTTCGCCGAAATTGCCGAAACACATCAGCGAAGCCAACAGCAAGGCCAAGGGTAGGGCCATCGGGATGAAGGTGATGGACATATAGAAAAACAGCTCTGCCAAAATCTTCAGTTCCAGCCCTTTACCCACAAGGTCGTCGACATAAAGCCAAAGCCATTGCATTAGTAGCACGAACAGCACAATGAAAAACGTGAACAGAAACGTGCCCACAAATGACTTGACGATATAGCGGTAAAGTATTTTCATTGGAATAAAAACGCTGCAAAGGTAGAAAAATTCTATCTTTGCCGAAAATTTCAAATCTATGGAGAACAAAGATTACTACAAAGGCCTCAATTTGGCCATTACCGTCAGCGCGAAAGACGGCGAAATCCTGTACCAAAACGACAGCTCCATCGAGGTGAACGGCGACGCCCGTGGCCGCGACCTGATGAAATGTCACAACGAACGCTCGCAGCAAATCATCCGCCACCTTTTGGACGATGCCGCCACCAACGCCTACACGATTTCAAAGAAAGGCAAGCGCAAACTGATTTACCAAACGCCGTGGTACGAGGACGACGCCAAGCAAATCGTCGGCGGGTTGGTGGAATTCTCCATCATCTTGCCCGAGGACATGCCGCATTATGACCGAGGATAATCATCCGTCATTGCGAGGAGGAACGACGAAGCAATCCAGACAATAAACTGCCGTCTGGATTGCTTCGCTTTGCTCGCAATGACGTAAAACGTCCTTAATTACTTGGTTACCAAGTTGTAAGTATCCTGTGCGATGACGAACTCTTCGTCAGTAGGATACACCACCACGGTGACCTTCGAATTAGGCGTGGAAATGACGCCCGCGTCGCCAATGATTTCCTTGTTGATCTTGCGGTCAAACTCGATGCCGAGGCCTTCCATGTTTTCGAGGATGGCTTCACGCATGAACCAGGCGTTTTCGCCGATGCCGCCGGTCATGACGATGATGTCGGCGCCGTTCATCACGGCCATGTAGCCGCCGATGTACTTCTTCACGCGGTGGGCGAACATGTTGAAGGCGTAAGTGCAACGCTCGTCTCCCTCTTCCTTGCCGGCACGCACGTCGCGCATGTCTTGTTTGCCGCCCGTGATGCCCACGAGGCCGGACTTCTTATTAACTAAGATGTTCATCTCCTTGGTCGTGTAGCCTTCCTTGTCCATGATGTACATGAACGCGCCTAGGTCAAGGTCGCCAGTGCGGCTGCCCATGACGAGGCCTTCAACGGGGGTGAAGCCCATCGAAGTTTCCACCGACTTGCCATATTCCACGGCGGCGATGGATGCGCCACTGCCCAAATGGCAGGTGACAATCTTCGACTTCTTCCAGTCCTTGCCGACGAAAGCGGCGGCCTTTTCGGCCACATACTTGTGGCTGGTGCCGTGGAAGCCGTAGCGGCGGATGCGGTACTTCTCATAATACTCGTAAGGCAAAGCATAGAGGTAAGCCTCAGGCGGCATAGTGCTGTGGAACGAGGTGTCGAACACAGCGGCCATCGGGATGCCGGGCAGCACTTCCTTCATGGCCGCGATACCCTGCAAGGCACCAGGGTTGTGCAGCGGGGCGAGGTCGACGAGGTCTTTAATCATTTCGACGACATTATCGTCGATGAGGACGCTGTGGCTGAACTTCTCGCCGCCATGAGCCACGCGGTGACCGACGGCATTGATTTCTTTCAGGTCCTTGATGACGCCCATCTTCGGGTCGACGAGGGCTTTCAGCACCAGCTTGATGCCTTCGGTGTGGTTCGGGATGGGAAGTTGTTCGTAATACTTCTCACTATTGTATTTGTGGGTGAATTCGCCCATTTCTAAGCCGATGCGCTCAAGCAGACCCTTGGCCAAGAGGCGCGATGAATTGGCGTTTTCCATTTCGAGCAGCTGGTACTTAATCGAGGAGCTGCCGCAGTTGAGTACGAGGATTTTCATGATTATTTCTGTTTTTGTGCAATAGCTTGATTACAAGTAATAGCCACCAATTTGTAGACGTCATCAATCGAGCAGCCACGGCTGAGGTCGTTGCAGGGCTTGGCTAAGCCTTGCAGCACGGGACCGACGGCTTCGGCACCGGCCAGACGCTGCACGAGTTTGTAAGCGATGTTGCCGACTTCGAGGCAGGGGAACACCAATGTGTTGGCCTTGCCTGCGACAGGACTGCCCGGAGCCTTGCTCGAGCCCACCGACGGCACGATGGCGGCGTCGGCTTGCAGTTCACCGTCCAAAATGAGGTCGGGACGACGCTCCTTGGCGATGCGTGTGGCCTCGATGACCTTGTCGACCACCTCATGCTTGGCGCTGCCCTTGGTGGAGAAGCTCAGAATGGCGGTAATCGGGTCAATCTTGGCGATGGCCTTGGCCGTGTCGGCGGTGCAGATGGCGATTTCAGCCAGCTGTTCTGCCGTTGGCATGGGCGTGACGGCGCAGTCGGCGAAGACCATGCGGCCGTTGGTGCCGTAAGGACATCCCTCGGGCAGGAACATCGTGAACGCGCCGCTGACGCAGGTCACGCCGGGCACGGTCTTGATGATTTGCAGGGCCGGACGGAGCATGTCGCCGGTGGTGCTGCGGGCTCCGCTCACGAGGCCGTCAGCCTCACCTGCCTTGACCATCAGGATGCCAAGGTACATGAAGTTCTGGGCCAATTCGTCGGCTTGCTCGGGAGTCATGCCTTTGCTCTTGCGGAGTTCGAAGAGCAGGTCGGCGTACTTCTGCTTGTCGGGGTTGTTTTTCGGGTCGATGATGCGGGCCTTGCCGATATTCTTGAGGCCAAATTCGGCAGTCATCTCTTTGATTTTCTCGGCGGGACCGATGAGGATAATGTCAGCCACTCCGTCAGCCAAAAGGCGGTCGGCGGCTTTCAGGGTACGGGGTTCGTCGCCCTCGGGGAGCACAATGCGCTGCTTGTTGGCTTGCGCGTTGGCAATGATTTCTTGCATTAAATCCATGTTGTTGAAATGTTTATTGTTAATCGTTCAATTGTTGATAATTGTTCACTCGTAGGGGCGAACCTATGTGTTCGCCCAAACAGGGCATCTCCCATTTGACCCGCAAAGTTATAAAGTTTTTGTGTCGGTTTTACAAATAATGATTTATTTTTGCAGTCTGAAAAATCAGACTTTATGCCAGAACACCCTTTCATCGATTACGGAGCGCCCTTCTTCGACAGCATTCAGATGGCTGAGACGATGTCGACAGACAGTGTCGTGCCAAGCTTCATTACGAAAGGCTTTGGCAGGGCGGTGGCGCCTCTGCCGCGTGTGACGTATGATATCCTTGAAGGATGGGAATTGGCATTGTTGGGAATCATATTACTGCTTGTTGTGCTGAACAAGCAATTGTATCCGAGACAGTTGCGTCAAGTGCTGACTCTGCCGCAAGGTACGGCACACACCAACCAGCTGTTGCGCGAGTGGTCGCCAACCCGAAGTTTTTTGGGTGTTTCAATCACTTTGGCTTATATTGCCTTGGTGGCCTTGTTTTTGCAGAAATCTTGCGCCATACTGTCGCGCGACATCTTGCGATTCAGCGGGTGGAATAATTACGTCTGGTTTTTTGCCGGTGTCACGGGTTGGGTCATGCTGCGTCATGCCTTGCTGCATTTTGTGAATTGGCTGTTCGACACCAAAGAGGTCGTCGATAGGCAAGAGGCGGTGCAGCTCACGGGAGCCATCTATAGTCTCATTGTGTTGTGGCCCGTGGTGTTGCTTTTGCTTTACAATCCCTATTCTCTTTTCGTTTGGATAGGCTGCGGAATCATCGCGGTTGCGGCCTTGATACGCTTTGTTTTAGAAATAATGGAGTCGAGATTTTCCACAAAAATACCTTCGCTTTATATTTTTTTGTATTTTTGCGCCCTCGAAATCGCACCTGTGGTGACCATCTTTGTGGCAGGCCTGCGCTATTATAGTCAAGGTACTGTTTTTTAGCGGATTGAGAGCTTTTGGTGCGTGCGAAATTAGTTTTTTGGTACACTAAATCAAGAGTGTAGAATGAAGATAAAGTCAATTTTGGTGTCTCAACCACAACCTGCCGACATATCGAAGACACCTTATGCCGACATGATGAAGAAGTATGGTGTGAACTTCAAATTCGAGAAGTTTATCAAATTGGATGACGTCACCGCAAGCGAGCTTAGGCAACAGCATATCAAGCTCCCGGAATACACCGGCATCATCCTCACCAGCCGCAATTCCATCGACCATTTCTTCCGCGTGGCCAAGGAAATGCGCTACGCGGTTCCCGAAACACTCAAGTATTTCTGTATCAACGAGTCGACAGCACTTTATCTGCAACGCTACGTGCAATATAGGAAACGCAAGATTTTCTTCGGCAACCAGACCTTGAACGACCTCATTGACATCATGAAGAAGCACAAGGACGAGAAATACCTCTATTGCTGCTCCGACATCAGCTCCGATTCGACCACCGACCTGCTCTCAGCGGCCAAACTCAACTTCACCAAGGCGGTGATGTTCCGCACTGTGCCCGCCGACCTGACCCAGACCATCAAAATCGAAGACTACGACATGCTGGTGTTCTTCAGCCCGATGGGTATCCAGTCGCTGAAGGTCAACTTCCCTGAGTTCAAGCAGGAAGACAAAGTCGCCATCGGCGGTTTCGGCGAAGCCACCTGCCAGGCCATCGTCGACGCGGGCTACGAGCTGAATTTCCAAGCGCCCACCAAGACCGCTCCCTCCATGACCATGGCCATCGAGGAGTTCATAGCCGCCGAGCAGAAGAAAAGCAAGAAGAGATAAAGCCGTCCGCCATGACAGCCAAGGAGGGCCTCCCGAAATACGAACGCATTTGCAAGGAAAACGACATCCAAGCCCTTTTCAACCAAGGAGAGGGCTTTTCCGTTTATCCCTTCCGCGTGGTTTTCAGGTTCTTGCCTTGTGCCGACAAGCCTGTCACCGTGCGACTGCTGGTGTCGGTCTCCAAGAAACGCTTCCATCATGCCTTCAAGCGCAACCGCGTCAAGCGGCTGATGCGCGAGTCATGGCGGAAAAACAAGGCCTCGCTCTATGAAATCTGCCGACGGGATAATATTTCCGTGGATGTGGCGTTAGTTTATACTGCAACGGTCATCCATTCTTACGACGAGATGTTCAAGAAGACTGGAAAAGCCGTGCATGAGATTATAAAACGGCATGGGAAGATTGCCGCGCTTCGCTCGCGATGACCATAATGACGAAAATAGCAAGCCTGCCCGCTAAGTTCCTGATTCTCTTGATCAGGCTTTATCAAGTGACGCTGTCGCCCTTCATCGGGAAGAGCTGCCGCTACACGCCCACCTGCTCCAACTACGGCATCGAGGCCATCGAGAAGTACGGCTTCTTCAAGGGCGGCTGGCTCACCTTTAAGCGCATCTTGTCATGCAACCCTTGGGGCGGAAGTGGCTACGACCCAGTCCCGTAACGCCCTGAAAGGGCAACTTAACTTAACCCAACGCAACACGTTGGGCCTAACAACAAACTAAAATGAAGAAGATAAACACTCTAATCCTGACCCTGCTCCTCTCCGTGAGCGTCATCGCCCAAGAAAAGCAAAACAACTTCGAAATCGCCAAGAGCCTCGACATCTACAACAGCCTCATGCGCGAACTGAACCTTAACTACGTTGACGAAATCAACCCGGGCGAGCTGAACGAGACGGCCATAAAAGCTATGCTTGACGGCCTCGACCCTTACACCGTCTTCATCCCCGAGTCCGACATCGAGAACGCCAAGTTCATGACCACGGGCGAATACGGCGGTATCGGCGCATTGATTCAGTATGACGGTGAGTATGTGCGCATCTCCGAGCCGTATTATGGCTGGCCTGCGCAAAAAAACGGCTTGATTGCCGGCGACGCCATCCTCGAAGTGAACGGCGTGGACTGCCACAAAAAGAACACGCAACAGGTGAGCGAGCTGCTGAAAGGCCAGCCCGGCACCGAGGTGAAGCTGAAAGTGAAGCGCTACGGGCAGGAGAAGCCCATCGAGAAGACCCTGAAGCGCGAAAAGGTGAAGATTGACAACATACCTTATTATAAGGTGTTCGACAACGGCGTGGCTTACCTCTCGCTGAGCGGCTTCACCCGCGACGCGGCTAAGGAAGTGAAGGAGAAATTCATGGAGATGCGCAAAGACCGCGAGCTGAAAGGCTTCATCCTCGACCTGCGCGGCAACGGCGGCGGCCTCATGAACGAGGCGGTTGACATTGTCAACTTGTTCATTCCCAAAGGGAAGGCCGTCGTCTCGATGAAGGGCAAGGCGGCCAGCTCCAACAGCCTCCATGCCACCAACAGCAACCCTGTCGACTTGGAGATTCCTTTGGTCGTTTTGGTGGACGGCAATAGCGCCTCGGCCTCCGAAATCGTAGCGGGTGCCATCCAGGATTACGACCGTGGCGTCATCATCGGGCAAAGGACTTTTGGTAAAGGCTTGGTACAGAATATCTTGCCACTGAGCTACAACACCCAGTTGAAGGTCACGGTGGCGCATTACTACATCCCCAGCGGTCGTTGCATCCAGGAAATCGACTACTCGCACAAGAAGGACACGACGCAGGTGCAGAACGACTCGCTTGGCAAGCCTTTCAAAACTATGGCGGGTCGCACCGTTTACGAAGGCCACGGCATCACGCCCGATGTGAAGGTCAGCCGCGACCCCTATGCCACCGCGACGGCCTATCTCTACGGCAAGAACTACATCTTCGACTACGCCAACAAATACTACAGCGAGCACAAGACCATCGACTCCGCCGACCGTTTCAAGATTGACGATGCCACCTACAACGATTTTGTCAAGTTCGTGAACGACAGGGGCTTCACCTACACTACGGAGAGCGAGAAAGCCGTCGAGAAGCTGAAGAAAATGGCCAAGGAAGAGGGTTATTTGGAGCAAATCAAGCCCCAAATCGAGAAGCTGGAGAAAGACCTCGCCGCCGACAAGGCCAACGACTTGCAGAAAAACCGTAAGGACATCGAAGAGCTTTTGTTGTCGGAAATCGTGGCGCGTTATTACTACCAAAAGGGCCGCATCATTTCGGCCTTGCAGAACGACCCCGACCTGGACCGCGCCATGGAAATCCTGCTCAACACTAACGGCAAGGACGAATACCACACGATTCTGAGCGGCAAGTGATGACCTCTGCGGCATCCATAAAACCTTATTTGAACCAAGCCTACCTTCTGGGCTTGCTGATGATGGCCGTCGGCCTCACGCTCTCGCCCTTCCTCATGGGCATGTCGCAGTTTTGGCTGGTTCTCGTCTGGGCTGTTGATGGTTTTTGTACAAAAACCATCAACAGCAAACTCACCCGCTTTTGGCAAAACAAAGCCGCCGTCTTACTTGTCGCCTTCTACCTCATGCACGTTGTCGGCTTGCTGTGGACGTCTGACTTCCAATACGCTATGAAAGACCTGCGCGTCAAGCTGCCCATCCTCATCATGCCTATAGTTTTGTCAGGCATGGAGCCCTTGGACCGCAAGCGCTTCGACTTCGTCATGCTCATCTATGTGTTGTCGGTGTTCATCGCCACTCTGTTCAGTAGCGTGTCCTATTGGCGGCACGACTACGAGGACGTGCGCGAGATTTCGCATTTCATCAGCCACATCCGCTTCTGCCTCAATATCGTGTTTTCTATGGCCGTTGTCGGGTACTATTTCGTCAGCCGAAAAGCACCTTGGTGGAGCAAAACCATACAAATAATGTTGTTGTTATGGTTTGCTTATCAGATATTTATCTTCGAGTCGCTGTCGGGCTATGTGGTCATGGTGGCAGTCGTCGTTGTTTCAGCCGTTTACGCCTTCCTGCGCTGGAAACAGGGTAGGGGATGGCGCATCACGGTGGTGGCTTTTGCTGCGGTTGTTTTGTTAGTAGGAGTTGTCGTTTTGGTGCGCCAAATCAAGCCTTTGATGAAGGTTGAAACGGTGGATTTCAGCACTTTAGACCCAACTACCGCCCAAGGCAATCCCTATTGGCACGACACGGTTTGCAACCCCATTGAGGACGGCAAATACGTGGGCTTGTATTACTGCCAACAGGAAATGAAAGAGGCTTGGTCACAGCGTAGCAGTTTGCCCTTCGATGGCGAAACACTAAGCGGCGAAAACCTTGAAGCGACCATCGCCAGATACCTCACTTCCAAGGACTTGCGCAAAGATGCCGAAGGCGTGGCTGCCCTTACCGACGAAGACATCCACAACATCGAGCAAGGCGTGGCCAACTACAACAACTGGAAGCATCCAGGACTGCGGGCGCGCCTCTCTGCAACCTTGTTTGAATACAACCTGTACCGCAAGTTCAACAACCCCAATGGAGGCTCGCTCTCGCAGCGCATTGAGTTCACGCGGGCCTCGTTCCATATTATCCGACAGCATCCGTGGTTTGGGGTGGGCACAGGTGATGTGCCACAGGCGTTTAGTCAGGCCTATGACGAAATCCAGTCGCCATTGAAGGAAGAATTCCGTTTTCGTGCTCACAATCAGTATCTTGCCATCACGGTGGCTTTCGGTTTGGTGGGCTTGGCTTTGTTCCTCATCGTGTTGCTGTATCCTTATTGCTCACGCAAGAAGCACCGCACCTATTTATATACGGTCTTTTTTTGCATCATGCTGCTGTCAATGTTCCCCGAGGATACCTTGGAGACCCAGGCCGGTGCCTCGCTGTTCGCCTTTTTCGAGTGTTTTTTGCTGTTTGCCTGGACTAAGGACTGAACATTTTTCCGTATATCAATCTTTTTCAGTACTTTTGTGCCGTCAAAAACGATTGTCTTATGAGAAAAGAGCAATTCATCTGCCCCTACACGGTGTACGACAACCCCGACGAGTTAGAGTCCCAAGATGCCGAGCTGCTGCGTTGGGCGCATGAGGCCACGGCCCGTTCATACGCGCCTTATTCCAAATTCCACGTCGGTGCGGCGGCGCGCATGGCCAACGGCGAGATTGTGACGGGCAACAACATTGAGAACGCGGCCTACCCCAGCGGTCTTTGCGCTGAGCGCGTGACTTTGTTTGCGGCTCAGGCCAAGTTTCCAGGCGTTCCAATCGAGGCGTTGGCGGTAGTGGCGCATTCTGAGACAAAGACCATCGATGAGCCTGTCGCCCCTTGCGGGGCTTGTCGTCAGGTGATGGTGGAGGTGGAGCGGCTTTCAAAACGTCCCATGCGCATCCTTTGTCAAGGTGAAACGGGGGCCATCATGGCCTTTGACGGCATCGAGTCGCTAATGCCGTTCATCTTTAAGGACACTTTTCTGTAATCAAGCAAACGTAAACAATAGATTCCCAAAGAAATTCCAAAGCATGGCGGTGCCCATGGCGAACACCTTGCTGAGGTAAAAGTTCCACTTTAGCTTGCCGTTGAGCACATACACCGTCAGCGTGTCAATGCCCAAGCCGATGACGGCGACGACGAAATACTTGATGTATTCCGTCCCGATTTGCGGGTTGTTGCTCTGGAAGGTCCAAATGCGGTTGAGGAAGTAGTTCGTCGTGGCGGCGGTCACGAAACCGAGGATGTTGCTCAGGTATTTGTTCAGCTTGATCCACTCTTTGCAGACGAAGGTGACGCCGAAATTCACGAATGCGCCGAACAGCCCCACCGCGCCGAATTTCAGGAACTTCAGCAGAAACTCTCTGGTCAGTTCTATATTGAGCAACAGCAATTTCATCGTTTCTGTTTTGCACGGCAAAAGTAGGCTTTTTTTTGGTATCGCTTCGCGAGAAATAGATTTTTGAACGATTTCTTGCCGTTAGGCAATCCCAAAAACTGTACTTTTGCGCAAAATTTCAACGATGAGCGCAGTAAAATCCATCTCTATCGAAGCCTACGACTACTCCCTTCCCGAGGACCGCATCGCCAAATATCCCTTGGCCGAACGCGATGCCTCAAAGCTTTTGGTTCTTAAAAACAACAAGATACAAGAATCCCAATTCAGGTATGTCGGCGAATTCCTTCCCGATGACACCTTATTAATATTTAACGAAACCAAAGTGATTCGTGCCCGCCTGCAATTCCGCAAGGCGACGGGCTCGCGCATCGAAATCTTCTGCCTTGAGCCAGAAAAGGACTACCAAGTGGCCTTCAGCGCGGTTTCGCCAGTGCGCTGGAAGTGCTTGATAGGCAATGCGAAACGCTGGAAGGAAGGGAAGCTCGAAATGGCGTTGACGGTAGGAGGGAAGCCCGTGACCCTCAGCGCGGAATGCCTCTCAAGGGACGACCAAGACGCGGAAATCGAGTTCTCGTGGACGCCTGAATCTTTGCCGTTCGCCTCGGTTCTTGAGGCGGCGGGCGAGATTCCCTTGCCGCCTTACCTGCACCGCGACGTCGAACCCGACGACCGCGACCGTTACCAAACCGTTTTCGCCCGCTACGACGGCTCGGTGGCCGCCCCCACGGCGGGACTCCACTTCACCCAGCCGCTCATCGCCGCCCTGCGCGAAAAAGGTTTCCAGTTCGACGAAGTCACTTTGCACGTGGGCGCAGGCACCTTCAAGCCTGTGGCCACCGACACCATCGGCGAACACGCCATGCACTCGGAGACCATCATCGTGCGCAAGTCATTGATTGAGAATTTGATACGGCACAACGGAAAACCTGTCGTTCCCGTCGGGACGACCAGCACGCGCACCTTGGAGAGCCTCTATTGGCTCGGCGTGATGCTGGCTGAACAAGGCACCGACTTGCGCCCGCTTCACGTGGAGCAATGGTTCCCTTACGGCGACCACGCCCCCATGACCACGCCCGAAGCCTTGCGCCATGTGGTGGATTACCTTGACCGCCACGGCCTGACGCGCTTGGAAGCCAGCACCGCCCTGATGATTGCGCCGAGTTATCAAATGCGCGTCATCACGGGGCTGATTACGAATTTCCACCAGCCGAAGAGCACCCTCTTGCTTTTGGTCTCGGCGCTTATCGGGGAGCGGTGGAAAGAGTGCTACCAGTTCGCCCTCGACCATGGCTTCCGTTTCCTCAGCTATGGCGACAGTTGCCTGTTTTTGCCGTAAAGACAGCCTTTCACACCCCTGAAAGACCCTTGTTGGAGACCTTTGGTTATCAACAACCCAAAACCTGTTGAAAACCAACAAGAAAACCCTATTTATCAACAACCGCTGTTGAAAACTTTTTTCCCGTTTCGGGTCTTTTTTTCCCGAAAAACCACTTGTAGCAATCGTTTCGTTTTCTATATTTGTCGGCTCAAACCAATAGAAGAACAAACAATAAATCAATCTTAATAACTAACTAATTGTTTAACCTAAATCTTAAAGTTATGTGTAAAAAACATGTACT
>CAJOEZ010000040.1 GCA_905233685.1 uncultured Bacteroidales bacterium | reverse complement strand
GAGCGAGTCGGCAAAGCCCACCAGTCCACCTCGGTAATATGCGGAATCCATAGCCTTTGAATACAATAAGATAGTCGTATCCAGAATTACATTCCTCACCGTCGCATGGCGTATGTAGCCGAAAATTCCTATGTCAAAATAATGATGATAGGGAGGAATGTTTCGAAGATACATCTGGCAAATACGTTGTATCTTATGGCCGTTGCCATCAAAAGTGCCCATGAAAGGCGTTTCGCGTGTTCCTATAGGGGAGAAGTTGTAGTCGTAGCCAATTTCCCCGAAGTCGATGTCTTGGGTCAGCCTCACGGTGCGGCCATCGAAATCGTCGGGTTCGCAGCCGTTGAGCCCGTTCACCGCCGAGATGAGCCACACCAGGCCGTCGGAGGAGGAAATCTCCACGTTGCCCTCGGCATCCGTCACGTAGCCTTCGGGCTGCGCGGTGATGGTGTCGACCCAATAGGGCAAGGGTTCTCTCCATGTAATGTGCAATGTATCTTCTCCTTGAAACACACTATATGCATACCCGTGACAATTGTATCGTTTTGATGCGGAGCCTAATATGACATAATCGGGGTGTGAGTTCTTAAACGCAATTGTGTGGAGATTTGCCTCTTCAGGAGAATACTCCTCATTTATGAGTAATACGTTGGAATGATAAGTATCATTATAGCAAGTTCCATTCAATGCACAAAAGTTGAAGTTTGTCGGTTGGAGTGATTGGGCAGATACATGATGGTCTTGATAAAACAACGAAATAAGAAAAACGAGAATAGATACAATAAATGGTTCCTTTTTCATGTCATTTAGTTGTTAAGTGCTGTATAATAATAAGTTACCCAATAAGCACTGTCGTATATCATTTTTGTCAGATATCCGTCCTCGTCAGCCTCGTATTTGACGTAGTCTTTCAACACAGGTTGGTGCTTCCATAATGGGGTAAAAAGCGGTTGCCTAATCTCAAGTACAACTTCGCTGGATAAATAAAAAGGCAAGGTGTACTGCGGATAGATATAATTAGTGAAAGAATCAATGGTAACAGGGCTAGCCATTCCATACATCTTGCATTCAACAACATCGTCACCGTTCCATACAAAATAGTCAGTGTCTGCCATTGAATATTTCCTCTCTATCAGTTGGCCTTCATCGTTATAGTAATAGTGTTCAACATCTCGCAAGATGCCATCGGAATAACAACAAATGCTGTCAATCTTATCTTGTTGTAAATGAATCATAAGGGTGTCGTACCAAACCCACCACAAAGGATAGCTGTCTTGCGGCATCGAAATGCTGACACAGATGCTGTCACCATCGTAGTATGTGAAATCATAGTCCAAAAGATGGCTATTTCCCGTCCCATATTTCACATTCAGAATTTTCGTAAAGTCGTCGTTCCAATCAATGGCCAACATGATTTTTTCAGGGTCGTCGTTCAAAAGTTGTTTCACCAAGTATTTTTTCACCACCGTTTCAGTGGTGTCAGCTGGATTGTCGTTGTTCGGTTCGGGTTCAGGCTTGTGGCAGGCTGTCAGGGCTATGGCCACCATACACATAAATAGAAGTTTGTTTTTCATAACAGTGTTTTTAAGGGTTTCTAAAGTTCATGTTTAATCTGTTTTTGTTTTTTGCATTGGCAAAAATAAAACTTTATTTCAGAAGGACAAGGACAACCCGAAAGGTTTTTTTTGCAATTCTTACAGTTTTTCAGGCAACGACTTGATTTTCAGCGGTTAAAAATGCAATAAACGCTCCATAATAAATACATGTAACCCACGACGGCAAGCAAACGCTTCTTCCAGTTTCAACGTAACACGGCGGCATGTATAATAAGGCTCTTGCAACAGCACACAAACTTCCATCTTGTTCATTTTCAACAGATAAAGACAGCAATACAGCCACTCGTTTCGATGTCAAATGTGTATATGTCAATGCCATAAACCGCGCTTTTTTCCCCACCAGTTCCTTTTCATCGAAATGTTCCTCCATAATCTCAAGAGCCAGAATATATTCCTCGCAAGCCTCCACTATGCTGTCGAGTTCATAATACCCCCACACCATATAATTAATGGGCGCGGGCGGCGAGGAAAACGAGGTTGGCGGTTGGATTGGTTGTTTTTAATCCCCCCAGCCCCCTTTGCAAAGGGGGAGCCAGCCGCACGAGGCTGTCAAAATAGGCCACCGACCGTTGCAGTTCCGCACGATTGGTCTGGGCGGAATCGTTCTTGTAGAGCAGTTCGGCCAGCAAGAGGTGGGCGTAATGGCGGTCATATTCCGTAGCGCAACAGGTGTCGAGACGGGGCAGTAAAAGCGTCAGCGCGCTGTCGGGCCGCTGCCACATCAGGCTGTCAATGGCAGATAATTCAGGGGATGCGACGGGCTGTGGAGACGTGCCTTGGCGTGTCTCCACGGGCTTGTGGCAGGCCGCAAGGGCCAAACCAAACAATGCGATGATAAAAAGCCATGCTTTCATGCGGCAAATATATAAAAAAGCACCTCACGAAACAAAACTGTCTCATGGGTGCAGAATAAAGGAGGGTTATCCTTTCAATCAGCGGGAATCACTTCACCACCAACTTGAAGCCCACGCCGTGCACGTTCAGGATATCCACGTCGGGGTCATCCTTGAAGTATTTGCGCAGTTTGGTGATGTAAACGTCCATCGAGCGGGCGTTCAGGTAGGATTCCTCTTCCCAAATGGTTTTCAGGGCTTTGGAGCGTTCGAGCGTGTTGCCCATGTTCTCGCACAGCATCAGCAGCAGGTCGGATTCTTTTGAGGTCAGTTTTTGTGTCTTGTCGTCTTGGATGAGCAAATGACGCGGCGCATCGAAAGTAAAGCTTCCCAATTGGAAGGTTGAAGGTTGCGAAAGGCTGCTCGCACAACGGCGATAGACGGCTTGGATGCGCATCAGCAGTTCGTCCATGCTGAAAGGCTTGGTGATGTAATCGTCGGCGCCTAACCTGAAACCTTCCAAAATGTCCTCCTGCTCTTTCTTCGCCGAAAGAAACATAAGAGGCATGGTGGGCTGCAAGGTCTTGATTTGCTTGGCTAAAGTAAATCCATCCATCACGGGCATCATAATGTCAGTAACGCAAAGGTCGAAGGCGGAAGCACCCAATGCGGTCAATGCTTCTTCTCCGTTGGCGCACAAAGTGGCCGAATGTCCTTTGGCATCCAAAAAAGCCTTTAAAATCATACCCAAGTTCTTATCGTCTTCAACCAATAAAATTCTAATTCTTGACATATTGTTCTCAAAATTCGTGGATTACGATTGTTTACTCGCTTTTTGTGGTGTATTCTAACCGAAAAAAGCTCCGCAAAGGTAGGAAAAATTTTCCAAAATTCTTTGCACGAACTGAGTTTTTTTGAGTTGCAGCGTCATTTTTTCCTATCTTCGCGGCATCATCATCAATCTTTATCATTATGAAATTAGACCTTTCGCACACCAATTCCTTCCTTGACAACGCCGTTGTTGAGGATTTAAAATCAAGAATTTCAGCAACCTACAAAACCGTTTTCAACAAAACGGGCTTGGGCAACGATTTCCTTGCCTGGGTAAGTCTGCCCTCCGAAATCACTGACGACTTTTTAACCGACATCGAGCAAACCGCTGCCAAGCTGCGCAAAAAGTCCGATATTTTTGTCGTCGTGGGCATTGGCGGTTCCTATTTGGGCGCACGTGCCGTCATCGAGGCCTTGCAAAACCACTTCGCGCCGCTCACGGACGAGAAACCGCTCATCGTGTATGCCGGCCACAACATGAGCGAGGATTACCTCTACGATTTGTTGGCCATCTTGGACAAGAAGGACTACTCCTTAGCCGTCATCTCCAAGTCGGGCACCACGACCGAACCAGCCATTGCCTTCCGCATCCTGAAGCAACACATTATTAATAAATATGGCGAGCAGGAAGCCGCTTCGCGCATCGTGGCCATCACCGACAGAGCCAAAGGTGCTTTGAAACAATTGGCCAATGTGAAGGGCTACAAGACCTACATCGTCCCCGACGACGTGGGCGGTCGCTTCTCCGTTCTGACGCCTGTGGGCCTATTGCCCATCGCCGTGGCGGGCTTCGACATTCGCGCTTTGGTGAAAGGTGCCGTGGAGATGGAAAAGCTTTGCAAGGCGCAACCTAACATGGAAAATCCCGTTTCGCAATACGCCGTGGTGCGTCACGCCTTGTATATGAAGGGCATGACCAACGAAATCATGGTGAATTACGAGCCGCGCTTGGTGTATTTCAGCGAATGGTGGAAGCAGCTTTACGGCGAGAGCCACGGCAAGCAGCACAAGGGCATCTTCCCAGCTTCGGTCACCTTCAGCACCGACCTCCACTCGATGGGACAATACATCCAGGACGGCCTGCGCAACCTTTTCGAGACCGTGGTTTCCGTTGAGAATTCTAACCACGAGCTGCGCATCCCGACCGAATCCGACGACCTCGACCAACTCAACTATATCGCTGGAAAGCGTATCTCCGAGGTGAACCACAAGGCTGAATTGGGCACCGTTTTGGCCCATGAGGACGGCGGTGTGCCTATCATCCGCCTCGTCGTTCCCGAAATCTCCGCCAAGGTGCTCGGAGAGCTGATCTATTTCTTCGAGATGGCCTGCGCCCTCAGCGGCTACATCCTCGAAGTCAATCCTTTCGACCAGCCTGGCGTGGAGGCCTACAAGAAAAACATGTTCGCCCTGCTTGGGAAGAAAGGCTTTGAAGAGCGGACGGCTGAGTTGAACAAACGCTTGGGCCTTTAAATTGACAACCATTCATTTAATATTCATTTAATTCAATTTCAATTATTTATCTAACAATCAAAACACACTGTACTATGAAGAAAGTATTACTTTTTGCAGTTGCATTATGCTGCATGGTGTCGGCAACGGCACAGAAAACCACACAGAATCCTTCGCTGAAGGACAGAGTCAAAAGAGTTGAGCAACTCAACCGCAACACCGAGGCTTACACCCAAAAGCTCGACAGCATGTTCACCACAGATGGATTGGCCAAAGTCTTCTTCCAGTATGACAACAACTACAATCTGCTGAAGATCACCATTGAAGGTATGGGTATGGTAGTCTCGACTGAAGAGTTCGTCTATGACGCACAAGGACATTGCATCAGCCTCATTGAGAATGGCATGAACGGTTCCAACAAGATCGATTACACCTACAACGCCCAAGGTTGGGTGGCCATGGAGATGCACTATGACCTGGAAAACAACCAATGGGACGAAGAGTCCAAGATTGAGTACCAGTATGACAACAACGGTAACGTCTTGGTCGCCATCGAACAGGACGACGAGGATGGTATTGGCTGGGTGAACGACCAGAAACTGGAGTACACTTACCAGAATGGTAAGATGGTTATGGAGATGACCTATGACTGGGTTGGTGCCTGGGTGGTAGACGAAAAGATGGAACGTATCTACGATGATCAAGGCAACTGCGTCAAGGCCCTTTATTTCAACATGGTCAACAGTATTTGGGAAAGTGACGAAATGTATGTTTACGCTTATGACAACAACCATAACTGCGTGAGGGAGGAGAACTACGACTACGATGGTTATTTGGGTGATTTCGAGCTCGACAACCTGATTGAGTACTTTTTCGATTTAACTGTGCCGGCTAATGTCATCGCGGGCATTGATTACATCAGTGCCACGTCGGAAGGCATCAACAACAAGCTGGTTTCGGTGAAAGAAACTGATTATGATGACGGTAATCCCTCGGCGTCTATGGAGTTCGTTCTGTGTTACTCCGCCATTGGCACGGGCGTGGATGAAATCTCAGAAACCTCGCTGAACCTCTGGCCCAATCCGGCTTGCGAGACTTTGTCGGTCCAAGCCGAGGGTCTGCAGCAGGTTGACATCTTCACCCTTGACGGCAGACATATTGCCACAGTTGAGAACGGTTTTGAGTCCATCAATGTGAGCAGTTTGTCTTCGGGTTGCTATCTGCTGAAGGCCATGCTGAAAGATGGCCGCATGACCACGCAGAAGTTTGTGAAGAAATAATTTTTTCGTACAAAACTATGGAGGGAAAAGTCGGGAGGGCGAATTGCTCTCCCGATTTTGTTTTTGTCATATCCTCAAAAAAAGTTGTAATCAAAACCAACAACTCGTTGATTATCAATACTGATTCTCTAAAAAAGTTTGTAATGACCGATTTGGTTGTATTTTTCATTGTTTTTTTGTAATACCTTTGCACCGAAAACAGAAACATCATGAACTGTCAATCAGTGAAAATGAAAACGGGTTGGTTGCTCCTTGGGGTAACAATGGTTCTTTCGGCCTGCAACACGAAAAGCAAGACGGAGCAGATGTGCGCCGTGGTGGAGCAAGTGCGGGCCAAGTACAAGGCCTACGAGGACATCAGCCAAGACGACCAAATCTTTGAGGCTTACGACTTCTTCTTGAAGCAAAAAGATTATGGAAACGCTGCGCCTGCTGCCCTCTATAGCGGTTGTGTGCGCCAAGCTAAAAAGGAATATGAGTCCGCGATGAACTGCTACAAAGAGGCCGACAAATTTGGTCGGTTGGTCGGCGACTCGGTCAGTGCGGCTTTTGCGCAATATTATATAGGTGACCTGCTCAACAACAGCGGCCACGAGACCGAGGCCATTATTAATTACAAAGCCGCCGCCGAGCTGTGGGGCGACAGCCTCTCGCGCAAGGCCAAGTGCCTCAACGCCGTGGCCATGATGCACATCGTGAACGACGACTACGACAGCGCGTTTGTCTATCTCAAACAAGCCCTGAACCTCTCCCAAACTGCCGAGGACAAGGTCACTGAAGCCTCCGTTTGGAACAACTATTCCGTTGCTTATCAGCTTCTTGACGAATACGACGAGGCCAAGAGCTGTTTGCGCAAGACCTTGCCCTTGGTGGATCAAAAACGCCGCCCCATCGCCTTGCTCAACCTCGCCAAGGTGCATTTGGCCTTGGACGAGCGCGACTCTTTGGAATACTATAAAACGCAGATGCTCAACGCGATAGAGGAAGTGGAATGTCGGCCTGAAACGATGGCCGCCGTTTATGGTTTCCTCATCAAGGATGCGCTTGCCGTGGGCGACTACGAGAGCGCCTATCAGTTTGAGAAACAGCACGAACAGGTGGCTTTGGACATCCTCGGCGACCAAACCCAAAGCTCCGTTTTGGAAATCCAGAAAAAGTACGACTTCGAGGCGCAAGCCAACCGCCACAACCGCCAAATGCTCTCGCGGCAACGGCTCATCATCGTGCTGACCATCGTTTTGATTGTAGCCTTAATTGTCGTCACAATGTTGATTCTCAACGCCTTGAAAAAGAAACGCATCGAGGCCGAAATCAACGCGAACTTGCTGGAATTGAAGAAACGCAACGCCCAGCAACAGCAGGCACAAACCGAAATGCAGGCGCAATACAACGTCCTGCAACAACAAAGCGAGCAGCAATTGCAGCAACAAAATGCCCTTCGCGAGCAAACCGACAGCAAACTGAAGGACGAATACCTGCAAAAATGCCACATCATCCGCTGTTTCGAGGTGCTGTCGCGCGACCGCAGCAACCCAATGGCTTTCAAGGATTTGGAGAAGTCGCTTTTTGAGGGCGAAGACCATTGGGCGGGCTTCGAAACAGCCTTTGAGGGCGTGCATCCGGGCTTCATCGCCTCGGTGCGCGAACAATACCCCGACCTCAGCGAAATGGAGTTCCGCTATTGCCTGCTCTCGCATTTCAAGCTTTCTCGACAAGAATATGCAGATGTGCTGGGTTGCAGCGTTTATAATGTCGATAAAATCCGCGCAAGCCTTAATGCCAAAATGAAAGAAAATGAATAACGCAATGAAATACAGACCTTTAGTATTATCCGTTCTCACTGTCATCACTTTGATGCTCGTTTCGTGCGAGAAACTAAGGCCCACGATGAACTACGTCTCTGGCGACGACAAGGACAAAATCGACCTTAAAGGCTCGCTAATGAAGGACGACATGCGGTTTGTGAACATCTACGCGGAGTTAGTGGAAAAAACCGTGTATGTTTATTTCAACGAAGCCGTAGAACCCTGTCTGATAACGCTTTCCGCCGAAAACGGGGATGTGCTGTATGCCCGACACGTGCAGAAACAATATCCGGCCACTTTGCGCATTTTCATGGGAAGCGAGCCTACAGGCACATATCGGCTTTACATTACCAACGGTCAAGAGGAAGCCGAAGGATGGCTGTTTTATGAAAGCAGTAATAATGATAACAACCTAAAAACCAATAAACTATGAAAAAACGACTATTATTATTGAGTCTGTCCATTGTCCTTGCGCTGCCCGCCATTGCGCAACTTAAAACGGTCAAGGACTACCGCCATGAAATCAGCCTCGGGTACGGTTTCCATGCCGTGAGCGGCGACGATTTCGACTTCGACTACCCATTCTATAGGGAAGTGGATAATATCGGGGCGTTCTCTGCAGCCTACACGCACTTTTTCGACAGCATTGTGGGCGTGGGTGTCACCTATTGCCACGACCCGAGAATCATCACTTATTACGGCAATCCAAGACCTGGTTCGGAAGAAAGGGTTTCCATCTGCACTTTGGACGAGTCAAGCCACTCCATCATGGCACACGCGAAGTTCAACTGCTTCAGGTACAAGTTCTTGCTGATTTACGGAAAATTCGATGCGGGCATCTGCTTTTGGGACTATCGCCTTCAGGAATACCATCCCGAAAGCTATGAGGTGCGCCTCCCCAGCCAGCACTGCTGCTTTGCGTGGCAGTTTGCTTTCGGTATTGAGGCCAGTATCGGTCACTGGGGATTGTTCGCGCAAACGGGCATCGGCATGGAAGGCAACACGAGTTTTGGCATTAACTATAAATTCAAAAACAAACAACCATGAAAAAGCTTTTATTGATTGGCATGACACTCATGATGATGAATTCGTGCGTGAAACACCCCGAAATATACAATAAGCTCACAGAAGAAGAAGCTGCTGCCATCCCCTACCAATTGGGACAAATTGTCGACTTCCTCGACCAAAACAGCGAAACATTGACTTTTCAAGTCACACGCGACATAACCTATCCTTACAACGAAGAGCAATACCATAACGCAATTTACGGCGAAGTTTCCACTCCTTCCTACTATTATTGCTACGCCCGGACAGTCGTTTTAACTTGCGTTCAAGGCAGCAAACAGCTTTGTTTCACGGTGCTTCCACAAAAGGAATTCATTTTCTCCTTTGTCGGCTTTGGCTCCGACCTCAAACTGAACGGCTACCTTTCGCCCAACGATACTTACCAAATCTATGACACCGAACACATTCAGGTTCACCATGAGATTCTTTACAGCCACTATACGGACGAGTTGCTTTACGATTGGTACTACAGCGAAGAGCTCGGCCTATTGAATTTTAAAAAAGGTGATTTTTCCATCACGAGAATACTCTAATTACAATAATCCAACTTAAAAACCTCCGTATCATGAAAAAAGTCACATTGATTCTTGCCTTCTTGCTTGGAGCAACCGTTATGATGACCAGTTGCAAAGACCCGTTCTTCGACGGGAAATTCGAGACCTATTTGAGGGTTTATAACAAAACAGACTTTCCAATACTTCTGGAGTATGAAGACATTGAACATGACACCATTCTTATTGAGCGCTTCCAACCCAATAATGATGATTGTTGGTTGCTCGGCGTCTATGAAGGAGGCTTGGATGAGACCATGCCTTCCGACGAATTCATCAACGACAAGTTGAACCATATCACCATTTATCGAATGGTTGATGGCATCGTGCGCCAATACCTGCCAAGAGAATATTACGACGAGGCGGGCAAGTTTCACTCTTATGTAAACCCTGAATTTGTAATCTACGAAGCTTTCTATGAACTGACTGTCACCGAAGACATGTTTTCGGATACGGCGGAGGAGTAAAACCATATAATTGCAAGAATATGAAAAACAGGCACTTCACTATCATTTTCGCTTTCCTCTCCCTTGTGTTCATAGCGTGTTCCTGCAAAAAAATCGAGCCCGACGACAAGAACAAAATCGACATCAAGGGCACGCTGATGAACGGCGACATGAAAAGCCCGAACATTGTAGTAACCTACTTTGAAAAAGCGCTTTGCGTAAAGTTTTACGACCGTTTGGGCGACTGCACCATCAGCATCAGCAACAGGGCCGATTCCGTGGTCTATTGCGACACGGTGAACACCTTTTACTCTGCCTCGTACTGGTATTATTTCTACGACCAGCCGCTTGACCGCTATCATCTCGTCATCAGCGACGGCAACGACGAGGCCGAGGGGTGGTTCAATACCTTCCGCATTGTCGCTGTCAAACCACACTAAGGGATTTCAAGATTTAAGATTTAAAGATTCAAAGATTTAAAATTCAATTAATTATGAAAATTAGGTATTTGGTATTAGGTTTGCTTGTAGCTTTTTCGGTGACAGCTTTTGCGCAGTTGGACACGGTGCGAAGCAACAAGAACGAGTTCAGCATCGGCTATGGCCTCTTGCCCGCCAGCAGCTTTCGCTTCCGTCCTGGCTGCATGGTTTATCCTGAAACGGATAATATTGGTGCCTTTTACGTCACCTACACACGCCGCCTCACCAAGGTCATCGGCATTGGACTGACATTCTGCTACGACCCCATCAACCTCGACTACTACGGCACGGTGAACGGCAACAACACGCTCATCTGCAAAGTGCGTGAACACAGTTTCTCGCTTATTCCGCACCTGAAAATCAATTGGTTGAACACCAAATATGTCAACCTCTACAGCAAAGTTGGCTTTTTGGGATTTCATCAAACCATCTACAAACAAGAGGAATATTACCCAGATATTTACGAAGTCAATGCGCCTTCAAAAGATGAATTGTTTGATTTATACGCTTTTCAGGTGACGCCGATCGGCATTGAGATTGGCACCAAGCGCTGCGCCGGTTTCATCCAGTGCGGCATAGGCATGGAAGGTATAATCAGCATCGGTTTTCGTTACGGACTAAAAGACAAGGAGTAAGCGCCATGAAAAGACATTTGATGTATTGCATCGCCCTTGTGGCCTTGATGGCTTCCTGTGTGAAAGAACCCACCATTTATCTTCGCCTTCCCGACGAGGATGCTGCCGCTATCCCTTATCAGAAGGGACAAATGCTCAACTTTGTGAACCAAAACGGTGACACACTGCTTTATATCGTCACCTACGACGAGACCAAACCCTTCTCGGAAGACTATTGGGATTACTCCGACGACTCGAAAACGTCCATCATCCAGCAGCCTTGGTGCTATGCGAGGACGGTGCAATTGCGTTGTTATTCCGATAGCACCAACACCCGCATGATGTTCACCGTGATTCCTAACAAATACCTTTATTTCCTTTGGAACCATGAAATGATCCTACCCTATATCAACCTAAAGGAAACAACGGAAACCGTGGAAGTGAACGGTGTGACCTACGACAATGTGCATGTCAGCCAATACTATGACCCACAGACCGGCGAATTGCGCCATTTGTGGTATTACAGCGAAGAAGTCGGTCTGATTGCCGTCAAGAACGAAAGACATTCGTTGATGTTGGTGCCGTAAATTGGCTCACGCTTAATAATTGTAAATTCAAAAATTTAAAGATTTAAAATTCAGATAGTTATGAAGAAATTGATGATTTTGGCAGCCGCGATGTGCTGCATGGTGTCGGCTTCGGCACAAACAATGAAACACGAACTGAGTGTACACAAGTCGTTGAAAGACAAGGCACAGCAAGCGGAAAAATGGAACCGCTACGAGAACACGTTCAGCGAAAAGTTGGACAGTATTTGTACCGACTTTGAAAAGGCTTTCCTCTCGTATGACGAGCGCTTCAACTGCGTGAAAGTTGAGTACTGGTCCAATTGGATGGGCTGGATTCAAGACTACACTGAAGAATACACCTATGACGAGCAAGACCGCGTCGTCACGCTCACGATGACTTCAAGCGGATATGGCGACAGGTCGGAATACACCTACAACGCCGAGGGGTTGCTTTCCGAAGAACTCGAATACGAATACGACGGCACGGGCTGGTACTTAGCCAACAAGTACACCTATGAATATGACTCCGACGGCCACATGGTGCTTGCGATTGGCTATTGGTATTTCCAATACGATGAGGAATGGCTTCCGGAATCCAAGATGACTTGGGAATACGAAGACGGCCTGCTGCGCTCCGATGTCTTCTATTACTACGATGAAGGCCTTCAGGATTGGTCATTGAACATGAGGAATGACTACACGTACAACACGCAAGGCCTTTGCATCCTGACGCTCACAAGCTATTGGGAAGGCGAATGGTTAGAAGGCTACAAGTACGAGTATGAATACGATGAAGTGGGCAACCGTATCTTGGCCATTACTTCATGCCATTACGACCTTGAAGGCTGGACTTATTCAGAGCGAACCGAATACAGCTACGACATCAACCGCAACTGCATCGGCAGGTCGATTTATACTTACATCCCCGAGATGGAAGAATGGGAGTTTGGAGGTATAACCGTCATTGTTTACGACCTTTCCGTGCCTGTCAGCAACACCGCCGGCATCTTCATGGTTTGGGACGACGAACTCTCCATTTACAACAAAGCGTTAGGCTGGCAGTTAGAATTTGAAGACGAAACCATGACCGTGGACCTTTATTATTCAGGTTGCGTGGGCTTGAACGAAACGTCTGAAAACCAAGTGAATATCTGGCCCAATCCCGCTTCGGAAACTTTGAGCCTTAATGCCGGGGGCTTGCAGCAAGTGGAAATCTTCAGCATGGACGGCAAGTTAGTGAAACGCGTGGAAAACGGCTTTGAAACGGTCAATGTAAGTGCCTTGGCCACGGGCTGCTATATGCTCAAAGCTACTTTCACCAATGGCAGCATGGCTGTGCAGAAGTTTGTGAAGGAGTGATTCTTTCAAGCAAACACAAAATTATGGGAAGTCAGGAGAGCCAAGTGCTTTCCCGACTTTTTTGTGGTTTTTTGCTTTTATGTTGAAAAAATTATTACTTTTGCATAATTATTTCTACGTAAAACGAAGATGAATCCATTTGTAACCAAAGGCTATGTTTCAGCTAAGTATTTCTGCGACAGGGAGAAAGAGAGCCAACAATTGCTTCGTGAACTCGAAAACGGAAACGATGTGGCTTTGGTCGCGACCCGCAAAATCGGCAAGTCGGGACTGATTTATCATTGCTTTGACGTTTTTGACCTGAAGAAAGACTACAATCTGTTTTTCGTTGATTTTTACTCGGTGGGCACGTTGCGCGAAATGGTCTACATGATGAGCCGCGCCATTGTGAACACACTGGCACCGAAGGGTGCCGTGTGGCTGCAACAGTTCAGCGCGGCGGTCAGGTCAATGTCATTCGTGATGACCACCGACTTGACGGGGCTCCCAAAGCTCAACATCCAACTCGGTGACATCCGCGAACCGCAGGCCTCGTTGGAAGAAATTTTCCACTACCTTGAACACTCCGACCGCCCCAACATCGTTGCCATTGACGAGTTCCAGCAAATCGGCAAGTTCCCCGAAAAGAACGTGGAGGCTTTGTTGCGCACCTACATTCAGCAATGCCACCAAAGCAAGTTCATTTTTTCCGGCAGCCAACGCCACCTGATGGGCGAGATTTTCACCAGCGCGGCGCATCCGTTCTACCAAAGCGCATCGGTGATGCACCTCGGCCCCATCGACAAGGACAAATACACCCAATTCACGTGCAATCTGTTTGCTGAGGCTGGCAAAATTTTAGAAGTCAACGTGATAGACGAGCTTTATGACCGCTTTGAGGGTGTCACTTGGTACATGCAGAAAACCCTGAACACCCTGTTTTCGCTGCCAAGCAAAACCCAACATTACGGCCTCGACGAGATGGAGGAAGCCATTCAAAACATCGTCGACACCAATGATTTCACCTACGCCGAAAAGATGTTCCAACTACCTGAAAAACAGAAAGAACTGCTCTTGGCCATCAACCGCGAGGGCAAGGCGACGAAAATCACCTCGGTCAATTTCGTGAAACGGCACAAGATTTACTCGACCAGCACCGTACAATCGGCTTGCAACGGCTTGTTGGACAAAGAGTTAATCACCGAAGAGAACGGCCAATATTTTGTTTACGACAAATTCTTCGACCTTTGGTTGAGGGAAAACTATTGAAAACATGAAGAAAAACATCGAAATCATGGCTCCAGTAGGCTCTTACGATGCCCTGTCAGCCGCCATACAAGCCGGTGCGGGAAGCGTTTATTTCGGCATCGGGAAACTCAACATGCGCTCGCGCTCGGCGAAAAACTTCACCCTTGACGACCTGCGCCAATTGGCTGAAACCTGCAACGAAAACGGCGTAAAGAGCTATGTCACAGTGAATACGGTGATATATGACGAGGAAATGGAGGAGATGCACCAACTTTTGGATGCCATCAAGGCCAACGGTATTTCGGCCATCATCGCCTCCGACCAAAGCGTGATTCAATATGCGCGGCAAATCGGCGTTGAGGTTCATATGTCCACGCAATGCAACATCACCAATTTGGAAGCCGTGCGCTACTATTCCCAATTCGCCGACGTGATGGTGACCGCCCGCGAGTTGAACATCGACCAAGTTCGATACATTACTGAACAGATTGAAAAACAACAGATTCGTGGACCGAAAGGCGACTTGGTGCGCATTGAGGTATTTTGCCACGGTGCCTTGTGCATGGCCATTTCGGGCAAGTGCAACCTGAGCCAAGACCTTTATAATGCTTCCTCCAACCGTGGCGCGTGCCTACAACTCTGCCGTCGCGGCTACGATGTCCGAGAGCGCGAGGAAGGCTACGAGTTGACCCTTGACAATGAATACATTATGTCGCCGAAAGACCTTTGTACATTGCCTTTCTTGGACAGAGTTTTGGACGCAGGAGTGGAAGTCTTGAAAATCGAAGGACGTGGCCGCTCGCCGGAATACACCAAAGTGACTGTGGCGGTCTACAGCGAGGCCGTGAAAGCCATTCAGGAAGGCACTTTCACCCAAGACAAGATTGATGCGTGGATGGAACGCCTGCGCAGCGTTTACAACCGTGGCTTCTGGGACGGCTATTATTTGGGCCGGCGCACCTTCGAGTGGTCGAAGCAATACGGTTCGCAAGCCACCCAAACCAAGGAATATATCGGCCTGATTACCAACTACTACAGCAAATTAGGCGTGGCCGAAATCCGAATGGACAGCCACGACCTCAAACTCGGCGAACAAATCATGATTATCGGTCCGACAACCGGCGTTTATGAAGACACTTTGAGCGAAATCCGCGTGGATTTGGGTTCGGTGGAGCAAACCGTCAAAGGCGAGTATTGCTCCATTCCCGTGAAGTCGTTGGTGAGGCGCGGAGATAAGGTTTATAAGGTGGTTTCCACCATGTAGGGCTGTCGCACCGAGGCAGCCGCTTCGAAAATTCGTCGTGCGGCGGCCATAGTATGACAGTCCTACAAACCATTCATTGCTTTACCCAAATAAGCTTGCTGACATCGTAGCCTCGGCGTGTGGCTTCTGCAAGAATGGCTTGCTTTACGTTCTCGTCCAGTTTCGGTGTGCGAGAAAGGATCCAAAGGTACTTTGCGCTTTTGCTGCCTACGAGGGCATACTGATAATCAGGGTCAAGCATCATGACACGGTAATCAGAATAGAAAGGCCCGAAGAAGGAAACGCGCAGGCGGCCAGGCTCTTTGGTTGTCTTGGCTTTCCCTGATGAAGACTTGAATTGGCCGTTTTTCTGACCTGTATTTAAAACATTGATTCGGTTGTCGCAACACAGCACGTAGGTAGCTTTGCAATAGTCAAGGTCACGTTCAAAACGGTGGTCAAAACGGGCAATCTCGTACCATTCGCCAGCATAGCGGTTCAAGTCGATGGTTTTCACGGTGGAGTTGTCGATTTTTTGGGCGTTGCAACCAAAGGCAACGAGGCATAAAGCCATCAGCATCAAAGCTCTGTTTAAGATTTGTGTTTTCATTGTTGATTGGATTTGAATTTCCATAGTAATACGGAGAAATCGCCGAAAAGTTACAAATCAAGAAGATTTTTTTGCAAAAAGCCGTATTTTTGAAACTTCAATCTACATACCCATAGCATTTATTCCGACGGCAAGTCGCAGCCTCGCGAAATCGTGGAAGAGGCTGTCCGTCAGGGCTTGACGACATTGGGCTTTTCCGAGCATAGCCCTTTGCCCTTCGACAACGATTTTTCCGTCAAGGAGGCCGATATGCCGTGTTATGTGGCCGAAATCGCGCAGCTGAAAGCCGAATACAAGGCCGAAATCGACATTTATTGCGGTTTGGAGGCCGATTACCTCACGGGCGTTTCCGAACCTTTTGCCGTGACCAAGGAGAAGTATCGCCTTGATTATCTGATTGGTGGCGTGCATTTGGTTATTAATCCGGCCCTTCGACAGGCTCAGGGGCCTCTTGCCGAACAAATCTGGTTCATTGACGGCCCGAAGTGGGAAGTCTATGACGAAGGCCTGCAAAAATTCTTCGATGGCGACATTCGTCGCGCCGTGCGTCGTTTCTTCGAGCAATCGAATGAAATGATTGAAAACGAGCCGTTTGACATCATCGCCCACTTCGACAAAATCAAGATGCACAACCGAGACCGCTATTTCCACGAAGATGAGCCTTGGTATCGCAAGTTAGCTTTAGAAACCCTCGACCTCATCCGCGAAAAAGGCTTAATAATGGAAATCAACACGCGCGGTATCTACAAGAAACGCTACAACGGCTTCTATCCCTCGCCTTGGCTGATGGAGGAGGCCTGCAAGATGCACATTCCCGCCATCATCTCCGCCGATGCGCACCATTTCAGCGAAATCACCTTGGAATTTGAAGCTGCCGAGGAAGCTTTGAAGAAAGCGGGGTATCGAAGTGTGGTCAACTTTAAGGATGGACGGTGGGTTGAGGTGGCGCTTTCGTGAAAAATCTCGCAGGAACAACTTGCTTTTCTGTTTTTTTGCTACTTTTGCGGATGAAATACCACAAATTGTAAAAACGATGCCTGATATTTATACCTATTTTGGATTCATTTTCTCGTTCTTTTCCCAAGAGCACGAGCCGATTCATGTCCATGTTGAGCATCAAGACCGAATGACCATCTTTGACTTGATAATTGTGGATGGAGAATTGGTCGAAATCAAGAAAAGGGATAAAGGGAAACCCTTGGTAGGCAAGGATGAAAGGACTGCTATTGAGTTTATTGAGAAGTATTGGAAAGAGATTGTAGACAAATGGGTATCGTTCTTCGTCTATAAGAAGCGGGTTAGATGTACGGACATTAAAACCAAGTTGAAATGAAGCAGATTAGTATTGATAATGTGCAGTATGTGGATGGCTTGATGCTGTCGTTGTTGTTCAGTGACGGCAGCACCCAAACTATTGATTTCAGTGGTTTTTTCGAAAAGCATCCTCATCCTCAATATAACAAATATAAGAAAATCTCGGAGTTCAAGAAATTTTGGCTACGCAATGGCAACCTCATTTGGGGCAAACATGCCGATTTAAGTTTTCCGTTAAATGCACTTTATTTTGGCAACTTGGAATTGTGTTGTGACGATGAATGGCCGAATGCAAACTGATAATCAATAATCCAACAAACCAACAACGAACTAAAAAACAAGAAATCAACACACTAACATAATTACCCCCCTGAGCTTATCAATCTTGTTTTCTTCAACTGAAAACTATTCACAATTTTAACCCTAAAACAACATCATAAATGAAACCATCAATCATCAAATCAACAATCGTTTTGGCGATGGCGTTGTTGCCTTTGTTTTCTTTCGGGAAAGAGCAAATCACCAAGACCGAAAACGAGACTTTCGTGGAAAACGAATTCATCATTTGGTTGGAGCAAGGCGTGGATG
>CAJOEZ010000039.1 GCA_905233685.1 uncultured Bacteroidales bacterium | reverse complement strand
CTCAACCATGCCCGAAGTGGCTTGCTGCTGGCGTTGAAGTCGTTGTGTTTGCCGAAAGGTAGCAAAGTGGGGGTGATGGTCTATAATTGCCACACGGTGATGAACGCCGTGGCGCAAGCAGGATGCGAGGTGGTTTTCATCGACATTGACGACAGATTGAGAATCGACCGAGACGATTTGGAGAAGAAGTCAAATGTTCTTAATGCGTTGATAGTTACACATTTGTTCGGGATAATAAACGATGTTGATGCCATTCGCAGTCGATATCCTCAGTTGCCCATCATCGAAGATTGCGCTCATGCCTTTGGTAAGGAAATCATCGCCGATTTTGGGGTGTATAGTATCGGTCAGGGCAAGTTGCCCTCGTTGGGTGACGGCGGCATTTTGGTCGTGAACAACGAAAAGTATGTCTCAGCGGTCGAAGCCTTGTATGAAGCACTTTCCGAGTATTCCAAGTTTGATGATATAAAGCTGTATTCCAGGCTGTTGCTGACGCATTGGTTGCACCGAAAATGGGTTTATGGCATCTTCACAAGTCGTTGGAAACAGAACAAGAAACCGCAGTCGGGGCGCGAAACGATTGTGGTGAAAAAAATGTCGCGCGGAGTGCGGGCAATGTTCGCCTTGCGCAGAAATGACATTCCCAACCAAGTGCAATTCAGGCTCTTGAAGGCCGAGAAGGAAGCGGAGACTTTGAGAAACAACCCGTTGGTTACCAATGTGTTGATTGGAAGCAATGCCTTTATGTTGGTGGTTCGTTGCACGAATCCGACGAAGTTGAAGGAACAATATGCCCAAAAAGGTATCGAAACGGCCACGCATTTCTCCAACAGCCTGTTTTGGGCGCGTGAGTTTGGCTATCAAGGCGACTGCAAAAATGCAGAAAGGCTTAGGAATGAATTACTTATGATACCAGTTTATTGATTTTTTTTGTGTCAGGAATGTACGATTTCAAATTGATAAACCCTTCGGACGACGACTGGAAGATTATTGAAGGAACCTACGATAACACGGTTTATAAAACCAAGCATTGGTTCGACTATTTGGAGAGCATCAATGTGCAACCTTTTGTTTGTGAGGCGCTTAAAGATGGCAACAAATTGGGTTACTTTGTAGGAGAGAAAGTGAAACGGGTGTTCAATCTTATTGGAGCACCCATTGAAGGTGTTGGCACAGCACATCAGGGCTTGTCAATGATGAAAGAAACTTCGCCAGAAGTTAGAATTGGGATTTATGATGAATTGGCTCAATGGGTTTTTAACCAAAGGTTTGCTGTTTGGTTTCAGGTTGAAGATTATTGCATTTCGGAGAACGATGTGGCTGGAAAACAGGTGAATTACGAGCCACATGACCGAAATAGTATTGACTTGACCCTGGACGAGGAGACGTTGTTCCGCAATATGTCTCAGAAGTCATGCCGGTATATGATTAACAAGGCGAAAAAGATGGGTATTGAGATTCGGGAGGCATCGGATCCAATATCTTTTTTGGATTTGCATTATGAGCAACATTTGTCCATTATGAGGAGTAAAGGATTGGATGCGCTGAAACCCAAGGAAGTATTTAGGAAATTGATTGAAAAGACATGGCCAAATGAGATGTTGTTGCTTGAAGCGGTGTTGCCTACTGGCGAGATTGTTGGAACAGGAATGTATGCTATGAATCATGGCAGTTCGTGTTATTATAGTGCCGCTTTTGATAAGGAATATGGCGTCAGTCCCAACGAGTTGATGAATTGGGAGGCCATCATTCGCTGCAAGGCCAAAGGGGCGAAGTTTTTTGACTTCAATGGGGTTGACCATTGGAAATTCAAGTATGGTGGCGTTTATTACAAGCAGCCGAGGCTTGTCTATACAAAGTATGGGTGGCTCGTCAAGGCAAGAAAAACTGCGAGTAATTTGTATCATAAGTATCGGTATCAGTTGGTTAAGATTGGAATATGATTATGAAAACCTATCTCTTCTCCCTCGGCCATCCGGCTCATTTCCACATGTTTAAGCACACGATGCGGGCCTTATCGGATGCTCGGCATAAAGTGATTGTGGTGGTGCGTCCAAAGGACGTGCTTGAGCAGTTGTGCATCAACGAGGGGCTTGCTTACCACAGCATCGGCAAGCGTCCCGACAAGGGCGGCAAACTGAGCCGTGCGATGGTGGTGGTGCAGCGGTTTTTTGCCATCGCCAAGATTGTCAGAAAAGAGAAGCCTTGTATGCTCATAGGTTCCGACGGCGTGATGGCTTACCTCGGCACTATGTTCCGCACGCCTTCTTTTGAATTTTTCGACGACGACTACAGCATCATCAAGCTGTACGCATGGTCGTTTTTCCCGTTCTATTCTGATTTGGTGTGTCCCAATGTGACAGATGCAGGTCGTTGGACGAAGAAAAAGACGGGCTATGAAGGCTATCAGAAGTTGGCCTACCTGCACCCGAACCGTTTCACACCCGACAAAAGCGTGGTGGAGAAATATTTTTCTTTGGAAAAGCCATATTATCTACTTCGTTTCGCCAAACTCAACGCCCACCACGACGGAGGCGTTGGAGGCATCAATTCCGAGGTGGCTCAACACCTCATCGAAATGCTCCTCCCACACGGCAATGTGTATATCACCTCCGAGCGTCCGTTGGAGCCTCAATTTGAGCAATATAGGCTGCAAATCAACCCGTCGGATATGCACCATATCTTGGCCTTCGCCAACCTATACATTGGCGACAGCCAGAGCATGGCGGTGGAGGCGGCCATGTTGGGCACGCCGAGCCTGCGTTTCAATGATTTTGCGGGGAAAATCAGTGTGTTGGAGGAATTGGAGCACAAATACGAACTCACTTTTGCCATTCCACCTTCACAACCCGAAAGGCTATATCATAAGGTGGATGAGTTGCTGTCGCAGCCCGACCTGCGCGAAACCTTCCAACAAAGGCGGCAAAAGATGCTTTCCGAGAAAATCGACGTGGCGGCGTTCTTCACTTGGTTCATTGAGAACTATCCCGAAAGCCGAAAAATCATGCGCGAGGATCCTGACTACCAATGGAGATTTAAGTAATTAATTGAAAAACAATTGTTTATGCAATTTGAGATACAAGAACCGAGAACTATCCCGTTTTATGGCGGCGACAAGAAATTGGGTGAGGCGGTGAGAAGTGCGGGGGCAAGGCGCAACATGGGACCTATGCGATTCGCTTTCAGGAAAATAAAGAACATCATCTTGGCGCGATTGTCGTATTTTTGTCCGCTCAACGGCTGGCGGGTCAAGATGAACCGCTGGCGGGGAGTGCACATCGGCAAAAATGTGTATATTGGGATGCACTGCGTCATCGACAACGCTTATCCCGAGTATGTTTACATCGAGGACAACGTGTCGCTTGCGGGCGAGGTAACCATCATCGCCCACATGAATCCTTATCCACATTTCGATGGTGTCATCGAGCCGAAAGTGGCGCCGGTAGTCATCCGCAAAGGCGCATGGATTGGCGTGAAAAGTGCGGTGCTGTGTGGCGCGGAAGTAGGGGAGTACGCCATCGTTTCGGCAGGCTCGGTGGTCGATAAAGCCGTGAAACCCTGCACGATAGTGGCGGGCAATCCGGCACGCAAGAAAGTGGATTTTTCCACGTTAATGAAAGACAAACTGAATCAGGAATAATGAAAAAAGCGTTTATTTTTCCTGGCCAAGGCTGCCAAAAAGAGGGCATGGGCCGCGACTTGTACGAGGCTTTTCCCGAGGCCAAGCAACTGTTTGAGCGTGCCAACGACTTCTTTGGCCGTCGCATTACCGACGTGATGTTTCACGGCACCGAATTGGAGCTGATGGAAACCAAGAACACCCAACCGGCCGTCTTTATTTATGAGGTGGCCGCTGCGCTGACGCAGAAAAGCGTTGTCCCCGATGTGGTGGCGGGTCATTCGCTTGGTGAGTTTGCCGCCCTCGTGGTGAGCGGTTGCCTGAATTTTGAGGACGGACTTAATTTAGTGTATCACAGGGCCTTGTTTGGTCAAAAGGCTTGCGAAAAAACGCCCACGGCGATGGGTGCCGTCATTGGAATGTCGGACGAATACGTCGAGAAGCGCCTCAAGGAGATTTGGGACGAAACGGGCGAGCCAGTGTATTTCGCCAACTACAACGGTCCGGGCCAAGTGGTGATTACAGGCAGCTTGAACGGCATCCGAACCACGCTGAAACGCCTGAAAGCGGAAGGCGCGAAAAAGGCGGTTTTGCTCGGCATCGGTGGCTCGTTCCATTCGCCCTACATGGACGAGGCGCGGGCAGAATTGGGCGAAATCATTGAAAAAACGACATTCAATGTGCCGAATTGTCCAATTTACCAGTGCGTGGACGGCAAACCGCATACAAATCCTGACGAGTTGAAAACCAACCTGATAGAGCATATCACGCATCCCGTTTTATGGACGACGATGGTGCACAATATGCACGCCGACGGGGTTGGCACCTATTTTGAAGTAGGCACCGACGACACGCTTCAGAAAATCGTGGCACGGATGTGCCCTGAAAGCGAAGTGAAGTCCATCTGGGACATCAAAGATTATCAACAATTAAAACGCATAGAATCATGACTTTAGATCAATTTGTACAGCAATTTGCGGAGCAGTTCGACGAGACTCCTGCCAACCAGTTCAGCCCTTCCACCGATTACAAATCCTTGGAGGAATGGGGTTCATTGACCACACTTGGCGTTATCACGATGGTGGATGCCGAGATGGGGAAACGCATTACGGGTTCTAACTTGTTGGCTTGCACGACGATAGAGGAACTCTATAACTTTATACAAAGAATTTGATGAAGAGCCGTTTTTCTTTGGAGGGGAAGACCCTTCTTGTGACGGGTGCTTCGTCGGGAATCGGGCGTTGTGTGGCGGTGGAGTGTGCCAAAATGGGCGCGAGACTCGTCATCAACGGGCGTAACCAAGAGCGACTGAACCAAACGCTTGGATTGTTGGAAGGTACTGTCCATCAGGCTATTGTCGCCGATTTGACCGACCACGAGGCCGTCAGAGCGATGGTGGAGCAACTGCCGCAATTGGACGGCGTTTCGCACAACGCGGGCGTGACGAGCATCGGCATGATTAAGTTCATCAAGGCGGACGATTGGCAAGCACTCTCGCAAATCAACGTGTTCTCGGCCATCTGGCTCACGCGATGCCTCGTTGCCAAAAAGAAGCTCAACAAGCCAGCTTCCGTTGTGTTCACCTCGTCCATTTCGGGCAATGATAGTGTGCGCCACGGCGAAGCCTTGTATGCCGCCACCAAGAGCGCCCTCAGCGGTTTCGCGAAGGCGGCGGCCTTGGACTTGGCTCCGCAAGGCATCCGCGTGAACTGCGTGCATCCCGGAATGATAGAAACAGATTTGTTCCATTCCTCGCAAGACGCTCTGACACAAGACCTTGACGAGATGAAGAAACTCTTCCCGCTGAAGCGTTTTGGCAATCCCGAAGACGTGGCCGACGGCATCATCTATCTGCTCTCCGATGCATCCTCGTGGGTGACGGGAATCGAACTGAAAATCGACGGCGGATATACCTTAATCTGATTATGAAAGCTTTTATCCAAGCTTTGGACTACAGCCTGCCCGAAAAAGTGCTGACCAACGCCGACCTCGCCTTGGAGTTTCCCGAATGGACCGAGGAGAAAATTATGAAGAAATTGGGCATTGCCGAGCGGCATGTGGCTGCGGAAGACGAGACCGCTTCCGACCTTGCTGTTGACGCTGCCGAAAAGCTGTTTGCAGAAAACGAAATCAATCGCGAAACGGTTGATTATCTGATATTTTGCACCCAAAGTCCCGATTACATTCTGCCCACCACGGCTTGTCTGATTCAGCAGCGATTGGGCTTGCCCGACAGCATTGGTGCCATTGATGTGAACCTTGGCTGCTCGGGCTGGATTTTTGGGCTTTCGTTGGCCAAAGGTCTGGTTTTGGGCGGCATGGCGAAGCGCGTGCTGCTGCTGACGGCGGAAACCTATTCGAAATATCTTCATCCACGCGATAAGGGCAACCGCACCATCTTCGGCGATGGCGCAGCGGCCACTTTGGTCGGATGTGACGGCATCGCCGAAATCGGGAACTTCAGTTTCGGTACCGACGGCAACGGTGCGGAGAATTTGATAGTAAAATCAGGTGGCGCGCGGCATAGGAAGCAACTTGATGATTTACAGTTCGATAACTTCGGAAATCCCAAGTCATCGGACTATATTTACATGAACGGTGCCGAGATTCTGAACTACACCCTCGACCGCATCCCCGGACTGATTGAGGATGTGCTTCAAAAGAACGGTTGCGCTTTGGAAGACATTGACTTGCACGTCTATCATCAAGCCAACAAATACATCGCCAACCTGCAGCGCGTGAAGATGAAAATCGAGCCGGAGAAGTATTACTGCTGCTTCGAGCGCATGGGCAACACGGTTTCCTCCACCATCCCGATAGCGCTGAAGGAAGCCCTCAACGACGGTTCCATCAAATCCGGCCACAAGGTGCTTTCAGTGGCGCAAGGATTGGGCTACTCGTGGGGTGGTGTGATGCTTCAATTTTGACCCTTTGAATCATGTCAAAAGACAGAATCTGCATGATTACCAACGATGTGGAAACCACATCGATTCTGAACCATAAACTGCGTGACAAGACGGGCGAGTATGTACTCAACCAAGGTATGCCGCGCTTGTTGGACTTGTATGAAAAATACGGCGTGAAAGCCACGTTTTTCTATACGGGTCATATCGCGAAGTTGTATCCCGAAATGGTGAAGATGGCGCATCGGCGCGGCCATGAGGTGGGTTCCCACGGACTTACGCACGAAGTGGAAAAAGCTTTTGACGTGATGCCACCCGAGGAGCAGTTGTCGCACCTCAAGCAGTCGAAGCAGATTTTGGAGGATATCATCGGCGAGGAAGTGGTTTCGTTTCGCGCTCCGGCGGCGCGGGTCGATAAAGCCTTCCCGAAAGTTTTGCAAGAGGCTGGTTTCAAGATAGACAGCTCTGTTTCGTCGCAGCGGATGGATATGATGTTTTCGTTTGGCGCATTGAAAAAACTCAACTGGCTGACTGCACCGCGAAAAGCCTATTTTGCGCAAGAGGACAATATTTTCCGCAAAGGCGATTCCGAAATTCTTGAAGCCCCGATTTCAGCCATTGGATTCCCGTATATCGGTACATTCATGCGTATTGCGCCAATGCTTAATCGATTGACACGTAGACTATTATATTGCGAAACACTTTGCAACGGTCGACAGTTCGTTTTCCTCACCCATCCCAACGAGTTTATTGATGAGGAACGCGAAACCGACGAAATCCAACGCCGAGCCAAGAACTACATTGCCTATCTTTTGGGTGATGTCGTCCGTCACAAGCTGAAAGTCAAGAACTTGGGCGAAAAGGCTCTGCCGATTTACGAGCACGAATTGAAGTTTTTCAAAGAAAGGAACTTCAAATTCTTGACTTGCAGGGAGTTGTATGAAATGAAAAAGCAATAACCATGCGCGACTTCACCCTGACATCCTACCGTTCTCTGCTGACGGCGTTCCAAAAGGCCGGCTATCAGTTTCAGACCTTTGAGGAAATGATGACCACTCCCGCCGAGGGCAAGACTGTCGTCATGCGCCACGATGTGGATGAGAAGGCTTTCAATGCGCTGAAGATGGCACAGTTGGAGCATGAATTGGGCATCCGCTCGACCTATTTCTTTCGCATCGTCAAGCAGAGCAACGTGCCCGAGGTGATTCGCGCCATCGCGGCCTTGGGACACGAAATCGGTTATCATTATGAGGATTTGGCTTTGGCCGAAGGCGACATGGAGAAAGCCACGGCCTCGTTCGAGAAAAACTTGACCTATTTCCGTGAGTATTACCCTGTTAGGTCGGTCTGTATGCACGGTAGTTCCACCTCGAAATTTGACAACCGGCTTTTGTGGGAAACGCACCAATTGTCCGATTTTGGTCTTGTCGGCGAGCCGTATCTTTCGGTGGATTTCAACAAGGTTTTCTACCTCACCGACACAGGCTATGCTTGGGACGGCGGCAAATTTGCCACCCGCGACATCGTGACCAACAGTTTTGGGCTTCAATTCCATACTACACAGCAAATTGTGGCCTGTATAGAAGCGGGAAGATTTCCCGAAAAATCACTGATACTTGCTCATACTTTATGGACGGATAGTTTAGTCCAGTGGACGATGCTTCATTTGCGCGAGTTTTTTCGGAATCATGTGAAACTGTGGGCGACTAAGAACGAAGGTGTCGCTAAAGTTTACAAGAAGATAGTGGGGATGTATTGGAAAAAAGTGTAATTTTGCACGCAATATTTGTTATGACTGAAACAATGGGAACAAAGAGGTTTTTATGGTTTTTGATGATAATGGCCTTGGCTGTTGTCACTACTTCCTGCGTCACTTCCAAAAGTGTCCGTTATCTGAGGGATATGCCTTTGGACGGTGTTCCGTTGAACGAGAATTTTGAGGCCGTCATCGCGCCTTATGACGAGTTGCATATCTACGTTATGAACAACGGCGAGGACGAAAAGTTGCTTAAACCATTCAATATCATGGGCGATGTCGGCAGCGGCAGTGTTGGTAACCAAGGCCTTGGCTATTTAGTGGATGCATACGGCAACATTGAGTTTCCTGTTTTGGGCAATCTTCATGTGGCTGGACTGACGAGACTTCAATTGCAAGACACCATCTGCACCAAGCTCAAATCGAACAGATACCTTAACCAGCCCATGGTGATGGTGCGTTTCACGAATTTCAGGGTGTTTTTCCTGAGCAGTGACGGCGGCAAGGTGATTACGGTCAACAATGAACGCTGCACTTTCCTTGAAGCTCTTGCCATGGCGGGTGGCATCGACTATTACACACGCCGCGACCGCATCGGCGTGATGCGCGATGTGAACGGCAGAATGGTCATTCATTACCTTGACCCCAGATCGACTTCCGTTTTCGAAGACGAGTTTTTCCTGCTTCAGCAGAACGACATCATCTTTACCGAAGAAACGCATTACTCTTTCTTCAGGGAGAATCTTGCCATCTGGTCAACTATTATCTCGTCCGTCACCACATTGGTCTCGCTTTACCTGATGTACAAGTCAATCGTGGCGGCGAGCCAGCATTGATTCCTAAAGTATTGAACTCTAATACTGTATGAAATGACAGCAAACAATACCCAACGCCAGAATAACGACAGTCAGGCTTTTGTCGATGAGGACAACAACAGTGGCTTTAAATTCAAGGACATTGTGTTTCTCATTTTGCACAACCTGCACTGGTTCATCTTGTGCGGAGCGATAGGTGCCGTTGTGTCTTACTACAAGGTGAAAGGTCAGGAGCGGATTTATGCCAGCTCCGCCTCCATGATGGTCAAGACATCCGCAAGTGGCGGTTCCGAGTCGTTCAGATCTTCATCTACCATCAACACCTTGATGGGACAGAATGTCATCGTCAGCACCATCAACAATGAAATTATGGTGTTGAAGTCGCAATCGAACATGGAAAACATGGTGAGGAAGCTGAACCTTTGCACCAACTATTCATACAAGACCAAACTGGCTAAGCGTAACAAGGACCTTTACAAGTCTTCGCCCATTGAGGTGTCGTTTCCCGACAATGAAGAAGGATTGTGGGCCTCGTTCAGTGTGACGCCCATTGACGAAAACCAGGTGCTTGTGGACGACCTCGGAGAAGGCATACCGGCCATGAAGGTCAATCTCAACGACACGGTCATTCTGCCTTCAGGAAGGGTGGTGATCAGCCCGACTTGGCTCTATAGCGATTTCATGAACATTGCCATCAATGTGCGACATCAGGCACTTTCGGCGGTGGCGGCTTCTTACCGTGGCCGCATCGGTGTGGCGCGTGAGAGTGAAAAGAACTCCATCCTGGTTCTCAGCATTGCCGACACCTCGCCTTTGCGTGCCGCCGATGTGCTGAACACCTTGATGGACGTGTATAACAAGGAATCCATTGACGATCAAAAGCGTGTGCTTGAGTATACCGAGCAATTCATCAACGAGCGTATCGAATTGCTGATGAGCGATATAGAGGACTATCAGCAGCTGAACATAGATTTCATGCGCTCACACAACCTGATTGACACCAAGTCGTTCGGAGAATCCTTCGTGGCCACCAGCACGGCGGCAACCGCCGAGGCCAAACAGTTGGCCGAACAAGCCCGCATGATTGAGTATTTGATTAATTTTGTGAAAGATAATCCCGACCAGATGATTCCTGTTGGGGTGGGTAACCTGAATGCCGATGCAGTGGCGCTTATCGGTGAGTATAATAAAAATCTTATAGAGATTGAGAAATATAAGGCCGATGGTGTTACCAACAATCCCACCGTGCAAAGATTGATGGACATGCATAAGAGCATGATACCCAATATTATATCGGTACTTGAGAGCAATTTGATGGCTGTTCAGGAACGACTTAACGCTGCTAACAGGGAACGCGGTATCGCCAACTCGCAGATTCAGACGGTGCCCAGTGCCCAGGCTGAATTGGGTTCTGTAGAACGGCAACAAAACATCAAGGAGAGTCTGTATCTGCAGTTGCTCACGAAGCGTGAGGAGTTGCTCTTGTTGACGCCCCAATTGGAGGCTACTGGTAAGGTGATCGACTACGCCTATCCCAATGGCAACCCCATTTCACCCAACGAGCGCAAATCGACGACGATGGGCTTGCTGATTGGCTTGGCGATACCCGCTGCCATCATGTTGCTGCGCCGCTTGCTCGACACTACCATCCATACCAAGGCCGATATTCAGAAGGCTACGAATGTGCCGATTCTTGGTGATATTCCTTTCGAGAAAGACGTGCCCAGCCATACCATCATGGTGCGCGAGAACGGGCGTGACTCACTTTCAGAATCGTTCCGTTTGATACGTTCCAGCCTCGAGTATATGAAAGACAGGCGGGAAGGCGCGCATGTCGTCATGTTCACCTCGTTCATGGTGTCTTCAGGAAAGACTTTCGTTTCCACCAATTTGGCGACGAGTTTTGCCCTCGCTTCCCGAAAAGTCGTGATTGTCGACTTGGATATCCGTAAAGGCACGCTCTTCAAAGTTTATGACGTGAGTACAAGGGCGGGTGTTTCAAATTATCTTTCGGGCAAGATAGACAGCATAGACGACATCATCCAACCCGATGGCACAGTACCGAACTTGGATGTCATCTTCTCGGGGCCTACTCCTCCCAATCCGGCAGAACTGCTGATGAGCAGTCGCTTAGATACCTTAATTGAGGAGTTGCGTAAGCGTTATGAATATATCTTCTTGGACAACGTTCCTTTGGGCATGGTGGCTGATGCCGACATCGTGAAGCGTGTGGCCGACACTACCATCCTCGTTATCAGGGCAGGCAAGACCGATAAACGACTGCTCTTTGACGTGGACAAGTTCTACAAAGACGGTACCTTCCCGAATCTGTGCGTCGTGCTGAACTCCGTCAATAAGAGGAGACGCGGTTACGGTTATGGCTATGGTTACGGATACGGGTATTACGGCTATGGTTACGGATACGGTTACGGCTATGGTTATGGCTACGGCTATGGTTACGGCTACGGCTATGGTTATGGTAATGACGAGGAGGAGAAAAAGAAGAAGAAACGCTTCAGATTGTTCCGAAAACACCATCACCACCACCACCACAAGCATTCGGGCAGAAAGAAAAAGACTAACGAATTGTTGGACGACGGCAAGGAATAAGAGTTGACCCATGTTTGGATTTCTAACACATCATTTGCCCGAGGATTTCTTGCAAGGCGCCTGCGATATGCACTGCCATGTGTTGCCTGGCGTTGACGATGGTTTTCCATCAACGGAAAAGTCATTGCAAGCTTTGAAAGCTTTGGAGGAACGCGGCTTCAGAAAAATGATTCTCACGCCGCATTTCATGAAGGAGTATGCCGATAATAACCGCGAGAGCATCACGGCACGGTTTGAAGCCTTCAAGTTGGAGGCGGAGAAGGTATGCAAAATCGAGCTGCGACTGGCAGCTGAGTATATGCTCGACGCACGTTTCATGGAGCATTTCAAGCAAGGCTTCCTGACTTTGGATGGCAACAATCACGTGTTGTGCGAGACTTCTTACCTGATGTATGAGCCTAACGCCACCCAAATGCTTTACGACATCATGCTGGAAGGTTTCCAACCCGTCATCGCGCACCCCGAAAGGTACGAATACGCCTCAAAAAGCCAGTATTTCCGTTGGCGCGACAAACGCTACAAGTTCCAACTGAATTTGCTCTCCTTGGCGGGCGCTTATGGCAAGCCAGCATTAGTCAAGGCGCATTTCCTCTTGGAGGAAGGCTTTTACGATTACATCGGTACCGACATGCACAGCTTGGATAGCTTCGTGCGCCATTTGTCCGCTATCAAACTGAACAGGAAAGATATGGACCGAGTGGCGAAACTGTTGGAAAACAACAAGAAGCTGTTCCGCTGACAATCAACGGTTTTCGTAAAAAACGCAATCCCGACGAGATTAGTCTCGCCGGGATTGCTACGTTTAAGGGTGTGGCTCAGAACGTGTAGCCGAATGAGAAATACAAACTGAACTGGCTTACATATAAATTGCTCCATTGCGCCGTCAGTGAGATAGGTCCCACAGGGCTATCAAAAGAGTATTTCAGCCCGACACCTTGAGTGTAGGTGAAATAGTACATGCCGTTGTACATCGCTGTCAGATAGTGCTTTCCGTAAAAATTGTAACGCACGTCGCACCGGACTACATTAAGAAAGAATGGTTCGGGACCCAACACGTCCAAATAATTAATGCCAATAAAAGGCAATTGGTTTTCAAAATGGCGTCCTTCAATCTCTCCGCCATATTTGTTCCTCAAATTATAAAAGAAAGTGGTCTCGAATAAATATCTTCCATACAATTGCGGGATGATGGTCAACCGGCCGTTTTTGGGCGTAATGTAGTATTGAAAGGCGTAACCGACATCGAAGTTGTTGTTTTCGCGGTTCTTGGGATCCCAATAAAAATGTGATTTCACGCTGGCAAAGAGGCCGTGTTTTGCGAAATAGGCATCGTCCAAATTGTCAAACTTGAGATTGACGAATGGAGTGATAAACTTGTTTGGCTCAAACCAATCATCAAAAAACTCTTCATCCATGGACGTTTTGTCGAAAGAGGTATTAATATAGGACACGCCCACAGTAGTGCTCAGGTTGAGCAGATGGAACTGCGAGATGTAGGCACTCCACTTATGTTGACGGTAGTTCAAATTAATCATGGTCTTATCCAAAACATACAAGGTCGGTGTCTTGAAGTGCTCATTCCTGAAGTCGTAGGCAAGGTTGAAATTGGCCAAGCCCGAGAGGGAATAGGTATAAGTCAGATTCACCTTCGGACTATAGCTCAGTTTTGTGCTTAAACTGAATTTCGATCCGTTGAATTTCTTCTCGTTTAGGCCGATATTAATCAACAAACCAGCGCCTTCCTCGGTGTCGTAACGCACCCCTACACCTAAGACGTGGGGATAGGCGGGCTCCAGATTCATGGTCAAGTCGTAAGATTCTGAGAGACTGCTCGCGTCGGAGCGATGCAACGAGTCAGATTCCTTGACGTTGTACGTGATTTTATCGAAACAGCCTGTGCCACGATAGATGTCGACGGCACGCTCAATTTCGCTGTCAACCACTTTCATCCCCGGTTTGAGTCGCCCCTTTCTGATCAGCCAACGGCTTTGCCTGTCTGGAACGCCATTGATTTCGATGGAAGCCAGAAGAATGGAGTCAGTGGCAAGATTTTTGGCTTTCGGGGCATGGAGTTCTTTTTTGACTGGTTTGGACGACTTTTTGTCGAGGGCATCCTTGATGGCTTGGAATTGGTCATGGTAGCGACTGGCCATTTTGTAACCTCTTCCAACAAGGGTGTCGATGGCTTCGGGCGTGAAGCTGAGCATACCGAATCCACTGATGTCAGGCACGATGCGGATGTTGCACAACTCGCGATTTTCCTTGCGTTTCGAGCTGGTGCTGTTGGTGACCAATCTGCCCAACAATTGTGGCAAGGATTGCAGCTCTTCCGGCGTGATTTGCTTGTTGGGCGTGACCTCCACCCCAATGATGATGTCGGCTCCCATTTCACGAAGCACGTCGGCGGGGAAATTGTTCACCAATCCACCGTCGATGAGGATTTTGTCGCCCATCGGGACGGGCGCGAATACACCAGGAATGGCCATGCTGGCTCGCATGGCAGTGGGGATGGAACCGCTGCGAAGCACAACTTCATTTCCTGTGACCAAATCGGTGGCTACACACGCGAAGGGTATGGGCAAGTCATTGAAGTCCATGTCCTCTTGATAGCCGACACATAAGTCGTTGAACAGGTTAATCAACGAACTGTTGTTGACGAAAGCACTGGGCAGCTGCTCAATTATGGAAGACTTGGAGTCTTTGCCAAACAGGTTTTTCAAGCCGAAAGGTATGTTGATCACTGTCGTACTGTTGCGCTGCCTCAGCTCTTCCGACATCACCGTGCGGTCTATTTTGTTGCCGATGTAAGCGCTCCAGTCTATTTTGGAGATGAGCTGAGTCAGCTCGTCGGGCGAATACCCCATGGCGTAGAGTCCGCCGATGATTGAACCCATGCTGGTGCCCGCCACATAATCGACGGGGATGCCCATCTCTTCGATGTACTTCAGTACGCCGATATGTGACGCACCCTTGGCGCCACCGCCGCCAAGCACTACACCGACCTTTGGCCTCGGCGGGTTGAGTTGGATATCTTTGTCGTATCTCTGGGCTTGTGCCGAAATGACGGCGAAACCGATTAACGCAAAAATAAATAATCGTTTCATATACCGATTGTTTTGTTGTTTTTTTGGGGGGAAGGGCGGACACATGGGTCCGCCCCTACGATGGTTTATTTCAGGCCACGGGCCTTCAGATAGGGTTCGTAATCAGGGTCTTGGCCACGGAACTTGCGGTATTGCACCATGCCTTCATCGTTGCCGCATTCTTGCAGGCAGTTTTTGCGGAACGAGGCAGCCAGCTCGGGGTTGAAGAGGTCGCCGGAGGTCTTGAAGTAGTTGAAGGCATCCTTGTCGAGCACCTCGGCCCAGGTGTAGGCGTAATAGCCTGCGCTGTAGCCTCCGCTGAAGATGTGTGAGAAGTTGGTCGAGCGGTAGCGAGGCAGGATTTCCGGCATCAGGCCGATGGCGTCCATCTGAGCCTTTTCAAAGGCATCCACGTCAAGGTTGTTGATTTCGTCGAGGTCAGTCAGCTCGTGGTATTTCATGTCAAGTATGGAGGCAGCGATGAGTTCGGTGGTCATGAAACCTTGGTTGAACAAGGCACTGTTCTCAATCTTGGCAATGAGGCTGTCGGGCATGACCTCGCCGGTCTTGTAATGCTTGGCGTACATGCGGATGACTTCGGGCTCGGCAACCCAGTTCTCCATGATTTGCGAGGGCAGTTCCACATAGTCGTGGGGCACGTTTCCGCAGGTGCGGCTGTAGAGGCCGTCACTGAAGAAGGCGTGCAGGCTGTGGCCAAACTCGTGCCACATGGTCTCGGTTTCATCCCAAGTGAGCAGGGCAGGGGTATCGCCCGTAGCGGGTGTGAAATTCATCACCAATGAAACAAGCGGATAAATCTTCTTGCCGTTGATGTCATAGCCGCTTTCGCGGAAGCTGGTGCACCAGGCACCGCCGCTCTTCGAGTCGCGCGGATAATAGTCAAGATAGAGAATGCCGAGGAAGTCGCCGTTGGCTTCTTTCACCTCGTAGGTTTCCACGCCCGGGAAATACACGGGAAGTGAGGTGTTCTTGGTGAAAGTAACGCCATACAATTTGTTGGCAGCCTCAAACATGCCGTCGCGCACGTTGTCCACCGTTAGGTAAGGCTTGATATAGTTCTCGTCGAAGTCGTATTTGGCCTTGCGGAGCTTTTCGGCATAGTACCACCAGTCACTGCCGTAGATTTTGCTGGCTCTGTCTTTGGGCTTTACAATTTCCTCTTTATCAAAGGAGTGTGACATATACTCTTTGTAACGAATTTCCTGCATCTCGGCGAGTTCCTTCTTGGCCAACTTCTGGGCGGGATTGAAGATGTCGATGAGGAACTTGTCCACCGTAGGAGCATCTTGGGCCATATTGACGGCGAGGACATAGTTGGCGTAGTTGTCGTAACCCATCAGCTGGGCCTTTTGCAAGCGCAGTTTCAGCATCTCCTTGATGAGGTTCTTGTTGTCGTATTCGTTGTTGTTGTCGCCACGGTTGTAATAGGCCTTGTACATCTGTTCGCGCAGGTTGCGGTTATCGGCAAACTGCAGGAAGGGGATGAGGCTGGGCTTGCTGAGGGTGAACACCCATTTGCCTTCCATGCCATCGGCCTTGGCTTGCTCGGCGGCAGCGTCGATGCTGGTTTGGGGCAGTCCAGCGAGGTCAGCTTCATTGTCGATGACGAGCTTGTAGTTGCTGTTTTCCTTCAGCAGGTTGTTGCCATATTGCAGGCTTAGCGTCGAGAGTTGCTCGTTGATTTGGCTCAGCTCGGTTTGTTTGTCGACGGGCAGGCCGGCACCACTGCGCATGAAGTCCTGATGGTATTTTTCCACCACACGGATTTGCTGGTCGTCAAGGCCCATTTCGTTGCGGTGCTGATAGACGTAATCAATGCGCTCGAAGAGTTTCGGGTTCATCATGATGGCGTCGCTGTGCTTCGAGAGCATGGGCAGCACCTGTTCGGCGATAGCAATCATCTCGTCGTCAGTGAGGCACTCGTTGAGGTTGAAGAACACATTGCTGACCCGGTCCAAAATCTCGCCTGACTTGTCGAAAGGCAGGATGGTATTTTCGAAAGTGGCTGGTTCAGCGTTGTTTACGATTTTCTCCACTTCGGCTTGCTGCTCGGCGATACCCGCCTCAAAGGCCGGCAGATAATGCTCGTTTTTGATTTGGTCGAACGGCGGCACTTGGAAGGGCGTCGTGTATTCGGTGAGGAATGGATTGGTCTCTACAGCCTCTTGGGACTGTTTAGGAGTGCTTGTGCAAGATGCTAAAGTGATAATACTCAGAGTAATCACGTGAAAAAGTTTTTTTGACATTAGTGTGTTGTTTTGATTGATTTTGTGGCTGCAAAGATAAAAACAATTATTATTTTTTTCTTGCATTAAAAAAAACAATATTTTTGTAAACGGAAAAATAGTGTGAATTTGAACGAAAATCGTTGAATAGCCATGAGTTACATTTCTTGGGACAAAAAGAAATTAGTCAATCTTGAGTTTACGCTCAACCGCGAGGTGTTGCGCTCCAATGCTTTGGGTGCGTTTTTGGCCACCACGGTGATTGGCTGCAATACGCGAAAATACCACGGTCTATTGGTGGTACCCCAGCCACAACTTGACAACAACAACCATGTACTTCTGTCGAGCCTCGACGAGACCATCATCGAAAACAAG
>CAJOEZ010000038.1 GCA_905233685.1 uncultured Bacteroidales bacterium | reverse complement strand
GGGCATCAAGAGAGAAGACCTCGTCGTCGTCTCCATCATGCCTTGCTTGGCCAAGAAGTACGAAAGCAAGCGTAAGGAATTCTACAAGGACGGTAACCCCGACATCGACTACGTTCTGACGACCCGTGAGTTGGCCCGCTTGATCAAGCAGTTCAACCTCAACCTGAAGGACATGCCGAGCGAGGACTACGACGACCCGTTGGGCGAATCCACGGGTGCTGCCGTCATCTTCGGCGCCACCGGTGGTGTGATTGAAGCCGCCACCCGTACCGCCTACGAAGTGTTCACTGGCAAGCCGCTGCCTAAGATCGACTTCACCGAACTCCGTGGTATCGAGGGTATCCGTGATGCTTGGGTTGACTTCGACGGCACACCGATCCACATTGGTATTGCCCACGGTCTGTCCAACGCCCGCAAACTCCTTGAGAGAGTGCGCGAAGGCAAGGAACAGTTCCACGCCATCGAGGTTATGGCCTGCCCCGGCGGTTGCGTCGGCGGTGCTGGTCAGCCCTACCACCACGGCAACAGCGAGATCATCAAGAAGCGTACGGAAGCCATCTACCGCGAGGATGCTGGCAAACCGATCCGTAAGTCCCACGAGAATCCTTCGATCAAGAAGATTTACGAGGAGTACTTTGGTGAGCCTTGCGGCCACAAGTCACACGAACTGCTGCACACCCACTATTTCGACAAGTCAGAACACGTTGAAATCAGCGAGTAATTCAATAACCAGTAAATAATAGAAAGGAAATAAATATGGCAGTTATTAAATTATCAGAAGCGAAGATCAACTTCATCAAGGACGTCTGCAAGTCGTTCGGCAACAAGCCGGGTGAGGTCATCAATGTGCTGCACAAGGTTCAGGGCGAGTATGGCTATCTGCCTGCCGAGGTCCAGGAACTGGTGGCTAAGGAACTGGGTATCCCGGTTTCGAGAGTCTACGGCATTGTGTCGTTCTATTCCTTCTTCACCATGACGCCCAAGGGCGAGCACCCGATCAGCGTTTGCTTGGGTACCGCTTGCTATGTGCGTGGTGCCGAGAAGGTGTTGGACGAACTGAAGCGTCAGTTGGGCATTGGCGTCGGCGAGGTCACTCCCGACGGCAAGTTCTCCCTGACCTGCCTCCGTTGCGTCGGTGCCTGTGGTCTGGCCCCCGTCATCGAAGTCGGTGAGAAGGTCTACGGCCGCATGACCCCCGACCGCGTGAAGGACGTGCTCGCTGAGTACAAATAATCTTTGCACCTATTAATATTAATAGGTATCAGAAAAAACCTCCGCCTCGATTTGAGGTGGAGGTTTTTTCTGATTTGAAAAAAAATTGCTTTAAAAAGCATATTAGTTTCAAAAATTGTACTATCTTTGCAGTGAGGCTAACGACATAACAATTGATGACGACAAAACTTTTGACCTATGAGAACCCATGAACCAACAAAGGCATTGCTTCATCAAATGATAGATGAAATACCTGAAGAAGTTAAGCTACAGTGTGATATGTCGGATGCCATAGCAGGTCGCATTGACCGCATATTGAAAGAACGTGGCATGACACAGAAACAATTCGCGCAACTTGTCCACCATTCCCAAGGTGAGGTTTCGCGCTGGTTGAGCGGGACGCACAATTTCACGCTCTCTACACTTGCACAAATCTCGGTGGCACTTGGTGCTAATATACTGACTATTTAGCATAATTTGCAGCCATAATGACCGGTGAGGATTTTAGTACCTTTGCTCAACAAAAGACATAGTTCTATGAAAAAAGCATTATTCAACATTATCCTATGCGTTGCCTTGATAAGCTGCGGCAACGGGAAACAACAAAACGAGACCCCTATGGAAAAGAACAATGAACTGACCGCTTTCGACGTGCAGCAAGAGTTCCAGAAGAACGGCTTCACTTGGTTTACAGAAAACCTTATCCTTTGCTCGGGCGACACCACCGAGAGCAACGCCATGACCATCGGTTGGGGCGGCATTGGTAATTACCTTGGTCACAACCGTCCGGCAGTGACGGTGTATGTGGCACCTGGTCGTTACACTTGGGAGTTCATGGAGCGCCATCCTCGCTTCACCATCATGCAGTTCGACGACCCGCAAGTGTGGCAGTACATGGGCAAACACAGCGGTCGCGATGGCGACAAGGCAGCTGCTCTTGGACTTCATGTGGCCTATACCGAACATGGCACGCCTTATTACGAGGAAGCCAACCTTGTCATCGAATGTGAGACCATGACGGCCTGGCACCAGACCGAGCAGGACTTCCGCAACGACACGCCTCAAAAGTGGTACGACGGCTTCGAGGCTGGCATCCACACCGTGTATGTCGGCGAGGTGATTGGAGCTTGGAAGAGATGATTATGCGGTGTTTTATGGGTGGAGTTTTTTTCCTTATTTCGTGAAGAAAAAAGAAAAATCCTTACTTTTGCGGTCGTTAATCATCAAAAATTAGTCGGATATGTCAAAAACTGCTAAAGTATTTTTAGGAATTGGTATTGTGGCCGTGGTGGCCCTTGCCGTTTGGTTTTTCTTCAGGTTCTACTTCGTCTTCGGTTCAGGCGTGAAGGCTGGAGAACTGAATTTGTTTGTCTACAAGGGCTATGTGTTCAAGACCTACGAGGGCCGGCTGATTCAGGCGGGCTACAAGGGCAGCACCGGCACCATCCAGTCGAACGAGTTCAACTTCTCGGTGACCGACAAGAAAGTGGCCGAGAAATTGGAGCGCAGCGCGGGCAAGTTCGTGGAACTGCACTACAAGGAATATCTCGGCGCGTTGCCGTGGCGCGGCGTGACCAACTACGTGGTCGACAGCGTGTTGACCGTGGAAGACTACGCGAGGGGCGGTATCGTGGAGCCACTTGATGCCCCGACGGAAGTGTATTGAGGGCGGTATCGTAACCCTCAAAACCTATTTCCCAGGCCCCGCACCGCCCTGCGTGGGAAGGGCTTTGCATTGATTACATCCCAACCCAACACGTTGGGACATAAAGCAAACAAACAAAACAACATCATAAAATGAAACACCTTAAACTCTTCATCCTCGCCCTGCTCCTCTGCATGGCAGGAACAACAATTGCCCAAACTTCCCAAACCTACGTCAAGGACGTGATGCTCATCGGCAGCGACGTTCACTCCGAGGCCAACAGCCTGCGAGACTATTACGTATCCCAAGGCTGGACATTCGTCGATCAAGACCTCAACGCAGGCTGCGGCTCGGGCAGCTACTGGATCTACCTGCTCTACAAGGCAGAGACCAGCCCAGGCATCAATCTGGGCTACATCACCGACTTCTACATCACCAACGCTGATAATCCCGTTGACGACTCCTTCGTTGCCGCCAACGGGCACACTTACCACATCGCCCCCTGCGACGGCAATGAGCACTTCGTGGAAATCAAGGGCGACCTGAACTGCGGCGTGGGCGGCAGCGCCGACATCCACCTTTATTATACCAAGGAGCGCTTCACCAACAACCGCGCCGTCACCAACATCTGGTTCAACGACACCAAGGCAGGCGGCGTGGGCCTGAACGGCGACAACTCGGAAGGCTACGACCTCAACAAAGGCTGCGGCTCAGGCTCGGATTACATCTACATGCACATCTCCACGGCGGTAGCTGACACCGAATTCACCTCGGACAACCTGCGGTATTCCATCAACCCCGACTACACCTCCGTCACCGTGGAAAGCCATTACTATGGCTCCAGCGCCGCCGGCCCGCTACTCATCCCCGAAAGCGTGAACTACGGGGGCCACAACTTCGTCGTCAACGCCATCGGAGCAATGGCTTTCGCTGGTTGCAGCGGCCTCACGGGCACCCTGACGATTCCCAACACGGTGACCACCATTGGAGACGAAGCTTTCTATGGTTGTTACGGCTTCCAGGGCAACCTGACCATTCCGAACTCCGTGACCACCATAGGAACCATGGCTTTCTGGGATTGCCACGGCTTCACGGGCAGCCTGACGATACCGAACTCGGTGACCACAATTGGAGTCTCTGCTTTCTATGGCTGCTACGGCTTTACCGGCGCCCTGACGATACCGAACTCGATGAGTACGATAGAGGCTTCAGCTTTCGCTGGTTGCTCAGGCTTCGACAGCCTGACGATACCGAACTCGGTGACCGCCATTGGATACTATGCTTTCTATGGTTGCAACGGCTTCATGGGCGACTTGACCCTTCCCGAGTCGCTGACCACGATAGTGAACAGTGCCTTCTCTGGCTGCAGCAGTTTCACAGGCACTCTGACAATACCGAACTCGCTGACCACGATAGGAAACGATGCCTTCTCGGGTTGCACCGGCTTCGACTTCATTTTCAGCCACGCCGAAACGCCGCCCACCTTGGGCAGTGGTGTGTTTTACGGCTGGAACACGAACACCACGACGGTGTTTGTGCCCTCCGGCAGCGTGGATGACTACAGCAGCATCCAGTGGGGCGGCTTCACCCATTTTGAAGCGTCCTCATGCGAAGTGGAGAGCTTGATTTATACCCTCAACGACGATTTAGAGACCGTCACCCTCTACGGCCACGTGAACGGCACTAATGCCTCGGGCGAGCTGCATATCGTGGATAGCGTGTTGTTGAACAACAGATACTGCCACGTGGTGGCGATTAGGGATCATGCTTTCCAGAATTGCAACGGCCTCTCGGGCAGCTTGACCCTTCCCCAAACCCTAGTTACGATTGGGAATAATGCCTTCAGTGGCTGCACCGGCCTTTCAGGCAGCCTGACCATTCCGAACTCGGTGACTTCGATTGGAGAATTTGCTTTCTTTACTTGCATCGGCTTTAACGGTACCTTGACCCTCGGCGAGGCACTGACCACGATAGGACGCGGTGCTTTCTATGACTGCAGCGGGCTTACGGGCAGTCTGACTATTCCCGATGCCGTGACCACGATTGGAGACCATGCTTTCATCAATTGCTCTGGATTCAACGGCCCCCTGACCCTCGGCAGCGCCTTGAATACGATTGACAATTATGCTTTCGAGAGTTGCATCAACTTCACAGCTATTACAAGTTGTGCCGCCACGCCGCCTGCCTTGGGTAATTTTCCTCCGTTTTATGGTTGGAGCTCCACCATCCCTGTCACCGTGCCTTGCGGCAGCGGGACGGCCTACAGCAGCATCTCTTGGGGCGGCTTCAGCAACTTCATCGAGGACTGCCACAACGATATCGTGGCCCACGCGCAATACTACCCCTACCCCGACAACTCCGACAGCCCTTACACGGTGGCGTATTGGGACATTGAACTGACCGATGACTTCGAGACCGGCGACTTCAGCAAGAGCCCCTGGCAGATGGACGCGCTCTATCCTTGGGTCATCTGCGACACGGTCTCCCACAGCGGCACCTACTGCATGAGGAGCGGCAACATCGGTCAAAACAGCACGGCTTCGACCATGACCGTGACCATGAATATCCCCAAGGACGGCATGATAAGCTTCTACGCCAAGATCAGCTGCGAAGATCCCTGGGACAAAGGCTATTTCTACATCGACGATGTCCAAAAGGGAAGCTGGACGGGCGAAATCGACTACTGGATGGAGTGTCAATATCCTATCACCGCCGGACAGCACACCTTCTTATGGAAATACGAGAAAGACATTAGTGGCGAAAATGGCGACGACTGCTTCTATATCGACGACATCGTCTTCTACCGCATCGCCCCGCCCACCGTGCCCTGCGACCCGAGCGCGGCTCCAAGCACTGATTTGTTCGACGTTTATCGTGCCAAAGCTGATGGTACAGACCTTACGCTTCTTGCCGAGGACTACAACAGCCACTACTATGTTGACTCCACCTGGGTTAACCTCCCCCATGAGAGCAACTACAAATACGGCATCACCTATGCCAACGACACCCTCTTCGTTTGGTCAAACCTTCTGCACACCAAGTTAGACATTCCCCAGAACCTCGTCACGCCCGACGACAAGGTCTTCAACGACGAGCAAATCACCATCAGCTGGGCGGCCATCAACGCAACAGCGCTTCAAAAATACAATGTCTATCGAGACGGGTATAAAATTGGCGAAACCACGACAAACACCTACACCGACGGCCCTCTGGCATATAACATGCAAGGTTACGTTTATTATGTAACCGCAGTCTATGATGAGATGGATGAATCCGCTCCCTCCAACACGGTGAATGTGAAGGTCTCCGGCTATGGCAACGTGAACGGCCATGCCTTTGAGCAGGACGGTGTGACGGGTATTGCCGGTGCCACCGTCACCTTGACAGGCAACGACGAGTTTGGCGGAAGCCACGCTTTCGACTTCACCACTGACAACAATGGTTATTACAGCGGCCAAATCTATGCCGGCAGCTATAACGGCCAAGCCTCCCACGACGACTACCTAACCACCAACGAGCCCGTCCAAGGCAATCCTGTCGTCATCCACTACAACCAGACCACCAGCCCCATCGACTTCATGATGGACGATTTGTGGATTGAAAACGGCGTGAACATCACCGTGTTTCTTAACAGTGCTGACAGTCCCGAGGGCGTCCACGTCGTCCTCACCCAAGATTCCATCCAGGCCTCCCTCAACCCCATGGGCGACGACGAGTTGGAAATCATCTTGGACGAGACCGGCTATTATGTATGGGAACAATTCCGCAAAGGTACTTATTACGTGGAAATCAGCATGGAGGGTTACGAGACCATCCTTGACACCATGACCATCTCGACGAGCACCGGCATGATGTATGTGATGACAGAGATTCTCTATTCGCCGAAAGACGTTTACGTGTCGCGTACGGGCTGGGCCTCTTGGCAACCTGACGACCGACATTTTGAAGCCTACAAAGTGGTGCTCACCGACTTGGACGACCATTCCCTCTACACTGAGAACGTGTCCACCAACGCTCTGCAACTGCCTACCGACAGTCTTGTGGACAACACCTTGTATAAATTAAAGGTAGCCAATCTGTATTCCACGGGCCAGAGCGAGTATGTGGAATGCAATTGGCTCTATACCTCTTGCGACCATTTTGAGGGCTTCAGCGAGATTACGGGAACGGTCTCCCCTGAAGGTGTCAACCTCAACTGGACCTATCCCGACAGTTCCGTCGGTGAACCCATGGCCGTCTCCCTCTTTATCGATGGCGAATGGCAGGGCTTTGTCAACGGAAACAGCTATTACGACGCCCAAGGCACTATCGACAGCCAGTATGAAGCCCGTGTGGTGTATGACGGCGACACGCTCTGTCCCAACAATAACATCGATATGTCGATGAGTTGTCTGCAAGCCGTCCCCCTTCAGTATCTGGAATATACTGTCACCGCAACAGCTAACCCGACCGCAGGCGGCACAATCACTGGCGCAGGCACCTACGACCACGGCACGACGGTCAATTTGACGGCCACGGCCAACACGGGCTACACCTTCACGAATTGGACGCAAGGCGGCACGGTCGTTTCGACCGACGCGACCTACAGCTTCGTCGTGACGCAAGACACCACATTTGTGGCGAACTTCAGCTTGAACACCTACGAGGTCACCGCCACTGCCAACCCGACCGCAGGCGGCACAATCACGGGTGCAGGCACCTACGACCACGGCGCGACGGTCAATTTGACGGCCACGGCCAACACGGGTTACACCTTCACCAACTGGACGCAGGGCGGCACGGTCGTTTCGACCGACGCGACCTATAGCTTCGTTGTGACGCAAGACACCACATTCGTGGCGAACTTCAGTTTGAACAGCCACGAAGTCGCAGCGACGGCCAACCCGACGGCAGGCGGAACAGTCACTGGCGCAGGCACTTACGACCACGGCGCGACGGTCAATCTGACCGCCACGGCCAACACGGGCTACACCTTCACCAACTGGACGCAGGGCGGCACAGTCGTCTCGACTGACGCGACCTATAGCTTCACCGTGACGCAAGACACCACTTTCGTGGCGAACTTCACCCTGAACACTTACGAAATCACCGCCTGGGCCAACCCGAATACGGGCGGCGAAGTCAGTGGCGCAGGCACCTACGACTACGGCACGATGGCCACTTTGACCGTCACCACCAACGAAGGCTACCTCTTCACCCATTGGACGAAGGACGGCGTTGAGGTCTCGACCACTCCAACCTATACCTTCACGGTGACCGAATCCGCAGCATTTGTGGCGAACTTTGACCAAATCGTGACCCAGAGCTTCCCGTTCACCGAGGGCTGGAACTGGATGAGCACTTACGTCGAGCAGGAAGGCTTCAACGGCTTGCAGGCGTTGCAGGCTGGTCTCGGGGAGAACGGCGTTCAGATTAAGTCGCAGATGCAGTTCTGCAACAATTATGGTGTGGGCTGGGCCGGCAATCTGACCGTCATGGATAACGAGTCGAGCTACCAGGTGCTGGCGAACAGCGCCTGCACTGTGGAGATGACGGGCAGCCTGTCGAACCCCGCCGACCATCCCATCACGGTGAGTCCCGGCTGGATATGGATAGGCTATCCTGTGGGTTCCAGCATGAGCGTGACCGAGGCCTTTGCTGGTATTGCCGCGACGACGGGTGACATGCTGAAGACACAGAACGACGGTTACGCCTCGTATTTGGAAGGCTACGGCTGGTATGGTTCCCTAAACACGCTGAACCCCGGCATGGGCATGATGTACAAGTCGAACAACGACACCAACATCACCCTGACCTATCCCAACGGCGGCGCAAAAGACAACCTGAGGCCCAACCAAACCCCAAAAAGCAACCACTGGCAGCCCAACCTGAACGCCTATGCCGACAACATGAGCGTGATGGCCGTGGTTGAGCTGGATGGCGGGGAGCTGGTTCCTGAACCTGTCGAAGGGTCAGCCCAATACGAATTGGCTGCTTTTGCCAACGGTGAATGCCGAGGCAGCGTGCACTTGCTCTACGTTGAGCCCATCCATCGCTATATGGCCTTCCTGACCATTGCTGGCGACGAAGCCGACGAGCTTCAATTCGGTCTTTACGATGTCACGACGGGTGAGGAACACCTCACTGCCGAGGAACACCTGATCTACACGACCAATGCCGTTGTCGGCACATTTGAAGAGCCGTTCGTGCTGCATTTCCGCAGCGGCACGGGCATGGATGAATGGGCCAATAACGTGTATCTCTACCCGAACCCCGTGGAACACGGCCAAAAGGTCAGCATCGGCAGCGATGTTGAGACGGGCGAAATGCAAGTTGAAATTGTCAACGCCCTTGGTGCCGTTGTAGAGACATTGAGTGCAACCTCTTTACAGACCATCACCGCCCCGAACGTGGCGGGCGTCTATACCCTCCGCCTTACCGTGGAAGGGAAGGGGACGTGTTACCGGAAATTGGTGGTGAGATAAGGGATGAAAGCCCTTAACAACAAGCCCTCCGCTTCAATCGAAACGGAGGGCTAAATGTTGATAGGGCAGGGGACTCAACCCTTAATGGCCTCAGCCACAGCCTTGCCAAGGTTGTAAAGCTTGTCCCAATCCTCTTCGCGGATGGGTGCGCCCTTCACCTCGACGCTCTCGGTGACGAGGCTCCACTTGCCTTCTTCGGCGTATTTGGCCAAAGTCTTCACGCCGCCGCCGCTCCAACTCATGCCGCCGAAGGTGGCATAGCACTTGTCTTTCGGCTTGAACTCGTTGATTTCGTGAACTAAAAGGGTCATGTTCGGGAACATGTTGGCGTAGTGTGCGCAAGCCCCGATGATGACGCCCTTGTACTTCCAGATGTCGCTCATGATGAAGGAAACCTCCGTTTTGGCCACGTCATAGACCTTCACTTCCTTGATGCCGGCTTCAGCCGCGCCACGAGCCACAATCTCGGCCATGCGGGCGGTGTTGCCGTGCATTGAGCCATAGACAACGACCACGCCTTCTTCGCTCTCTTGCTTGCTCCATTGCGTGTATTTCCCGATGACCCAAGCCAAATTACTGCGCCAAACGAGGCCGTGCGAAGGAGCAATCATCTTGATTTCCAGCGAACTGAGTTTTTCGATGGCTTTCAAGGCTTGCATGGCCACCTTGCCGACGATGTTGGCGTAGTAGCGGCGCATCTCGTCCTCATAAAAGGCGAGGTTCACTTGGTCGTCGAAGATGCCGCCGTTCAAGGCACCGAAACCACCGAAAGCGTCGTTGCTGAAGACGATTTTGCTGCTTTGCTCGTAAGTCACCATCGACTCGGGCCAGTGTACCATCGGCACCATGAAGAACTGCAAGGTGTGGCAGCCGAGGCTCAAAGTTTCGCCTTCGGCCACGGTTTTCTTGTTCTCGATGGGGCCGTAAAACGCCTCCAAGGGGCCAAAGGTCTTGGCGTTGCCCACCACCTGCACTTCGGGCCATTCGCGAAGCACGGCGGCCACGGTGCTGCTGTGGTCAGGCTCGTCGTGATTAATAATAAGGTAATCGACTTTGCGGCCTTTGAGCACCGATTTCACCTTGAAAAGATACTCTTCAAGGAAATTGGCCTCCACGGGGTCAATCAAGGCAACTTTTTCATCGACAATGAGATAGGAATTATAGGAAACGCCGTTGGGCAGTTCCATGTGGTTTTCAAACTTGTCGGTGTGGCGGTCGTTCACGCCGACATAATATATGTTTTCGGTTAATTGAATTTGTTGCATATTTGTCGTTGTTGTTTTGTTTCGTAGAGACGCGCCTCGGCACGCCTCTACACCTAAAAAACCTCCTCAAAATCCTCCACGCCGTGTTTGCACAACGGACATTCAAAATCGGGTGGGAGGGAATCACCCTCATAGACATAGCCGCACACCTTGCACACCCAGCGGCGTTTGCCGTCCTTGGGTTTTTCGGCGGGTTGCGGTTTGGGTTTGATGTTCTTTTGGTAATAGTCGTATGTTACGGAAGGCTTGTCGGAAAGCACCTGAGCGTCAAGCACATCGGCGATGAACATGGTGTGTGTGCCGAAGTCGATGCTACGGGTGACACGGCAGGCCAAATAAGCGTTGGTGTATTTCGGGATGTAGAGCACATGGTTCACGGCGCGGTGTTCGGCCTCGCATTCAGCGAACTTGTTCACCTTGCGCCCGCTTTGGAACCCAAAATGCTCAAACACCTTCATTGGTGTTTCGGTGGTCAGCATCGACACGTTGAACACGCACGAGTCCTTGATGAGGTCGTGGGTGTAGTTGCCTTTATTGACGGTCACCGCAATTTGCAGCGGATTGCTCGTGACCTGAATCACCGTGTTCACGATGCAGCCATTGTCGATGTTGTCGTAATTAGTGGTCAGCACATACAGGCCGTAGCCTATGTTGAATAATGCTTTGGTATCCATAATTTGTTACATTAGTTGACGTGAGACTGTAGGACGTAGGACGCGGGACAATGGTATGTCCGTCCCTATGTCCCATAGTCTCATGTCCTCTGTCTATTCCATAACCGAGAAACTGTCCTTACCGATGCCGCAAAGCGGGCAGGACCAGTTGTCAGGGAGGGCCTCAAACGGAGTGCCGGGGGCGATGCCGCTGTCGGGGTCGCCTTTTTCTGGGTCATAAATATAACCGCAGACGTCGCAAACATACTTTTTCATGCCGATTGTGTTTATGGGTTAATTAATTGATTATTAGTAATTTTCAGCCTTGATTTGGAAGAAAGCCTGCGGGTGGTTGCACACGGGGCAAATTTGCGGGGCCTTCTTGCCAATGACGATATGGCCACAGTTGGCGCACTGCCAAACGGTGTCGCCTTCGCGTGAGAAGACGATGCCTTCCTCAATGTTTTTCAGGAGTTTACGATAGCGTTCCTCGTGTTCCTTCTCGATGGCGGCAACCATCTCAAACAGTTTGGCGATCTTGGTGAAGCCTTCCTCGCGGGCTGTTTCGGCCATGCCAGCGTACATGTCGGTCCACTCGTAGTTTTCGCCGTCGGCAGCGTCCTTGAGGTTGGTCATCGTGTCGGGAATGTCGTCGTTGTGAAGGAGTTTGAACCAGATTTTGGCGTGTTCCTTCTCGTTGTTGGCCGTTTCCTCAAAGAGGTCGGCGATTTGGTTGTAGCCTTCCTTGCGTGCTTTGGAGGCGTAGTAGGTGTACTTGTTGCGGGCTTGCGATTCGCCTGCAAATGCAGCCATCAGATTGGCTTCTGTCTTTGAGCCTTTCAGTTCCATGTGGTGTAGTTTTTTGGGTGAATGAATTTTCTGCAAAGGTAGGATTATTTTCCGAATTGCAATGGATTTTCCGTAATTTTGCGCCCGTTATGTTTTGGAACCGATTCGGAAAACGGAAAATTGCCGACTGGCCCGACGCGGAATGGCCGTCCTACGTCCCGAAATACCATCTGAGTGACTTCGCGGCCATCGATTTCGAGGCGGCTAATGCTGAACTGACGAGCGCATGCAGCATGGGCGTGGTCATCGTGCGTGATGACGAGATTGCCGACGAGTTCTACAGCCTCATCCAGCCCGTGCCGAACTATTATGACTTTTGGACGACGAAAGTGCACGGAATCAGGAAAAAAGACACGGAAAACGCGCCATTGTTTCCTGCGGTTTGGTACAAGGTGGCCTACAAATTGAAAGGCCTCCCGATGGTGGCGCACGGCAGCCTGTTCGATGAGCGCGTTTTGAAGGCCTTGCACCAGTATTATAATATAAGGTATCCTGGCTATCAGTTTTACTGCACGCACCGAGGTTCGGAGAAGCTGCTGACCGACGTCGAGAACCACAAGGTGCAGACTTTAGCCAAGCATTTTGGATACGACTACGAGCAGAAGAAGCACAACGCGCTGGCTGATGCTGAGGCTTGCGCTGTCGTCGCGATGAACATTTTCTGAAAATTTCACTAATTTTTGGATTCGTGTTGTAAAATGCCTACTTTTGCGGGTGAAATTGCATGAAAACTAATTCAAATTCATCCAAATATGTTTGAGATTATACACAAAGAAACCTTCGCGGCGGAAACCTACCTAATGGATGTGTATGCGCCGCGTATTGCTCATTCGGCTCTGCCTGGACAGTTCCTCATCGTCAAGATGGAGGAAAACTCTGAACGTATTCCGCTGACTATCAGTGATTATCACCGCGTCAGGGGAACGGTGACCATCGTCTTCAAGGCCATTGGTGAATCCACCAGGAAGATGGCCGAGTTCAAGGAAGGCGACCGTTTTGCCGACATCGTCGGGCCTTTGGGCAAGCCCTCCGAGTTTGCCACGATGACCGCTGAGGAACTGCGCAAACGTAGCTTTGTCTTCATCGGTGGCGGCGTGGGCATCGCCCCGATTTACCCGCAGGTGAAGTGGTTGAACGACCACGGCGCCACTGCCGACTGCATCATTGGTGCAAGAACCAAGGATTTGCTGATTTTTGAGAAAGAACTGGCTGAGGTCAGTAATCTGTATGTCACTTCCGACGACGGCTCGACTGGCCGTAAAGGTCTGGTTACCGATGTGTTGCGTCAACTCGTGGCGAGCGGCAAAAAGTATGACGAGGCCGTCGCCATCGGTCCGATGATCATGATGAAGTTCGCCACCAAGACCTGCGAGGAGTTAGGCATTCGCTGCACGGTGTCGCTCAACTCGATTATGGTCGACGGCACGGGCATGTGCGGTGCCTGCCGCGTGAGCATCGCTGGCAAGACCAAGTTCACCTGCATCGACGGCCCCGAATTCCTCGGAAAGGATGTCAATTTCGACGAGGCCATGAAGCGTCAGGCTATGTATAACAATGTGGAAACGCGCAAGCAGTTGGAGGCCGAGGAGAAGGCCGAAGGCCACAAGTGCCACATCGGCGGCATCTCCGAGGAAACCTTCGACAAGAAAAAACGCGTTCCCGTTCCGGAGCAGAAACCCGAAATCCGCGCCCACAACTTCGACGAGGTGTGCCTCGGTTATTCGGCGGACATGGCCATTATGGAGGCGCAACGCTGCCTGCATTGCAAGAACCCGCAATGTGTGGCGCATTGCCCCGTGAATGTTGACATCCCCGATTTCATCGCACGTGTCGCCAAGGGCGACTTCGAGGGTGCGGCTGGCGTCATCAGCTGCGACTCGGCGCTGCCAGCCGTTTGCGGTCGTGTATGTCCGCAAGAGACGCAATGTGAGGGCAGCTGCGTGATGGGCAAGAAGTTCGAACCTATCTCCATCGGCAAATTGGAACGTTTCGTTGGTGACTATGCCATCGAGCATGACCTGCATTTCGACAGCCAGAGCATTCCGAACGGTCACAAGGTGGCCATTATCGGTAGCGGTCCTTCTGGCTTGACCTGCGCAAAGGACTTGTTGTCAATGGGTTACGATGTCACGATTTTTGAGGCTTTGCACGAGTTGGGCGGCGTGCTGATGTATGGCATTCCGTCGTTCCGTCTGCCTAAGGACACCGTCGTGAAGAAGGAAGTGGAGAGTGTGCGTCGTTTGGGTGCCAAGTTCGAGAAGGACGTGGTTGTTGGTCGCACCATCACCATTGATGAACTGATGCACCGTGAGGGCTTCGAGGCTGTCTTCGTAGGCTCGGGCGCGGGCTTCCCGATGATGCTCAACGTGCCGGGCGAGAACCTCTGCGGCGTGGTTTCGGCCAACGAGTTCCTGACCCGCAACAACCTGCTCTTCGCCTACAAGGAAGGCTATGAGACCCCGAACTATGTCGGCAAGAAAGTCGCCGTGGTCGGTGGTGGTAACGTGGCCATGGATGCTGCTCGCACGGCCTTACGTCTGGGTGCGGAGGTGCATATCGTCTATCGCCGCTCCGAGGCCGAGTTGCCCGCGAGAGTGGAGGAGGTGCACCACGCCAAGGAGGAAGGTGTCATTTTCGACTTGCTGACTGCGCCCATTGAGGTTTTGGGCGACGAAAACGGTTGGGTGAACGGCTTCAAGTGCGTCAAGTGCGAACTTGGCGAACCCGACGCTTCGGGCCGCAGAAGCCCTGTCCCGATTAAAGGCTCAGAGTTTGTCCTCGATGTGGATATGATTATCATGGCTTTGGGCACTTCGCCTAACCCGTTGATTGGCAGCACGACCCGCAACCTCGACCTGAACAAGAAGGGCTGTATCGTGGCCGACGAGGTGGGCACGACTTCGCGTCCAGGCATCTTCGCTGGTGGCGATGCTGTGAGCGGTGCCGCAACTGTCATCCTTGCCATGGGGGCCGGCAAGAAGGCTGCCAAGGCAATCGATGAATACATTAAGAGCTTACATTGACGTTTACGTCATTGCGAACGAAGTGAAGCAATCCAGGCAATTGTCTTAGACTTTATGTCTGGATTGCTTCGTCGTTCCTCCTCGCAAATCGAAGATTCAACGTAGTCAATGCGCAAAGCGAGTCATTCCTTAATTTCAACATAGAACACCGTAGGATCATCCTCCTCATCGAACGACTCGTCGGTGTAATATTGTCCAGGCTTGTCGTCGTCTTGGAAGAGGAAGAGGGTCACCTTTTTAAAAGGTATGGGTTTGCCTTGTTCGCTGAAACGCTGGATGTCGGCTTCGGTGAGGCCTTCCAACCGCATCATTTTCAGCATCATGGCAAGGTCGAGGTTCACATTGAGCAGGTCTTCTTTCCACTCGATGCTGATGACCGCCGTGGTGTAGAGCTTAAAGTTTTTGACTTCGATTTTTTTCATGGCGAAGGGATTTTGAAGCGTCAAAGATGCGAAAAAAACTTGGATTGCAAAGAATTTGCATGAAAATTGCAGCAGTTTGGGGCAAATTTTATACTTTTGTCCAACATTAAAAACGAAAAGAAATGCGTAAAAATCTGATTATCATTATTTTGGCTTTTATTGCCATGCCGATGTTTGCACAATCTATTGAAAGCGTGGATGTTTCTAAGGCTCCGAATGGTAAATTCACCATTTCGGTGAGCGACGGTCTCATTGAGGGCAATGTCGTGAACGGACAGAAAGACGGCACGTGGATGGAGTATTTCACCAGCACGCCCTTTCTTCCCAAACGCCTTGTAACCTACGAAAAAGGTAAGCGCAACGGCATTTGTCTTGAAATTGATAAGACGGGCTCAGTCACGAAAAAGTCTGAGTTTAAGGATGATAAGCTTAATGGCCAAGTGAGCGAGTGGTATCGCGGTGGTAGACTCTCGAAACTGAACACTTTCAAGGATGGTGTCATGGATGGTCAGCAGATCTATTGCTATGAGCGCGGAGGCAACCTTGAAGTGTCGCATTACAAAAACGGCCAGCGCGACGGTCTGACAACATGGTACTACGAAAGCGGCCAGAAAAAAATGACCATCGAATACAAGAGCGGCTATTTCGAGGGCAAGCAGGAGACATTTTATGAGGACGGATCCATGAAGAGCGAGGCCACTTACAAGGACGGCAAATTGCAAGGCAAGAAGAAAACCTATCCCGAGAAAGCACAAACCAAGTCGGTTGAGCAAAAGAAAAAGAATTGAACCGCCTTTTCCGAGCCATCGTGACGTTGTTTTTGGGCTTGTTGTTCAAGCAACTTCAGGCTCAAGATACCATCGTGCTCCAGTCCGTCGATGTGACGGCGGAGCGGATTGGTGTGGAGGAACTGAAACCCTTGGTGACGAAGAAGTTGGACACGCTCGTGCTGCAATCCATGAGCACCTCAAACATGGCTGACTTGCTCATTCAGCACAGCCCCGTTTTCATCAAGACTTACGGTCCGGGAGGCGTTTCCACAGCCTCGTTTCGCGGCACGACGGCCAGCCATACCTTGGTGCTTTGGAACGGCTTCCAGCTCAACGCGCCTTCGCTCGGACAAGTCGATTTTAGCACCATCCCCGTGTTTTTGGCCGATGACGTGAGCCTCAACTGGGGTAGCGGCACTTCCAACAACAGCGGCGGTCTGGGTGGCGCGGTCAACATCGACAACACCCACCATTTTGGCGACGGTTTCCTGCTGGATTTGAAGCAAACTTATGGCAGTTTCAACACATGGGGCAGTTTCCTGACGGTGGGCAACTATGGCAAGAAATTCTCTTTTCGCGTGAAGGCCTATCGCAACTCGTCCGACAACGACTATGAGTACATGAATTCGGCCGTAATCCCACCCCAAAAGATGAAACAGATTCATGCCGAATACGTTGATTACGGCGTGATGCCTGAGGTGAGTTTTTTGTTGGGCAACAACATCCTCACTGTGTCATCGTGGAACCAATGGAACGACCGCAATCTGCCGCCCATCATGCCTAACGTGTTCAATGTCAACTCGGAAGAATGGACAAAGGACAACTTTTCGCGCAACTTCGTGTCGTTCAAGACTTTTTGGGAAACGGGAAACTTAGAGCTGAAGTCGGCGGCCTTTGTGGAAAACCAGCGTTATTTTCTTTTAACGCGCAATCCCGTCACGGACGACACCGTCACCTATATTAATTCGGACAATCACGCCCTGATTTTGCATCAAATTGCCAATCTTGAGCAACATCTTTACAAGACTTGGTCGTTGAAAGCCAAGCTGCAATGGGACTATGAGCAGGTGAGGAGCAACAACTACATTGGAGAAAAATACCGCAATGTGGTGTCGGCATACGCTGCCATTAACGGCGATCCTTTCAAGTGCGCCAACCTCAACCTCACCGCCCGCTTCGATATGACCGACGGTAAACCGATGGGCCTGTTCCCGACCGTGACATTCTCTTATCAACTGCCTTTTTATAAGGCTGTTAGCTTTACATTGGGCTACAGTCACAACTACCGCAACCCTTCGTTGAACGACCTCTATTGGTATCCTGGCGGCAACCCCGACTTGTTGCCTGAAGACGGTCGCACGGTGGATTTAGCTATCAAGTTTGGTTTGCAAGAAGGCCCCTTCAAACTCGACTTGCGCACAGGTGTTTACTTTTCCAACGTCAAGAACTGGATCCAATGGATGCCGACCTCGTACCGTTTTTGGGTGCCTGAGAATGTGGCCAAGGTCTATGCGCGCGGCATCGAGAACCACCTCGACGCGGCTTTTGTTCAAGGAAATTGGAAGATCACGCTGTCGGGCAACTATGTCTTCACCGTCACTACCGACGAGAGCGAGAAGGCCGAACAACAAGGCACCAAGGGCAAGCAGCTCATCTACATCCCGCGCCACCATGCCAACGCTTTCCTCAACACACAGTGGAAGACCTGGAACCTGAGCTACACTTTTGAATTCACGGGTCGACGCAGTACCTCTTATTCCGAGGACCAGTTTTTCGCCTACGACTTGCCGCCTTACACCTTGCACCACATTGCCATCGGAAAGCAAATCAAGAAGTTCCGCATTGAGTTGCGCTGCAACAACATCTTCGACACACAATACCAAAATGTGATTTGGCGCCCCATGCCCGGCCGGAGTTTTGAGGCTCTGGTGGAGTATAGATTCTGATTCAGCAGAGGCTTTTTCTGCTGAAAACGCTCTCACGTTTCGTCCATTTCCCCTTCTCAGAGGGGGTGGCCGAAGTTTATTCTCAAAACTCCTTGTGGTTTAGAATAAAAACCCTACTTTTGCATCCGATAAAACTGTCACATGTGACACAAATATCGGATAAATGAATATAAAAAGAGACCTATACTTACAGCAGTTGATAGACCGTCGACACAACGGGATGATTAAGGTTGTAACAGGTGTGCGCCGATGCGGAAAGTCCTATCTGGTGTTCAACCTGTTCAACAACTACCTGAAATCAAACGGCGTGGACGACAAGCACATCATCAAGGTGAATTTGGAGAATCGCCGAAACAGAAAGCTTCGCAACCCGGACGCACTCCTTGAATATATTGACGCACAACTCATCGACCAGGACATGTACTACATCTTGCTCGACGAAGTGCAGCTGGTGGATGAGTTCGAGGATGTGCTGAACAGCTACCTCGACGTTCCCAATGCGGATGTGTACGTGACCGGCTCCAATGCCCGTTTCCTTTCAAAGGATGTCATCACCGAATTTCGTGGACGAGGCGACGAGGTGAAGATTTACCCGCTCTCGTTTGCCGAGGATGAATACATGACATTTGGCGGCCTCCCTCTGATACTCTCCTATAAGACACAAGAGCAGAAATCGGCATATCTGAAGAACCTGTTTGAAGAGACCTACATCAAAGACATCAAAGAGCGTTATCAAATCCGTCACGAAGAAGAGTTTGAGGAGCTGCTCAACATCATTTCTTCGTCCATCGGAAGCCTTACCAATCCAACCAAGTTGTCCAAGACCTTCCAAAGCGTAAAGCATGTGACCGTCAATCCCGAAACCATCAAATACTACCTCGAATACCTCTGTGATTCATTCCTGGTGTCAAAGGCGATGCGTTATGATGTCAAAGGCAAGAAATATATCGACACCCCATCCAAGTATTATTTCTCCGACATGGGATTGCGCAACGCCCGCATCAATTTCCGACAGGATGAAAAGACCCACATAATGGAAAACGTCATCTACAATGAGCTGTTGATTCGAGGTTTCAACGTTGACGTCGGAGTTGTCCCCGTAATCATCCGCGACGAGAACGGAAAGCAAAAGCGTTCCCAATTGGAAATTGACTTTGTATGCAACCAAGGCAGCAAACGCTATTATATCCAATCGGCCTTCCGCATGAACAGCGAGAGCAAGGAGCAACACGAACAAGCTTCTTTGACCAAGGTGAACGATTCGTTCAAAAAGATCATCATCACCGGTGAGGAAAGCCTCGTCCATCGCAACGACCAAGGCATCACCACGATGAGCATCTATGATTTCCTACTCAACCCCAACGCTTTGGAGTTATAAAGTCTAAGCCCCATCTGTCCTATATATCCTCCCAGCGCATTTAAGTAAAGCAAAGCCCCGAGCATCTGGGATTTCCGGGGCTTTTGATATTTCTTATCATTCACCCATTTGGCCAAAAATTGTTCACTCGTTTGGCCAAAAATTGTTCGGCAAATTGGCTTTATGTAAGTAGGTATTCTTACTTTACTACTGCATTTTTTCAAAAGTGCAGTAGATTTGTAGGGTTCTTTCCCGACACTTTGTTATGGGGGCACATGTTTTTCCATAGATTTCGCAAATGCTTTTTCTGTGGAAACATATCGTTTTACTCCAATAGTTCCGCCCTTAGTTCCGCCCTTTCAATCAAACTGATTATTAAACGATTAAGATGAAAATACACTCAAAATCGGGTTGTTTTTGCCATTTTATCCGCCCCTTTTTCTGCCCTTTCAGTAGATGATACGCGTCAAACATACCTTTTTTATGTCTAATTTTATATTCATGCGAATCCACCTTAAACTAAAAATATTTGATATTCAATAACTTCCATTTTTCATACGAATCCAATATTCAAAAACATATATCACATCCTTGATTCCGTAAAACTATTCAATAAACCTTTTTTGAGTAGTGTTTTCATTCAGGAAAATTGCACCAGTTTGGTGCAGAAAATGAAAACATGCATGCAAATGGAGTGCAAATTTTGATTTTTCCGAAAAAATGAGGGAGTCGCGAATGCTCGTAACTCCCTGATTTTCATTTTGTCGGGGCAAAAGGATTCGAACCTTCGACCCCCTGCTCCCAAAGCATAAATTTCCACTTTTTCCACTATATCAGCTACTTAGCATTTTATTTAATTATTTCTTTATCAAATACTTGCATATATCATCAATTATATGTATTTTTGCATGTATTTTAAATCTCATGGGCAAATCATGGGCAAATATTTGACCATACCATGGGCAAAAAATACTAAGCAAAGTATAGATAACCAAATTGTTAGTAAAATGGAAATTAACCCCTCTGCCTATGAGCCGATTCTAAAGAACGCCTCAGAGCAAGTTTTTCTCCGCGCTTTCCTCGATATCAGGCGCAAGAAAAACGATGGAACTTACCCCATCTACGTACGTGTAACCTACCAAGGTGAAAAGTGGCTACATGCAACTGGCGTCTGCGTTTCCGACGATGACTACGCCAAAATCTTCACCCTCAAAAACGGCTCCTCGCCGCTCCACAAAGCCAAGAGCCAGGTCACGAAGGCCTTCAACAAAATCTATGATGCCGTTGTCGCCCTCAATGCCCAAAAGAAGTTCACCTTTGAGAATCTTAAAAAAGCAATCGCCAATCCTGAAACCAAACCAAAGGAGACTCCCACACTCCTCGAATACTGGATCGAGTTTGGCGAAAGCAAGAAAACCGAAAAGACCCGCCTTCAGTACAGCACCGCGCTGAAAAACTTCTACCGCTTCCTCGGCTGCTCCGTTGCCACCGTCACGCTGAAGAAACGCTCCAAGGAAAAGACCATCGTCGTGAAAGGCAAGAAATCCAAGATTTACCCGTCCTATGTCGACGAGACCGTCATCATGCAATGGGAGGCTTCGATGGACCAAGCTGGATTGTCCGACTCCACGAAGAGCATCTATCTCCGTGCCCTCCGTGCCGTCATGAACAGCCTTGGCCAAAGGAAAATCATCGATGCAGCTCCGAAGTTCACCATCAAGCAAGGCAGCCGCCGCAAAGAGGATTATATCCCCGTGTCCGACATCGTCAAGATCCGCGACTATAAAGGCCCCGGGAAGAAAGCCGCTGATTGGTGGCTCATCCTCTATCTCTGCAATGGCAGCAACTTGAAAGACCTGGCTTATCTCGAATGGAACGATGACTACTTTTATAATAATGAGTTGACCTACATCCGTGGCAAGATTGCCGGCAAGGTCAAAGTCACCGTCCACATCCCTATCACTGAGCCATTGCAGAAGCTGCTTGACAAATACGCCAGCAAGCCCGTGAAGGGCAAGCGCGTGTTTCCGCAGATCCTTCTCAAAGCCAGTAACGAACCTGACATGGAAAGCCGCACTCACGATTTCAACCGTCAAATCCGCAAGGGAATGCAGGGCGTTTGCGCAAAACTCGGCATCCGTCCCGTTACGGCTTCCACCGCTCGTAATTCCTACATCACCACGCTCACCTGGCATGGCACCCAAGATGCCTTCATCGATGCGATGGTTGGCCATGTCGATTCCAAGAATGTCCTGCGCGGCTATCAAGGCACCATCAGTCCAAAGAAGAGGTTGAAGGTGAACAACCTTCTCTTCGTCGATCCTGAGATTGACGAGGACGACGAATGACAAAAACAAGCCCGGCGCTCCGCTGGGCTTGTTTTTTTCCCCCTGCTCCTTGGCAAACACTTAAACTCTATAGCCATGTCAGCATTACATCCTTTCATTATTCACGCCGACTTGGACGGCTACCTTGATGACCCTGTCTTGGGTCCCATCAATGAAATGATCCATAGAACCATCATTCACATCAGCGAGCCTAACACCGCAAGCAATAGGCCCTATCCGCTCCGCCAACCTCCGTTGGCTTTTTTCATGGAAGCCTATTCGCTGATGAACGACTTTGCCGTGGAACTTCACCCCGAGGAAAACTGTGTCCAGTACCATTTCCGCAAAGTCCGTGAACACATCATCGACACCTATGCAACCGAGGTCGTCCTGTCGGTCGTTTTCGTGCTGCTACGGCTTCAGAGAACCAAGAAAAGCCAACGGCTCATCTCGGTCTTTAAAAACAACATAGACGCTAATTCTGACTATTTCAAGGCGTTTGAGAAGCTGGCCGATGATCTTGAAAAGGCTGGCTACTATATCGACGACCAAACTTCACAACATCCCGCTGTCGACTGGCAAGCAAAGTATCTCATCCTTCAGGAGCAATATCTTTCGCTTATGTCTTTCTGCCAATCCTCAAAGGATGATGTCCAGCTCGACCTGTTCCCTGATATACCACCCATTTCCGAAGAAGCTGCAAAGAACGGTGTCGTTTTGATCATGGATTTGCTTGATGCAGCTGTTGCGGCCAACACCGCCGACATCTTCGATGTACTCAACTATTACATTGCCAAGACAAATGGAAATATGGGTGACATGATAAAAATCCGTGAGAAGCTGTTTAAAGCCAATGCCACTGCACATTTTAACTCCAATTTGGCTTTCAATGAAACATTCAAGAAAATAGATCTCATTCGTGTGTTCCTTGCCATTTACTATCTGATGGTGAAGCCTCGCGTAGGCAAAAACCTCACTGTCAAAGAGTATTTTGAAGCTATTGGTCAGCTGTTCGACTACAACTTTGGCAATGTCACAAAGTACTTCAGCGACTCACTCAATGCGGGGTGCTCAGAAGAAACGATTGTGGCCATTTTTGACCTATTGTCGCAAACCCTTGTTGATGTAGCCGCTAAGATGAGTTCTAGAAAAAAACATACCTGACTCTTGCAAGACTCCTGTATTCATGAATTGTGATAGAGGTTATTTCGCGACGGATAACCCTAAAACAGTTCACATCATGTATCAAACTAACGAACCCATGACCTTCGACCGCCTTCCCGAAGCTGTCTCTAAGCTTATTTATGAGGTGGGCGAAATGAAGTCCATGCTGCAAGACATCGCCGACCGCGATGCGCAGCCTGAAAAGAAATGGATGAGTGTTGAGGATCTCATCATTTATCTTCCCGGCAAGCCCGCACGTCAAACCATCTACACTTGGGTATGGAAGAAAGTCATCCCTTATCACAAAGCCGGTGCAAAGCTTCAGTTTCTCAAATCTGAAATCGATGCCTGGATCATGGGCGAATCTTTCCCCGTCGACGACGATGAAACCGTTCGCATCCCCGTGAAAGCTCGCGCAGCCAAGAAAGGAGGTCGGAGATGAGCGACCTTCAGAACTATGTCAACAAGGAGGACATCACCTTGACCCATCCCGACCTCTCCAAGGTCTGGCTCGACTCCGGCGATGTCATGCGGATGCTCCACTGCTCCGACCGCACCCTCAACAAGCTCCGCTCTCAGGGCTTACCTTACTACAAGATTCACAGGAACTATTTCCTCTACAAACTGGATGAAGTCCTGGACTTCATCAATTCCCGTAAAGTCACCAAACCAAAAACAAAATGATGGAAGCTCTTGCAATCCCCCAAAACCTCGCACCGTCGCCACTCGCTTACGCTTCGGTCGCCTCGCTCGTCCGTTTCTCATACTTCGCCAAGCCCATCAGCCGTCAGATGCCGACTCGGGAAATCTCCCTCGTCGATGCCTATCACTATATCAAAAGCGGTATTTCGGCTCAGGCTACAGCCCAGTGTCGTTCACTCGCTCCAGCCGAAAGGCCGGCTTTCAAACGGACCAGCTTCGATTTTTGCACCTTCTCAGGTCTCTTTGTTCAGCGCAAGGCCGACAAACTCGTCCGGCATTCCTTCCTGGTCTGCTTCGACTTCGACCATCTTTCAGATGTCGAAGCCGTCGCGCTCACCTTATTAAATGATCCGTACTTTGAGACCATGCTGCTCTTCCGCAGCCCGTCCGGCGACGGCCTCAAATGGGTCGTTTCCATGGAACAGAACTACGCCCGTCGCGAGCTGTTCTTTCCTATGGAAACGCCCGCTTCCTATCATGCCCTGTTCTTTAACGCTGTCCAACACTACCTCCGCAACACCTACGCACTTGATGTCGACGAGAAATGCAAGGACGTATGTCGTGCTTGCTTCCTCCCGTTCGACCCGCAAGCCTACATCAATCCCGCTCTGCTATGACCGCACCGCTTCCCAACTACGCCATGTCCACCGCTGATGCTGTCGAGGCCCTGACCGTTCTCATCGAACGGTCGGGCATCGACATCACTGCCAATTATGGCGACTGGTGCAACATCGGTTTCGCCCTCGCGCAGGAATTTGGTGCCGCAGGAGAGGCTTTTTTCCATCGGATTTCCGCTTTTTACCCCAACTATGACCCGAAAACAGCCTCTAAGCAGTACCTTGCCTGCCTCCGTCACGAGGTGCCGGCCGGCAAGGCTCCCATCACCATCGCCACCCTCTTCCACATCGCTAAATCCCACGGAATCAGCTTGCCAATTCCCCCTCTGAGAGGGGGTGGCCGAAGGTCGGGGAAGTTTTTTCATACGCTCAAAGAAGACTTTTCCGCACGAAATCCAATTGCGGAATCTGCGGAATCTGCGGAAAACTCCGCAGAACCGCTCCCGACATTCTCCCAATCCATCAGCGACAACCTTCCCACCATCATGCAGCGCATCGTCAAAAGCTCGGTCTCGGATGTCGATGCCGACATCCTCGTCCTCGGCTCGCTCACTGTCATGTCTGCCTGCATCTCGAAGGTCTATGGCATGTACGACGGTCGCGAAGTCTTCGCCAACCTCTTCCTCTTCGTCACCGCCCGTGCATCGGCAGGCAAAGGACGGCTCTCCTTGTGCCGTCATCTCGCCGAGCCGATACACCAGGCACTCCGCGACAAATACGATGAGCTAAAGACGCAGTATGAGGCAGCCCTGGCGGCATACGCCGTCAATCGAAAAAACACTCTCGAAACGCCGCCCAAGGAGCCGCCGTTTCTCACGCTGTTCCTTCCTGCCAACAGCACGTCCACGGTCGTCTATCAGGTGCTGGCCCAAAACAGCGGTGTCGGCCTTCTGTTCGAGACAGAAGGCGACACGCTGGCCAATGCCTTCAAATCCGACCTCGGCAACTACTCCGATGGTTTCCGCAAGGCCTTCCATCACGAGATGATATCCTATCTTAGAAAGAAAGATCTGGAGTATGTCGAACTGGGCAAGCCCAAGTTCTCCGCCGTCCTGTCCGGCACACCACAGCAGATTCTCAACCTCATCCCTGATGCCGAAAACGGACTCTTCAGCCGCTTCATCTTCTATGTCATGCCCACGCAGCTTGTCTGGCACGACATGTTTGTCACCAAAGACAACACCACCGCCGACGAGAAGTTTGAGCGCATTGGCCGTGACTTCTGCACCTTGTTGAAGAAGCTGCCTGATGGTCCCATCCAGTTCACGCTCAGTTCCGCCCAAGGAGTCCAGTTCAACGACTTCTTCAGGGACACGCAGTCACGCTACGCCGCGATATTTGGCGAAGAGATTGTGGCCACGGTTCGTCGTCTCGGCCTCATCATGTTTCGCATAGCGATGATTCTGACCGTCCTTCGCCACATCGAGGAGGTGCCAGCCAAGCGCAAGAAGTCGCTGAAGAAGATGGTCTGCACCGATGTTGACTACGACACCGCCTTGGCGGTGATTCAGGTCTTGCTGCAGCACTCGGCAGCCGTCTTTCAGACGCTGCCTCGCCGCACCGACCACGCCGCCGCCCTAAAAGGCCGTCGGCAGCTGAGCGATGCCGTCCGTCAAAAGTTCCTGGCCGCCTTGCCCGACACCTTCGACCGTCCCACCTACATCCAAGTTGCCGCTTCACTCAACATCATCGAACGCACAGCGGAACGCTACGTCTCAGACCTATGCAAGTCCGGCCACCTCAAACATCCATCCAACGGCCAATACACCAAACCCCCATCGTAAGCACGAAAGCACGCATACCCCCACTACAACCCCGAAGGGGTGACACGACATTAACCAGGGGTTTCAACCCCTGGGGTGTCCCGACCCTCGGCATCCACAACAGTCCTATCAGTCATATAACACCTACCATCATGAAAGTCACCATCCTAATCGAAACCCAGACAAAGGCCGCCTACCGCGCCATCCGTCCTGTGCTTGTTGCCCACATTGCCGGCTATATCGGCGTTTGTGGCTACACCTTCTCGGCCACCATCAACCAGGCTGACTTCGCCAGCCTCGTCGATGTGGTCAACAACGCCGCGCAACGCGCAGGCGTACACCCCGCCGAATACACCATCAACACCGTGCAGCCTATCTCTCGCAACCCCGTAGGGGTGACCCGACCCTAACCAGGAGTTTCAACCCCTGGGCATCAACCTATCAATAACAATCAAAACCTAAAAATCATGACGTACTACAAAATTCAAATCACAACGGGCTCAAACGAAGCTCATCAAGCCATCCAACCTATCTTGAAAAAAGCGAATGTCGTAAATCGCGAATTTATGTTTGTCAGGCGTTTCACCATTAGAACGATGAAAGACCATCTGTTTAATGATCTAGTCAACGCGCTTGAAAGCAACGGCATCGATGACCGCGAGTATCGCATCTCTGCCAAGCCCTACGAGCGTAAGGCTCCTAAGAAACGCAAAAAGCATTCGAAATGATTGAAAAGCCCTGCGCCTTCCCCCTCTTTGAGGGGGTGGCCGCAGGCCGGGCGAGTCTCTAAACTCTAAACTCTTTTTATTTCTATTTCTAACCACTTTTCCAAATCACGGAAAATTGAAATAGATATAAAACCAACCGCATAGGTTTTACGCTGATTCCGCAGATTCCGCAGACGCTTTTTCTGCGGAAAACCCCGTCAAGCGGTCAAACTCATCGATGTCCTCGGCCACTTCCAGTTGAAGCTTTACTGCTTTTTTCATGGCTTCAGCACGGGCTTTCAGGTCACTTTTGTCAATCTGGCCAAAGCCATCCAAGATGTCCTGCACAGCCTTCAACTTGGCTTTCATTACATCGAACCGTTCATTTGCTTCCTGTTCTGTCATAACGATGATGTTTCATGACCGTCCGCTCTTCCTCTTGCGCAAAAAGAAGGCGCAAGCGTCATCGCTCCTTTTAACGACAAGGTTCTGGAAAACCCATGCAACAAGGAAACGAATCAGCTCACGCCTATAGCGCGAGCCTTATCGTTCGGTCTCCGTTGCATTATAAATTTTCCAGATTTAGTCGTTAGGAGTACCCGAGCGTAAAGCCCTTAATTATGTCTTTTTACGGCTGCAAATTTACAACTTTTATCCAACTATCATAGTCTTTCTCTTAGCCTATACATCGTATCGTGGACGGCTTGAAGTTGTGCCTCAGCAAATGATTTGATTTCTTCGCAATCAAATCTCTCTATCTTCTCGCCATCAATACTATAATGATAGCCATAGAAAAGGACGGTGTCCGTGTCGTTTTTGCTGACAGGGTCTATGCCGAATGACATTCCATGCTCAATAAGCAAGAGGTCATATAGATCTATCCAATCTCCTGTTGTTACGGCAGAGTGCTTCCTTAATTCATCTATTATCTCGGGGCAAGCACTAAGCATATCTTTCAACTCGTCGTTGGTGCATTTCCTATGTTCTTTTTTAGCTTTTTTCATATTGTTCCGTTCTTTTCTCCCCCTTTGCAAGGGGGGGCAAGCAGTCTCACTTCACCATCCCCTGATACAGCTTGAACAGCTCCGCCACACATTCGCTCTCACTCATCTTGATGTCAAAGCCGTAGGCCGCCATTACAGCCCTATCGTTCTCCTGATGAGCGCGGCGAAGTTCCATTGGCATTGTTAGTTCATCATAAAGGTCAGCCAAAGAAGCTTTAGGATATAATGAGCGGGCATCCAAAATGGCCTGAGCGGTCTTTTCAATTCTTTCTTTTTGAGCATCTGTTATCGATGGCCATGGGAAATTGTTATAAACAACATCTTTGGAATACCGATAGTCACTTTTCAGCCTTCCACACACGGCACGCATCCATGCCATGTGTACATTAGAGACCAAAATGCCAAAATGGTATATGGAAGCATCTGGAATAAGCTTAACAAGATTATTTGTTACGACTTCATTTGCAATATAACCCATTGGCACATATCTGCGTCTTTCTGACGAGACTTCAGGTACTAAGAGATTAAAATGCTTCACACCATCTTCATAAAGAGGCACACCATACTCATCCAGTTTAGGAATATTAGGCTGAGTGCGTTGAGCATATAAATGAGGCGTTTCGGCAAACTTCCTGATTGCTGCAGCTGGACTCTTTAACCTTGCTTCTTTACATGCAGCAATGCGTTCCAATACGGCTGGCATTCTTCGTAATTCATCTGGACTAATCCCATCCAACCATAATGTATAGCGCAGTTTGTCATTCAGAAATGGTTTGTTATTGATCAACTCAGCTCCACCGATAAGAGTATGCATCCATCGCCTTGCTTTTGGCTCTCGTTTGAGGAATTCATCCTTTTCTTCTTTGGTGAAAATCAGACAACCGCCATCGGCAGGCTTGTTGCCATAAATCATCGCAGGAACTTTGCACAAAGGCTTGTTTCGGCTGCTGACAATCATACTTGGAGCATCGACTAGATATGCATTTATATTGTGACATTCTACAGGTCCTCCATCATTGTATAAATACTTGTGTTTGCGCTCATTGTGTGAAAAACCAATGATAACACAGTGAACGTGGGCTTTCTCGCTTGCCTCGCTATCCCATCTGAATGTTGGCCAGGCAAAATTGATTTGAACATCTAAAGATTCCCACATTCGGCCAACCGTTTCACCTTGGGTAATACTATTTGTCGAAACAAAAGCGCATTCCACATCAGTTCCTCTGGTGTACTCACAAGCCTTTTTGAACCAACAACTCACATAATCAATGTTCTTAATGCCAGGATAAAGCACTTCAACATCTTCTTTCTGTTCCGCAGTCATAAATGTAAATCCCACAAACGGCGGATTACCCATGATATAATCCAGCTTTTCCGCTGACACCACCTCGTTCCAATCCACCCGCAGCGCATTGCCCTCCTTGATATTTGCGTAGCTCTTCAGCGGCAAGAAGTCGATGTCATGCTGTACAATCTGTTCCGTGGCCGCAAGCATCTGAGCTTCCGAAATCCACAGCGCGGTAGTGGCCACTGTCACAGCAAAGTCATTAATCTCGATGCCGTAGAACTGGTGGATGCTCACTTTAATAGGATCCAGGAAGGCCCCAATCTGGTACTGGCCATGATACCGCTCACGGATAGCCTCGTTCTCCAACCTTCGCAAGCTCAGGTAAGTCTCGGTCAGGAAGTTGCCGCTGCCACAGGCAGGGTCGAGGAAGGTCAGCGAAGCCAATTTGTCCTGGTACTCATCGAGACGACGCAGGCGCGTCTTCTCCACCTTCTCTTCCAATATCCCATCCAGCTCGCTACGAAGGTCGTTCAGGAAGAGCGGGTCAATCACCTTATGGATATTCTCTATCGAGGTGTAATGCATACCCCCGCTGCGCCTTGTTTCTGGGTTCAATGTGCTCTCAAACACAGCCCCGAAGATGGTGGGCGAAATCTCGCTCCAGTCGAAATCAAGGCTTGCGTTCTGGAGAAGCGTCTGTTTCAGTTCCTCGGTGAATTGAGGTATCTCAATCGCCTCTTCAAACAGTCCACCGTTGGTATAGGGGAAAGCCTTCAGGTCTTCCTTAAGGTACTTGCTGCGTTTCTCCAAAGGCGTGTTGAGCACCTCAAAGAGGTCGCTCAATGCCCGCCGTATATCATCGGCATCGTAACGCGAAAGGAAGTCATGGAACTGGTCATGCCTGAACACTCCGGCATCCTCGGCATACAGGCAGAACACGATACGCACACACAGGATGTTCAGCCAACGCAAGGCCTCAGGCGAATTGTCGTCATACTGCTTCAGCAGCGCATCATAGATGCGGCCAACAATCTCGCCGGCCTTCATCGACACCTGCATCTCTTTGGAAATATGCTCACTCTTCAAGTCCACGAGAAACTGTAAGCGGTAATACTCCTTGCCCAGGTTCTCCAACAGGATCTGCTCAGGCTCGCCATTAGGCTGTTCCATGTCATAGACCAGGAACTCGGAAAAATTGCAGGTGACAATCCAACGCGGATGTTGAGATAGCGGCATATTGGCCACATATTTCTTCGCTTGCTGGAAAGGATTCAGCACGGAGCCATCGCTTTGCGGGATGCCCTTCCTCAAATCCTTGTTGATGGATTTCTGCTCAATCAGCACCCTCGTCGATGGAATGTGGCCATCGATGAAGTTGGTGGAGTCCACCATGCTACTCACTTGCTCTTCATAGCGGATGAAGGAGGGCAAATCCTCCACGCCATACACATTGCTTAATAAGTCGGCCCAGAACAGCTGGGACTCGCCGCGCTCATATCCGCGACCCTTCCACCGCTCGGCAAACGCCGCCGCTGCAGCAGCTTGTTGTTTTTCGTTTTTCATGCCGCAAATATAAGGTTTATTCTCAAAACTCCTTGCGGTTTAGAACAAAAACCCTACTTTTGCATCCGATAAAACTGTCACATGTGACACAAAAACCGAATAAATGGAAATCAAACGAGACTTATATTTGCAGAAACTGATTGACCGTCGGCACAATGGATTGATTAAAGTCGTGACTGGTGTCCGCCGATGCGGAAAATCATACCTGGTGTTCAACCTGTTCACCAAATACTTGAAATCAATCGGCGTGGACGACGATCATATAATCAAGGTGAATCTGGAGGACCGCAGAAACAAGAAGCTCCGCAATCCTGATGCACTCCTTGAATATCTTGACGGGAAGTTTGTCGACGAGCAGATGCACTACATCCTGCTCGATGAGGTGCAGATGGTGGATGAGTTCGTGGATGTGCTGAATAGTTATCTCGATGTTCCCAATGCGGACGTGTACGTGACCGGCTCAAATGCCCGCTTCCTCTCAAAGGATGTAATCACCGAGTTCCGTGGCCGAGGCGACGAGGTAAAGATTTACCCCCTCTCGTTTGCTGAGTTCATGACCGCATACAACGGAAGCACACAATTGGGCCTGGACGAATACATGACATTTGGCGGCCTTCCTCTGATACTCTCCTATAAGACACAAGAGCAGAAATCGGCATATCTGAAGAACCTGTTTGAAGAGACCTATATCAAGGACATCAAAGAGCGTTATCAAATCCGTCACGAAGAAGAGTTTGAGGAGCTGCTCAACATCATTTCTTCGTCCATCGGAAGCCTCACCAACCCCACAAAGCTGTCCAAGACCTTCAAAAGCGTGAAGCAAGTGACCATTGACCCCGAAACCATCAAGAACTATCTCGAATACCTTTGCGACTCGTTTCTTGTGTCAAAGGCCATGCGCTATGATGTCAAAGGCAAGAAATATATCGACACCCCGTCAAAGTATTATTTCTCCGACATGGGATTGCGCAACGCTCGCATCAATTTCCGTCAGGACGAAAAGACCCACATAATGGAAAACGTCATCTACAATGAGCTGTTGATTCGTGGCTTCAACGTTGATGTAGGAGTCGTCCCCGTGGTCATCCGCGACGAGAACGGCAAGCAAAAGCGTTCCCAACTGGAAATTGACTTTGTATGCAACCAAGGCAGCAAACGCTATTATATCCAATCGGCTTTCCGCATGAACAGCGAGAGCAAGGAGCAACAAGAGCAAGCCTCATTGACCAAGGTAAACGATTCGTTCAAAAAGATCATCATCACAGGCGAGGAAAGCCTCGTCCATCGCAACGAGCAAGGCATCACCACCATGAGCATCTACGACTTCCTGCTCAATTCAAATGCCTTGGAGTTATAAAATCTAAGCTCCATCCGTCCTATAAGTCCTTCCATCGCATACAAGTAAAGCAAAGCCCAGAGCATCTGGGATGTCCGGGGCTTCTTGATATTTTGCCTATCCTTATGATAGGAGAATCTGTGATGCGGCATAAGCCACAAATCAGCTACTGTGTCGCTCCAAATCCTCTAACACAATCTCACACTGCGCTACACCATCCCTGACAACCCAATGCACGGATTCAACCTCACCAACAGTATCAAAGCATAATCCCTCCCATAATTGATCCTTCGTTGGTTTTGGTTCCGTCTCTTGCTTTCTTGGATTAATATACCATTCGGCCAAGTCGCGCGGCAGAAACTCACAATAATCAAACAGGTCGTCATTGTTTATGATGGCTTCCTTCACGGGATCCCAATCAACTGACACAAATTCCCCAACTCTGGGCGCACATGGAAACTCCGCGTCAAGATGGTAACGGAAAGAACAGCTATTGTTCTTAATATAAATACTTACTTTCATATCGCTGAATTTTTTTTAGTTTTCATAATTATGGACGCAGCCCCTCCCAATAAGGTTGCAATCTATCCCTAATAAGCTCCCCAACAGCCACAAACGACAGCGCCTCACCAAACTTAATCCTTCTAAGGAATCCTTCCCAATACAAATTGCGGTTGGCATCGGTGAAGAACTCCTCTGTAAACAAAGGATGATTCTCCACATACTTCGTGTCGCGATTGGCAAAGGTCGCTTTGATGGCCTCGCCAAGGATTTCGGC
>CAJOEZ010000037.1 GCA_905233685.1 uncultured Bacteroidales bacterium | reverse complement strand
CGCCTCAAGCGCGGTGCGTGCCGTGGCACCGTTGGCAATCTGGCGGAGCAGGCCAATCATGTAGTCGGGCAACGGGTTGTCTTTGCTTTCAAGGTAGCTAATGAGCGTGTCCTTTTTCAGCTCGTCAGGGTTGGCAGAGAGGATTTCGAAGAGCACTGAGTTGGTGAACACGTCGTCGCGGTCGGCGGCGGTGGTGAGCACCTCTTGCGAGAGGTAGGGCGAATGGCCGAGCAGCTGGGCACGGAGCTGCCACATGTCGGACGGCGTGGCGTTGGTGATGTCTGCCAATTCCGCCGGGGTGTTGCCACCGTCGATGCGGCTGTCGTAAATCTGCTTCAAGCTGTTGTATGCCGAATGTGCGGCGAGGTACTCGGAGGCCAGTTGCGCCTTTTCTTGTTCAGACCTTATCACCGGACCGATGCCGTAATGGGGTGGACAAGAGTTGGAGTGTACCGTACCTATAGTATCCACTCCGTAAATCCGGGTCATGTTGGGGACTTCGTTGAACTGGTTACGGTAGAAATAGTAGTTAATTTGATGATTCCCTTCGTTGTAGAAATGGTATTGAGATCCTCCGAAAGTGTTACCTGCTGGTAAGACCATCGAACCTTGGGACTGTTGAATGCCAGAATAGGCTATACCACTGTCATCCACCACACAAAAGTCTATTGTATTGGCGTTGCCGCTGGTGTTGTCGTTACATGAATAAGTGAGGCCCGAGTTTAAACTTGAAGAGCCATTGCTATTCTGGAAATTCTGCCCGACAGCGACATTGGCGCAGACAAGCCCGCCGAACTGGTTTCGGTGTATCTCGTTGGAGCTGCATGAGTTGACAACGGCAATACCGATGGTTCCTGGGCAATTTGAGTTGTGCCAAGGAGCGAAAACGTTATCCTCAATGCAAAAACCTGTGACATGGTCACTATAGATTCCGAAAGCACACTCTCCTCCACAGCCAACACTGAAACTGTTGCCCACTATGGTAGCGTAACCCGTATTCAGCGCGTAGATGCCTCTGTCGTTGTTGAGGAAGTCGGAATTGCGGACTCTGAAAGTACGGGCACCACTGCCGTCGTTGGCAGCATACACGCCTGAATGGAAGCCGAAGAAGCTTGAGCGTATAAGGTCGTTATCGGGGCAGGGTGAGATTTGTGTATTGGCACAATAGGAATTGACAAAAACGGAGGCTTGGTTGGCAAGTATGCCGTTGCACCAGAGAGAAACGCCTGGAATGTGACGCGACACGGAGAACCTACAACCTTGGAAATCAAAGCCGTCTACATAGGCAAGGTCGACATGGCGGTGGAAGGTTGTGGCACCGATATAGGCGGTGTCGATGACGAATTCGCAGTCCTTGAAATAGGCATTGTATGATCTCGGTCTGTTGTTGCCGGTATGGCCAGGATCATAATTGGTATACCATAATGCATGAACAGCCATGCCGTTGTTGCGGAAAGTGGCGCCTTCGGCGTGTATAATGCCTCCTGTAGTGTTGTAATACCCAGGTCGCCACAATTCTACGGCGCATATTGCATTCTCTATGACTGCGTCGTTTTTCAGTTCAAGGTAGCCTTGGGCGTAGTTGCCGCTCACATCGGGATATTGGTGTACGCTGCTGTTGCCCCAGACTTGGATGCCTTGCCAAAAAGCGTTGCCGTTGCTTCTCATCTTGCCGCCATTCAAGATTAGTCTTGTTCCGATAGGGACGATTGTTTTTGCTTTGGGATTGGATCGGATTTCTCCTGTGACCGTGACCACTGCGTTGGTATCAAGCACAAACCCGTCTGATTCCGCAATCCCCGAAATGGTGGTAGTGGGAATAAGCAAGTCTATCTCCTTTGTGACTGTGTAATGGTTGTCGCATCCGTAGCTGAAGGTGAAGGTAAGCGTTGCCTTCGGTGCCAAATGCACGAAGGGTGTGGCGTAGCTGAGGTTGGCTGTGCAGCCAGTGCCGGAGGCGTTTTGGAATATGGCTGCAGGCTCCACACTCCACGAGCAGGTGGTTGGCGTGACATTGGGTGTGAAAGTATAGGCGCCCGAACCGTCAATTATACTCGGGCCCGCGATTTGGGCCGAGGTATTGATGACACGGCGGTAGTAGACATAGTGGGATGATACCCCCAAACCTGTTTGACTGACAATCCATGAGTTATTCTTATGATGTTTGAATAGTGGATAATATCCCCATTTAGAAATCAAAGTATCACCGTCATAAACCACTGAAGAGTGCCGAGACCGAAAAGGAAAAATATTATCATCTACTATGGTAGCTATATCTCCTTTGCGAGCTTCGGATTCTGGTATAATAATATAGCTTTCTATGTTTTGTCCATGAAATGAACACAAATCTTCTTTCCATCCAATCAATAGTTTTTCTCCTCCTTGTGCAACACTGTATGCAAAACCGTGGCAATTATAAAGAAGTGATGCAGGAGACATCAAGATAAATTCTGGATGTGCATTCATAAATTGTTCTGTTTCAAAAAGAGCTTGTCCAGGAAGATAATCTTCATCGACTATTGTGACCAATCGATTAGGAAAATTGTTATAACAACTGCTATTCATTGCACAAAAATGATAAGGATCCCCATCTACCATATCTTGAGCATTAGAAATACTGTATTTAACTAAAAGACATGCTATAAGCAATATGATTGTTGTTTTGTTCATTGGGTTATTTATTTGACTGGTTCATAATAGAATGTGATGCATTTTTCTAAAGAGTCTGAGGAATCTTTGTGTGTCATTTTCGTGATATATCCGTCTTCATCTGCCTCGTATTTTTTATACAAAGGATGGACTGGTTGGTGCTTCCATAGCGGATAAAAAAGCGGTTGCCGTATTTCAAAAGCCACTTCAGTAGATAGATAAAATGGCAAAGTGTAATGTGGATGGGTGTAATTTGTGAATGTGTCAAAAGCAACAAAAGAGTTATCTTCCATTATTTTGTATTCTACAACATTATCGCCATCCCATCTAAAGTCATCGCTTACTGCATTGTCAAAATAAGTTCTCTTCAACAATTTCCCGTTCTCATCATAAAAATAGTGCTCAACATCTCTCAACTCACCTTTCGCATAACAACAAATACTATCAACCTTTTTTTCTCTCATGTGTATCATGATACGGTCATACCAAAAACTCCAAGTAGAGAAATCATCTTCAACCGACCATGTGACTTGAATGCTGTCATTATTATTATAGTATTCAAAATCATAATCAATACAAGAACCATATCCAAGACCATATTTCACATGCAGTATTCTCGTAAAGTCGTCGTTCCAATCAATGGCCAACATGATTTTTTCAGGGTCGTCGTTCAAAAGTTGTTTCACCAAGTACTTCTTCACCACCGTTTCAGTGGTGTCAGCAGGATTGTTGTTGTTCGGTTCGGGTTCGGGTTTGTGGCAGGCTGTCAAGGCCAAAGCCGTTATACAGATAAACATAAGGTACTTTTTCATAGCTGCAATCGTATTATTGGTTTCTAACTTTGGAATAGATATAGTCCAAATCGCTGGCATTGGTCAGTTTTCCACTTTGCAGGAAACTCTGTAATGTCGTGCCTTGATAGTCGGCAAAAGCATTGGTGCGTTGCAGGCAACGGCCTATGGCAAGGGCAATCGCCAATCGGTTGGTACTTCCATAAACACTGTAAAGCGTTTTTTGCTCTTTTTTCTCCCAAAGTAGCGTTGCCATTTGCGAGGCTTGCGTGTCGGTTATCAATGCTGCCGCATCGGTGAACATAAACTCCATGACATGATAGTCGAAAGCATAAAGGCCTCGATCATAATCAACGGTTATTTGGTTCACAAACGCGACATTTCTAGAGCTGTATAGGTTCATCAGTTGTTGGACGAAATCGGCCCGTTGGTACAGTTCGGCATAGCCATTGAAACTGCTCTTAACCCTCCCGAAACTGGCTATTTGGTCATCGAAGGCGCAGATGTCAATGTTAAACGGATAATAAAGGCATGTTTCCAGCAGTCTTGCCGTGGAGATGTTGTGCAATGTGTCTTCCGGCAGCTGAAGGGAAGCCACCCTTTGGTTATGGTCAATGCTTTTCCATGCCTCTGTACCCGGTACTATCGGATAGACATAACCATGATAAGGAATGATTCCGCTTTTGTAGGGCTGGAAAGTCTGTGCCATTGCCACCCCTGTTATCAATAATAATAGGAGTAGGAGGATTTTGTTTTTCATGTTGGGTAATTTGCTCATTTTTAGTCTGTTTTTTGTCTTTTTTGCATCGGCAAAAATAATGCTTTTCTGTCACTATGATAAAGACAACCAGAAGGCTGCCTTAATCCGTTACCGTAAACTCACCGTAATACTCATCGCCGTTGGGGAGGGTGAAGGTGATGATGTAGTCTCCGCATTGGGAAATGTAGGTTTGATAGCCATTGGGCGTGGGTGTCCATAGATACTGAACGCTGTCTCCCGTGGCGGTGGTGATTTCAATGGACACTTCGCCGAGGTTTTCAGTAAAATATACCATAAGTACATGGCCATCAATGGAAGCTTGGATGGTTGAACTTCTAGGTGTTCCTTCAACATGAGCTACTTTTACACTAATTGGACTATGTCCGTCGGTTGAATTGGCGCCGTTAGCACCACACCACGCTGTCGGCAACATTAGGCCAAGCAGCAGAATGAATTGTTTGATTTTTGAATGTTGCATATAGCATATCGTTTTAAAATTCGCAGCAAAAGTATAGCGTTTTTTTCAGAACGAAGCAAACTTTTTGGTGGGGAATAGTGGGGAGATTTATGATAATATCTTGACAAACAATGTTTTATATTTTATATCTTATATAATCACCCAAATTAGACTCTGTTTTGAAAGCCTTCTTAATCTTCCTAACATGCTCCATGATTGTGGAATAATCACGATGAAGGAGGATGGATACCTGTTTCTCGTTCACACCTAACAGAAGAAGACGACAAATATCCAAATCCATGGCGGTAATCTTCGGATACAAACTGCGCAAACGGTCTGCAAATCCCTGATAATAGTTTTCTGTCACTATGGCCAAGTGTGACAATTTTTGAGGTGTTAAAGATAATCCAGGATAATCTTCTGCTACTGAAATCCTTTTTATATTGGTACCTTCAAGGCTCTTGATGATTTCTTGGCATGGGATTTCTTGCAAAAAAGCCTCATAATTAGCTTCACAAGGGATAAATTGCCCTTTTTTTATCTCTTCTTGAAGTCGGGCAACTTTTTCGGATTGCAAGCGCAAAGAATCATGGCTTTTTTTTAGTTTCCCCGTCAAGGCTGCCTGTTGCATCCTATGAGAGTGACGTTCGGTTTCCAATAGTTTCTCGGTTTCTTCCTGCTGTATCTTCATTTTTTTTTGGCGTTTTGTATTCACAAAATAAAGAAAAGAAACTACCGAAATAATACTTATCAATAATACTATTGCCTTGTTTGCGGTTTTATAAATTCTCTTCATTCTATCTTGATATTCAACTTCCGATTCTTTTTGCATATAATCATTACAACGCTCTGTCAATTGTGATTTAATAATGCCCTTATTTTCATCTTGTGTGGCAAAAGGTACTAAAAAATCAGCATATTCAAATATTTCAGAGTCTCTGTTTTGTACTTTGCAGATTTCCACTAACCATTCCGCAGCTTGTTTCTTTGCACCAACATTCTGCGACTCATGAAACACTTTACTCAGATAGATATACGCAGAATCATATTGGTTTTCATGATAATAGATTTCGCCAATAATTGTGCACCGAGATAAAATCTCTGTTTGAGACTCTGATTGACACATTGTTGCCTGCAATTGATTCACAGAAGTCAAAGATGACTCTCCCATATAATAGGCAAGAAAAGCAAGGTGTGTAACTAAATCCCTGTATGTCAAATTGTTTGTATCCGACAATAAATCCATACCTTTATTGTAATAACAATAAGCACTATCTAATTGCCCCATCATGTCATAATGCGAGCCTATTTCTTCTAGCATTCTTGCCATTTGACGAGACGATGTATTTATTTGTGTATAATACTCCAAAGCCCTTTTGCTAAAATTAATGGCCTGTTCGTGAAGATAAAGATCGGCAAACAAATCGGTAAGCCGTGTGTATGTAAACGCCATAAACCTAGCCTTGTCTCCAACCAGATCCTTCTCCGTGAAGTGGTTCTCCATGATTTCCAAGGCTTTAATGTATTCCTTGCAGGCTGGCACTGCGCTGTCCATTTCGTAATAGCCCACGCCATTAATGTAATGGGCACGGGCGGCCAAAAACGCGGTGGTTGGCGGCACGTTGTTGGCGAATGAATCAAAATACGCCACTGCCTGCTGCAATTGGGCGCGGTTTTCCTGCGGTTCGTAATTCTTGTACAGCAATTCGGCCAGCAAAAGGTTGGCATAATGGCGGTCGTATTCCGCTGCGCAACAGGTGTCGAGACAGGGCAGCAGAAGCATCAGCGCGCTATCAGGCCGCTGCCACATCAGGCTGTCGATGGCGGATAGTTCAGGTGCGGCGGCAGTGCCATGGCGCGTCTTTACGGGATCGCCGTCGAGTCGGGTACAGGCCACCATGACGATGAAAAACACTATTCCTATGTGACGATGCGGTTTCATCGGGGCAAAAATAGGAAAAAACTTCTGTTTTTGCCATGAAAAACGAGGCTATTTCCCCAGCAAGTCATTAATAACCACAGAAGCGCAAAAAATGCCAAAAGTGGCAGGCAAATAGGAGATGGTGCCCACATTGGAGACCTTGTTTTGCTCATCGACGCCCTCTGTAATGATGGCGGAGGCATCGACAGGCTCGGGGGAGAAGACGACCTTGATGCCGTCGAACACGCCCAAACGGTGCAGTCGCTTGCGGATGTAAAATGCTAATCTGCAATGGTTTGACTGCGCGATGTCGCGGATTTCGACTTTTTCGGGATGGAACTTGCCGCCCGCGCCCATGCTGCTCACAATGCGCTGGTTGTTTTGTTTGGCATAGTAGAGCAGAAACACTTTCGGTGCCACTGTGTCGATGGCATCCACCACATAATCAAAGGGTTGCGCCATCAGGTCGATGATGGCTTGGTCCTTCAGGTATTGGTTGAGGACGATCAGCTCGATTTCAGGGTTGATGTCGCGCAGGCGCTCGGCCATCACTTCGGCTTTCGGGCGACCGACGGTGCTTTCCAAAGCCAAAAGCTGCCGGTTTCGATTGGTGATATTCACCACGTCGCCGTCCACGAGGGTCATCTTGCCAATGCCTGCACGGGCCAATTGCTCGGCAGCGTAGGCTCCCACGCCACCCAAGCCCACCACGAGCACGTGCTTGGATTTCAAGAGGTTAATACCTTCGTCGCCGATTAAGAGGCGGGTTCTGTCTTGCCAGTGTTCCATAGGGCTGCAAAATTAGCAAAGATTCTCGTTTGCAGGGTCGCTAAATCCATTTCAAGCCGTTTTGCTGCGGCTTCATAAACCTTTTCCACACCGATTTCCGCCATGTCGGTCTCGAAGAAAAGATAATTCAAATCGATGGTTCTGAGTGAGTTATAAATTTTTCTGTCGGGATGCAATAGACTCTCGCCAACGGAGAGAAAAATTCCCTGTCGGGTGAATTGGGCGGCATCTTGCACTGTGCCGTTGAAGCCGTGCACAACCCAAGGCTGCTTCGCGCGGTGTTTTTTCCGCAGGGCGATGATTTCGTTGTGGCTCTTTATGTCATGGAGAATCATCGGCTTTTTCAGGTTCTCCGAGAGCACAATCTGACGCTCGAAAACCTTCATCTGACGTTCAAAATCAGCATGAAACTTGTCCAACCCCGCCTCACCGAGAGCAACGGCATTGGGCGATTGCAGCCGTTCTTTCAGCAGTTGAAACGATTTTTCCTCTTGAAAATCAGGTGAGTCCAAAGCCCACGGGTGGATGCCGTAGCTAAAAAGACCTTCTTTGGGGCATGACTGTTCCACGTCAAGGTTGACGATTTGAATTAGGTTCGCATCAGCTCTTGCTGTGTGGGTGTGGATGTCGATGAAACCGGGAATCATAATGGTAGCATTCCCTTGGGTCACACGTCGAACTTAAACTCGGCGTCAAACCAGCCGGTGTCTTCCTTTAATAAATCGTATTCTTCGCCCGTGAGGTGGTCGACGACGTGCACGGTGCCTTTGATGTCGTCGTAAGTAAATGTAAACTGGGAGTTTACGTCGTCTTTGGGTACGTCCATTTCAGATGTTGTCATTGGTTTTGCGGCGGCAAAGATACAAATTTTTTCAGTTTGGAGTTACCAGTTATCAGTTATCAGTTATCAGTTAATCTCAACTAAACAACTCCCAACTGCAAACTCCCAACTGCAAACTGCTAACTGCCAACTGAACACTACTTCTTCCTCCCTTTCCGTCCCTCGACGATCTTGGAGAACTTGTTCTTAGACTTCTTCATTGTACCTAATTTCGTTACCGTTCCGGCCGTGGGCCCCTTCAGGCTGAGGATATGGGAACGGGCTGCCACGAAGCCGTTCTCGTCGCTGTCCTCGATTTGGCCGAACTTGTTCTTCTTTGAGGCGAAGATGAAGATGTTGTCGATGTACCAACTGTTGACGTAGGCGCCGTCGCCGCTGAAATAAAGGCAGAATTGCGGTGCCTTGCTGGGCCATTCCTGCATATCGAAGGTGAGCAGGTATTGGCTTTGGGCGACGCTGCCCGTCAAGGTGTCTTCCCAGATGCTCTCCCATGTCTCACCGTCTTGCGAGATGCCGATGCCGATTTGGGCGTTCAGGTCGCCATCCGTCGCCTCGAAGCAATGGTTGAACTGGAAGTTGATGAAGTCATATTTGCCTAGCTCTACGATAGGGGTGATGAGCCTCGTCGTGCCCTCAAAGTTGAAATCGGGATACATCTGCGCTTCGCGGGCTTTCCCGCCAGCGTAGGTGGTGTTGGAGAGGTACCATACGGCCCAGTTGTCGCCCCTCACGTCCCAGCCTTCTTCCAACCACGGGTTGAAGAAGCCTTCGCACAAGACCACATCGCCTTGTTGCGCCATTATCGGCAAGGCAAAGAGAATCAAGAGGATGGATGACCAAAGACGTTTCATGCCGCAAAGATAGCAATTTTTCAGACAATTGTCATGTTTCTTGCTTCTTTTCGCGTTGGAAGAGGTAAAGGATCATCATGATGAGGAAAACGGAGACCGGAACGCTGATGACGATGCGCAGCAGCACCTGCAAGATGAGATGGAAGCTGAACGACTCAAGGAAGAACAGCGCAAAATGGTGCACCAACACCATGGTAAACGTGTAGCGCAAAAACCACACGCCACCCAGCTGGCTCAGGTTAGGCTCCACCACATTTTCCAATTTCTGGTGCCCCGATACCAAACGCAAAATGGCAGGCCGACAGAAGGACATCAAAGTAGTGGCTCCGGCATGAAGTCCGGGTGTGCCCGTGAACATGTCGATGCTCAACCCCAAGCCGAATCCCAACAACAGCAGCTGCCAATTGGGGATGTTGATGGGGAGCAACAGGATGAAAATCATATAAACGTAGGGATGCACATAGCCGCCCAAACGGATGTGGTTGATCACAAGCACCTGAAGCAGCACGAGGGCGACAAAACGGATGATATGGATAACGTTTCGGTTCATTGCTTAATGAAGTTGGCGCGGAGCGAGTCAAGCTCGGCCTTGTAAAGGTTCTTGATGACATACACGTACCGCAGCGAGGCGAAATCGGTGGCGAATCTGATTTTGGCCTTGTTGAGCGCATCGCTCGAAAACGCCTGCGGGTCTTCCACGGTGCCCACCATCATGTCTTCGGGAAAGATGAAAGAATAGGAACTGGTGAGCACAGTGTCGCCTTTGTGCAGCTCAACGTGGGTGGGGATGTCTTCCACCATGCCGTAGCGATAGTTGTTGGTGTTCCAGCGCAGGCTGGCAAGTTGCTGGCTGTTCTTGAAGCGCACCCCGACGAACGACTTGCTGTGAAGCAGGCTGAGCACTGAGGCGTAATGCTTGCTGACATCGGTCACCACGCCGACGATGCCTTCCGACGAAATCACGCCCATGTCGCGCTCGATGCCGTCGGCGCTGCCTTTATTAATAAGGATGTAGTTGTTGGCCTGGTTGATGCTGTTGTTGACGACTCGCGCGGGGATGTATTCGTAAACCGTGTCGCGCTCCGCAGTCGTATATACGGAAGCCGCCGTATCGATGATGACGGAAAGCTGTTTCCTGAGCAGGGCGTTCTCCTCGGCTAATTGCTCGTTGGTCTTGCCCAAACGGAAATAACCACCCACGTCGCTGCCCCATTTGTAGATGGTTCCCACCACATCGTTGGTGCCGCTCACCAAGCGACTGCGGTGGAAGTTCTGGCTGCGGGCGAGCAACAAGATGGAAATCACTTCGAGCAAGATGAACAGGATGACGAAGTGGTGCTTGAGGATGAAACGCCGGAGGTTGTACATAAAAACTTCCTATTGAAACGAGCCCTTCGACAAGCTCAGGGACCCTTAGTCGCTGAAAAAGCTAAGGTCGTTGAGCCTGTCGAAACGCCGACAATATTCTTTATTTAATCAAGAACGTAAACCTGTCGAAGTTCTTCAAGGCGATGCCGGTGCCACGGGCGACGGCGCGCAACGGATCCTCGGCCACGTGGATAGGCAGCTTGGTCTTGGCGTTGAGGCGCTTGTCGAGACCACGCAGCAGGGCGCCGCCGCCGGTGAGGTAGATACCCGTGCGGTAAATATCGGCGGAAAGCTCAGGCGGGGTCTGCTCCAAGGCGTTCAAAACGGCGGTCTCAATCTTCATCACGCTCTTGTCCAAGCAATGCGCGATTTCGGCGTAGTTCACCTTGATTTCCTTCGGAATACCGGTCAGCATGTCACGGCCTTGCACGGCGTAGTCGTCGGGCGGGTTGTCGAGTTGCGGGATGGCCGCGCCGACTTCAATCTTGATGCGTTCGGCGGTGCGCTCGCCCACGATGATGTTGTGCTGCTTGCGCATGTATTCCTCGATGTCGGCGGTGAAGTCGTCGCCGGCAATGCGGATGGACTTGTTGTTGACAATGCCACCCAAGGCGATGACGGCAATTTCGGAGGTGCCGCCCCCGATGTCGATAATCATGTTGCCCGTCGGCTCCAGCACGTCGATGCCGATACCGATGGCGGCGGCCATAGGCTCATGAATCAGCCTGACTTCCTTTGCTCCAGCTTGTTCTGCCGAGTCCTTCACGGCACGTTCCTCCACTTCGGTGATGCCCGAAGGGATGCAGATGACCATCTTCAGGCTGGGCGGAAACAGCGTGTTCTTGAACTGAATCATCTTGATCATCTCGCGCATCATGTACTCGGCGGCCTGGAAGTCGGCAATGACACCGTCGCGCAGCGGACGGATGGTCTTGATGTTCTCGTGGGTCTTGCCGTGCATCATCATGGCGCGCTTGCCCACGGCGATGATTTTCTTCGTGTCGCGCTGCAAGGCGACGATGGAGGGCTCATCAACGACGACCTTGTCGTTGTATATGATAATCGTGTTGGCCGTGCCAAGGTCAATGGCGATTTCTTTGTTTAGGAATGAAAATGCTCCCATATTCTTAAGTTGTTAGTTGTTCAGTTGTTTAGTTGTTTATTTTCCGTTTTGGAGGGCGAACACATGGGTTCGCCCGTACATGTAGGGGCAGACACCGTGTCTGCTCATTTTTTAATGTCTAAAATGTCTAAATCCCGTAAACACCATCCCGATGCCGTTTTCGTTGCAACAGTCGATGGATTCCTGGTCGCGGACCGAGCCGCCAGGCTGCACGATGGCCGTGATACCGGCTTCGTGGGCCAGCTCAACGCAGTCCTTGAAAGGGAAGAAAGCATCAGAGGCCAGCACTGCACCGTTCAGGTCGAAGTCAAACGACTTGGCCTTCTCGATGGCTTGGCGCAGCGCGTCCACGCGCGAGGTCTGCCCGATGCCCGAGGCGTAAAGCTGTCCGTTCTTGGCCAAAACGATGGCGTTCGAGCGGCTGTGCTTCACGATCTTGTTGGCGAAAATCAGGTCTTCCACCTCGCTGGCGGTTGGGGCTTTCGTGGTGATGACCTTGAAGTCGGCGGCCGTTTCGGTGTGCAGGTCGCGGTCTTGCACTAAGTAGCCGTTCAAAGCGGTTTTCACCGTCTGCGGCCTGTAAAGGTCGGCCTTCATGCGCAACACGACGCGGTTCTTCTTGGAAAAGAGCAGGTCGAGCACGCCGTCTTCGTACTTCGGCGCCACGATAACCTCAATGAAGAGCTTGTTGATTTCCTCAGCGGCTTCAAGGTCTATGGGGCGGTTGCAGACCAGCACGCCACCGAAAGCCGAGACGGGGTCGCCGGCGAGGGCGGCCAAATAAGCCTCCTTTACGGTCTTGCGGCAAGCGATGCCACAAGGGTTGTTGTGCTTGAGGATGGCGAATGTGGTTTCATCGAACTCGCGGATGAGATTGAGTCCCGCGTCAAGGTCGAGCAAGTTGTTGTAGGACAACTCCTTGCCATGCAGTTTCTCGAATATGGCGTCCAAGTCACCGTAGAAAGTACCTTTCTGGTGCGGGTTCTCGCCGTAGCGCAGGGTCGTGCCTTGCTCTTCGGTGATGCGCAGTGGCTTGCTTTCGTCGTCCTTCACGAACCAGTTCATGATGGCGCTGTCATAATGCGAGCTCACGCCAAAGGCGTAGGCGGCAAAACGGCGGCGGTCGTCAAGCGAGGTTTCTCCATGCTGGTTTTCAAGGAGTTGAATCAGTTCGCCGTAGTACTTCTGCGAAGGCACGATGAGCACATCGTTGAAGTTTTTCGCGCCGGCGCGGATGAGCGAGATGCCGCCGATGTCGATTTTCTCGATGATTTGGGCAGCGTCGTCGGTCTTGGCCACGGTCTCTTCGAAGGGATAGAGGTCTACGATGACCAAATCGAAGGGCGGGATGTCGTATTCCTGCATTTCGCGCTGGTCGGATTCAAGGTTGCCGCGACCCAAAATGCCGCCGAACACCTTGGGGTGCAGGGTTTTAACCCTTCCGCCGAGGATGGACGGGTAGCCCGTGAGCGACTCCACCGTCTTCACGGTCGGGTCGAGCGGCTTGATGAAGTCATAGGTGCCTCCCGTGGAGTAGATTTGCACTCCATTTTGCCGCAACAGGCCGACGATGGTGTCGATGCCCGTTTTATAAAATACTGATATTAAAGCAGTTTTAATTTTTTTCAAGGTCGTAAAATTTAGCTGATTTTGATTTGCAAGATTACCAAAATTTTAGAAACCGCGCAAGAGTTTTGGAACATTTTTTTGAACAAAGATTTCAACAATTTTTTCTATTTTTGCAGGCATGAAACGGCACGCTCTCATAGGATTCCTGTTGTTGCTGGCTTTGGCCGCCTGCGTGAAGGCCCCCAAAGTCCCTGAGCCTGCCGAAGGGCCGACCCTAACAGAACGGGCAATCCCCGAATTAGCCGCCATCGACAGCCTGATGTGGCAGCGCCCCGACAGCGCCTTCGCCCAGCTGCGGCAGTTTGCGGCCAGCCCCCAAGCCGACAGCCTCGATGTCTTCAATGGGCACTACTGCCAGCTGCTGATTTCCGAGCTGCTCTACAAAAACAATTACGCCCAAACCAACCGCGCCCAGTTGCAGCAGGCGGTACCCTATTTCGACAGCCTCGTATTGGCTAAGGTCCCTGAGCCTGTCGAAGGGCCGACTATCATCGAAGGGCCGCCCCGACAACGCACAGCCTTCCTCTCCGCCCGCGCCCACTACATTAACGGCGTTGGCCACTACGAGCAAAGCCAAGTGGCCGAAGCCTGCGCCGAATACCTGAAAGCCCTGGAAACCATGGAAAACCATTTCCAAGAAAAGGATTTGACAGGCAAGAAAGCCCGTTTTATGGCCTATACCTACAACCGACTTGGCGAGCTTTTTTCCGCACAGTTCATGATGGAGCCAGCCATAATTTGCCTCGAACAATCCTTGGTGTTCTGCAAGATAGCGCCCACTTCGCCTTTCGGCGTTTCCAACACCTTGATGCAATTGGGAAGACAATATGAAAAATTAGGCCAAAAAGAGAAAGCAAATGAGTATTACGAGCAAGCCCTTGAGGCACTACCAATACACCAAGGTCTTATTTACAGGGATATCATCACACGCAAAGCCTTTTGTGACTATCAACTTGGTGTGGGAAAGGAACAGCCTTTGGATGATTTAAGGCAAGTTCTTGCACAGGCAACGGGTGAGGCAGAAGTGTTAACTCGATATTTGGCCATTGGAGACATTTTCTTCGAAGAAGGGCTCTATGATTCCGCCTTGCTCTATTTGGAACCCATCTTTGAGCATGATGAGAATCTGGCCCGCAAGGTTCCTGCTGCAAATTATCTGCGCATTATCTACGACAGCTTAGGCTATGAAGACAAAGCGAACGAATGTATGCGGTTTCTGGCCAAGCCAAATAAATCCGAAGGCGAAAACAAGGCCTTGGTATCGCAATTGGAAGGCTTGTTCCAGAATTATTTGAACCAAAAGCAGGAGCAAAAAGCCGCCCAAGAGAAGAGGGAAGCAGTGTTGAGGACAGTGAAAATCCTTGTCCCGATAGCCTTGGTTGTTGCCGCCGTCATCATTGCAATCATCAGGAAACGCGGCAAGAAGCACTTGGCCCAACAGCAACAGGCCCACTGGATGGAGCAGGCCGCCCTGTCGGGGAGGCTGAAGCGGAGCAACGAGAAGCTGCGCGACGTCTCGAAGCAATTGGAAGCGTCGTTGGCCAAAAACTCGGCGTTGGAGGCCGAGGCCCCCGACGACTATTCGGCCTTCCTCAACACCCCGATAAGCCTCTACATTGTCAGACTCGTCCATGAGGGACAGTTCAAAGCAAAGATAGACTACCTGATTTACAAGGACAGTGCCCTCAGCAAGGAACAGCTGCTGGCTTTGCGCGATGCCGCAAAAAACCATCTGCCGCGCTTCATCCTGCAAATCCGGCAAGAGTTCCCCAGCCTGACCGACAGCGACATGGATTACTGTTACCTGATTTTGCTTGGCCTGAACGAGGCCGACATTTCCGCCCTGATGCAGCGCGCCTACACCACCGTTTGCGACCGAAGCCGAAAAATCAGCCGCATTATTGGAGCCAACGACAGTCTCTACCAGACCCTTCGCGATAGGTTGTCTGAGAGATAATATGTTTGTTATCAAGTCGTTGCAAAAAACCTTCGTACCTTTTCGTACCATCTTTTCGTTGACCAGTATGCCTGAACCAAAATAATTTTGCATCTGATTTCGAAATCAAAAAGTCAGATGTAAAATTTAAAATGATGAAAAAACTAACACATTTGGTTCTGATGCTCTGCTTGACCCTTTCGGGAGCATGGTGCTACGCCCACGGCGCGGCCGGAACGGAAAACGGGAAAGGAAAAGATGGTACACCTATTGACATAATAGAAAGTACGTCTCTTGCAGGGCTTGACAAAAGCAACACGATTGTCTCCTCAATAGACGGTCATGTGCTTACTGTACAGTTCAATGAGAACATTGGCGAGGTGACGATTGAAATCACCACCGCCTCGGGCAATAGCGTGCACTATCTATGGACCCCCACGCCCAACGGCTATCAAACTTACATCTCCCAAAGCGGAGACTACATCATCACCTTTACGCTCTCCAACGGGGATGAGTATTATGGTGAGTTTACGGTAACGGATTAAAAACTTTATGTCTAACAAAAAATTTAACTAGTATGAAAAAACTTGTTGTTTTGTCATTATGTCTAATGATGACACTGTTGGCTCGCTCCCAATCATGGAGATCCAATGCGAATGCGCTGGTTGTTAATCAGATTTTTGCCAATGTGGTTGGCCACGGCGACATTTACACCTTCCCGGAAATGCTCACAAGTACCGACACCGTTTTTTTGGCTGACGGTACGTTTGTGCAAGTTCCTTACTCCAACTGCTATGGATACTTTGTGGATCCACAGCCTTTTGCCCATTGGGCACATTCTTGTATGTATTGCTTTGTCAATGCTTCCTACAACCATGTCATCGTATCTGCTGACATGCCTCCTGTTTGTGATAACTTGGATAGTCTTTCCATGTGTCCTCGTTCTAATCCGACTTCTTCGTTACCTTTTGCTTTCGACCCGACATTTACTCGGGAAATTCCGAGCAACAATGACCCCAATCATCTTTGGGCAGTGCTGATTTGCGGAACGGAATGCGAAAGAGAAATGGACCACCTACCTGATTACTGGTTTGATTTGTCGTGTGTCTACACCGTTCTCACCGATGTGTTCGGTTACCAGGAATCTGACGCCACGGGATTCAACAGCCATGTAATCGTCACGGCTCCGACCGGCATTAGAAACAGGTATTTGCATCACTATCTTCAAGAAACCTCTTTTCTGAATGGCAGTCCCTCGATGTATGGAGATTTTTTCAACAGTTCGGAATACAATCAAACAGACCACAGCAAGAACAACATCCACAACATCTTTAAATGTTTTGCCGGAGATGAACAAACCTTGCACGATTATTCGGATCTTGGTTTACGCAAACTTACCGAAGAAGACCAGCTTTTCATTTTCGTGACAGGTCATGGCAACCGAAAAAACGGCAGAAGCGGTTTCTATGTACACCAAGATAACGGTCAGTATGAATGGATTAATGATGAAACTTTTGTTGGGTGGCTACAAGGCATCCGCTGCTCCCAGATGACACTCCTCATGGAACCCTGTTTTTCAGGTGGATTCATTGATGAATTCTTGAATGATGTCTCCAATCCGAATTGCCTTTGCAAAAACCGTATCGGACAATCGGCCACATCAGCCACCGCACCTTCTTATGCTGAAGGATACAAGGTCTATTCTCACTCCCCAAATATCACTTTTTCCAATGATGTCAGCGAGTTTGTCTATTACTGGGCCTCAGCTGCTTTGGGTTATTATCCGTACCTGCATGTTGATATAGATAATGACAGCGTTGATGCTGGCCCTTGGATGCGTCCTGTCGGAAGGGGAGTCGGAGATGGTACTATGGATTGGGAAACTTATTTTGGCCATTATTATGAAATCATAAAACCTCATAGCGTTTATGATGTCTATCCTGATACCGATGGAGACGGTATCCTGTCACTTCATGAGATGTTCGAATTCGCCAACAATCTGGACACATGGTCGGAACAGGGGTATTATAACCCCCGTCACCAAGAGCCAGGTTATCAACCAGAAGACCCTCTACAGAAATATGAGAGTTCATTTACAAAGGAAGCCGCTACATTAATTGGTTTTGAGGGGCAGATTGATGGCGTTGTCAATTCTGGAACACCCCACCAGCCCTATCGATTGTGTGGAGACATTTGGGTCGGTTCAAAAGCTGCGCTTACCATGTGTGATGAAGTGCAGTCGCCAGAGGGGGTCAAGATATACGTAAAACCCCAAGGAAGACTCATCTTGGATGGAGGAAGGCTTAGAAATCTTCCTGAAACAGGTAGCGGAATGTGGCAAGGCGTCCAAGTTTGGGGTGATACGCTTTCACACCAGTTCTTGGTGAACGGTGGCTATGCCCAAGGTTACCTTGAAATGAAGAACGATGCCGTTATTGAGAATGCCAACTATGCGGTACTGTTGTGGCGTCCACATCACTTCGAGGCCACGGGCGGCATTATCCATGCCACAGATGCCACTTTCCGTAATAATGGCGGTGCTGTCAGAGCCTTGTGTTACACCAACCACATTCCAAATACAAACGTCCCCACATCCTATAATAGCTTTTTCAAAAACTGTACTTTTGTCATCGACACTGCTTACATCGGTACAACAACATTTGGCAAGCATGTGGGTCTCACGGAAGTGAAAGGTATTTCATTTGAAGGCTGTTCTTTTTCCGTAAATCGCTTGGTGTTAGGAATTTCTCCATCGTGCTGTGGCATCATCGCTGATCAAGCTTCTGTCCAAGTTGGCGCCTATTGTACCAGCAGTCTCATCAATCCCTGCCCTGACAATTCCCTTGTGCGCTCCTCTTTCACGGGATTTCATGCTGGAATTTATGCTACGTGCGATGGTAGTGGTTTAGAAGGTATTAGCGTACGCAACACTGACTTCTACAACAACGAACGAGGTATCTACGCTTTGAATGCGCATTATGCCACCATCCTTTTCAGCAACTTCAATATTGGCAACAATGCTGCGGAATGTGCTTTCGGCATTTATGCCGACCATATCTCAAGCTTTTGTATTGAGGAAAACACCTTCTGCCCTATGCCGAATACAACTTGCTTGACCTATGGTATCGGTGTGGTGAGCTCATACAGCTCCAACGAAATCCACCGCAACAAGTTCAGTGGGCTTACTTGCGCCAATGTCGCTGTCGGGCAAAACTTCCAGTACACCCCGTCGGTTTTAGGCTCAGGTCTAACCTATTCCTGCAACGACAACAGTAGCGGAAGCGCCAACCAAATAGACTTCTGTGTGTTGGAAGGCATCAATGCGATCAATACCGGCATTCAACAAATGCAAGGCTCAGCATCACTGCCCGCAGGCAATACTTTCGGAGGCTCGCAATACCATTTCTACAATGACGGAGACTACATCATCAACTATTACTACAACCAGAATCAGTCTGATGAGATTCCTAATCCCACAAAAATCAGTTATGTAGCTCGCTATGGCACCACTAATGCCAACTCCTGCCTTTCCCACTATGAAAATGGCACTGTACAAAGGTCTGAACAGGAAAAGGCGCAACTGGCCTCCGAGTACCTCGCCGCACATTCGGCATACAACAGCTTGAAACAGATTTACGACAGCCGCATCGACGGTGGCAACACCCCGGCGGAATTGGCAGACATCACCAACGCCACGCCGTCCGACATGTGGCAACTCCGTGCCCAGTTGCTCGGCCACTCGCCCTACCTCTCGCAGGAAGTGCTCACCACCGCCGCCGACCGCGACGACGTGTTCAACAACTCTGTGCTCTTCGAAATCCTTTCCGCCAACCCTGACGAGCTGAAAAAGGACACGCTCATCAGCTACCTTGAAAGCAAAGACAACCCGTTGCCCGACTACATGATTGGCCTGCTCCGCCAGATTGCCAACGGTGCCACGGCACGCACCGCGCTTGAGGCG
>CAJOEZ010000036.1 GCA_905233685.1 uncultured Bacteroidales bacterium | reverse complement strand
AAGATAAATTCAAATCGGCGCGCTTAAAAAAGCCTTGTAACTCTCTAACTTACAGTAATTTCAAAGAACTATTTTGATTTTTTAGTGGACAGCAATGATGGTTTTATGGAAAACAACGATTCTCTGTTTAATGCGACTGGATTAACTTTAGAAGAAGTTCTCAATTACCAACTATGTTATGATGATTTGAATAGAGAGTATTTCTTCACGGTTAAACGAGGACATTGGGGACTTCCAACCAATTTGTATGATCAAGACTGGTATTATTATACGATTGTTTCCTCAAAAGGAAAGCAGACTGCTCCAGATGGGCTGTACAATATTTGGCATGTAGTTAAAATTTTACATTGTACGCGACATTGGAGAAATGATGGAAATGAATATCCAGTTCCTATTGACAACGATGACTAATTATGGTATTGAAAAGGGGGTGTGCTGAAGTTTAGAAGGGGCACACCCCATCATAGTTTTATATAAAAACAAGAAATCAAAGTATGAAAAAGACAATTTGTTTAGTGGTTCTGATGTTGCTTGCCATTTTGTCTAAAGCTCAAGAATTGTCGGTGTTATGTACAGCGGACGAATTACCAGGAGTATTCTTCGATGGGCAGATGAGGTTTGTCAGTTCGAATGAGTTTATCATCGGGACTGGGGTTAGGGCTGATACGGCAAAAGATCACACATACGACTACTATCTTTCCTTGGTGGATGATGAAGGAAATGTTATTGGCTCGACTTACCTTAGTTCTTCGAATATGCACTCTCCAGACAATTGGCATGATACAAAAATGAGCCAAATCGAGCGTTTTCCCGACGGCTCACTTGGTCTTTTCTTGTTCAAGTTCTTGGGCGACACAACACGTTTGCAAAGAGTGGCCATTTCCGAAGACTTGTCGTTGTCTTATGTAGATTACGATTGGGAGACTGCCGATGCACTTAAGAATCGTGAGATTTATGAGCATTGGATTGTGAACAAGGACGGTAGCTTTTTCTTCGCCTATCCTCTGGACAGCCTTTTCACAGGAGGATATATGGGTATTAAAATCCTGAAGTTCAGCGATAAGGGTGTTGTAATTAGGGAGCGCGTCTTGGAACATGTTCCCCGCACCAGCTTCGATGGGCCTATCTTCCTTCCCACACCTGATTCGTTGGGAATTCGCATCATCATGACACATCCAGCAAGTCCTCTGACATACGACTGCCATACTTTGGATGCAGACCTCAACACTATTGCCGTCGTAGAGAATATAGACCGAATCTCCTATCCTTTCCTATGTGGACAAGATGCCTGCTTCCGATTAAATCCATACAATGGGAGGACATACAGCATCAACCAGCAGACAGAGATGATACCTAACCCGAACGATCCCCATGGCTATCCTCCCATCATCATACACAACCAAGATGTATTTATGGGCATGTTTGATGCAGAGAGTTTCGACCAGTTGGCCTACACATGGGGTATTACTTCACCCTCGCCCAGCACCGATGGATTTGATGTTTCCATCGACTTTGACAGTGAAGGTGGGGTTTACATGGTGAGCGGCATGGACAAAAGCGGGTTTCTTTCGGAGAGCCTATATATCGTTCATTTGGACGAGGACCTGAACAAACTCGATGAGATTTACTACAAAGAAGACAATACCCAAATCATTTATTCAGGTGGTATGTGTGTCAGCCCTCATGGAGATGTCCTTATTCGTTGTCAAATTAACAAACCAAGTATGACTGAGCCTTTGTCTGTTGTCTATAAAGTGCCTTCATCGGCATTTGATGGCATCGACGAAGCCCATGATGCTGGATTCGCCGTGGCGGTGGCTTATCCCAATCCGGGGAAGGATGTGCTGAACATCTGGACGGGATTGAAGGATGCGCGGGTGGAGGTGTATGATATGAGTGGGAGGATGGTTTATGGGAAGGAGATTACGGAGAATGTCACTGCAATAAATACGAGCACTTGGCCTGCGGGAAGCTATGTTTGGAGGGTGATGGCGGGCACTTCGACAGGCTCAGTGACCGAAGCGGAAAGTGGGAAGTGGATTAAGGAGTGATTTTTTTTCGTTATACGTGCTATCGTACTTTCGTGCTAACGAAGGGGCTCTCTCCCGGAGGAGAGGGAGAGGACTCCCCCGCCGCGAAGCGGTACCCCCTCTCAGAGGGGGACAAGACTTATAGGACGGATGAGACTGATATGAAAGATACAAAAGATTCAATTAAGATACGGCATTTGATGGAGCAGGCGGGGCGGCTGCCGAAGGATGACAGCATTGTCGTGCTGAAGGCGCTGCTGGCCACAGTGGCAGAGGAGGACGGCGACTGGATGCAGACGCTGAGGATGGCCATCGAGGAGGCCGAGGAGCGGCAGGAGGCTCCAGAAATACACAGTTCCTATAGGATTTCAAGCCGACAGGTCACGACTTTTGTGAAACTGTTCCGCATTGTTTATGACTTGCATATCTTTGAAACGGCTGATGGTAGGATTGCCTCCAACTCAGAGAATTTCATTAATGACTTGGCACTTTTCTTCAACACGGAGATCAAACACACGAGGAACCTGCTTTCGTCGGCCAAGCGGACGGGTAACTTCATGGATGTGTTTGACAGGCTGCATGAGCTGGCGCAGGCGTATTATGAGAAGGGGGATGAGCTGAATGCCGGAAAGCGGGTTGAGGCTCGGGAATGGCAACAGAGGATTGATTTTGGAAATTATTAATTATACGTACAATTGTAGTATAATTTATGTGACAACATAAGGCCTCATCTTTGCCCACGATTTAACCGTCGTGGGCTTTCCTTTTATAGGTACCGTGAAGGAGGCCCGCGCCTAAAACTTAAGCATTATGTTAGACACCATTACCTTTGACCAACTTCCCAAGGCCGTCGGCGACATCCTCGACGGCATCGCAGAGATCAAGGACATCTGCAAGGAACTCCGTGGCGACAATGCCGCAAAGGACGAGTTCCTCACCATCGAGCAGCTTCAGGCCTACCACCCTGACCATCCGTCGCTTCAGACGGTGCATCGCTGGAAGAGCCTAGGCTATATCCCTTTCTACAAAGACCCGGCCACGCGACGCGTGAAGTTCAAGAAGTCGGAGATTGACGCATGGATTGCCTCCAGCAGGCACATGTCGCGAAAAGAGCTGAATGAGTTGCATGACGCGCAGGTTCTTGGTAGGCGGAAACGAATGGAGATAGGAGGGGGTGAGGATGAGTGATGAGAGAAGGAGGGCTGCAGACGGGTCGTCTGCTTGCCGGTTTGCAGACGAGCCGTCTGCAGGCCAATGGGCAGGCGAGCCTCCTGTGGGTCAGTTTGCGGACGAGCCGTCCGCAAGCTGGCCTGTGTTATTCGACTGGATTGAGCTGTCGGATTTGCTCATCATGCTTCACATCACCAAGAACACCCTCAAAGAGTGGTGTTCGGAAGGTGAATTGAAGTGCAGCCGCATCAAGAACAAGACTTATTTCCTGCGCCAGGACATCGAGCGCTTCATGTATTCACACTACCAAAACTACAGGCCATGAACATGGACAAGACCAACGCCCCGGCGATGTATTTCTGGGGCACGCCAAACAATTACGCCGTGAAGCCTTCGGCGCAATGCGACCTGAAGAAAATGCCCGGCTTCAGCATCTTCAGGCGACCCATCACGAACAAATACCCGTACCAGGTGGTGAACCTGATCGATGTGTTCAACTACATCATCAGCGACTATGCCAAAGACCGCACCCGCGAGTACCGGTCGATCAAGGACGAGCGGTACCGACGGCAGTACAAGTCGGACAAGTTCGACTACTGCACCTTCTCTGGCATCTTCTCGATGCGGACGGACAAGGCCATCATCCAGCACTCGGGCTACATCTGCCTGGACTTCGACCACCTGAAGGACGTGGAGGCCGTATTTGAGGCCCTGAAGGAAGACCCGTACTTTGAGACGCTGCTGCTGTTTCGCAGTCCCTCGGGCGACGGGCTGAAGTGGGTGGTGTCGTTCACGGATTCCTTCTTTCGCTATGGCAGTGACGGAGAGACCTTCGGGGAATACCAGGTGCGATTCTTTGCGAGCCTCTACAACTACATCTTCAACCACTACGGCGTGGAGGTGGACCGCAAGTGCCGCAATCTGTCGCGCGCCTGTTTCCTGCCGCATGACGCGGGAGCCTACCTCAATTCCTCGCTGCTATGAAGAAAGACGTTTTCAATCCTGCCGAATGGGGCGCTGCGGGCATGGAGAAGGTGAAGAAGGAGCCTTCTCCAGCCGTCGGCGTGTCGGCGCAACAGTCGGCCATCCTTGCCGTGGTGGAGGCTGTGGAGGCCTCGGGCATCGACATCACGGCCAGTTATTCCGACTGGTTGGCCATCGCGTTTGCCTTGGTGTCGGAGCTGGGCGAAGGCGGGCGTGAGCTGTTTCACCGTTTGAGTCGTTTCTATCCGCGCTACGACGCTGCCGAGGCCGACCGACAGTATTCGGCCTGTGTGCGCGACGGCAGCCGTGAGATCACCATTGCCACGCTCTACGGCATCGCGAAGGCACACGGCATACGGTGTGCTGCTGGTGACGTTTCCCATGCCCCGTTTTCCTCACGAAAACGATGTGAGGAAATTGAGGAAAATGAGGAAGTGAGGAAAACGGAGGCTTCGCGCATCGGCACTTTCTCGCAGTCGGTCGGGGCACAGCTGCCCGGCATCCTGAAGCGCATCGTGGCGGATGCGGTGTCGGAGGTGGATGCCGACCTGCTCATCCTCGGCTCGCTGACGGTGTTTTCGGCCTGTATCCCGAACGTGTACGGTGTGTATGACCGTCGGGAGGTGTTCGCCAACCTGTTCTTGTATGTGACGGCCAGCGCGTCGTCGGGGAAAGGGCGGCTGTCGCTGTGCCGACACCTTGCCGCTCCGCTGCATCGGGAGTTGCGGGAGCAGTACCGCAAGTCGATGGAGAAATACAAGCAGGAGCAGGTGCAGTATGTGGTGAACAGGAAGAACGGCGACATGGAGGAGCCGAAGGAGCCGCCTTTCCTGACGCTGTTCATCCCTGCCAACAGCACGGCGACGGTGGTGTATCAGACCCTGTCGCAGAACGACGGGGTGGGGCTGCTGTTTGAGACCGAAGGCGACACGTTGGCCAATGCCTTCAACTCGGACCTGGGCAACTACTCGGACGGCTTCAGGAAGGCTTTCCACCACGAGGCGATATCGTACCTTCGGAAGAAGGACCGCGAGTATGTGGAAATCACGAAGCCGAAGTTCTCGGCCATCCTGTCGGGCACGCCGGAGCAGGTGTTCAACCTGATACCGTCGGCGGAGAACGGGCTTTTCAGCCGCTTCATCTTCTACGTGATGCCGACAGAGGTGGTTTGGCACGACATGTTCGACGCGTCGGACGGGCTGACTGCCGACGACCTTTTCAAGGAGATTGGCAGGGACTTCTATCAGTTCCATAAGATGCTTGACGCACAGGCCATCCGTTTCAGCCTGCAGCGGGAGCAGCAGCGCAGGTTCAACGCTTTTTTCTCACAGACGCAGGAGGAATATGCAGCGTTGTTCGGCAACGACATCATCGCCTCGGTGCGTCGCCTGGGGCTGATTTTCTTCCGAATCACGATGATTCTGACGGTGCTTCGGCAGATGGACGACGGCAGCTTGCCGCTGCCTGTCGGCGATGGCGAGGAGGAACGGAAGGAGGCTTTGCTGGTCTGCGATGATGCGGACTTCGAGACGGCCATGGCGATGGTGAGGGTGCTGCTGCGGCATTCGGCCTCGGTGTTTCAGAGTCTGCCACGCAGGACGGAGCGACGCTTCAGGCAGGGGAGGCAGCAGCGCACGGAGGGCAGCCGACAGGCTTTGCTGGCGGCCTTGCCGGACGCTTTCAACCGCACGGCTTATCTTCAGGCGGCAGAACGGATGGGGATTGGAGAGAAGACGGCGGAGCGGTATATCGCGGAGCTGTGTAAGACGGGGATGCTGGAGCATCCGGCTAATGGGCAGTATGTGAAACCTTCTTGAACATGGAAGCGCCCATGGGAATCAGTTGGGAAGGGCCTCGGCATCGCCATCGATGTCCGAGGCTTTTTTGTTGAGGAGCATGAGCCATTGGCGGGCTTCGTTGAGGATGGGCTCGCGCTCATCGAGGATCTTGGCCACTTCTTGGATGCAGTTTCTCACGGTTTCATCGGAGGGGTCGTTGTCGAGTAGTTCGTCGATGCTGGCCATGCGCTTGTCGATGTCGGCGATTTGTGTTTTGAGCTCTTTGAGGCGCTGTATGATGAGTTTGTCGTCCATGGGCTTTGGTGTTTGGGCATAAAGAAGGCGCAGACCCAGCTCCATTTCTATCTGGGCTCTGGCAAGCCCCACACAAAATGAATGCGAAAAGTCCGCGCCAAGGCGCGAACTATACAACTCCGCTTCCTTTGTGTGTTGAATTTTGCCAGATTCAGATAGAAAGAAACGCGAGCGTAAAGCCCTAATTATGTCTTATATGGGTACAAAAGTAAGACTTTTCTGTTTTTTATGGTCAAAATCGGGAAAATTCCGCCATTTGTTGGTGGGATTTTCCTCGTTTTCCTCACTTTCCTCATTTTCCTCAGGTGTGGTTTGTGAGGGAAAGGGGGTGTGATGGTGGCTTGTGGGGATGTTCTTGGTGAGTGTTTGTGAGAGGGAGGGTTAGAGAGGTTTGGTTTTTGGCGTGTCAACGGAGAGGGTGAGACGTGTCAACGATGGCACTTTGTGAGAGGTGTTTTGTGCCATGAGAAAAAACATATCTCGAAATCGGTTGACACGTGGTTGACACGGGAGGGGGTGTTTGGGGTATGAAAAAACCCTAACTGCTTGATTATCAGTTAGGGTTTTGGAAATTGGTGGTAGTCTCTCCGGGATTTGAACCCGAGTTACCAGGATGAAAACCTGACGTCCTGACCAGACTAGACGAAGAGACCACTTCATATCAGTTTTGACGCTGCAAAATTAGACATTTTTTTGACACCCTCAACATTTTTCTGAAAAAAAACGCAAAATTTTGCAAAACAATGGTTTTCAGATGAATGAAAAGCAACTTTATTCGAACAAGAAGGAAAGTTGGAACATCTTGTTGCGCAATTGCTCGATTGGGGCGGTGTAGATGAGGGGCTTGTCGTTCGAACCTCTCTTCACCACATCGAGAAGGCCATAGCTCATCTTTATCTCAATACCCAGCCTGAACCACTGGTTGTAAATGTCGAAGCCGACTCCCAATTCGCCGGCCATGTCGAAACGCTTTGTGACGAGGTTGTTGATGATAGTGATGGGGGTTCCATCTTCGTCTAAGATTGGTTCTCCCTGTTCATCAAGGAGATAGATGGTATTTTTCTTTTGAGAGGCGAGGTCGAGTTTAGGGTTAATGCCGCCAAAAACGTAGGCGCCGATGTTGTTGTATCGCTTTGATCGATACTTGATGTTAAGCGGAAACTCTACAAACGTGGTAAAAATGGCCTTTTCCAAGTGCTTCATCTCAGTGTTTCCCTGCTTGTCCAGGATGGCGATGTCATATTTCAGCTGCCTGTCGCTGAAGCTCAGAGTGGGGATAAATCGCAGGTCGAAATAACGCCCAAGCCGCTTGCTACCGAGGATACCGACAGTAAAGCCCGGGGTTTGCTTCGTCTCAATGTTATACACGTATAGACTCTGAGTATTGGCGATGTTGAAGGGTACCGTGCCGGGCCATGAGTTAGCGGGCAACGCGATGTTCTGGTAACCTTCAACGGCCTTGATGGTGTACATCATCTGGTTGTAGGCCAAAAGGAAGCCGAAATGGTAGGGTTCGTTCTCGTAATTGGCCAAATAGCGGACGGTACGCCGCTGGGCTTGGGCTGGAATGGCGATGACGCTGAGCATCAAGGCAATGGCGATTGTTTTCAGTGTTTTTCTCAACATGATTCTGTGTTGGTTGTTGTCGATAACGATGGAATTGGTGTTTTATTGCAGAAAACGGTCGAAAAATCATGTTTCGTCGTTGATGACGTGAACGTCGCGCTGCGGAATCGGGATGGTGAAGCCATTGTCGTTCAAGGCGTTGTAAATCACTTCCTTGGCGCGGTCAATATAGGCGATGCGCTCTGCTGCGAGGACATATTGCTTCACCCAAACTTCGACTCCGTTCTCGCTAAACTCGCCAAACACCACATAGATGCCTTTGTTAGGCTCCACCACTTCGCGACCGTAGGGGTCTTTGGTGCGCATTACTTGCATGGCTTTTTCGATGGCTTCGCGAACTTTTTGGATATCAGAGCCATAGACCACGTTAGTACGAAGGGTGAGCAGCTCGTAGGAGTTGCTCTTGGTCAAGTTGGTGTAGTTTTTGGCGAACAGTGTGGAGTTGAGGAACGACACCGTAGTGTCGTTGATGGTTTCCACCTGTATGCTTTGGTAGTTGATGTCGGTGACATGTCCACGCACACCGTCACACTCGATCCAGTCGCCAATCTTAAGGCGGCCTGTCATGAGCTGGATGCCATAGACAAAGTTGTTGATGATGTCCTTCATGGCCAAACCGACACCAGCGGAGAAACCGCCTGCTACCAGACCCAACGACCCTGTCGGGATTTTCAGCGTGATGAAGACAATGATGGCGTAGACCATCCAGACCAAAACACTGATGATGCTGTTGCCCAACGTGAGGTTGATCTCATTCTTGCGGATAGTCTTGCGGTTGTGCTTGCGAAGGAACAACGCATAACGGGCCTGTTGCCAAAAGTAATGGATGGCCCTGTTTGCATAACGGAAGGCGAAGACCAACCCAATCAGGAGGATGATTCCGTAGAACGACAGCCTGAAGGAACTTTCGCCATTGCTGCTGATATATTGGTAGAATGGCTGGAAAAAGAGCGTGTTGTACAAGTCGTCGAAATCAAACACATCCAAGGAAAGGTTGATGCAGCCAGGGATCGACAATACTGCAATCACCGGAAGCACCACTTCCTTGATCAAGTCATAGAACCAAGTGGCACCAAACATCAACTTTTCTTTGTCGGCACCGCTCACAAATGTGATGCGCTCGCGATGTTCGTCTATGCGGCGTTTCAACCGTTTTTCCTTGTAAGTGGTGATGAGGTACCAGATGGTGGTCATGGTGTGGATGACGGCCAACTGGAAAAACCACCAAATCAGGATGAGCAAAGCGGCGAAAATGTAGCCAGCAACGGCAATTAGCATGGCAAGGCCTGTGACTGACAGTGAAGCCCAGGCCATGATGCGGTCGCTTGCCTCCGCTTGTTTCGCCAAGCGAAGGTTGACGATGAGCTGCCACATGAAAAAGAGGATCAAGCCGGGTGGCAGGATATAGTTCATCATCAGGTTAGGCATGAAAATGGCCCTGCAACCAATGACCACCATGGCATAATACATGGTAGGTCGGTATAGGTGAATGCTCAATTTCAGTTTCTCGCTGTCAAGCCGGATGAGCAAGGCTGCGACAATGGCCGTAATCAGCCATAGGTAGGTGTTGGTGAGCGAGACGGCTTTTTCAAACATGTCGCTTCCATGGAAGGTCATAAGACCTAATCTTCGGAGAAGCACAAAAAACAGGATGCCAACGAGAAGGGAAATGTAACGCCTCTGTATTTTGGTGGTCTTTTTCAGGGGCTTGACAAAACGGAAAACGGGTATGAGTATCAATCTGGCAGCAATCCAATTGAGCAGCAAACCGAAAATGAGATAGATGATGACTATGAACAAGGCCAAATGAGACCAGTTGCCATAGTTTAGATTTCGTTCAGAGCTCTCAATTGATGCAGAGACCAAAGGAGTGTAAGCTACTGTATCGACGGATCGGTTGGTGTCTGAAACCAGTATCGCCGTTGATAGCGTGTCGAAGGTGTTCTCCAAATTGGAGGAGGCCAGCGAATCGGCGGCTTGGAAGTCGAATAAGCTCACACTGTATTTTCTTTTCATGTCTTCAAAGGCCTCTTTCCTATAGTGTTTCCAGTCCGACAGGATGGACAGCCATGGGATTTGCCCTTCTATGAAAATGCGCTTCTGGAGCAATGTGTAGTACCTTTGGGCATAGTCGTATGACTCCTTGAGGCGCAGATAGGCCTCTTGATAGTGAATGCTGTCGGTCACGATGAGGTCACGACTTTCGGCATACATCTTGAGTAGTTCGGTGGTGAAAAAGATACAGGTGTCGCGGTCGCGTTGGCCCACCTCGTCGAGGACGAAGAGCAAGGCCACAGAGTCGTTCATGGCCTCGACTTCAACGGTGAGGTCGATGCGGTTGTCGCTGTTGAGCTCAATGTGCGTGTCCAAACTGTCGTTGTGAAAAGCGAGGCTGTCAGGCAGGTTTGCCACAAAATTTTTTTCAGGAGGGAGTCGACGCAACGACTCGATGAGGCGGGCATAACGCTCAATTTCGATGTCCAAGTTGCCCACGATGCGGTCGTAGGGAATCCGGTCCTTGTTGAAATACTCAAACTCGTTTTTCACTTTTTCCAAGGCAAAACAGAGGTCGAGCGTGTATTCCTGCTTTTGCGAGTAAAGCCGTAGCGAAAGCTCGTTGCACTGCTTCATGATGTTTACCATCCTTTGGTGTTGTATCTCGTAGTTGTCAGAAATCTTGTCTTTTGTGACAGACATCTGCTCGTAATCGCACTGAAGGTTATACCGAAGATTTTGCAGCCTTTGGATGAGGGTTTCTTCATCTTGTTGTGCCATCAAGGGCAAGACCCAACCAAAAATGGCGATGAGAACAGATAAGTATCTCTTTTTCATTGAGTTTTCGTTTTAATGCGCAAAAATAGGAAAAAAGTGCTGAGCGTTCGCCAATCACAACTTTTTTTTCTGCCGAGTACAAGGTGGCGATGCTGAAAGTCAGCGGTTTCACCTTGCAGTTTTCCAGCCCGAAGGAAGACAGGTTTTGGCAGAAATCATCAGGCTTGGGGAACCGTTCCACCGACTGCGGGAGATAGGCGTAGGCTTCGCAGTCCTTCGATACCCATTCCCCGATTTTAGGCAATACATGCTTGAAATACAGATTGTAGACTTGCCTTACAGGAAACCGCCCAGGCATGGAAAACTCCAGAATGAAGACCTTGCCATTGGGTTTCAATACGCGGCTAATTTCGGAAAGTCCTTTGTCCAAATCTTCAAAGTTCCGAACGCCAAAAGCCACCGTAACGGCATCGAAACTGTTGTCCGAAAAAGGAAGTCGAGTTGCGTCACCAAAACATATTTCAACTTGGTTTTCAAGGCTTTGCTTCACTATCTTGGCCCTCCCAATTTCTAACATCTTCTCCGAAATGTCGATTCCTATGATGTGGGCTTTCGGATTATGTTTCGCCAAGGCGATAGCCAAATCTGCCGTGCCTGTGGCGAGGTCAAGGATGGTTTGAGGGCAGAATGTTGAAACTGTTTTGGCTGTTTTACATCGCCACACCTTATCCATGTTGAATGAAAGCAGATGGTTGAGTGTATCATACTTAGGAGAGATACGGTCGAACATTGAGGCGATGGAGGACATGATTTGCTGTTTAAATGCGGTCGCAAAAGTACAAAAAATTAAGGCTGCCAAAATAATGGCAGCCCTATGAAAATTTCATTTGGTTTGCGATTTAGAAGAAGCGCCAGACAAAGTTGACGGCGAAGAGGGCCTCATTAAAATTGTACCTTGGCACGTAGGTTGAGAAGTCGACGGTAAAGTGGCGGCCAAAATCGAAGGCGATACCTTCCTTGCCGCCCCATCCAAAGACATTGTCAGCGCTGTCGTAGCCCAACATGAAGCCGGTGTGGGGATAGACCTTGAAGAAATCGGGGCCGATGGCGAGGCCGATTTCAGGAATGGCGAAAATACCCCAAGTCGATCTTGTCGAGGAAGGAATGTAGTAGAATAAGGCTTCGGCGCCCACGCCGAACGAGAGGATGGCTTCGCGGTTGTAGTTGCGGAAACCAACGCTGACAGCCGGCCCCGTTCTGCCTTCTTCGGCGCTTCTGAAGTTGCTAGCTACGCCGATGCCAGCATAAGGAGTGGAGTGTCTTTGTGCGAAAGCGCCACTGCTAAATGCGAGGGCAGCAATCAGAATTAGAAACAATTTTTTCATTTTTCTTGAAGAATTTAAGTGGTTAGAAATTAGTTTGTTGTAATGTTTATGATTTCAATAGTTTATTTAGTATTTCTTCTGGCGTAATGCCGTTCATGCAAGCATAATCGCCGTGCAAACAGGGCTTGTTCCCATAAACTGAGCAAGGTCGGCAAGGCAAATCCAGCTGGACGCAATCGCTTGGGTTTTGGTTCCAGCCCAAAAAGCCGGCATAAGGATGCGAGCCTCCCCAAACGGAAACGACCCTCGTTCCGACCAAGGAAGCCAAGTGCATATTGGCTGAGTCCATTGAGAGCATCACGTCCAATTGGCCCATTAGGGCGAGTTCGCCTTTCAAACCATGCTGGCTCTTAGAAGGTTGCACATGCGGATAATTGGTGCAAAGCCTTTCAATTTGCTTGTTTTCCTCTTTTCCTCCGCCGAAAAGAAAAACGGTCGTGTTTTCCCTCTCGCTCAAGGCCTTGATGACTTGTTCCATCTTTTCCAATGGATAAATTTTGGCTTCATGCTTGGCAAAAGGCGCAATGCCAATCCAAGTCTCATTGGCAGGTTTTTGCCTTTCGCAAAAGGCAGAATAATCGAGTTTGGTAAATTGCGGTTTTATCGGAAAACCTAATTGTTCCAACACTTTGGCATAACGTTCAAAAGAGGTGGCCTGTTGAACGAAAACCTTGTTTTTCTGTCGCGTCAGGGCTTTTTTCCCTTTTCTTCCTTTATCGATTTTGGCGACTTTCTTTCGGCGTAAACAGCCCTCGGTGAGAAGCCACCAAGTGCGTAACACGCCATGGAAATCGGCAATGTAATCGAAGTCGTTCAAATGGGCATCACGCCAGAGTCGGCAAAGTCCGAATAAGTCTTTGTGTTGTCCGTTCAAGTCGGCGGCAATGAAATGAATGTTTTTTGGCATCTGCTCAAACAATGGCCTCGCCATCTCCCGACTGAGCATAGTAATCTCCAAATCAGGGTATTGCACGGCCAAATCATGGACAATAGGCACACTCATGGCAATGTCGCCCAAAGCGGAGAAGCGTATGACGAGAAGTTTCTTCATTTTTGCCCGTAAAGCACCGGATTCAGCGCGGGGTCATTGTACATCTTCATCTGCTTATACACCTTCATCACCTTTTCGCCGTTCTTGTAGCAATCCATCAATTGGTCGATGGCGGTGCAAAGGTCTGTGTTCTGCTCCAAAAGCACGTCCAATTTTGCTTGGCATTTGGCCTTGTGCTCCTCGCTGACATCGGCGCGTTCCACCTCGGCTTTCATGTGGTAAATCTTCAGTTGCAGAATTGAAAGTCTGTCGATGGCCCAGGCAGGACTTTCCGTGTTGAGCGTGGCATCGGGCTTGGGTTTGGCGTATTGGAACAGCAGGTGATAATACCCGTCAATCATCTCCACAATGTCGGTGCGGTCTTGGTTCGACTTGTCGATGCGGCGTTTCAGGGCAAGGGCATCCAAAGGGTCGATGTTCGGGTCGCGGATGAGGTCTTCCAAGTGCCACTGCACCGTATCAATCCACACCTTATTATAAAGGTACCATTCGATGGTCTTTTCGTCGTAAGGGTTATGGCACAGATGGTCCACATCGTCAAACTTGTGGTAGTCGGCGATGGCTTGGTTGAAAATGGGAATGATAGGTGCAGTGGACAGGATAATCATAATCAGCGCAGTTTGGCCAAAGCCGCCTTGATGCGCTTTGCGGCCTCAACTAATTTATCCAACGAGGTGGCATACGACAAGCGGATGCAGTCGTCGTTGCCGAAGGAATTGCCGGCCACGCAGGCCACATGGGCGTTGTAAAGCAGCCACATGCAGAGGTCGTCGCTGCCCTTGATGACGGTTTGGCCGTCGGTCTTGCCGAAGTACGATTTCACTTCGGGGAACACATAGAAGGCACCGGCAGGGGTGTTGCACTTCACGCCGGGAATCTCGTTCATCAGTTTCACGAGGGTGTCGCGACGCTCGCGGAAGTTCTTCAGCATGTTTTGAATTTCAGGCGAGTTCTCGGGGCAGAGTTCAAGGGCCTTCACGGTGGCGGCTTGCGCGATGGTGCAGATACCCGAGGTGATTTGGCCTTGAATCTTGTTGGTGGCCTTCACGATAGCTTGCGGCGCGGCGATGTAGCCGATACGCCAGCCCGTCATGGCATAGCCCTTGGCCACGCCGTTCACGATGACGAGGCGGTCTTTGAGGAATTCGAACTGGCCCATGCTCTCGTGCTTGTGCTCGTATTGGATGAACTCATAGATTTCGTCAGAAATGATGATGATGTTCGGGTATTTCCTCAGCACTTCTGCAATGGCGGTCAGTTCGGCCTTGGTGAAAACGCTGCCGCTGGGGTTGCAAGGCGTGTTGATGAGCAGAGCCTTGGTCTTGGGCGTGATGGCCTTTTCGAGTTGCTCGGCGGTGATTTTGAAGTCGTGGGCCATGTCGCTCTTGACGATGACGGGCACGCCGCCGCTCAGTTTCACCATTTCGGGGTATGACACCCAGAACGGGGCGGGGATGATGACCTCGTCGCCGTCGTTGATGATGGCGAGAAGCACATTGTTGATGGCTTGCTTGGCGCCGTTTGAGACGAGAATGTCGGTGTCCTTGTAGTCGAGGCCGTTGTCGCGCTTCAGTTTGTTGGCGATGGCCTTGCGCAGCGCGGGCGTACCGGGCACGGGCGGGTAGTGCGTGTCGTTGTTGTTGATGGCGTCGATGCCGGCTTGCTTGGCCGATTCAGGCGTGTTGAAGTCGGGTTCGCCGATGCTCAGGCTGATGACGTCGATGCCTTGGGCTTTCAGTTCGCGGCTCTTGTTGGTCATGGCCAATGTCGCCGACTCAGCCATGTTCAAAACTCTGTTGGAAAGGATGATTTCACTCATGATTTATGTTAATTTGTTGTTTAATTGTAGATTTTATTGGGTTGGCAAAGGTAGGCCTTTTTTTGATAAGGTGGGCAGAATATGTTGAAAAATTGATTATTGGCGGAAAATCCGTACCTTTGCAGCTCAAATCAGAACACAATGAACACCTGGATTATCATCATAGCCCTAATGTCCGCAGGCCTCTTGCTAATGGTCGCGGCTCTAATGATTCTGCTTCGTCTCTCGAAGATGAAAGACGCCGAACTCCGCAATGGAGGTAAAATGGAACTGAAAGTGCAGGCTTTGAAAATCATCATGCCGCTAAAAGTGCAGGCTTACGAGCGTTTTTTGCTTTATCTCGAAAGGGTGCAATTGCCGCAGTTGGTGAAGCGCGTCTATACGCCCGGCATGGAAAAAGGCGCGTTCCATCTTCAATTGTTGCAGAATGTGCGCGAGGAGTTTGAGCACAATCTTGCCCAGCAACTCTATGTTTCCAATTCCACTTGGAATGCCGTGGTGAACGCAAAGGAAGAACTTGTCAATCAAATCAATACGACTTTTGAGCAACTGAAGGACGAGGAGGATGTGTCTATTTTGGCACAGAGCCTCGTGGCCTTGCCCAACCCCATGGTGGAGCAGGCTGTGGCTGTCCTGAAGCGCGATTTTGAAAGGTTACTATAACAGGTCGGCGTTTCGACAGGCTCAACGACCTTAGGTCCCTGAGCTTGTCGAAGGGCCGGAAATTAAAACTAAATGTAATGAAATTCACTGCTTTACAAATCGCTGGAATCCTTGAAGGCAAGGTGGAAGGCAATCCCAATGCCGAGGTCTGGAATGTGGCCAAAATCGAGGAAGGCGCACCCGGCATGATCAGTTTTTTGGCGAACCCGAAATACACGCACTATATCTACGAAACCCAGTCGAGCATCGTCATTGTGAATGACGATTTCGAGGCGACGGCACCCATTCAGACCACTTTGATTCGGGTGAAAAACGCCTACGATTCGTTCGGCAAGCTGTTGGCCTTCTACGACCAGATGACGCAGAACAAGCAAGGCGTTTCGTCTTTGGCTTTTGTTTCCAAAACAGCGCAATGCGGTGAGAATCTGTATCTTGGAGAGTTTGCCTTTGTGGGCGAGAACGCGAAGATTGGCAACAATGTGAAACTCTATCCGCAGGTGTATGTCGGCGACGGCTGCACGATTGGCGACAATACTGTGCTTTATCCGGGCGTGAAATTGTATCGCAATACGGTTATTGGTAAGAATTGCATTCTCCACGCGGGTGCAGTGCTCGGTGCCGACGGTTTCGGTTTCGCGCCGCAGCTCGACGGCCATTACGAGAAGATTCCGCAGGTGGGCAACGTGGTCGTCGAGGACAACGTGGAAATCGGGGCCAACACGACTATCGATCGCTCCACGATGGGCTCAACCCATGTCTGCAAGGGCGTGAAACTCGACAATTTGGTGCATCTTGCGCATAATGTGATAGTTGGTGAGAATACCGCGATGGCAGCCCAAGTGGGCGTGAGCGGCTCGACGCATATCGGGAAAAATTGCGTTGTGGGCGGTCAGTCGGGTTTCGTCGGTCATATCAACATCGCCGACGGCTCGCAGTTTGGCGGTCAGAGTGGCATCATGGGCAGCATCAAGGAGGAGAATCAAGCTTTTATGGGTACACCGATACAGCCTTTGCGCCAATATTTGGTTTCCAATGCGCGCTTCCGCCACATCGATGAAATGGCTCGTAAACTGGACGCCCTCGAGAAAGAATTGGCCGAATTGAGGAAAAATGGCAATGAAGAGGAGAAAAAATCCTAATTTATAATTGTTTCATTCTGAAAGGTTTGCGCTTTTTCGATGAGATAAAAATGACTTTAGGTGCGCTTTTTTTCGGTTTCAGAAGATTATTTTACTAATTTTGCCCGATTTTTGTGGAGCGAATCCACACTTAGACTATTTTTATGCAAGAGAAACAGTGTACACTCAAAAGTAGAGTCAGCGTAAAAGGGGCAGGCCTCCACACGCGTCAGTGCGGCACCCTGACCTTCAATCCGGCTCCAATAAACTCAGGAATTCGTTTTCGTAGAATTGACCTTGAAAATCAGCCCATTATAGAAGCAGACGTGGATAACGTCATCGATACGGCTCGAGGCACGACCCTCGGCAAAGGCGGTGTGAAGATTTACACCGTTGAGCACGTGTTGGCCTCGCTGCGTGGTATGGGTGTCGATAACGTGTTGATTGACATTGATGTAGAGGAAACCCCCATCATGGACGGTAGCGCCAAATTCTTCGTCGAGGCTATACATCAAGCTGGCATCGTCGAGCAAAACGCGCCTCGCAATTATTTGGTCATCGAAGAACCGATTTCCTACCGAAACGAGGTCTTGGGCATCGAATTGAGGATGGAACCCTGCGACCGTTTCGAGATTGACGTGAAGGTGAAATACAACACCAAAGTGCTTGACGAGCAACATGCTTCGCTCCACGACCTCAAGGACTTTGAAAGTGAGATTGCACCTTGCCGTACCTTTGTTTTTCTGCATGAATTGGAGACGCTCATCAGCCGCAACCTCATCAAGGGCGGCGACTTGACCAATGCTATCGTTTTCGTCAACCGCAACGTTTCCGCCGAAGAACTCGACCACATCGCGGCTTTCTTTAAGAAGCCGAAAGTCACGGTCAAGGAGTGCGGTATTTTGAACAACGTGGAGTTGTATTTCGACAACGAGCCGGCGCGTCACAAGCTGTTGGATGTCATCGGCGATTTGACTTTGGTAGGTCGTCCCATCAAGGGCAAAGTGACCGCAGTTAAACCTGGACATTTCTCCAACACCTCATTCGCGAGGAAAATCAAGCACACCTTATTATATTAAGCATGAACCAGCCTTTAGCTTATATCCATCCGAATGCCCGCATCGCGGAAGATGTCAAGATTGAGCCGTTCGCTTGGATAGGCGAGGATGTTGAAATTGGTTCTGGCACGTGGATTGGCCCCAACGTGACCATCATGGACGGTGCCCGTATCGGGAAGAATTGCAGGATTTTTCCTGGCGCAGTGATTTCGGCCATTCCGCAAGACCTTAAATATCAAGGAGAAAAAACATATTGCTTTATCGGCGACGGCACCACGGTGCGCGAGTCGGCGACCGTGAACAAAGGCACTGCGGCATTAGGCAAGACCGTGGTGGGCAAAGACTGCCTTCTGATGGCTTACACCCATGTGGCGCACGACTGCGTTCTCGGTGATCATGTCATCATGGCGAATGCGGCCACCCTTGCGGGACACATCATCGTTGACGATTGGGCTATTTTCGGCGGTTTGGCGGCGGCGAGCCAGTTTTGTCGCATTGGGGCGCATGTGATGATTTCGGGCGGTGCTTTGGTCAATAAGGACATTCCGCCGTTTGTGAAGACGGGTCCGGGGCATCCGGTGTCTTATGTCGGCGTCAATTCCATCGGCCTGATGCGTCGCGGCTTTTCGCGTGAGCGCATTAACGCCATTCAAGATGTCTACCGTGTGATTTACAGCGTGGGCATGAATGTCACCCAATCGGTGCAATACATTCGTGAGCATCTTCCCGAATCCGAAGACCGCGATTTCATCCTTGATTTCATTGAAAGTTCCAAGATTGGCATTATGAAAAATGCCGTGCGGAATGAGGATTAAGGCTTTTCATTCTCCTTCTTCTCGCACTTTAGTGTCTGACTATGAGCTTTTTGTAGCTGTGTTTGCTCATTTCCCTCACATGGACGATGTAAACCCCATTGACATAACGGCTGACGTCTATTTCGACGGCTTCACGGTGGGCATCCACGTGGTCGATTGGTTGGCCGAACAGGTTGAGGATTTCCACCTCGTCGATGAGCGGCATACTGATGATGACCTTGTCGTTGGCGGGATTGGGGCATACGACCATTTCGCCCTTGTCGGTGCGCACCTTTACATTGATGTAGGCCGTGGTGCTGCAGTGTTCCTTGGAAAACCCTGTCACTGAATAGGTTTGGCTCTCCAAAGGAAGAATGGTGGGACTTGCCGTTGTGTCGCCCGTCGACCAAAGATAACTGTCGGCGCCCACAACCTTGAGTAGGAAAGGTTGGCCATAGTCCACGAGGGTGTCTTTGCAGCAATGAAGCTCAGGCAGTGGCAACACATTTAGGTCAAGCTCAAAGAATTCATTATTGTCAATGGTAGTATAAAATCCCGCGCGTTTGAGGGGTTTGTCGAAGAAGAGGTAGGTCTCGCCTTCGCAGATGCTGGCTTTCATGTGCGTGACGGGCAAGGGCTTCAGATTCCTGATGACAGACTGGTTGACGGAGAAGCCGTAAGGGGTGTCGAGGGTGTAGTAGCCGTCGGCCACGCCGTCCCAGCCGAAGTTGAAGTGGAAAAGCCCGTTGCCGTCGTAACCGTCGCAAACGAAAGCGTGTCCGCCCAAGTTCGATTTGCCAAAGTAAAGTATAGGTCGTTGGCTATCAAGTTCTTCTGTTATCATCTCAATCCATTCCTCATCGCTGTATTTGGTTCTGTAAGCTGAAGCGGCATCTGGATAATAGAAATATTTTTGGAAAGCATCAAGGGCATCAGTTCTGCTGGCGAGGCTCAAATGTGCGCCATATTGCATTTTAACACTGACACCGCAATGGTAAACAAGTTCCGCGACGGCGAGGTTGCTTTCGTGAAGCGTGTCGGCCATTTTCTCCCAATGGTAGGAGGTTTGGTTGAAGTCGGCGGAGAGTTTTCCGTAGGGCGGACAAGAATAGGTATATGTTCCGCTTCCCGACATGGGCCACTTTTGGCAGTACATGATTTGCGCCATGGCGATGGCCACACAACCTGCTGAGACGTGTCCGCAAGGGCCGTTTTCTTCTTCTGGGCAGGCTTCATTGTGGAAGCATCCT
>CAJOEZ010000035.1 GCA_905233685.1 uncultured Bacteroidales bacterium | reverse complement strand
GGGGGTCATTTCGGACAAAACCTTGCCCAATGCCTCATAACCGCCGCGCGAGATGCACTCGTCGATGTTTTCGGGGTTGATGAAACCGCAGTTACGCAAAGCGATACGCAGTTGCTTACGGTAGAAGCCCATGTGCTTCGAGTCGGCAACGTGTTCCCTGTTTTCAGGGTCCATGTAGAGCAAATCGGTGACCTTACGGCCCTTGATGATGTGCTCGTTGATGATCTTCTCGACGTCTTCAGGCTTTACCTGAGTGTAGAACGTGTTGTCAGGCATGATCTTCACGATGGGGCCCTTCTCGCAGAAGCCGAAGCAACCCGTTCTGACCACCTGAACTTCATCCTGCAAGCCCTTCGCGGCGAGAATGTCCTCGAAGTTCTTGATGATTTGAGCACTTGCCGAAGCCTGGCAGCCGGTACCGCCGCAGACAAGCACGTGCATCTTGATTTTTGCCATATAAATTCCTCCGAATTAAGGGTTAGTTAGATAGTTTCATAGTTCACGGGAATGACGCCCTCAACCATTTCGTTGTTCATCACATACTTGGTGAGGATTTCGTCAGCGCGGTTGTTGTCGACATGACCGAAGACGATCGGGTCTTTGCCGGGGCACTTCACCTCGATGGTCGGCTCAGCGTGGCAGTAGCCCATGCAGCCGGTTTGGGTGAAGACGATGCCGAGTTTCAACTCGTCGGCCTTCTCCCTTAATCTGCACCAAAGAGTCGGGGTCGTTGCTCTTTTCGCGAAGGTCGAGTTTCGACTGAAGCTTTTCTCTCATAGCTTTCAGTTCTGCTAATGACTTGACTTTTGCCATATTACAATGTTTTTATGGTTATTTATTGAGTTTTTGTTTGATAAACTTTCGTTCTTCAAAACCGCTGCAAATTTAGGGAATTATTCCTCTCATTCCAAATAAAAGACAAAGTTTTTTCGCGTTTTGGAAATTTTGTATCCTGCTGTTTTTCAAACTATTAAAAACAACAAAAGTACCTTATTTGTAAATTAGAATGATTCTAATTTAGAAAAGGTGGGTTTTTCTCAATAGTAATGTAAAACTTTAACTCAATTTCAAATATAATATTCCCGCAATGGACAGAATAATAATCAAACAAGCGAGGCTAAAATAGAAGTATTTTTTAGAACCTTCAAGCTTGAATTTTGTGCATATCGAATAAATGTTGTAAACCAGAACATACAGAAACAGTGCAATACTCGAAACCAAGAAATTCGCAATCCATAAAGATACCAAATGCATTTCTGATTTGCTTGAAAAATCATTGAAATCATTAATATTAGGCGTTACCATTAACAATATAAAAACCACGGTCGTTAATAGCAACAAGATTGTACTGATTAAAACCAACCTCTTTGAATCAATGGTCTTTAGTTTTGTGCGAAAAGCAACAACAATGGAAATGATCAGAAAAACCATAAAAGTTAGAGGTATCAACACAAATGGAATGGTCTGAAGCGATTCTATGGTGTAAAATACAGGGTATTGATCCCTATCATAATTCAGATAATCAAGAAATAATACCTTCAGCGCAAATACGAGGAGCATTAAGCTATAAACCAATCCAATAAATCTGATGGCTTTCCATAGTTTTAAGATACTTTGATTCTCCCTCACTTCCATAATTCGGTTACTTTTAATACCAGAATAACAAGAAACATGGAAGATTATTATAAAAATGGCTTTAAAAAGCATAGATTCCATCCAATCGCACTATGCAACGCAGGAATGACATGCTTTTTAAAGCCAACAAGACGAATGAACTAAATAATTAAAGCTCGTCGTTCATTAACATTTCAACAACCTTCATGAAATTCTTCTCCTTGAGGTTGGTTTCGCCATCGTCAGCCGAAACAATGTCATTGAGGTCGGCCATGAAAGCGGCCTTCTCTTCCTCGGTCTTCAGGAACTCGTCCTTGTGCTCCTTGAAGAAACTGAGCCATGCCGGGCTAGTCATCGATTTCCACGCTGAGAAGACTTCGTTGTAACTCTTTTCGTCGAACTGCAAACAAATGCGTTCCAACTCATTCATAGAGATGTTACCATCAATGCCCGAAGCGCAAAGCATCATGAAGATTTCAAATTTTTCTTTGGTAAGGTTTTTTTCCATAGGCTACGTTTTTTAAGATTAATTTCGAGACAAAAGTAGGAAATAAAAACATACTCCGACAGCTATTTTCATTTTTTTTTGAAAAAACATGCATTCAAAGTGTTTAGACTTTGTTTTTCGCCACTTTTTTCCTTTTCACCAGACGTTCCAACTCACCAGCCCACAGGATAATAGACGTGCCGATGACGATGCGGAGCCATTCGTCCAATGGCAAAGGCACCACGCTGAACATCTCGCCTCCAAAAGTGACAATCAGCACCTGCCCCAAGGCGATAATTAATAAGGTAAGGCCAAAGCCACGACGGACATCTTTGTCGAAGAGGCCTTTCAACGCGGATTGGTCGGTATAATAGGCCTTCGCGTTGAAGATGTTCCAAAACTGCATGAAAACAAAAATGGTGAACAGCAGTGACAATTCCTTAGGCGTAAACTCACCGCCCAAATGGTTGAAATTAAAATAATTGACAAGATAATCGCGGAAGGAGAACTCGGCTAACGAGTCCACATGACAATGCATGAAGTATTGGATGAACCCAAACAACACCGCCACGAAGACCAATCCCACGCCGAAGATGCGCCGATTCATGTCCTTGGTAATGATAAAGTCGGTGCGCGAACGGGGCTTGTCGCTCAGCACACTATGGTCGGGCGGCAGCGAGGCCAAAGCCATGGCCGCGAAAGTGTCCATAATCAAGTTGATCCACAACATCTGCGTCACCGTGAGTGGCGACGAGGTACCCATCACGGCACCCAGCAGCACAATGAGGCAGGCCGCCACATTGATGGTCATTTGGAAGAGGATAAAGCGCTGAATGTTAAGGTAAAGCGAGCGACCCCACATCACGGCACGGGTGATGCTCTTGAACGAATTGTCGAGGATGGTGATGTCGCTGGCTTCCTTGGCCACAGAGGTGCCATCGCCCATCGAGAGGCCAATCTGCGCACGGTTCAATGCGGGCGCGTCATTGGTACCGTCGCCAGTGACGGCAACCACCTCTCCCCTTTCCTGCAACAGCCGGACAAGACGTTCCTTGTCGGACGGCCGCGCCCGCGACATAATCTTCAGGTCGCCGATACGTTCCATGAGCTCTTCGTCGGTCATCAAGTTGAATTCTTTTCCCGTAATCATCTGTCGCTCAGGGTCATCAGTCTCCTTCCAAAGACCTACTTGCCGGCCGATTTCGCGAGCCGTTCCGGGCGTGTCACCCGTCACAATCTTGATGCCGATACCCGCGTTAAGGCAGTCTTGCACTGCGCCAGCCACGTCATCGCGAATCGGATCGATAATGCCCACGATGCCGAGAAAACATAAGTTTTCAAGGGTCAGTTTGCCGTTGGCAAACACCGTACCCATCTCCTCTTCGGTGAGGAACTTATAGGCAAAACCCAAGGTGCGCATGGCCTTATACTGGTACTCCAAAAGCTTGTTCTCCAACTCATTTTTCACACTCTGGATGCTTGTTTCGCCGTTAGTCATTCTGGCCGTGGTGCAGCGTTTCATCACGATTTCGGGCGCACCTTTTACGTAGAGTACATACTCGCCCGAGAATGGCGTTTTGACCACCGTGGCCATATACTTGTAGCGTGTCGTAAAAGGCAACTGTTTGACAATCTGAGCATTGTCGCGAATGCGAACAAAGTCCACGTTGTTGTCGAACAGCCAAAGCAGCAAGGCACCCTCGGTGGGATTGCCGATGACCTTCACCTTCTGTTTGTCGCTATAGTCGAGGAAGGCCGTCGAGTTAACCGCAACACCCTCAGCGATCAGGCGCCCCACATAAGAATCATCGATACGGCCTTCACGCAAGCCAAAGACAAGGCTGTCGCCAAGACTCATGCGGTTTTTGGTGAGTGTTCCCGTTTTGTCCGTACAAATCACCGTGGCAGCACCCATGGTCTCGCAAGCGTGCATCTTGCGCACCAAATTATTGGTTTCCAACATTCTGCGCATACTCAAAGCCAAACTCAAGGTCACGCTCATTGGAAGTCCTTCAGGTACGGCCACCACAATCAGCGTGACGGCTATCATCAAGGTATTCAGCACATAACGCGCAAAGCCCATCCAATCGAAAGGCAGGTCGTCGCGGTGGAGGAAATACATCAACAGGCGCAACACGACAATCAAGCCGGCGATGACATAACTCGCAATGGTGATGCCATTGCCCAATTTGTCAAGTTGCTCATTGAGAGGCGTTTTTACCTCATTATCGATTTGCGCCCCGCGATACACTTTTCCCCATTCCGTTTCGTCGCCGACCTTCTCAACCACAAACACGCCATGGCCTTCCATCACCGCACTGCCGCGACAGACATAGTTCGACGGATAGGTGGTGTCAGGGTTAAACTCAGATTCTTCCGTTGTTTTGCTACACGAAGGCTCGCCCGTCAAGTCCGATTCGTTCACCCGCATGGCGATGGCTTCCATAAGGGTGCCGTCGGCGGGAATCTCGTCACCCGTCTCGACGACCACCGTATCACCCACTACAACATCCTTTCTCTCAATGCGTTGAATCAATCCGTCGCGATACACCGTGACCATCTGCTCGTCCTCACTCTGGTTCAGAATGTCGAATTTTTTGTTGGCACTCAGCTCGAAGAAGAATCCTACCGTAGTGGCCAACATCACGGCCACAAAAATGCCCAACGGTTCCAAAAGAACATTTAACCCTTCAGCACCAGTAAACAATTGATAAAGCGATACACCAACTGACAGCAACAAGGCTATCAGTAAGATACGTATAATCGGGTCGCTGAATTTCTCCAAAAACTGTTTCCAAAGTGGGTCCTTTTCGGGTGGCGTCAACACATTGTCGCCATGTTTGCGGCGGCTCTCCTCAACCTCTTTTTTTGTCAGGCCATTTCTATAATCACGTTTCATTATTCAAAAATTTGTACCTTTGCGATGAAAAACGCGGCAAAAGTACAATCTATTGTGAAAGCGAAACGAGGTTGTAAGGTTGCAACCCAAAACAATTACATCTAAGTACATGAAATTCAAGGAGAACCATAAGACAGCATTAGCCAAAGTACTTTCAGACCTCGTACAATGCGATGGCATCGTCAACCAAGGCGAAATCAACCTCCTGCAAAGGATTTACGAGGCTTTCGGCATCACTGCGACCAGTCGAAAGAAAGCTAACACATTGAGCCTTTCCGAAGCGGTAAGCATCTTGAAAACCCTTGGAAACCGTGAGAAAACCGCCATTTTGCGACTGTTCCAAATCCTTTCCCTCTCCGACGACGCACTCGACCCCAACGAGTCGCTACTCACCACCGCCCTGCTGCTCTCTATCGATATTGAACTACCTGAAACACAAGGCATAAAGGCCTATTTTGTCTCCATTCCCAACCTCAATTTCGACACCCGAAATGCTGTGCTTTATGTGGAGTCAAAGTACAACAAACCCGTGAACGACAGCATTTTGCGCGACTACGACACCATTTGCAAGCTACTCGATGATGCCGACCGCGAGTTTTTCTATTTGCCCATGGTGTTACGCGACCTCGGAAGCAAACGCGCCATGTTCCTCCAAGCCCTCAGCTACATAGAACCTACCCTATCTAACGAGCAACTTGCCCAAATCGACAGCCGCCTCGACCTCATGGATAGTGCGTTCCTTTCCAAAGAAATTTTTCTCAACTATTTAAATACCAATGGATTGAATTTAGATAAACCTGCGTTTTTCTTCCGAATTGGTGACAAAAACACAAACCTCCAGCAGGACTTCCTCATCCTTGAAATTGAAAACGAGCCTTTGACCACTTTGCAACATTTCTTGAGGCTTAAAGACAATATCGTCAGCCTGATGCCCGAAGACCTAACCCCCAACGACAAGCGGTTTTTTCAAATAGTGACCCTCGAGGACAAGGATACCGAAAAGGACGCGCTCAACTATACGGGATTCCACAAAATACTGATTGACACCCTTTTGAAGTACACCGGAAGCCATGAAGTCAGTCGACTTTACGTCACCAAACGCGGTGACCTCTTCCTCACCGACCGCAACAACGCCGAAGTGAAGATGCCTGCTTTGGCCAAAGCCCTATATCTCCTCTTCCTTCTCCACGAAGAAGGCATACCATTGAATTACTTAAACGACTATAAACCCGAACTTTATCGCATTTATCGCCAAATCTCGACCTATGGCGACGATAAGCTTCTGAACCAAGCTGTAGACAACCTCACCGACTTTGTGGGCAACACGATGAACGTAGCCCTATCGCGCATCAAGAAAGCCTTCACCGACCTTCTCGGCCCTGACGCAACACCCTACCTCATCCAAGGCAAGCGCGCAGGCCGAAAGGCCATCCCGTTGGAACGACAGTTGGTGGTTTTTGAAAACAGAGGGATGTTTGGATAGTTTTTATTAGTTTTGCAAGTCTTTGATAAAACCAACATAATCATGAACAACGAAGAAAAAATCAAGCAAGCCGCTGAAATCCTCTCAAAGGCGAAGAACATCGTGGGTTTCACCGGTGCGGGGACATCCGCCGAGAGCGGCATCCCGCCTTTCCGTGGCGAAGGCGGCATCTGGAACCAGTACGACCCCAACTCTTTGGACATCGACTTCTACTACCGCCACACCAAGGAGTCGTGGAAAATCATCCGCGAGGTGTTCTATAACTTTTTCAGCAATAAGGACATCAAACCCAATCCCGGGCATCTCGTCCTGGCCAAATGGGAGAAGGAAGGCCGCCTGAGCAGCGTCATCACGCAGAACATCGACGACCTGCACACCGTGGCAGGCAACAGCGTGGTATATGAGTTCCACGGCAACATGTCGCGCTTCATATGCACGAAATGCGGGCACAAAGTCGATGCCAAGAGCCTGACACTCACTGAGGAACCGCCCCGTTGCGCCCAATGCGGCGGCCTGATGAAGCCCGATTTCATCTTTTTCGGAGAGGGCATCCCTGAAGACGCCTACTATGGCTCGGTGCGTGCTGCCGAAAACTGCGACGCTTTCGTTATCATCGGCACCTCAGGACAGGTCAGTCCGGCCAACATGATTCCGGGCATCGCCAAGCGCCATGGAGCAAAAATCATTGAAATCAACATGGAGCCTTCGACCTATACGAACTACATCACGGATATCTATCTCGAAGGCAAATCGGGCGAGATTCTGCCCGCAATTGATGCTCTTATGACGCGGTGATTACTTTGTAACCGATTTCACAAACTCCACTATCATCTCAAGCACTTCGGGTGAGATGGTCTCATCAATGGTGTAATACTCGTTGGGACTGCCCGTCTCGCAATGCTGGAAGAGATGATTCAATTCAGGCAACTCACGAAGTATGAGGTTGTTCTTATTGAATTCTGCGATAATCTTCTCATAACCAGGCAAATTCTGAGAGGCAATTATTTGCAAATCCTTGGATCCGTTCAGTAACAAGGCGGGGCATTCCGTCTTGACAATGGCATCCTTGGGGTCATATTTCATGAAATAATAAAGCCACGGCATGGTAAGCTCACCAACGGTCTGTTCGGTCAGTTCCTCACTATAGCCCCAGCCCTTCACCAACTGACGCAACAGGCTGTCGGCCTCTTCCCTGTTTTCGGACTTCTCGATGATACCGTACAGCTGATTGTTCGTCGCACTGCTAAAGGCAATGGCTTCTTCGGTCATCCCTTGAGCGCGATAGATGGCTTCTGACTGAGCCTTAAGAACTTCAATACCGTTCACTGAAGGTCCTGCCAAAGAAATCAGAAAGGCCACTTCAGGTCGACGCGCCGCCACCATGAAATTGATGACACCGCCCTCGCTATGGCCTAGGATGCCGATTTGCGAAGCATTGATGTGCTTTTGTTTGCGAAGATAGTCGAAAGCAGCCTCGGCATCGTAGGAGAAATCCATGGAAGTGGCGTTCTCCACCTCACCCATTGACCCGCCCACGCCTCGGTCGTCGTAACGCAACACAGCGACGCCATGACGTGCACAATAATCCGCAATGACCCAAAACGGACGATGGTTCATCAGCTCCTCATCGCGGTTCTGTTGTCCGCTGCCCGACACAAGCACCAAGGCAGGAAACGGGCCTTTACCCTTGGGGATTGTCAATGTACCTGTTAAGGTATTGCCTTCTTTTTCATTAGTAAAGCTTACCTTTTCAATGTGATAGTCAAAAGGCGGCTGTGGGTCTTGCGGACGTACTTGCTTAGCTTCCATAGCCCCTTTTTCAAGGTTCAAAGGGAAGGTCATGCCGCGTTGCGTGAACTCGCCTTCGATGCGATCTTCTTTCAGTGTTCCAGAATATGTGGCGTCCATCGCTGACATCATCATGCTCAAACGGTTCTCTTGAAATACGGTCTCATCCACGGGTATGTCGAAGGCCCCTTGCGCAGGCACATCCAAAGTGGCAGAATAGCCGTCTTCTGTAGCTTTGATGTCAAAAGCCATTTCCAATTGCTGCACACCCAGGTCAATTTGGCCTTTCCAATAACCTTTGATTTGAGCATAGCTTTGCGAAATAGTAAAGAACAGAAAAAGGATAATGATGTTGGTTTTTGCTTTCATATTTGTGAGTTTTATGGTTTCTATTTGGTTTCAAACACCGCCCCAAACATTCTTTGATAGGCTTCAACCTTTTTGTCAAATGGCAAAGGATAAGCGCGTGAGGATGAGGGTAAACGATAAAGTGTTAGTCCTTCCCGAAGGGTGATTTGCTCATTGGGCGAAGGAATTGAATTTGTTTTGTAATACGCACAAACTTCCGAGGTGGCTTTCTCGCCTGTTGTGGCGATGGCATGGCATTTTGGCATCTGTTTCAGAAGCACTTCAATGTCAGTGTGTTCCACAATTTCCAAAAAGGCATCCGAAGCGTTGTCTTTCAGCCTATTGACTGCCGTTGCCGTATCGAACAGAGCAATGCCTTTTTCGTTCAGAAAGGCAATGATTTCATTCATTTTGAAGCACTTGCGTTCGGTGTCCACGAAATGATTCTTGTCGCCGAACCAGATTTGCCCTTCGATGCGCCAGTGGTCGTTGATGAAATTGGGGTAGAAAAAGTCCATGCACCAGCGCTTCCTGGGTGGCGGGAAACTGCCGAGAAACAGCACTTTGGCATTATTTGGCAGGAACGGCTTTAATGGATGGTGTTCAATCATGATCATTCAACTAAAAAAGCCCCCACTCTATTGATGCACAAAGTGCCCTTGAAAACCCTAAACCTGATTCTCAACTTCTCGGCCTTGACCGTCTCGAAGCGCAATAGTCGCTTATAACCAATAGTGGTGGTGGGTTCATCCACCTCAATGGGCAACCATTTGCCATTGGCATAATAGTCCAAACAAAACGCCTCAACATTCTGACCAAGAGGAATATACTCTTGCAAAAGCAATCGATTGAAAGCGGTGGTTTGAGGGAAATCGAAAATGAGTTCGGCTTGTCGCACGCCGTCTTCAGTGGCCCAATAATGTGTGTATTTGTCGCACAGCACATGCTTGGCCTTGAAACGCCAACCTCGCGCGTTGCTGGCCGTCACTTTGCAGCCTTTCAGCAAGTTGTTGGCGAAGTCCTTTTGCATTTTTTGGTGCCATTGCGCGGCGTTGACCGAGTCAATACTGGGAATCCTACCCTCTTGATTTACAGGGAAATTGAGCAGTAGATTGGCGTTGTGACCGACACTATTATAATATAGGTCTATCAGTTGTTCCACGGTTCTCACTTGGTTGTCCTCGCTCTTATGGTAGAACCAACCTGGACGGATTGACACGTCCACCTCAGCGGGAAGCCATGCCTCGCCGTCGCGGAAGCCGCGCTTCAAGTTCTTTTCATCGTTAAGCGATTCGAAATCAGTTTTATACATACACCACTGCGTAGCATCAGCGATGCCATTTTCGTTGCCAATCCAGCGCAAAGTGGGTACCGTTCCGCCGAAAATGGCCGCTTCGGGGCTGTATTTCCAAACGATCTCACGGGCTTTTTCATAATTATAGTATTTTTCCGCCACGATGGAGCGCATATCGTTAGTTCCGCCATACCAGCCCGTGCCACCGTTGGCGCCGTCGAACCAAAACTCGAACAACGGGCCATAGTTGCTCACAAGTTCCTCAATTTGTTGATGATAGATATCAACATAACCTTGAAAACCGTACTCAGGTTGATTGCGGTCCCAAGGCGAGAGATACAGCCCGAACTTCAAGCCGTGCTTCTTGCAGGCATCGCAAAGTTCACGCACCAAATCTCCATTTCCATCTTTGTAATAGGTGTTCTTGATGGAATAACCTGTGGTTTCAGTTGGCCAAAGACAGAAACCGTCGTGGTGCTTTGCGGTGAAAATCACGCCTTTCATGCCGCAGTTTTTCAAGGTCAGCACCCATTGTTCACAATCCAAATTCGTAGGATTAAAAGTATAGGACGGCGTGTTGCCAAAGCCCCATTCCATGTCGTTAAAGGTGTTCAGACCGAAATGTATAAAAGCGTATGTTTCAAGCTGTTGCCATTCCAATTGCTGTGGGGTTGGAATGGGGTAACTGCGCTCGGGGCGATGGACGCAGGAAACGAACAGTCCTCCGAGCATCAAAACTGTGATAAGATGTGTTTTGCTCATTTGATGTCAAATTTTCGACAAAAATAGAAAAAATCGGCCTTTGCAATCAAAAATTTTCCTAATTTGCGCCCAAATTAAGAATGTACTATGAATATTGAACAGTTGAAATCCACATTCGAGCAACGCTTTGGAAATGAAGGCGTTGTCTACACTTCGCCGGGGCGTGTCAACCTCATCGGCGAGCACACTGACTACAACGGCGGCTTCGTTTTCCCTGGCGCCATCGACAAAGGCATCTATGCCTGCATCCGCCTCAACGGCACCGACAAGGTTCGCGCCTACTCCATCGACAAGGAGGAATATTGCGAATTCGGCATGAGCGAGGAAGACCATCCGCATTTGCATTGGGCCAATTATATCTTTGGTGTATGCCGTGAAATCATTAAGCGGGGCTACAAACTTGAAGGTTTCGACACCATATTCTACGGCAACGTGCCCATCGGGGCAGGTATGTCGTCTTCGGCCGCTTTGGAAAGCACTATTGGCTTCGCCCTCAACGACATGCTGAACCTCGGCATTGACAAGTTCGAGTTGGCGCGGATTGGGCAGGCCACAGAACATAATTATTGCGGCGTGAAGTGCGGCATCATGGACCAGTTCGCCTCACTTTTCGGCAAGAAGGGCCACCTGATGCGCCTCAACTGCGCCACGATGGAGTTTGAATACTTCCCCTTTAACCCGCAAGGCTACAAGGTCGTATTGCTTGACACCGTGGTGAAGCATGAGTTGGCTTCCTCGGCCTATAACCGCCGCCGCGAGTCGTGCGAGAATGCCTGTGCCCATATCGCCGCCAAGCATCCTGAAGTGAAATATCTGAGCGACGCCACGATGGCTATGCTCAACGAGATCGATGTGGAGATTCCCGCCGAGGATTACATGCGCGCGGAATACGTCATAGGTGAGAAACAGCGCGTCCTCGACGTGTGTGATGCCTTGGAAAGAGGTGATTACGAGACCGTTGGCAACCGTATGTATGGCACCCACTACGGCATGAGCAAGCTCTACGAGGTCAGCTGCGAGGAACTGGACTACCTCAACGACATCGCCAAGGAATGCGGCGTGACGGGTTCCCGCGTGATGGGCGGCGGCTTCGGCGGCTGCACCATCAACCTCGTCAAGGAAGAACTGTATGACGCCTTCATCGCCACGGCCAAACAAAAATTCGCTGCAAAATTCGGCCATGAACCGAAGGTTTATGATGTTGTGATTTCGGATGGTGCAAGGAAACTGTAATGAAAAGACTTGTCTTGATATTGCTTTCGGTCTTTTTGACTTCTATGCTTTGGGCACAGGAACTACTACCCGTGACCAACTTTCAATATGAAATCAAAAGCAGCAATCGGGTCCGTTTCACATGGGATTACCCCGAAAACTACACGCCAAATCTGCATCCTATCACATGGTCGGACTGCGAATACTATAGTCTCATCGGGGCAGCTACCCATATCAACTGGCCCTGTGCCCATCGTTTTGACACTGAAGATTTGCAGGATTATGTAGGCTGGCGCATCAAGGCGGTCGGATTCATGCCCACACAAGATAGGACGAATTATTCCATCAGGGTTTGGAAAGGCGAATATGAGCCGGAGCTTTGCTACGATGCCCCTGTCGGCAGCGACACGGTACTCTTTGTGATGAACGACTACGAATTGTCAGAAGATATTTATATTGAAGAAGGCAAGCAATTATGGATAGGCTTCAACACGGACGATCCCTACGGACGCTATCCTTGGGCTATTGATGATGGGCCTGCGGTAGTTGGAAAAGGCGATCTGATTTGGATGAATGATGGATTTACATCTTTGGGATATCCTTATAACTTTATTATCAGAGCCTATATTGAAGGCCCTAATGGAGAACAGAAGGTATTAGGATGGGAATCGAAACCCATGGAAAACGACCTTATTACAGCATTCAACATATACCTTAACGGACAGCTTTTCGATGTCATACATGGCGATATACACTTGGCATATGATTACAGTTGCTTTGAGGATTGGAATATGGATTTCGCTGTGACAGCGGTCTATGGCGACCAAGAGTCCGAACCCGTTTCCGCCCATCTGTCATGGCCCGATGACGAACGTTGGTTCTGGAAAGTCATTTCACAACCTGATGGCTATGATACCGATTCCCTAGGTAATATCACCATTAGCACTACTGAAGGTATGGCTTGGCTCCTCTCGGTGGTAAACGGCTATAATTGCAACCCTGGATCCTCACTAAATAATAAGACCATAAGCATTGTCAACGACATCGACCTCTCCGATGGTCTGTGGTCTTCGCTCCATGACCCCCTTTGGAGCGGCTTTAACGCCACTATTGAAGGCAATGGTTTCACCATCAGCGGACTACATGGTGCTAATGCTTTTATTTCCCGTACTGATGGCATCGTGCGAAATTTGAACTTCTCTGACTGTGAATTCATCAATTCCAGCTCGGGGTATTTCAGCCCTGTTGGATGCATTGCCAGCCATATTTGGGAACATTCAGAGATTGACAACTGTCATGTGCGAAACTCTATTTGTACTTCCGAAAACTATTGCGGCGGTCTTGTCGGTGAAGCGGTATGTAGTACTATTAGGAATTGCTCTTTTTCTGATGGGATTGTGACCTCGAATGGTACCTGCTGCGGCGGTTTAGTGGGTAGCGGGACAGGTGTTGTCATCGAAAACAGTTATTTCGTCGGCGACCTTATGAGGGTCTCGGGAAACTCCACATCGTTAGGCGGTATCATAGGAGAATCTAATTATGATGCTTGGAATGGAAGATGTCGCATACGCAATTGCTATTCGACATTGTTGGAATCCAATGTTCCTGAAATCGTGTCTGGAATTGTAGGTGTCAATAAAGAAAACAATATCATTACGAACTGTTACTCCATCTACCCTCAAGAGATTAGTCTCGACAACCAAGGCACGATTGAAAACTGCGCCATGTTTGATGGTAGTGGCACATCATGGACCATGTTGGAACCCGTTATGGTAGGAGGATTGCAAACAGATGACCTGCTGACTGCCCTAGACCATTGGGTGACCGACCAAACCGTACCTGACACCTATTTCCATTGGGTAGAAGACACTCAGATGACCAACTCGGGATTACCGATATTTGGCGAGCTTTACGATGGTTTGGAAGACCTTTCTAACGACTTTGGAACTATCATTTACCCCAATCCAACCACAGGCCTTTTGAGTATTACCACGGATGATTTTGGCCATGCTGAAATCTACGACCTCACAGGCCGCCTAATGAAGCAAAGCAAGCAAACCACCATAGACCTCGGAAGACTACCACAAGGCCTCTACGTGGTGAAGGTATTCGACCATTCAGGAAATAGCATTATAAGAAAAGTTATCAAACAATAAACACTATGAAACCAACCCTATTAGTTTTAGCCGCTGGCATGGGCTCACGTTACGGTGCCCTGAAGCAAATGGATGGCGTCGGCCCGAACAACGAAGCCATTCTCGATTATTCAATTTATGACGCCAAGCGCGCCGGTTTCGGCAAGGTGGTCTTCGTCATCCGCGAGGACTTCGCCGAGGCATTCAAGAAAGTCAACAACACGGAGAAATTCGGTATCCCCGTAGAGTATGTGTATCAGTCACTTGACAAGTTGCCGGAAGGCTTCAGCGTTCCTGAAGGCCGCGTGAAACCTTGGGGCACCTGCCACGCCGTTTTGATGGCCAAGGACGTGATTCATGAGCCATTTGCCGCCATCAACGCCGACGACTTCTATGGCAAGGAAGCCTACGAGGTTTTGGCCAAGTATCTCACTGAATGTGAGGGGAAAACCGGTGCCTACAGTATGGTCGCCTACAAACTGCGCAACACCATGTCGGACTTCGGCACGGTGAGTCGCGGCATCTGCACCGCCGACGCGGAAGGTAACCTTCAGACCATCGTCGAGCGCACAGCCATCGGTCACACTGAGGACGGCGGCGCGGCATACACCGACGAAACGGGCAGCCATCCGCTTGACATGGATTCCTTGGTCTCGATGAACTTCTTCGGCTTCACACCCGACTTCTTCGCTTACTCCGAGAAAGGCTTCGTCGAGTTTCTGAAAGGCCCTGCCCAAACCAACATTAAGGCGGAGTTCTTCATCCCGCTGATGGTCAACCAAAGCATCCACGACGGCTCGGCCAAGCTGAAAGTGCTGTCAAGCAACGCCTCGTGGTTCGGCGTGACTTACAAGGAAGACAAGCCCGAGGTGATGCGCAAGATTCGGGAGTTGATTGAAAAAGGCGTTTATCCCTTACATCTTTGGAACGTATGAACATAGAAGTAAAAACTTGGGGCAAAACCCCTGACAATAAAGATATTAAGCTCTACACTTTGACCAACGCCAACGGCATCAAGGTGCAACTGAGCGACATTGGAGCGGGCATCGTCAGCATCATGACACCCGACCGTAATGGGCACATGGACGACATCGTTTTGGGCTATCCCAATGCCACGGACTACTATGGCGACGGGCCTTGTGCAGGCAAGGTTCCCGGACGTTTCGCCAACCGCATCGCCAATGGTCGCTTTAAGATTGATGACGTTGAGTATCAGCTTGAACTGAACACTGGCGACGGCAAGCACCACCTCCACGGCGGCAGCATTGGCTTCGCCAACCAGAAGTGGGCTAGCCGCATCGATGGCGAGAGCGTGATGTTCACCTACCTTAGTGCCGACGGCGAAGCAGGCTATCCCGGCGAACTGATGGCCAGAGTGCGTTACACCCTTAACGACGAGGATGAATTGAACATCCATCTCTTTGCTCAATCGTCGGACACGACCATCGTCAACTTGACCAACCACACCTATTTTAATCTGAAAGGCGAAGGCAACGGCGATATCCTCGACCACAAACTACGTTTGAATGCCTCGCGCTTCCTGCCTGCCACCAATGAGCTGATTACCACGGGAGAAATGAGGCAAGTTGCTGATACCCCGATGGATTTCACCCAAGCCAAGCCCATTGGCCGCGACATCAAGGAACCCTATCCGGACCTCATCAACGGCAAGGGCTACGACAGTTGCTGGGTCATCGACGGCATTGAAAAGGACAAACTTTGCCTCGCTGCCGAGCTTTCGCATGAAGACGTTGGCCGCATGGTGAAGCTATACACCACTCAACCCGGCGTGCAGGTCTATACCGGCAATTGGCTATCAGGCTGTCCGACAGGCAAGAACGGTCATATTTACGAGGACTACTCTGGCGTTGCATTGGAGTGCCAAGCCCTCCCCGACTCGCCGAACAAGCCCAACTTCCCAAGCACCTTCCTGCGCTCAGGCGAAGAATACAACGAAACAATCATCTTCAAGTTCATGCCCTTATAATCTTAAATCTTTAAATTTGAAATCTTTAAATCTCAAATAATTATGGAAACAACCGCAAAAAAACAGAACTACACCATTCCGATCATCGTGATGATTCTGCTGTTCGGCATGATTTCGTTCGTCACCAACCTCGCCTCACCGATGGGCGACATCCTGAAAAGCCAGTTCAACATCCCGAACTGGCAAGGCACTTTGGGCGTGTTCGCCAACTTCATCGCCTACGCTGTGATGGGCATTCCCGCCGGTAACCTCTTGCAGAAAAAAGGCTACAAGAAGACCGCTTTAGTGGCCGTCGTCGTAGGCTTTGTCGGCGTTGGTATCCAGACACTCTCGGGCGTGTTTGGCAGCTTTGGCGTTTATCTTTTGGGCGCTTTCGTGGCGGGCTTCAGCATGTGCTTGCTCAACACGGTCGTCAACCCCATGCTGAACCGTTTAGGCGGTGGCGGCAACAAGGGCAACCAGCTCATCCAGGTGGGCGGCACCTTCAACTCCCTCTGTGGAACGGCAGTCATCGTCATCACGGGCCTGCTGATTCCCAGCATCGTGGAGGCCAAAATCAGCGACGTTTTCCCGCTGATGTACACAGCTTTGGCCATCTTCGCCTTCGCCTTCGTTGTCATCCTGCTCACCGACATCCCTGAGAACGAGCAACAGCAGAAAGCTTCGGTGCAGTCGGAAATGGGCAAAGGTCCCATGGCGTTCCGCCACTTCGTGCTCGGCGCCATTGCCATCTTCATCTATGTCGGCGTCGAGGTCGGCATCCCGAATGTGCTGCATAAATGGCTCCAAAACCCCGAACTGAACGTCTTGGGCAACATCTCCGATCCCGACGACGTGGCCGCATCGGTAGCCGCCACTTATTGGTTCCTCATGCTGATTGGCCGTTTGGTGGGCGCCATCATCGGCAGCAAGGTCTCCGCCAAGTCAATGCTGAGCGTGGTTTCCTGCGTCGGCATCATCTTGACGCTTTTAGCCATCTTCATTTCTCCCACCAACATGGTCAAGTTCCCCGCTTTCAACGGCGCCAAAGGCTTCGGCATAGAGAACATCCCGCTGAATGCGGCCTTGCTCGTTTGCATCGGCCTTTGCACCTCGGTGATGTGGGGCGGCATCTTCAACCTCGCTGTTGAAGGCTTGGGTAAATACACTGAGAAAGCTTCCGGCATCTTCATGGCCTTGGTTTGCGGCGGCGGCATCCTGCCCCTGCTCCAAAACGCCATCGTCGACGGCCTCGGTGGCACGGGCTATCTCCAGAGCTACTGGGTCATCGTGGTCGGTCTGGCCTACATCATGTTCTACGCCCTTGTGGGTTCAAAGAACGTGAACAAAGACATCAAAGTTGATTAAACTAAACGCTGGATTTCAAAGCAAAACGGCCTGCTGAGCGGGCCGTTTTTTATTGATGCTGATAGTACCGAATCAACCCCTCGGCAGGTGCTTGCAGCACCTCACCCATCGTAAGGTGGAATTCGGACATTGTTTTCCTCAAAATGTCCTGAAAGTGCCATGCAACAGAGCCCACAAAGCTGATTTTCATCTTATAACAATCTTCATAACACCGAACGAAAATCTCAATGAAGTCTTGGAAGCTACTTCTCACAACGTCGCGGATAAAGGGATGTGTTTGGTTTTCGCCCGCAAACTTAGCGAACGAGGCCAAATACCTGGAAGGCTGCGGGTTTTGATACAGTGTCTGGACGAAATCGGGCAGTTCCAAGTGATAGGTTTCGGCAAATTTCTGCCGCAAATCCTCGGGCATGAAACCGTAGAAATATTCCCTCACCACCGCCCTGCCGATGTGCATCCCGCTACCCTCGTCGCCAACGAGATAACCCAAGGAAACGGCCTTTTCAACGATATTTTCTCCATCGTAAACACAGGAGTTTGAGCCCGTTCCAAGGATGCAAGCAATGCCTTTTTCATGACCCAAAACGGCGTGACAAGCAGCCATCAAGTCATGGGTGACATGGATTTCGGCCTTCGGGAAACGGTCTTGGAACACCTTTTTTATTAATTGGCGGTTCTTCTCTGAAGCGCAACCCGTACCGTAATAATGAACGAATTGGATTTCTTCAGGCAATGACGCGCCGTTGCACCTCTCCACAAGGATTTGAATATCACCATAATTCGGATTAAAACCTTCGGTTTGGAAACGGTTTTTCACCTCGTTCCCATCCATCAGAATCCATTCCATCTTCGTGGAACCGGCATCGATAATCAGCCTCATTTGTGTTTAATTTTTGCGCAAAAATAAGGAAAACTGCGTAAAACCGAATATTTTTAATAGTTTTGCAGCCCAAATTAAAACCGATTGACATGAGAAAATGGCGCATTGAAGACTCCGAGGACCTTTACAACGTGAAAGGCTGGGGCGGCAATTACTTTTCCATCAACGAGAAAGGCCACATGGTGGTGACTCCCAAAGAAGGCTGTGCCTCCATCGACCTTCCGGAATTAGTTGATGAACTGTCACTTAGGGACGTTTCGGCTCCCATGCTGTTGCGTTTCCCCGACATCCTCGACGACCGCATCAACAAAATCGACTCCTGCTTCAAAGAGGCGGCGAAGGAATACGAGTTCCACGGACAGAACTTTGTAGTGATGCCCATCAAGGTGAACCAAATGCGCCCCGTGGTCGAGGAAATCGTCAGCCACGGCAAGAAGTGCAACATCGGTCTGGAAGCCGGCTCGAAGCCCGAACTCCACGCCATCATCGCGCTCGGCACCGACTCGGATTCCTTGATTGTCTGCAATGGCTACAAAGACGAGGAATTCATCGAATTGGCCCTGCTCGCCCAGAAAATGGGCCGCAAAATCATCATCGTCATCGAGAAGCTGAACGAGTTGAAGACGACGGCCAAAATCGCTAAACGCTTGAAAGTCACGCCGAATTTGGGTGTGCGCATCAAGTTGGCAAGCTCCGGCTCGGGCAAGTGGGAAGAGTCGGGCGGCGACGGCAGCAAGTTCGGCCTCACCTCATCGGAACTCCTCGAAGCCCTTGACTTCCTTGAGGAACACGACATGAAGGACTGCCTGAAACTCGTTCACTACCACATCGGTAGCCAAGTCAGCAAAATCAAGAAAATCAACGTGGCCTTGCGCGAGGCAGCACAGTTCTACGTGCAGCTTTACAAGATGGGCTTCCACATCGAATACGTCGACATGGGCGGTGGCCTCGGCGTAGATTACGACGGCACCAGCTCAAGCAGTGCAAGCTCAGTCAACTACAGCATCCAAGAATACGCCAACAACGCCATTTATACTATCGTGGATGCCTGCGACAAGAACGAACTTCCCCACCCCAACGTCATCTGCGAGTCGGGGCGCGCCTTGACGGCCCACCACTCCGTGCTCATTTTCGAGGTGTTGGAAAAGACCTCGCTGCCCGAATGGGACGACGACGAGGAACCCGAAGAGAATGACCATGAGCTGATTAAGGAGCTCTACGATTCTTGGGACGAGCTGACCAAAAGCTCATCCTTGGAAATCTGGCACGACGCGCAAGAAATCCGCGAAGAAGCCCTTAACTTGTTCAGTCTCGGTCTGTTGGACCTTAAGTCGAGGGCCAAAATCGAACGTTTGTTCTGGAGCATCGCCCGTGAGGTGAACCACATCGCCAACAGTCTGAAGCGCGTGCCTGAGGACTTTACTTCATTGCCTAAACTCTTGGCCGACAAATACTTCTGCAACTTCTCCTTGTTCCAGTCGCTGCCCGACCTCTGGGCCATCGACCAGCTCTTCCCCATCATCCCGATTCAACGCTTGGACGAGAACCCAACTCACCTTGCCACCTTGCAGGACATCACCTGCGACAGCGACGGCAAAATCACGAGCTTCGTGGGAAAGGCCACGCCGCATACCATTCCGCTGCACAGCTTCACCGACAAGGAGCATTACTATATCGGCGTGTTCCTCGTGGGCGCGTATCAGGAAATCCTCGGCGACCTGCACAATCTGTTCGGCGACACCAACGCCGTCCACGTTTCCGTCGATGAGAAAGGCTATTACATCGACCAAGTCATTGACGGTGAGACTGTTGCCGATGTGCTGGAATATGTGCAATACAGTCCGAAGAAACTTGTCCGCACGGTGGAGACTTGGGTCACGAAGTGCGTAAAGGAAGGCAAAATTTCGATTGAAGAGGGCAAGGAATTCCTGAGTAACTATCGCTCAGGATTATACGGCTACACATATTTGGAATAATCCAAATTATTGTTTATCTGAGTTTTAATAAGGATTACTAAAACGGTCGCCTCCCAAAGGAAACGACCGTTTTGGCATATTAAATCAGATGTGTATTTCCGATTATCTCACTACCAGTTTGCGGTAGCAAGTGCCCTTGCCCTCAACCGTGATGCGCAACGTATAAACGCCAGCGGTTTCGGGAGCGGTGATGGTCTGTAGAGGCGCAGCGCGCCGCGTCTCCACGATGGCGCCAAGAGCGTTGATGATTTCCACCTGTACCTCGTCCGTTTCTATGTCGTTGAAGCCAAGGCTGACCTTTTGTCCTCTTTCCACAGGATTCGGGAAAACGTTCAGGTTGTTAGCCCATTCGTTCGTGCCCGTCGTGCCACGGAAGCTGACAACGTAAGGCTCGGCGAAGCTGCCGACCACGGCATTGGTCACATAAGTGATCACATTGTCG
>CAJOEZ010000034.1 GCA_905233685.1 uncultured Bacteroidales bacterium | reverse complement strand
GATCTTGATGGAGTTCTTGTTGGCACCCACGGTACCGTCAGCGCCGAGGCCGTAGAACTTGGCTTCGAACGTGCCCTTCGGCAGGATGGAGATTTCCTTACCGACCTTGAGCGAACGATGCGTGACATCGTCCTTGATACCCACGGTGAACTGGTTCATCGGTTTCTCGGAAGCGAGGTTCTTGTAAACGGCAAGCACCTGAGCCGGTGTGGTGTCCTTTGACGACAGACCGTAGCGGCCGCCGATAATCAAAGGCTTGTAGGGGCAGTCCTTGAAGGCTTCGACAACGTCGAGGTAGAGCGGATCGCCATTGGCGCCGGGTTCCTTGGTGCGGTCGAGGACGCAGATATGTTTCACGTGCTCCATCAGGCTCTTCGGCAGGGCTTCCATGAGGTACTTCACGCTGAAGGGACGATAGAGGTGCACGGTGACGAGGCCGAGCTTCTTGCCAGCCTTGTTCTCCTTGTCGATGACGGTCGGTGGCATCGGGAGCGCCGTAGTAAACGAACGGAGCATATTGACGGCCAGTGATGCGGCTCATCTGCTTCATGTACTTGGCCACGATGTCGGGCAGAGCATCATAATACTTGTTCTGCAACTCGCGGGTCTGGAAGTAGATGTCGGGGTTCTGGGCGGTGCCGCGCGTGACGGGGTGTTCAGGATTGAGGGCTCTGTCGCGGTATTCCTTCAAAGCCTTGTAGTTGACGAGCTTGCGAAGCTTTTCCATGTCGGCAGCCTCAACCTTCTGGATTTCGTGCGAGGTGCGGAAGCCGTCGAAGAAGTGCACAAACGGCACGCGGCCTTCGATGGCGGCGAGGTGTGCCACAGGGGCAAGGTCCATGATTTCCTGGACGCTGCTGGTGGCCAGCATGGCGAAGCCCGTTTGACGGCATGACATCACGTCGGCGTGGTCGCCGAAGATGGACAGGGCCTGGGCGGCGAGAGCGCGGGCCGAGACGTGGAACACGCCCGGAAGCAACTCACCGGCGATTTTGTACATATTGGGAATCATCAGCAACAAGCCTTGAGAGGCGGTGTAGGTGGTGGTAAGGGCACCAGCCTGCAATGAGCCGTGGACGGCACCGGCGGCGCCGGCTTCGGATTGCATTTCAACCACTCTGACGGTCTCGCCAAAGATGTTCTTCTGACCTTTAGCGGCCCATTCATCGATATACTCGGCCATCGGCGACGACGGAGTAATAGGATAAATGGCGGCCACTTCACTGAACATGTAGGCAACATGGGCCGCAGCCTGGTTACCGTCGCATGTCAAAAACTTTTTTTCTGCCATAATACTTATTTGATTGTTTATGAATTAGTTAATTGATTCTTTTTGCTGTCATCAATTTGGCTGCAAAAATAGACATTCCGCAGCAAATAAACAACCTTATATAAAAAAAGATTTTTTTCTCAAAAAATCACATTTTTTCAGGTGCAATTGAAATAATTTGTACTTTTGCACGCTCAAAACAGAGAAAAACATTAAACAACAACATTAAACTCATTAAAAATGAAAAAGTTAGCTTTAACGCTCGGCATGGCCTGCCTCTTCATGGTGGCCTGCAACAACACCCCCAAACAGGAAGCTACCGAAGCTCCCGCTCCCGAACAGACTGAAGCTGTCGAGGAAAAACACGAATGCCCCATGCACGCCATTGAGGAAGAACTCAACATGATCAAGGCCGAATACGCCAATTGGGATCAAATGGACGATGAAACGAAGGCCAACCTGAACAAAAAAGCCGCCACGGTCTTTGCCGATATGGATGCCGTGATGGACGAAATGATGGCCAAGGGCGAAGCCTGCACCAAGGACATGCCTGAAATGACCGAAGAACAAAAGGCCGAATGCGAAGCCAAGAAGGCCGAGTGTGAAGCCAAGTGCGCCGAGATGAAGGCCGCTTGGGCCAACTTCGACAACATGACCGTTGACGAGCAGAAAGACCTCATCATGAAGCGCCTCGAAGGTTGCGGTGGTGAAAAGGGCTGCTGCAAGGGCGAAAAGGAAGGCTGCCAAGGCAACCACGAAGGCTGCGAGCACGCCAAATAAGCAACAGTACAAACCAAACTAAAAAGAGGGCTGAAAAGTCCTCTTTTTTTTGCTTTCTACAAACCCCTGATTCTTAACTTCTTCGCAAAAACCCGCACCAATCCGCACCATCGTTTTCTTGCGCGAAAAAGCCTCCATTGGGATTATTTCCCTACTTTTGTCCGCATGAAACGGAATCGAATTATTGGATACTTTTGGCTGTTGCTAGTAACGGCAGCCTGCACACAAACCGAAGCCCCTTCGCATGGACTGAAGGACGACTCGCCCATGGTGGCTTTGGACAGCCTCATGCAGCAGCAACCCGACAGCGCCTTAGCCGTATTGCAAACTTATTTGGACGACGGCACACCTACCCTTTCAATGGCCGAACAACATTACGCCCATCTCATGTTTTCGGAGGCTTGCTTCAAGGAGCGCCATGAGATAGCCTTGGTCGAGGAAGTGGTTGAAGCCACCGCCTTTTTCGACAGCTTGGCCGAAACCAACCCCGAAGCCGACGACGTGGCTTTCCTGCAAGCCCGCGCCCACTATATGAACGCCATCGTCATCAACCACGGCATCATCTTTGAGGACGATTCCATCACGATGCGCGCGTGCCAACATTTCTACCAAGCCCTCAACATCATGGAGAGCCACTTCGCCGAAGACGAGCTGACAGGCCATCGCGCGAAGTTCACGGCTTTGGTTGACACCCGCTTGGCCAACATCTACTCCGACAAGTTCCTCATCGAACCGACCATCTATTTCTACAAAAGCACTCTGGCCTACAAAAAGAAAAGCACGCCCTCGAACCTCTCCAACACCTTGTTTTTCTTGGGCTATGAGTTCGAGAAGGCCGAGCAATACGACAGCGCCTTGTATTATTACGACCTGTCCATAGCTCACATGCAGGACACCACAGGCGTGCTCTACCGCAACGTCATCGACCGCAAGGCACTTTCGTCCTATCACATCGGGCACGATGGAGCAGCCTCGATAAACGCACTCAAGCGCATCGCCGCCGAAGGCCAAGAATTTGAGAAAAGCGACCGTTATTTGGGGATTGGCTACCTCTATACACAAGAAAAGCAATACGATTCTGCCATCGCCTACTTGAGCCGCGTCTTCAACGAAGCGCCAAGCCTGTTCCTGAAAACGCAAAGCGCCGAGCAACTGTACGGGATTTACGAGCAGTTAGGCGACACCGAAAAGGCCGACGAATACGCCCGTTTCGTGACGCAAAACACCCCGCCCGAGTTTGCCACCAAAGCCGACGAATGGCGCTTCATCGGCCTGTTTCAGGACTACATGAAACAAAAGCAAGAACAAACCCTGCTCATGGAACGTCAAACCACCCGAAAGCACACCCAAAGGTTGGTTGTAGCACTGATAGCCTTGCTTTCGGTGCTTGCGGCATGGCTCATCATTTATCGCAGGCGGCACAAACAGACCGAAGCCGAAAAAGAAGCCTTGCATCAAGAAAAAGAGGTGCTTTCGGGGCGCTTGCAGCAGCAAGGCGAGGCGCTATCGGCCATGCGGAAGGAAATGGAGGCTGCCTCGTTTGTGGAGGAGCCGGTTTGTCGGCAGATTTTGCAGACGGTACACGAGCAGCAGTTCAAGTCAAAGGTGGATTACATTATCTATAAAGACTGCGCCCTCAGCAAGGAGCAGCTGCTGGCCCTGCGCGAGGCCGCCGACCGGCATTTCAACCAGTTCACCCGTCGCATCAAGGAGAGCTTCCCCGCGCTCACCAAAGGTGACATCGACTATTGCTGCCTTTATCTGCTTGGTCTCGACGAGGCCGACGTCGCCGCCCTGATGCAGCGCGCCTTCAACACGGTTTGCGAGCGCAGCCGCAAGCTAAAGGGCATTTTCGGCAGCAACGCTCCCCTAAGTGCCACGCTCCGCAACTGGGTAAAAGAGCCTGAAAGTCGCTGATTTTCAACCTTCTCTCAGAATCCGCACCAATCCGCACCATTATCTTCTTGACAAAGGTAATGAAACCGTCCTACTTTTGCTTTCGATTTCAAATCAAAGTCAAAAAGTAATAACCTTTAAAAATTTAAAAAGATGAAAAAACTAATCCTTACCTTAGTCTTTGTGGCCAGCTTCGCAATGCAAGCCCTGGCCTACGATTTCCAGTCGGGAAATCTTCTGTACACCATTCTTAGCACCGACCCGCCCTGCGTGAGCCTCGCCGGCCACGTTGACGGCACGGAGGCGCAGGGCGAACTCGTCATCCCTGAAACGGTGACTTATGAAGGGGTGACCTACACTGTGACCAGCATCGGGCAATATGCTTTCTGGGGATGCAAGAACCTCACTGGCCAATTGGTGATTCCGAATACTGTAACCAGAATCTGCCCTGCGGCTTTTGGACAGTGCTCAGGTTTCACGGGCATGCTTGTCATCCCCGAATCGGTGACTGAACTCAGTTTGCCTATTCCACCCGTCAATGGCATTGAAGGCGCGTTTGAAGAATGCTCTGGCTTCACGGGACTTGTCCTGCCGAGTTCATTGGAAGTCATAGGTGGAGGTGTAGGTGGAGGATGTTTCGCTTGGTGTTCGGGGCTTACAGGCGAACTGATGATTCCCAACACGGTAAAAGAGATTTATTCCATGGCTTTTTATGGTTGCACGGGACTTTCGGGCGAGTTGAAATTGCCTGATTCCTTGGAATATATCGGCTACGAGGCCTTTGGTGGTTGCAGCGGCTTCACGGGAAAACTCGTGTTTCCAGAAGCCGTAGACTGGATCGGCGATTACGCCTTCGCAAGATGTTCGGGTTTCACGGATGTTGAGCTGCATCATCAGGTGTTTTATCAGCACAACTTCGGCGATTATGTATTCAGCGGTTGGAACTGGTCTGAAATAGACCTTCCGGAAGGATGGACGGCAACTGGCCAGGGAACCTTTGCCGATAACGCCAACCTAACGAAAGTCCACCTCCCAGAAAGTTTGACGAATGTTGGCTCCGACTGTTTCAAGAATTGCTCAAAACTGTCGGAAATCAACATTCCTGAAAGCGTTTACAGCTTTGGTAGTCAAGCTTTTTCGCATTGTTCCAACCTTACTGAAATCCATTTTCCAAAACACCTGACAAGTATTGGAGCAGGAGCTTTTAATCATTGTTCGGGACTCATGGGAGAAATCATCATTCCAGACTCTGTGGAATGGATATCGCTAGGCACCTTTGATTCTTGTGTTGGCATAAATCGTTTTGTTGCGGGTTCCTCGGTAAATCGCATTGCCGAGTGGGCTTTTAGAGACACGCAACTCGAATCGTTTTGCCTCAAAGCCACCACGCCGCCGCAATTGTTTCGCCAAACACAACCGAACGCATGGCATTTCCCTGCTGATATTCCCATCACCGTCCCCTGCGGCACCTTGGAAGCCTATCAGAACGCTGAAGGCTGGAGCGACTTTACCAACATCAGCGAAGGCGTTGTATATGTGTTCTTTGTCCTTTCGAGCAATGAGGATTCGGGCATCGTGAACCTGTTGAAGGAAGCCACCTGCGACGACATGACGGTGAAGGTGGAAGCCGTGCCTGGCCAAGGCGGAACTTTTTTATATTGGGAAGCCAATGGCGAGAGGGTTTCAAGCGAGAATCCCTACAACTTCACTTTGGACAAAGACACGAGGCTCGTCGCCATTTTTTCGGGAACGGGTATAGGGGAAACGGGGCAAGCCGTCTCTCTTTACCCGAACCCGACTAAAGAAAAGCTGACGATTGACGGTGCGGAAGCCGCTGAGATTCAAATTTATAACGCCATCGGCCAATGCGTGAAAACCAGCCGTAACACCAATGAAATCAGCGTGGAAGGCCTGCCGCAAGGCGTTTATCTGCTGCGCATCACCACGGCGGACGGCATGGTGATTTCGGAGCGAGTGGTAAAAGAATGACAGGGTGTTTCTGAGGAAGCAAATCTTCCGCAAATCTGGAATAAACCTTTGTTTTCGGATTTACGATAGATTTGCTTCCTTTTTTTGTCCCCCAATTCTAATTTTTCGTATTTTTGCAGTTTGATCAAAACTGCGCCGAAATGTACGCCTTCATCACTGGAAAAGTGGCCGAAAAATCGCCGACCTACGTCGTCTTGGACAACCAAGGCATCGGTTATCTCATCAATATCACACTCAACACCTTCACCGCCATCGGAGAGAAGGAGGAAACCAAGCTCTACGTCCACGAGCAAATCCTTGAGGACGCCCACAACCTCTTCGGCTTCTATTCCGCCAAAGAGCGCGACCTCTTCGAACTGCTCATCTCCGTCTCGGGCGTGGGCTGCAACACGGCACGGCTCATTCTCAGTTCATTGACCGTCAATGAGTTGAGCAACGCCATCGCCAACGACGACGTGAAAACCATCCAAGCCGTGAAAGGCATCGGTGCCAAGACTGCCCAGCGCATCGTCATCGACTTGAAGGACAAACTGAAGAAAAACGACTTCCAAACCGAAATTTTTGCCGCTCCGAACAATACTATCAAGAATGAAGCGTTATCAGCATTGACGATTTTGGGCTTCAGCAAGGCGGCAGTCGACAAAGCTTTGGACAAGCTGCTGAAACAGATGCCTGACGCCACCGTTGAAACTCTCATCAAAGAGGCACTTAAAATATTGTAATACAACAATTTTTGAAACGCATGATAAAACGATATATTTTCCCCGTTTTGCTGGCCGTGATGTTCATCGCGCTGCCTTTTGTGGGTTTGGCCGCAAGCGAAATTGGGCACTACATCCCTAATCCCTACCCCACCCCCGTCGAACCCGACTCCACCAAGCTCATCTATCCCCTCCCTATCAACACGGGCGACCCGATGAACGACCTTTACAACAGCTCCCCTCTCTACCTCAACGACCCCACCAATTTCAACACGGAAATCATCTACGACCCGCTCACGCGACAATATACCTTCAAACGCCGCGTCGGCGATTTTTACTACGACACACCGACCACGATGACCGAAAACGAATACCTTGAGTATCAGAGCAAAAAGGGCATCATGGAATACTGGAAAGAACGCCGCAGCCAAAATGCGCGCTCGACCACCAACGGCAACTCCATCATCCCGCCCATGTTCATCGGCGGCAAGGCTTTTGAGACCATCTTCGGCGGCAACACCATCGAGATACGTCCGCAAGGCTCCGTCGACCTTACCTTCGGCATCAAGCACGACTACCGCAAAGACCCCTCGCGAAACGAGCGCAACCAACACATCACCAACTTCGAGATGGACACCGACATCCAGCTCAACGTGATGGCCAAGATTGGCGACAAAATCAACTTCAACATCAACAAGAACACCAAGGCTACCTTCAATTTCCAGGACAAGTTAGACCTGAAATACGAAGGCAAGGAGGACGAAATCATACAACTGTTGGAAGCCGGTAACGTCAGCTTCCCGCTCAACAGCACGCTCATCACCGGCACACAACAACTGTTCGGTATCAAGAGCAAGTTGAAGTTCGGCAACACCACCATCAGCTCCATCGTCTCTTATCAGGAAAGTGAATCGCAGAACATCACCGTGCAAGGCGGTGCCCAAACCAACGACTTCGAGATGAGCTGCCTCGAATATGAGGAAAACCGCCACTTCTTCCTCAGCCAATATTTCCGCGACCATTACGAGGAAGCCCTGTCGACGCTGCCTACCGTGACCTCAAGCATCAACATCACGAAAATCGAGGTGTGGATCACCAACACCAACACCTCCACGCAAAACACCCGTAACATCCTTGCCCTCACTGACTTGGCCGAAGGCACCGAAGAATGGATTTACAACGACGAGGTGCATCCGACCCTCACTAATAAAATCGTTCCCCGCAACGCCGCCAACAACTTGACGACGAATATGGACACCGCGCAAATCCGCAACATCAGCACGGTGACCAGCTACATGAGCAACGACCCCATGCGCATCGGCAAGTCGGGCTATATGGTCTCGGGCCGCGACTTCGAGAAAATAGAGAATGCCCGCCGCCTGAGCAGCACCGAATTCACCCTCAACCCAAAGCTCGGTTTCATCTCGCTTAACGTCAACCTCAATGCGAACCAAACTTTGGCCGTGGCATACCAATACACCATCGTCGGCTCCGACGAGGTCTATCAAGTCGGTGAGTTCTCCGATCAGAGCATCAACGCGCCCGCCGTGCTGATGACCAAGCTCTTGAAAGGCACCACGGTGAACACCAAGATGCCCATCTGGAACCTGATGATGAAGAACGTCTATAACTTCAGGGCTTTCCAAGTGAGCTCGGCGGACTTCATGCTTTACATCTTCTATAACGGCAACTCGAACAGCACACCTTACGGCTACTTCACCGAAGGCTCACAAAAAGGTGTTTCTTTGCTCCACTTGATGGACTTGGACAACCTGACCACGCAAAACAATCCCATCCCAGGTGGTGACGGCGTGTTCGACTTCCTGGACAACGCGGCCACGGTAGGCGGTACCATCAACTCGTCGAATGGACGCATCTTCTTCCCCGTTTTGGAACCCTTCGGCAGCCACATCCGCAAGAAGATTTTCCCCGACGAGCCAGATTTGGCCGAGAAATACGCCTACGACTCGCTTTACTCGATGACCAAAACCTCGGCAGAACAATATTCCGAGAAGAACAAGTTCACGCTGCGAGGCTACTACTCGTCACAGGCGGGCAGCGAAATCAGCCTCAATGCCATGAACGTGGCGCAAGGTTCGGTGACGGTGACGGCAGGCGGCGTTCAATTAGTTGAAAACGTGGACTATACCGTCGACTACACCTTGGGTCGCGTGACCATCCTCAACGAAGGTATCCTCAACTCGGGCACGCCCATCAACATTGCTTTGGAGGCCAATTCGGGTTTCAGCGCCTTAAAGAAGACTTTCCTCGGAGCACGCGCGGAGCATGAGTTCAACCCAGATTTCCACATCGGCGGTACCATTTTATATTTGGGTGAGAAATCCTACACCCAAAAAATCAACTACGGCGAGGAAGCCATCGCTAACACAATTTACGGTGCCGACCTGAGCTATAACACGGAAGCCCGTTGGCTGACGAGCTTCATCAACGCCCTGCCGGGCATCAACACCAAGGCACCGTCGCGCATCAGGATTGACGGTGAGTTTGCCCGTTTCATTCCCGGCCTCTCGCACTCAGCCAGCGAAAAAGGCACCTCTTATATTGACGACTTCGAAGGCGCCAAGTCGACCATCGACCTGCGCCTGCCCTCGGCATGGTGCATGGCCACCACGCCCCAAAGCCAGCGCGACCTCTTCCCTGAAGCCGCCCCCGGCTCTGGCCTTGACGTCGGCAAGAACCGCGCGAAATTAGCTTGGTATACCATCGACAACACCGTGTTCTATGAAGCCACCTCGCTGTCGCGGCCTCGCAACATCACGCAGGAGGAACTTTCCAAGAACTCCGTGCGTCAAGTACTTGAGTCAGAGCTGTTTCCCACCAAGGACATTGCCGCCGGCACCCCGACCAACATCTCGGTGTTCAACCTCGCCTACTACCCTGACGAGCGCGGCCCTTACAACTATGACGTCGAGCCTACATCCTACTCCGCTGGTATTAGCCCTGAAGGCAAGCTCAACGACCCGGGCAGCCGTTGGGCCGGTATCATGCGTCGCATGGAATCGACTGACTTCGAGGCCACGAACATTGAATACATCGAGTTTTGGCTGATGGACCCCTTCGCCGATGAGGAATACCAGAACAATCCCGGTAAGCTATACATCAACTTGGGCGACATCTCAGAAGACGTTTTGCCCGATGGCAGAAAGTTTTACGAAAACGGCCTGCCCACCTCGGAAAATGTAGTAGACGTTGACACTACCATTTGGGGCCGCGTTCCCATCATGCAAGACTTGGTGGGCTCCTTCAGCAACGAGCCCAACGCCCGCCAGTACCAAGATGTCGGCTTCGACGGTCTGCGCGACGACGACGAACGCTCTTTCTTCGAGGACGTTTACCTCACTCCCCTCAGAAACTACTTTGGTGAAGAGTCGGCAGCCTACACCAATGCCTATAATGACCCCTCGGCTGATAACTACCATTACTTCCGCTCCACTGATTGGGACAACTCCACTGAACCCGAATATGGTAGCATCCTTTACCGCTACAAGCAATACAACGGACAGGAAGGCAACTCGCCCAGCGACCAGCAGCAGACCGAGGTCTACACCACCAGCAACTCCGTTTTGCCCGATGTGGAAGACATCAACAAAGACAACACGCTGAACGAGTCGGAACGCTACTACCAATATGTCATTGAGCTTGACCCCGCTAAGATGCTCGTTGGCCAAAACCACATTGCCGACGTTTTCCACGCCACCAACGTACCCTTGGCAAACAGCACCACCACGGAAGTGACATGGTACCAGTTCCGCATCCCCGTCAAGCAACCCGACCGCGTGATTGGCCACATCGACGACTTCTCATCCATTCGTTTCATGCGTATGTTTGTCAACGGATTCCAGCGGCCCATCGTGCTGCGTTTCGCCACGTTGGACCTCGTCAAGGGCGAGTGGCGCAGCTATACACAGAACATCCAAGCCCCAGGCGAATACCAGCCCGATGACGTGACCAACGAGACCTCGATGGATGTCTCAGCCGTCAGTATCGATGAGAACAGCCGCCGTGAGCCGGTGCCATACGTCATCCCCCCGGGCATCCAGCAGGAAATCATGGTCGGCTCGGTGCAAACCACCCGCGTCAACGAGCAGTCGCTGCAAATTACCGTGAAGAACCTCGTGGACGGCGACGGACGCGCCATCTACAAGACCACCGACTTCGACTTCCGACAATACAAATACATCAAGATGTTCGTCCATGCCGAAGCCGACACCGATGGATCCTCCTTGGAAGACCAAGACCTCACTGTGTTCATACGCCTCGGCACCGACTTTACCGAGAACTACTATGAGTATGAAATCCCGTTGAAGGTGACGCCATGGGGAACACCTTACACCAACAAAGAAGCCATCTGGCCTGAAATCAACAACTTAGACATTCTCTTAGAGGATTTCGTCGAGGTCAAACAACGCCGCAACGGGGCCATGAACCAGCCCAACAGCACCGTGAAGCTCAACTACATCTATTCCGAAAAATTCAAGAAGGGCACCGTTGACGGTAAGGACTATTACCACACCATCAAGGTGATTGGTAACCCCAGTATCAGCGACGTGGAAGCCATGATGATCGGTATACGCAATCCGAAGCGGCTGAACCTCGCCAGCGAAGACGACGGTCAGCCAAAGAGTGCCGTGGTGTGGGTCGATGAGCTCCGCCTCACCGAGTTGAGCAGCAAAGGCGGTATAGCTGCCACAGGCCGCTTGGAGACCACCTTGGCCGACCTGGGCCGTCTGACCCTGACCGGTGCCTACAGCTCAGCGGGCTTTGGTGCCTTGGACAGCGACATCACCAGCAACGAGTTTGTGGCCAACTCGCAGTTCACCGTCTCCACCGACCTCGAATTGGGCAAGTTCTTAGAGAATACCGGCCTCAAAATCCCGATGCACATCGACTACGGAGAAACCAACATCACGCCGCTCTACAACCCGTATGACCCTGACATCAAGATGAAGGATGCCCTTGCTGCACTGAATACCGACAAGGAGCGCGACTCACTTAACTCCAGCATCCACGACTTCACCCGCTACAAGAACATCAACTTCATGAACGTCCGCAAGGAGCGCGTCACCAACAAGAAAAAGCGTGGTGAAGACGAAGGCAAAGACGGGAAAAAGCAGGAGAATGACAATCCTCGCGACCCCAACCGTGGCCTCGGTGGAAAGAGCAATATGCCTCGCGTCCACATCTACGACATCGAGAACTTCAACCTGTCATTCTCGTATAGCGAGACCTATCAGGAAAACACTGACATTAAGTATTATACTGTGAAGAACTATCGGGGCGGTTTGGGTTACAACTACGCCGGCAACCCGAAGCCTGTCGAGCCTTTTGCGAAGGCGAAATGGGCCTCGAAACCTGCTCTGCAAATCATCAAGGACTTCAATTTCTACTATCTGCCCAAGAGCATTTCCTTCAACACGGAGATGTACCGCTACTACTCCGAAAGAGAATTGCGCAACAAGAGCGGCGGTGAAATCCTGATTACGCCTACCTTCTCGAAGCAATGGGACTGGAACCGCAACTATCAATTACGCTACGACCTCACCAGAGCCCTCACCTTCGACTACTCAGCACAAGCCCAAGCTTATATCTACGAGCCGGCAGGATACGTTGACAAGAGCGTTGACCCCGAGACATGGCAGAAAAACCGCGACACCATCAAGAACGAGCTGCTACGTTTAGGTTCCATGAATCGCTTCCAGCAAAACTTCAACGCCAGCTACACGCTGCCCATCAACAAGATTCCAATTTTCAACTGGGTTACCGCCAGCGCGACCTACCAAGGCACCTATAACTGGAATGCCGCGGCACGGTCGATACAAGACCGCTTGGGTAACAGCATCGAGAACTCGAACAACATCCAAGGCAACGCCACCCTCGACTTCACGAAGCTATACAGCAAAGTGCCCTATCTGAAGAACCTCAACACGCCCCAACGACGAGGAAACAACGACCGAGGAAACAACCGAAACAACAAGGATAAAAACAAGGAAAAAGGCAAAGACGACGAGAAAGTATCCGACTCGACCAAGACCAAGCAAAAGACGGACTACGGTAAGATTATACTCGACAACAGTTTACGCATTCTCACCCTCGTCAAGAAAGTCTCAGGTACCTACTCGCTTGCCAACGGACAATCGTTGCCTGGCTTCCTACCCGAGGCACAATACCTCGGCATGAACACGAAGGGATGGTCGCCCGGCCTTGGATTCGTTCTCGGCAGCAGTTTCGGCCAAGACGCCGACATTTACAGCAAAGCCGTGGCCCACAGCATGGATCCTGACGGATGGCTCACCCACGATTCCATCCTGAGCAACCCCTACATGCGGCGCAAGACCGAGACTATCAACTACCGCGTCAATGCCGAACCGCTGCAAGGGCTGAAGATTGACTTCACCGGCAACCGCACCTACGCCGAAAACTACCAGCACTATTTCCGCTACAACGATGCACTGCAAGACTTCGAGACCTTTACCCCCACCACCAGCGGAAGTTTCAGCATGAGCTATTTCATGATGAAGACCTCATTCGCTCCCGACAGCATCAACAACTCGCTGCTTTTCGACGCCCTGTTAGACAACCGCAAAGTCATCGCCGAACGCCTCGCCAAAGACAACCCGCAATGGATTGAGAATGTCAACCAATACGTCTACGATAGCGCCGCCGGCGACTATTTCCCCTTGGGCTATAGTTCTGGGTCGGTCGAAGTGGTGATGTACTCGTTCATCGCCGCCTATACAGGCAAAGACCCCAACAAAATCAAGCTCTCCCCCTTCCCCACCATCCCGCTGCCCAACTGGACCCTGACCTACAACGGTCTGACCAACATACCCGCCTTGGGCAAGCTGTTCAAGAGCATCAGTATCACCCACTCCTACAAGTCGAGCTACGCCATCAGTACATGGGCCACCAATGTCAATTACGATCCCAACAACACCATCCAGACCTATGAGAGCAGTAACATCATCATTCCCAAATACGACATCATGCAGATGGTGCTCAACGAGCAATACATGCCCTTGATCGGTATCGACCTCGGCTTCCAAAACTCACTCTCGACTAACTTCCAGTACAAGAAATCGAGAACAATGACTATGGCGTTCTCCAACAACCAACTGACCGAAGTGAACAGCTATGAGTTTGTCATCGGCGCAGGCTTCCGTATCAAGGACCTCTCGTTCAACATAAAGCCCCTCGGCGGCGGCGGGGCTACCCGCACCATCAAGAACGACCTCGTCATGAAACTTGACCTCGGCTTCAAGCACGACAAGACCATCTTGCGCCGCGTGGACGAGAACAACAACCAAGTGTCGGCTGGCCAAGACAAGATCAACGTCTACTTCACCGCCGACTACAACTTCAGCCAACGCCTGAGCGCACAAGCTTTCTGCAAGTTTGACCTCAGCAACCCCTTCGTCTCCACCTCGGTCAAAACCAGAACGACCTTTGCGGGAATCACCATCAGGTTCAACCTCTCGCAATAAAAAAATAGACGATTTTGGACAACGGACGACAAAAATGCGTAATTTCGCGGCCTGATTAACTTATTCTAAACATACAAAAATGAACATTCCAACCAACCTGAAGTACACGAACGACGACGAATGGATCCGCTTAGAAGGCGAGACCGCTTACGTCGGCATTACTGATTATGCACAACACGAACTCGGCGACATCACCTTCGTTGATGTTGACCCTGACATCGTTGGCGAAACCCTTGACGCGCAAGAAGAATTTGGCGCCATCGAAGCTGTGAAGACCACGGCCGAGCTGCTCATGCCCGTCGCAGGCGAAATCGTTGAAGTCAACGAAGCCCTTGCCGACGAAGAGAACGCCAAGCTCGTCAACACCGACCCCTACGGCGAAGCCTGGATCATCAAGATTAAGGTGAGCGACCCCGCAGAGCTCGACAACCTGCTCGATGCCGCCGCTTACGAAGCCAAAATCGGCTAAATCTTGGAAAAACTGACAAGAAATAGTTTCCCGGGAATCCTGTGCGGAATTTTCATTCTGTTTCTCACAGGACTTCCGGGTTCTGTTTTTCCAAGGGTCAAGCCCATCGTCGGCATGGACAAGGTGGTGCATATCTTGATGTACGCCACCTTCGCGTTTCTGTGCATTTGGGGCTACCGTAAGCAGTTCGTTTCCAACGGGAAAGACTATCAGAAAAGAGCTTTGCGGCTTACCATTCTTATCAGCATTGCTTACGGCGGTCTGACTGAATTGATGCAGGAATTCCTCGTTCCCACCCGCACCGGCGACTGGTTCGACTTCCTCTCCGACGCCCTCGGAACGCTTCTCGGAGTGCTTGTTTTTTATCTTTTTTACAGGAATAAAAAATAAAATTTGCCTCGACCGCGTTTTGTATTCAAATTATTACTACTTTCGCAACGTGATTCATTAAGCAATAATTCAAAAACACATAACTATGGAAGAGAAAAAATCACCTAAAGCCAATCTTGAGAACAAGAAACTGATGTTCATGCAGATAGGCCTCGTCATCAGCTTACTGATTGCTTGGTTAGCCTTTGAGCACAAGAGTTACGACAAGCGCGAAATCGACCCCAGCCTGCTCCGCACCGCAGAAGTGGTGGAAGAGGAAATGGTGGACATCACCAAGCAAGAGGAACAGAAACCACAGCCTGTGGAAGTTCCGAAGCAGACCACACAACTTGAAATCGTGCAAGACGACGTTGAAGTGGAAGACATCGAAATCAACGCCGAAGTCGAGCAGAACGAAGTCATTGAGGAGTATGTTGCCCCCGAAATCGAGGAAGAGGAAGTCGTTGAACAGGAAATCTTCCAGATTGTGGAAGAGATGCCTTCTTTCCCCGGCGGTGAGCAGAAACTGTTGGAGTACGTGGCCAAAAACACCAAGTATCCTCAGATAGCCCGTGAGAGCGGCATCCAAGGCCGTGTGTTCATCGGGTTCGTCGTCGAGACCGACGGCAGCATCTCCAACGTGAAGGTGCTCCGTGGCATCGGTGGCGGTTGCGACGAGGAAGCCGTGCGCGTCATCAAGTCGCTGCCGAAGTGGAAACCCGGCAAACAGCGTGGTAAGGCCGTGCGTGTGTCGTACCAGATTCCTGTGAACTTCAAGCTGCAATAAGGCTGAAGAATGAACAACAAAAAAATCCGGCGCAAAGCGTCGGATTTTTTTATGGATGAAAATGCTTGAAAACAATCTCCGCCTTTGCCGACCCGACGATTTCCGAAAGCCGTTCCAAAGAAGCATCCTTAATGCCTTTTACCGACTTCAATTCAAATAGCAGCTTCTCCGCCGTCTTCTTCCCGATGCCCTTGATGTCGGCCAACTCGGAGTGCATGAAGCCCTTCTCGAACTTCTTGCGGTGAAAGGTGATGGCAAAACGGTGCACCTCATCCTGAATGTGCGTCAGCAGACGAAACTCCTCGGAATTGGGTTTCAAGCCCACCACACGCGGCGGGAAACCGAACAACAATTCGTTGGTGCGGTGGCGGTCGTCCTTGGCCAAGCCTGCAATGGGAATATCGATATGCAGTTCATCCTCAATCACTTGCCTGACCACTTCCATCTGCCCTTTGCCGCCGTCAGTGATGATGAGGTTGGGCAAGGGTTTGTTCTCCTCCATCAGCCTTGAATAGCGGCGACGCACCACTTCTTTCATCGAGGCATAGTCGTCGGGACCTTCCACCGTCTTGATGTTGAAATGGCGGTAGCCCGCCTTGTTGGGCTTGCCGTTCACAAACTGCACCATGCCTGCCACGGCGTAGTCACCCTGGAAGTTGGAGTTGTCGAAGCACTCGATGACTTCGGGCGGCTCAGACAATTGCAAGGCTTCTTTCAGTTTATTCAAGACCCGTTTTTGGTGTCGCTCTGGGTCAACAAGGCTACGTTGTTTCTCCAAGTCAATCTTGTATTGCATGGCATTGCGTCGCGAGAGGTCAAGGAGCTTCAGCTTGTCGCCGCGCTGCGGAACGGTTGTCTCAACGTCTTTAATAGCGTAGTCCAGTTTCAACGGCACGATGATTTCCGAAGCCGGCTTGTCGAACTGCTGTCGCAACTCAGTGACGGCCAACAGCAAGACCTCCTCTGAAGTCTCCTCCAAGCGGCGTTTCATCTCAAACGAGTGCGACTGCACCACTGCGCCGTCCACCACTTTCATGAAATTGACGTAGAATTCCTCGCCATCGTCCACGAAAGAATACACTTCCACGTTGTGAATCGACTGGCTGACCACCGTCGAGTGGCTGCGGTATTCCTCCAAGAGGTCATATTTCACTTTGATTTCCTGCGCCTGCTCAAACTCCATGCGTGAAGCGTGGTTCATCATCTGGGCCTTCAGTTCGCGCAACACGCCGCCCAAGTTGCCTTTGATGATTTCGCGAATTTCAGCAATCATGACGTTGTAGTCGGCCTTGGAAATTAGGCCTTCGCACGGACCGTTGCATTTGTGGATGTGATAGTCAAGGCAGACTTTGTACTTCTTTTTCTCCACGCCGAGTTCCGTCAAAGGTGTGCGGCAGGAGCGCACCTTATACACTTGACCAAGCAAGTCCAAAAGGATATGCGCCGTGCGCACCGAGGGATAAGGGCCGAAATATTCTGAGCCGTCGTTTACCTTTCTTCGCGTCAGGAAAACGCGCGGAAAAGCCTCCTTCTTGATGCAAATCCATGGATAGGTCTTGTCGTCCTTGAGCATGATGTTGTAGCGCGGCTTGTACTGCTTGATCATCGTGTTTTCAAGCAGCAGCGCCTCTGACTCCGAGTCAACGATGCTGTATTCGAGGTCGGCAATTTTACTCACGAGGACACGCGTCTTGCCATATTGTTCCTTGCTGAAATAACTGCTGACGCGGCGTTTCAGGTTCTTGGCCTTGCCGACGTAAATCAGTTCGCCTTTCTTGTCGAAATAGCGGTACACGCCAGGCTTGTTGGGCAAGGCGGCGAGTTTTTGTTTTACTATTTCGGGTAGTTCAGTCATGCTTTCTCATGTGGTCCCAACCCTGTGCCTTAATCGGAATGACATGGTTGTCGGGCGTAATCATCTCCGCCACGCCCACGTTGTCAGTCATGTAGCCGATGACGGTAACATCCGCCGAAAGGGTCTGAATCTTCTCGTAGTCCTTCTGGTCGATGGTGAAGAGCAGTTCATAGTCTTCGCCGCCACTCAGAGCCGCCACTGAAGGCACAATTTGGAATTCTTTGGCCATGCGGTCGGTGGTCGGGTCGATGGGGATTTTCTCCTCGTAAAGCTGGCAGCCCACCTTGGACTCCTTGCAGAGATGCAGGATTTCGGAAGCCAAGCCATCTGAAATGTCAATCATCGAGGTAGGTTTGACACCTAAAGTTTTCAGTTGCTCGATGATGTCCTTACGGGCTTCAGGTTTCAATTGGCGCTCTAAAACATACTCCATGCCCTTCAGCTGGGGTTGCATGTTCGGATTGGAAAGGAACTCCACCTTCTCGCGTTCGAGGATGAGCAGGCCGATGTAGGCACCGCCCAAGTCGCCGCTCACGCAAAGCAGGTCGTTCTTCTTCGCGCCGCTGCGATAGACGATGTCCTCTTCCTTGGCCATGCCGATGACCGTGATGGAGATGACGAGACCCGTCTTGCTGCTCGTGGTGTCGCCGCCGACCATATCGACGTTGTAGCGCTCACATGCTAAACGAATGCCAGCATACAATTCGTCCAAGGCCTCCACCGAGAAGCGGTTCGACACGCCTAAGCCGACCACAATCTGCGTCGGGGTGCCATTCATCGCATAAATATCGGAGAAATTGCTGACGGCGGCCTTGTAACCGAGGTGCTTCAAGGGGCAATAGGTCATGTCAAAGTGAATGCCCTCAATGAGCATATCCACCGAAACGAGCGTGCGCATTCCCTCGTGGTTGATGACAGCGGCATCGTCGCCCACGCCTTTCAGCGAGGAGGCGTTGCGCAAGGGGAAATCTGTCGTCAGTTGGTCGATGAGGCCAAACTCGCCGAGTTCGTCCAATTCAGTGCGGGTGATGTTCTGTTCTTCCATACCTTATTAATTAGGCTGCAAAGGTAAGGCTTTTTGTTCAAAAAAGTTGTATCTTTGCAACCAAATCAAAACTCACACACCATGAAGAAATTTGCAGTAATTTTGGCCGGTTGCGGCCGCAAGGATGGCAGCGAGATTAACGAGGCCATCACCCTTTTGCTTTCCATCGAACAACATCATTGTGAATATCAATGCTTTGCGCCCAATCGTCCACAAACTGAGGTCATCGACCATTTGACCGAAAAGCAGACGAAAGAAAAACGCAACATCCTCACTGAGGCCGCTCGCTTGGCCCGAAGCAATGTCCGTCCCGTCGAGGAGTTCAAGGCTGAGGACTTTGACGGCCTGCTCTTTAGCGGCGGCTATGGCGTAGCCAAAAACCTCTGCAACTATGCCTACAAAGGTGCCGAGATGGAGGTGCAGCCCGACGTGGCACGCGCCATCCTCGAAATGCACGAGGCCAAGAAACCCATCGGCGGAATGTGCATCGCTCCCGTGATGTTCGCCAAGCTATTGCCCGGCGTGTGCGTCACTTTGGGCAACGAAGGCACGCCCGATGCCGAAAACATCCGTAAAATGGGTGCCTATCATGTGCAGACCGAACACGGCGACGTTTGTGCCGACAACGAGCTGTTGGTCTTCACCACGCCCGCTTATATGCTCGATGCAACACTGAAGGACGTCTATGACGGAGCATACAATTTGGTGGAGTGTGTGGTGGATTATCTTGATAAGAAATAAACCTAATAAACCTATTATTAACCTTAATTTTTAAACCCTATGAAAAAGTTATTATTAGTTCTGGCAATAGCTATGATGGCTATTCCTTCCTTGGCTCAAGACGATTCGTATACACGTTGTCAAGGTTTTTTCATTCGTCCAAGTCTCTATGGAGGAGCTTTTGTGGATGCTGGTTATCAATTTAATCCGTATATCCAAGCCTCTGTGGGTGGTGGTGCCTCACTTATTGTAAGAAAATTTTCCCAGATTGCTATTGACCCTGCTTATGTTGCTCATGCAGGAATCCGTGTTTATACAAGTAAAAACAGATGGGCAGGTATGATTGATTATCATGCTGGCTATTGCAACCTTTTGGGCAATGATTATCTCAGACAGACTCTTGTGGGAGGAGCAAGTTTCGATAATTTGGATTTTGGCGGAGGCATGTATTTGATGAATAATACAAACGGTGGCTATGCCTATGGCTTGTTGGTTACTGTGGGATGGAACTTCCGCTTCTGCATGCGTCGTTAACCATGCGTCCAATGTGTAGATTTGATTATCTACTAATAAAATAAGAAACGTCCGATTCACTGAATCGGACGTTTCTTATTCTTGAAGCTTACCAAGCGAAGAGCGGGTAGTCCTTCATCATCTTGTTCACCTCGGCGCGGACGGCGGCAATCTTGGCCTCCGAAGCGGTCTTGGTCTCGGGATTGATGTCGCTGATGACGTCGTCAATCATATCCACGATGACAGCCATCTTGTCTTGTTTCAAACCACGAGTGGTGATAGCGGGCGTACCGACGCGCAGACCAGAGGTCAGGAAAGGCGAACGAGTGTCGAAGGGCACCATGTTCTTGTTCACGGTGATGTCGGCAAGGACGAGGGTGTTTTCGACCATCTTACCTGTGATTTCCGGGAACTTGCCGCGCAGGTCAATTAACATCGAGTGGTTGTCGGTGCCACCGCTGATGACGTCGTAGCCCTTGTCCATGAACGCTCTGGCCATGAAGGCGGCGTTCTTTCTCACCTGTTGGATGTACTCCATGTACTCGTCGCTGAGGGCTTCGCCAAAAGCAACGGCCTTGGAAGCGATGACGTGCTCAAGCGGACCACCTTGGATGCCCGGGAACACGGCGCTGTTGATGAGAGCCGACATCATCTTCGTTTCGCCCTTCGGGGTCTTGCGGCCACGCGGGTCTTCGAAGTCGTGACGGATAAGGATCATGCCGCCACGGGGACCACGGAGGGTCTTGTGAGTCGTGGTGGTGATGATGTGGCAGTAGTCTAACGGGTCGTTCAGCAAGCCCTTGGCAATCAAGCCAGCGGGGTGGCTGACGTCGGCCATGAGGACAGCACCGACCTTGTCGGCGATTTCACGCATACGCTTGTAGTCCCAGTCGCGGCTGTAGGCCGAAGCACCAGCGATAATGAGTTTGGGCTTGCACTCGAGGGCAATCTTCTCCATCTCGTCGTAGTCGACGCGGCCGGTTTCCTTGGCCACATGATAAGCGACGGGCTTGTAGAGCATACCCGAAGCGTTGACCGGGCTACCGTGCGAAAGGTGGCCGCCGTGCGAAAGGTCGAGACCCATGAAGGTGTCGCCAGGTTCAAGCAAAGCTTGCATCACAGCCATGTTGGCCTGTGC
>CAJOEZ010000033.1 GCA_905233685.1 uncultured Bacteroidales bacterium | reverse complement strand
GCCTTCGTTGATTAAGTCGGGAAGACTGAGGCCTTGGTTCTGATACTGTTTTGCTACGGAGACTACAAAGCGCAAGTTGGCCTTGGTGAGTTTTTCCAACGCGATCTTGTCGCCTTGCTTGATACGTTGCGCCAATTCAACCTCTTCTTCAGCCGAAATCAGCTCAACCTTACCAATCTCTTGCAGGTACTTGTCCAAGGAAGCGGTTTCCCTGTTCGTCACCTGCTTCGTAATCTTTAACTGCCTCATTTAGTTTTGTTTAGTTCTTTGAATATGATTTGTTGTTGGCGAGCTTTCACCCGCCAACAACGTTGTTTTCTTTATCTTCTGTGACCGCCGCCATTGCCGTGGCCACCGCCGTTGCGGTTGCCACCGCCATGACCTCCGTTGCCGTGGCCACCACCACGGTTACCACCGCGACCGCCGCCGTTGCCGCCCTTCTTTTCCTCATAACCCTCAGGCTTGGGGAGCAAAGCACGATGCGACAGGCGCAGCTTGCCGGTCTTCTCGTCGATTTCGATGAGCTTCACGTCGATTTCGTCGCCTTCCTTCAGTCCGGTTTCTTCCATGCTCTCGTAACGCTTCCAATCGATTTCGGAGATGTGGAGCAGGCCGTCCTTGTTCGGGATGATTTCCACGAAAGCACCGAAGGCCATGATGGAGACAATCTTGCCATGGTAGACCTCGCCAACCTCGGGCACTTGAACGATGGCGCGAATCTTGGCTTTGCAAGCCTCGATGTCTTCCTTGTTCTGCGAAGCGATTTCCACGATACCCTTCTGGTCGTCCTCGGTGATGACGATGACGGTGTTGGTTTCCTTCTGCATTTCTTGGATGATCTTTCCGCCAGGTCCGATGACGGCACCGATCATGTCCTTCGGGATGAACATGGTCTCGATGCGCGGCACGAACTCCTTGTAGTCGGAACGCGGTTCGGTGATGGTCTTGGCCATCTCGTCCAAGATATGGATGCGACCCTGACGGGCTTGCTCCAAGGCTTCGGTCAGCACTTCGTAGGAGAGGCCGTCGACCTTGATGTCCATCTGGCAGGCGGTGATACCGTCGCGGGTGCCAGTGACCTTGAAGTCCATGTCGCCGAGGTGGTCCTCATCGCCGAGGATGTCGGTCAGGATGGCGTATTTGCCGGTTTCGCTATCGGAAATCATACCCATAGCCACGCCAGCGACAGGCTTGCGCATAGGCACACCAGCGTCCATCAGCGCGAGGCAACCGCCACATACTGAGGCCATTGACGATGAACCGTTGGATTCGAGGATGTCGCTCACGATGCGGATGGTATAAGGCATGGATTCATCGTGGGGCACCATCGTCTTGAGGGCGCGCTCGGCCAAGTTGCCATGACCGATTTCGCGGCGGCTGGTGCTGCGCTGTGCCTTGGCCTCGCCAGTGGCAAAGCCGGGGAAGTTATAATGCAGCGTGAAGTTCTTGGTGCCTTCCACCACGGCGCCGTCGATGGTTTGTTCATCGAGTTTTGTGCCAAGGGTGACGGTCACCAAAGCCTGCGTTTCACCGCGAGTGAACACAGCTGAACCGTGGGCCTTAGGCAGCACATCGACTTCCGTCCAGATGGGACGCACCTCGTCAGTCTTACGACCATCTAAGCGGATGCGCTCGTTGAGGACGGCGTTGCGCACGGCCGAGCGTTCCACGTCGTGGAAGTAACGCTTGGCGAGCGGCTTGACAGTTTCCAATTCCTCTTCAGTGTATTTTTCAAGATACTTGTCTAAGATGCCGCTGAAGGTTTCTTCGCGGAGGTGCTTGTCGGCGCAACCGGTGAGGGCGAAGTCGTAGCAGGGCTGGTAGCAGTTGGCTTCGATTTCGGCGCGGAGGTTGTCGTCGTTCACCTCGTGGCAGTATTCGCGCTTGGCCTTGTTGACCTGTTCCATCAGTTCAATCTGGGCTTGGCACTGGATCTTGATGGCTTCGTGGGCGGCTTTCAGTGCGCCAAGCATCTCTTGCTCGCTCACTTCCTTGCATTCGCCTTCCACCATGCAGATGTCCTTCATGGAGGCGGCCACCATCAGTTCGAGGCGGGCTTCCTCCATCTGGGTGAAGGTCGGGTTGATGACATATTCGTCGCCGATGAGGGCCACGCGCACTTCCGAAATCGGGCCGTGGAAGGGGATGTCGGACACGCAGATGGCGGCAGAGGCGGCCAAAGCGGCGAGAGCGTCGGGGGTCTGCTCCTTGTCGTTGGAAAGGAGGTTCACCTGCACGATGGTCTCGGCGTGGTAGTCATCGGGGAACAACGGACGCAGGGCGCGGTCGATGAGGCGCGAGATGAGCACTTCGTAGTCGGAGGGCTTGGCCTCACGTTTGAAGAAACCGCCCGGGAACTTGCCCGTGGAGTAGTATTTTTCCCTATAGTCAACAGACAGGGGGAAGAAATCGGTTTCGGGAGCCACTTCCGTTGCGGAGCAAACGGTGGCTAAGAGTACGGTGTCGCCGCAGCGGAGCATGACTGATCCGTCGGCTTGCTTGGCGTAACGGCCGGTGTTCAACGTAATCTCCTGACCGTTAGGCATTTTGATGGTTTGTGTAAATCCTTGAGGACCCATGATCTTGAATTTTTTTACTGTTTTCTCTACTTCTTAACTTGCGGGTTCGTAAATAGCAAAAAAAGGCAATACATGATTGCCTTTTCTTGCGTTTGGCTTGGGTTGCCGAAAGTCTTACTTTCTGATGCCCAATTCCTTAATGATGCTACGGTATCTTTCGATGTCGGTTCTCTTTAAATAATCGAGAAGTTTTCTTCTCTTACCTACTAAGCGAACCAGTGCGCGCTTGGCCGCCACATCCTTGTGATGCACTTTAGTTTGTTCGGTCAGATGCTTAATCCTGTAGGTGAACAAAGCGATTTGGCCTTCTGCTGAACCAGTGTCGGCAGCGCTTTTGCCGAATTGGCTGAAAATCTCTGATTTCTTTTCTGCAGTTAAATACATAATTTTCTTCTTTTTACGTAAATTTGTTGTTCAAAACGGGCTGCAAAGATACGACTTTTTTTACAATGTGCGATAGGGATTGAAAAATATTTTGAAAAAGAAGTGACTTTTGGGGATTTCAATATATCAAATATTTCGCCCGAATGGCCATGAAAGCCTCAATGTCGTCACGCCACGAAGCGCGGATTTCATCGGCACTTTTTCCGCTTTCGATGTCGCGCTGTAATTGCTTGTCGCCCGAAAGCAGGCGGAAATAGTTAGTGAAGAAGCCCTTGTCGCTCTGTTGCTGATACGCCTCGATAATCCACTCCAAATGGAGTTGGTTGTCGTTGTAGGCGTAGTCGTGGGCAAATTCCACGAGGTTTTCGCCACGGCAGCGCTGGCCCTCCAACAAAGGCTTCGAGGCTCCAGCAGTGCTTTGCGGCGTGAAGGTATAGCTGCCGCGCATGTTGGGGTGGCCATACACTTGGAACGGCGTCTCCGTGCCGCGCCCGATGCTCACGATGGTGCCTTCGAAAAAGCACAGGGTGGGGTAGAGGTACACCGATTCCCAGTTGGGCAGGTTGGGCGAGGGTCGCACGGGCAGCTCGTAGATGGCATCATCGTAATTATTAATAGGTATCACGGTGAGGTCGCAGCGGATGCCGTCCTTCAGCCAGCCTTCACCGTTCACCATCTTGGCGTATTCGCCGATGGTCATGCCATAGACGACTGGCACGGGGTGCATTCCCACAAACGAGGAGTTTTCAGGCTTCAGCACAGGGCCGTCGATATAAAAGCCGTTTGGGTTGGGACGGTCAAGGACGATGACGGGGAGCTTGCTTTCGGCGGCGGCTTCCATCACGTAGCTCATGGTGGAGATGTAAGTGTAGAAACGCACGCCGACGTCTTGTAAGTCAAAGAGAATGATGTCGATGCCTTGGAGCATCTCGGGCGTAGGTTTCTTGTTTTTGCCATAGAGCGACACGATGGGCAGGCCGGTTTTCTCATCTTTGCCGCTATTCACCTTAGCGCCGGCGTCGGCAGTGCCGCGAAAACCGTGCTCGGGCGTGAAGATTTTCCGCACGTCGATGCCTAAAGAAAGCAGTGTGTCGACCAAGTGTGTCTGCCCCACGATGCTTGTCTGGTTGCCCACGATGCCCACGCGCTTGCCTTCGATAAGCGGCAGATAGTCATCGAGTTGCATGGCGGCACAGATGTAGTGTTCCTTATTGACGAAAGGGAGTGCCGGCTCGTCGTCAGTCATTTGGGCCTCGGTTGAGGGCAAAATGGCCAGCAAAAGCAAGACCAAAAAAAAGAGGTGTCGTTTCATTGCGGTTTTATTTTCTGCAAAAGTACAGAAAAAACATCAAATTTCGGGCCTAATGTGCTTCTTCTCGCAAAGAATGTTGATAAAAGTGTTGAAAAAATGGAATGATTGAGGGCTTTATGCATCAAAAAAAACACTATTTTTGTGGATTCGTATCAATTCAATAGCGTCTATATAATTACTCTAATCTAATATCATGAGCAAAACCATCATCACCATCAACCGCGAATGCGGGAGCGACGGCAGAGAGATTGCCTGTCGTTTGGGAGAAATACTCGGCCTGAAGGTTTACGACAAGGCCATCCTTGAGGCCATCTGCGAGAAATACAACCTCGACGAGAAGGAAATCCAGCGCATCAAAGCCAAGAAGCTCAACTTTTGGGACGACTTATGTCAGTTCTACCGCCAATTCGGTGCCGTGGACGACAGCTACCAGACGGAGAGCAAGAAAATTACCTCGCGCGAGCTCTTCTATGCCGAGTCGCAGATTATCCGTAACCTGGCAAGCCAAGAGAGCTGCATTGTCGTCGGGCGCACCGGCTTCCACATCTTCAAGGACGACCCCGACGCGCTGCACTTCTTTATTATAGCCGACCGCGACGTTCGCATCAAGAAAGTGGCCGAACGCTTTGGATTCGATGAGGAGGCTGCCGCCAAGTATATCGATGAAACCGACGAGGCCCGCGAGACCTTCACCAAGTCCTTCGCTGGCGTGTCGCGCTACGATGCCCGAAACTACGACCTTGTCATCAACGTGAGCCGCTTCACCACAGAGACCGTTGCCGACTTTCTCGCGGTGAACATCCGCAAAAAGATGGATATGGAGTAGCCTATCAACTCTAAACTGACTCTAAACACTAAACTAATAACCGGCTACTGGCCAATGGCTACTGGCTACTGGCAGCTTTACGAAAGCCAAGGACTCCGAAGCCTTCGTGAAAGCTGCCAGAAGCCAAGAGCCAAAGGCCAAAAGCCAAAACTCAAAACCTAACAAAATGAAAAAAGTATTATTAGCAATGGCAGTCCTGGCCCTGCTCTTCGCCAGCTGCAAGAAAGAGAACAAGCTTGAACAGCAAATCATTGGGAAGTGGATCACGACCGACATCGACGGGCAGGCTGAGCTAACCAACAATAAGTCGGTGATTACATTCCTCTCGACCACACAGGCCATCATAAGCACGTCGCGATCCAACCTTTCTTCAGAAAATCAAGGATGGGCCTCCCATCTGAATGCTTCGGTCGTCATGGAAGGCAATAAGGTGACCCTCAGCAGCCAGCCCAACGAGCACATCACGATTATCTATGAAATAAACGTCCGTTCCATCACTGCCACCAACATGGAGGGAACCTTCAGGCACATTACGCAACGTGACGGAGAAGTAATCGATGACGAAGGCCCGGTTGGAATGCGCTGGGTGAAGCTCACCGCTGACTACCAGCAGGCAGTTCTTGGCCTGTGGGAGTGTGAGGAAATCTCAGGTGGCGAGACTTATAACGATGCCAACGGGCGATTGGAGTTCTTGGCCGACGGCATCTACAACTTCTACCGCCAGGACGACGCTGGACAGTGGCAAGCTGTGACCAACCGCGAGTTCCAAAACTACTTCGTTGACGGTACGCTATTGGCCACCCGCTGGAAGAACGTGGGCGAACCCGAACTGCGTGAGTGGTGGGAAGTCAAAAACCTGAGAGACAACAAGATGCAGTGGATTGCTCTGCGTACGAACGAGGATGGCACCACCTTTGAGCAAATCGTGGATTGGAAAAAGGTCGAATAAATTCTTTTTTTGCAGGCAAAATGTCCGCCTCAAAATTCATAGCAGACCGGATTTTTTCGCTTTCGAAGGAAAACTTGTCCTCGACGGTGATGCGCTTGGCCGTCACGAGCGTGGCTTTGGCCATTACCGTGATGATTGTGTCGTGGGCCGTCGTGGTGGGCTTCAAGAACCAAATTCGCGACAAGGTGGTGGGGTTCGTGGCTCCGATTCATGTGCAGTCGTTGGACAAGAACGAGTCGGTGGAGGAGACGCCGTTTGTGTTGGATTCGTTGCTAATCAGTCGGTTGAACTCTATTGAGGGCATCAGCCATTACCAGATGGTGGCCAACAAAGCCGGCATGATCAAGACCGAAGACGAGATTCAGGGCGTGGTGCTGAAGGGCGTAGATGAAAATTACGACTGGAGTTATTTCAAAAGCTGCCTCTTGGATGGAAAAACGCCTGAGTTTCAAGCCGATGAACGCTCAAACGAGGTGCTGGTCTCCAAAGCCATCGCCAACAAGATGCTGCTCAATGTGGGCGACGACGTGCGTGTGTGGTTCATTGACAAGGACATGCAGGCGAGAGGGCGAAAATTCACGGTATCAGGTGTTTTCGAGACAGGCCTCACCGAGTTTGACGAGCGTTTCGTCTTCGCCGACCTCAACCAAATCCGCAAGCTGAACGGCTGGGAAGACAACGAAACAGGATTGCTTGAAATCGCACTGAGAGACAACGCTTTGACTGATGAGGTGAACGAGAAATTGTATTATTCCCTGCCGATGAATTTGGCCTCCTACACCGCCCGTGAGAGCAACCCCCAAGTCTTCGATTGGCTCGACTTGCTTGACACCAACGTGTGGCTTATCATGGCCTTGATGCTGCTTGTGGCGGGCATTACGGTCATCAGTATGTTGCTGATTATCATTATCGAACGCACTTCGACCATCGGCTTGCTGAAGGCCATGGGCGCGAGCAACAAGTTTGTCCGCGAGGTGTTTTTGCGCCGTTCGCTGCGCATTTTGCTGCTCGGGATGCTCATCGGCAACGTCATCGGTTTAGGTTTCTGTTTCTTGCAGCAATGCACGGGTTTCGTCAAATTGGATGCCGCCACCTATTATCTCTCTTCCGTTCCGATTGAATTGCATCTTACTACAGTGATACTTATCAACTTAGGTACGTTCCTGCTTTGGGTTTTGATGCTGTTGATTCCGACTTCGGTCATCAACCGCATCAGTCCTGTTAAGTCGATTCGCTTTGAATAGACACTCTCCAATGTCATTCCGTGTGGAGGTTGTGGGTAGTAGGGAATCTATTGGAGGTCAAGCAAACTGTAATAATCCAAATGTTTTTTTCTTTTTTTTGGCATTGGTTACTATAAAATGCCTATCTTAGCCGCCGAAACAACCCGTAATAATGATGAAAAACTTTACCATTGAACCGTTGAAAGGCTACGGTGAAATACCTTTCGGAATGACGATTGACGACGCCGTCAAATTGCTGAACATGCCTGACTTCTATGAAGAACTGAGCGACATGGAGGAGACGGGCAACCGCTCCATTTTCTACCAATACGACAGCATTGCCACGAACATTTATTTCGAGGGCATCACCAAGTCGGTGGTGGCTTGCTTCGAGACGGAGAATCAAGAGGCTACGCTGTACGGAAAGAAGGTTTTCGACCTTGCTAAGGAAGAGGTCGTCAAACTGATGAAAGCGCAGGGTTTCAAGGACTTGGAAGAGGAATTGGAGGACGGCGAGCTGCGCGTTTCATTCGAGGACGCTTTGATTGATTTCTTCTTCGAGGGCGACAAGATGACCGCTGTCAGTTGGGGCGTTCTTGTTGATGATCAAGGGAATATCATTTAATGAAAAAGACCAAATTACAGCAGAAATACGACGCTTTTGTTGCCTATTTCTCGGAGCACATGCCCGTGGCTGAGACAGAGTTGGAATACACTGACCCGTATCAGCTATTGGTGGCGGTCATCCTCTCGGCGCAGTGCACCGACAAGCGCGTGAACAAGACCACACCTGCGTTGTTTCGCCGTTTCCCGACCGCGCAGGACATGGCCGACTCGACTGTGGAGGAGATTTACACCTATATAAAAAGCATTTCCTATCCCAACAACAAGGCGAAGAACCTTTTGGGCATGGCACAGACCTTGGTGCGCGATTTCAACGGCGTGGTTCCCAACAATTTGGATGACCTTCAAAAGCTTCCTGGCGTGGGTCGCAAGACCGCCAACGTGATGATGGCCGTGGCCTTCGACCAGCCCGCAATGCCCGTGGATACGCACGTGTTCCGCGTGGCTAACCGCATCGGCCTGACCCAAAACTCCAAAAACGTGTTGGAAACCGAAAAGACCTTGGTGGCGCACCTGCCCAAAGCGGTGATTTCCAAGGCGCACCATTGGCTGATTTTGCACGGGCGCTATGTTTGCCTTGCCCGCAAGCCAAAATGCTCGGAGTGTGGCATTACAGCAATTTGCGATTATTATGTCAAAGCCAACAACCAAAGATCTTAAATCTTTGAATTTTAAATCTTTAAATCTTTGAATCATCGAATCTTGGATAAAATCGGAAAATACGAATTTATTGCGGAGCCGTTCCACTGCGATTTTTCGGGACGGATGTTTTTGGGACATCTTGGCAACCAAATGCTGAACGCTGCCGATTTCCATTCCACAGACCGTGGTTTCGGGATGAAATACCTGATGACCATCCAACGGTCTTGGGTGTTGTCGCGCTTGGCCATTGAGATGGAGGAGATGCCGGAACAATATGAGCGTTTCTCGGTGGAGACATGGGTGGAAAGCTCCATGCGTTTTTTTACGAGCCGCAATTTCCGTGTGACGGGCAGCGACGGACGTGTTTACGGTTACGGTCGTTCCATTTGGGCCATGATTGACACCGAATCCCGACAACCTACCGATATTTTTTCCATCGACAACGGTGCCATCAACAACTGGATTGAGGCCGAAAAGCCGTGTCCTATCGAGAAAGGCGGCCGTGTGAAAATGTCGGAAAACGCTGATTTTGTGCGCAGTATAGATGTGAATTATAACGACATTGACATCAACGGGCACGTCAATTCGGTAAAATATATCGAGCACACCCTTGACCTTTGGGATATTGATTGGTACCGCAAACATCGGCTGAAACGATTTGAAATTGCATACGTCGCCGAAACACACCAAGGCGACAAATTGAGTTTCTATCGTGAACAAACCGCTGAGAATGAATATTGTGTGCGTTTGGTTAAGACAGAGGCGCAAACGGAAAATTCGGTGGAAGTTTGTCGATGCAGGGTGGTGTTTGGATGATTTTCGTATTTTTGTCCCCAATTATTGCAAATTCTAATACCTTAAATCTTTAAATTTTAAATTTTGAAATCTTTAAATTCGAATATTATGAGAAGCAAAATCGTAGCAGGAAACTGGAAAATGAACCTCACGTTTGATGAGGCTGAAGAATTAGTCGATAACATCCTTGACCGTTTGGACGAAATGGACGAGCTGAATTGCGAAGTCATTATTTGCCCGCCGTATCCCTATTTGGAAATGTTGACGGATTATGAATTTGACGAGCAGCGTTTCAATGTGGGCGCGCAGAATTGCAGTGCTTACGACAAAGGTGCTTACACGGGCGAAGTGTCGGCCAAGATGCTGAAATCCATCGATGTGGACTATTGCATCGTGGGTCACAGCGAGAGAAGAAAGTATTTCGGTGAGACCAATGAAGTGCTGGCCGAGAAGATCAACCGCCTGATTGAGAACAATATGTCGCCCATCTATTGTGTCGGCGAAGTGCTCGAAGAACGCGAGGCTGGTCGCCATTTCGAGGTGGTCAAAGAACAGCTTGAAAAGGGCTTGTTCCACTTGGATGGCGATGCTATTTACGACGCCATTATTGCCTACGAACCCGTATGGGCCATCGGAACGGGCAAGACCGCCACGCCTGAGCAGGCACAGGAAATGCACGCCTTCATCCGTGGCTTGGTGAAGGAACATTATGATGAGGCCACGGCTGACGACATCCGCATCCTTTATGGTGGCAGCTGCAACGCCAAGAATGCCACGGAGTTGTTCTCGCAGCCTGATGTGGACGGCGGCCTGATTGGTGGCGCGTCACTCAAGGCGGAGGACTTCGTTTCCATCTGCCAACAGGCTTCACAGATTGGTGCGGAATGAAGACCTTTGAATATTCATTCACTGCGCCGTCGTCTGACATTCAGCATGATATGCTGACAACAATGCTGGCGGGCATCGGCTTCGACTCGTTCATGGACGACGATCGTTGTCTGAAAGCCTATTGTACGGAGGAGCACCGCGACGACATAGCAGTGGACAGCTTGCTCGCCGACTCGGCTTTCTTTGACATCCATCTGTTGAAAGTGGAGGAGATGCCCGACAAGGATTGGAATGAGCTTTGGGAAGCGTCTTATCAGCCTGTGATTGTGAATGATAGATGCCGAGTAAGAGCACCGTTCCATGAGCCGGACTCGAGTTTTGAGTTTGACTTGGTCATCGAGCCGAAAATGTCGTTCGGAACGGCCAATCACGAGACGACCGCGCAAATCATCCAACTGATGTTGGAGACGGATTTTCAGGACAAAGATATCCTTGACATGGGCAGCGGAACGGCGGTTTTGGCGATTTTGGCCAAGAAGCTCGGCGCGGCACGTACTGTGGCCATCGACAACGACGAGTGGGCCTACCGCAACGCCTTCACCAACTGCGAGTTGAACGGTGTTACGGACATCGAAATCGTCCTCGGCGATGCCTCGGCAATTCAAGGCCACTTCGATGTAGTGTTAGCCAACATCAACCGAAACATCCTTTTACGCGATATGTACCTCTATGTCAATGCGATGAGTCCCAAAGCGCACATTTTTTTCAGTGGCTTCTATATCGCCGACTTAGACAGCATTAAGGCAGAGGCTGAGCGTTTGGGATTGCGTTATTGCCGCCATCTGAGCCGCAATGATTGGGTGGCTGCTGAGTTTAGTAAATAACTTTAAGTAATATGAAGAAACACCTTCTTGTCCTGATAGTTGTGTCCTTTTTTGGATGTGGGTCACTGATGGCTCAACAACCTTTTTTCCCGACCGAGAAAGCCGCGTTTTTTGACCAGCTTTCGGCTTATCTTGGCTCATCGACCTTGAAGCAAGAGCGCGAAGAGGCAGCCACGATAATGAATGGCTTTTCTGGTGTTTGGAATAGCTATTATTCTGACAATGAGCAAAATGCCATTATGAGAATGTGCGAGCTTTACCACGCCAAGGGAGGAGGGAAGGCCTATGCCGACATTTTCAATTTCGTGGAAATCCTTCAAGCAGCACCATCCGCCGGATTGACGCATCAGGATGTGTCTAACTGGCTGTTTTACACTGACGTGAGGTCTCAAAAGTCAATGAATGGCGTGGACAAGTATTTGGTCACGAGCCGCTTGATTTTTGTCGAGAAGGTGCTGTCGGCCAAGGGCAATTCCAAGTGGCTGTTGCGCGATGCGCGGTGGAGTTTTCCGTCGGCAGACGATTTTGTGTTGAATATCGAAGGCGACTTGGTTTTGCAGTCGGCTAAGGACGAGTCGGTGTTGCACCGCACGAAAGGCGTTTTCCGTTTGGAGAACAACAGTTGGGTAGGCATGGGAGGTAGCGCTGATTGGTCAAGGTTCAATATCCCAGTCGACCGAATTTACGTTGAACTACCTGATTCTTACTCGATTGACCTTAACCGATCGGAGTATGCCATCGACTCAGTGACATTCTTCGACAAGCATTATTTCAACGAGGCGATGTTGGGCCGTTTTGAGGATAAGGTGTTGATGAACAAGCCTGAGGAGCGGACGATGTATCCACGAGTGTTTTCTTATCGTTCTGATTATGAGATTAATGACGTTTTCCGTAATGTGGACTTTAGTGGCGGCTTCGGTATCATGGGTAACCAAATCGAGGTGTTTGGCGGGTTAAACAAGAAAGCTTCTTTCGTTTTCCGTCAGGAGGGAAAGTGCAAAGTGTTGGTTAATGCCAAGCGTTTTGTGATGTCTGACGAAGCGAGCCTCGTAGCCGACCATGTGGCACTGCGCCTTTATTTGGATGATACCGTCTCTGGCCGAATTGGGCAAGACTCATTGTACCACAATAATTTAGGATTTCGTTACGACAACAAATCACGCCGGATGATGGCTTATCGCTCGCTGAAGGATTATGGCGACGCGCCGTTCCACGACAATTACCATGGTTTGGATCTTTTCATCGAGGCCGTCTATTGGAACATCGACGAAAACAACGTGGACTTCCGTCGCATGGAGAGCGTGAACCCGAAAAGCGAGGGCGATGTGGTGTCGGTGAACTATTTCCGCATGGACGACTTCAAGAAGCTACAGGGACTTGACGGCACCCATCCCATGATTCGCCTTGAGCGGTTCCTGAAAGGCTTCGACATCACCGAGCAACCGATTAAATTCTACATCGGCGACTGGGCTTCTTACATCGGATTCCCTGTCGAGCAGGTGCTTTCGCTCGTGCTTCGTCTCCGCGCCGACGGCTATGTGGAATACGATTCCGATACCCAATGGGTGACCGTTTTGCCCCGCTTTTTCGATGTCATCGAATCGTTTCGCGACAACATCGACTACGATGTCATCAAGTTCCACTCTGTGATGGGCAACCGACAGCCGAACTTTCGTTTAGATTTGAATACCAACGACTTGCTGGTTTTTGGAATCGTCACTGAGATTGAAGGTCTTGACGGTACGGCCATCTCGCTGAGCGACAGGAAAATGGTGGTCATCGTACCTGACAACGGCCGTCTCGTGTTCAAGAAAAACCGTGATTTCAGCTTTTCGGGCGGCATTCTCGCGGGCATGTTTGAGTTCTTTACGAAGGACAGCCGCTTTTCCTATGAGGACTTCACCATCGATATGCAAAAGGTTGATTCCTTGCGCTTTTACGCCAAGGATGGCAACCAGATTGTCCCCGTTGAGGGCACGTTGGAAAGGCTGCAAGGGAGGCTGCTGATTGACCGTGGCGACAACAAGTCGAGCCGTATCGAGACTCCAGAATACCCCATTTTTCACAGCGATGTGAGGTCGTTCAAGTTCTATCGGCACATCAATGGCGGCGTGTTCCATCCGGGTGCGGTCGATTCGGTTTCGACGGCCGAAGACCTTGAAGGCAAGTTTTTCTACCATCTTCACCCGTTTGTCATTGACAGCCTTAAAGACCTGACAATGAGCAAGGTTAAGTTTGAAGGCGAGTTGGTTTCAGGTGGCATTTTCCCGACCATCGAAGAGCCCTTGGTGGTCATGGACGACTATTCGCTCGGCTTTGCGCATCAGATAGGGAAGAGCCATGCCGATAGCTACCCGATGTTTGGCGACTTGGGTCGTTTCCACGAAACCATTCACCTCTCCGAAAGCGGTTTCTGGGGCGACGGACAGCTTGACTATCAGACCTCTGAGTTCAAATCTAATCAGTTCGTTTTTTACCTCGATTCCGTCACGGGCATCACGAATCATTTTAAGATGGTGCCGCAAGACGATGGCTCGATGTTCCCCATGGCCAATGCCGACGCACTTAAGCTGAAATTGGATATCCATATTCCTGAACTGACCACGCAAACCATTGACAATCCGATTTGTATGTACGACGGAACTTATTTCACAGGCAAGACGCGCCTCACACCTGATGGTTATGCTGCCGATGGTAAGCTGCGTTTCGGCTTGACCGAGTTTAGTTCCGACAATTTCGCCTTGGATACGCGTACTTTTGTGGCAGACTCGGCGGACTTTAGACTCTATTCCGCTGACAGTACGACAGTTGCATTCACCGCGACCAACTATCGCGCCAACGTTGACTTCGATGGCCAAAAGGTGAGGTACGACTATTTGGACAACAAGAGTAGCCTTGACTTCCCGATGAACCAATACGTCTGTTCGCTGAAAGAGGCTGAGTGGGACATGGCCACGAACAGCCTGCACCTTTACAATCCAGTGGAGAGCTTTGGTGAGTATGCCAATGCGACCACCCGCGAAGAACTGCTTGCCATTCACAGCAATGCGGCCAGGTTCGTTTCGCTTGTGCCGGAGCAGGACTCACTGCAGTTTTATAGCATGAGAGCAGAGTATGACATGACCAATTATGTCATCCACGCGCACGATGTGAAAATCATCCGTGTGGCCGACGCCGCCGTGTTTCCATACATGCACGACGTGGACATTGACGCCGAGTCGAAGCTGGAACCGATTAGCGGTGAACTTTTGGCCGATACTTTGAACGGCTATCATCTTTACAAGGATGCCGTCGTCAATATCCATAGCCGGAGTCGTTACGATGCACAAGGTGTTTGGGATTATGTCGACAAAGATGGTCACAGCACGCCAGTTCACATGGACACGATTAAGGCCATTAATGGCGTGACGCATGGTTATGCCCATATTCCTGAAGATGCGGGCTTTAAGCTGAGTACGCAGTTCGGCTTCCAAGGACGCATGACCCTAAAAGCTACAGAGCCGTATGGGTATTATGAGGGCCAGTATGCGCTGTTGGGCTTTGATGAATCAACGGCCGTGGGGTTAGCCGAAACGGACACTTTGAAGTCACTTAACAACTGGTTTGCAGCGGCGACGCACATCAACCCGCAGGCCATCCGCATACCTATTAATATTAATGCGATTCAAGAACAGCAACCTGAGATGTGCAATGGACTCTATTACAAGTTGGCCATCGATGGCGGCTATTTTGCCTCGTTCCTTACGCCGCAAAAAAGCCGAAAGGACACAGACGACACTTCGCCTGTCAGTGGAATGCTTGCCTATAACTCCGATGACTTGCGATTCATCATCTCAGACACAACGCAATACGATGCCCACCTTGACCTTGATGCTCATGGCGTTGTCAGTGGCACGGGTACATTCGACATGGGTTATGATTTGAACCTGTTGGACTTTAACGTTCATGGCACATATTCGCAATATCCCAACGACAGCATGACGCTCCGTGGATTGAATGTGCTGAATGCCCCCATTTTTGACGATAAAATCCTTGAGGCTATAGCAGAGGTGTATGCCGGCATGGAAGGCGCGTCCATCGATTTGACGCAGACGCCTTACCTGCATTATTACCGTTCCGAAAACAGCGACGAAAAAACTGAGGATAGGCAGAAAGCCATCGAATTGGAAGGTTATCCAGAAATGCAATCGTCTGATTTCTACTGCAAAACCATCGTCATTCCTGACCTGAAAATGGTGTGGAACAAGCAACTTCGCGCCTTTATCTCGGTGGGGAAGATTGGTTTGGGCAATCTTGGGAAACACGTCGTGAACAAGTACGTGGACGGCTATGTGATGTTCGACCGTCGTTTGGGTAACATCACGTATTATTTCCAAAATGATATGTTCATGACATACATTAACTACAACTGCGGCGATGGACAGTTGCAAGTTCATGCCACCTATGGCGACATCAACCAGCGCATGTACGACGCGAAAGAGAAGAGCCGCACGGTGACCAAGAATGGCAAGAAGTTCCAGTATGTGGCTGTTCCTTACGAGTCGATGCTCGATTTCCTCAACCGCTTGAAATACGCTGGAATCAATTGACAGCAAAAAAACGAGAAAAAATTCCGATTAATCGTCAGCGTATCATAATTATTTGTACTTTTACCGATTCAAAACAAGAAAAATAAATACCTATAAGACAATGAAATTTATAGTATCAAGCCTCAAATTGTTGAAGAGTCTGCAAGCCTTGAGTGGCGTTATTGGCTCGAAGAACACCCTGCCCATTTTGGATGACTTCCTGTTCCAGTTGGGCGAAAAAGACCTGAAAATCACGACCTCAGACCTTGATGTGACGATGTCCGTCACCTTGCAGCCGGATATGGTGGAAGGCACGGGCGAGGTGACGATTCCCGCGCGTCTGCTGCTCGAAATCATGAAGAACTTCCCCGATGTGCCGATTACGATTTCGGTCGACAGCAACTTGGCCGTCGAGCTGATTGCTGGTGAGGGTCGTTATAAACTGGCCGGTCACAAGAGCGATGAGTTCCCGCAACTGCCCGTGATGACGGAGACTTCCACTTGGGAAATTCCCGCCGACGTGCTGGCCAAGGGCTTTGAGAAAACCGTCTTCGCCACGGGCATGGACGAGATTCGTCCTATCATGTCGGGCGTGCTAATGGAAATGACCGAAAACTATCTTACCTTTGTCGCCACTGATGCACATAAGTTGGTGCGCTACAGGAGGATGGATGTGAAGTCGGAGGTGGCGGCTTCGTTCATCATGCCGAAGAAACCCATCAACCAGCTGAAGAACATCCTTGCCACTTTGGCCGATGAGCCCGTCCGCATCGAGTTCAACAAGACCAATGCCTCATTCGTGTTTGGCGACTATGTGTTGGTTTGCCGCCTTATCGAGGGCCGTTATCCCAACTACGAGGCTGTCATTCCGAAGAACAATCCCAACCAGCTCACTATCGACCGTCAGACTTTCCTTGCTGCCATCCGTCGCGTGGCCGTGTTCTCCAGCAAAGCCACGCACCAGGTGCGTTTCCGCATCACGGGACAGGAAATCATGCTGACTGCCGAGGACATCGACTTCTACAACGAGGCCAAGGAACGTCTCATGTGCAGCTACACGGGCGACGATATGGAAATTGGGTTCAACTCGCGCTTCTTCCAGGAGATGTTAGGCAACTTCGACTCAGAGGAGGTGAAATTGGAAATGTCGGCTCCCAACCGCGCCGGTATCCTTACCCCTGTAGGCAACGAGAATGAGTCGGAAGACCTGCTCATGCTCTTGATGCCAGTGATGTTGAATTCCTAATCCGTTTGGAAACAAAACAAAAAAACAGCGGGCGTCGGTCCGCTGTTTTTGTTTGAGTGGGTAGCTGCCCTATTTTCACAAGGCTGAGTTTTTATGGCTTCAATAGCCGCACCATCAACACGCCGTGTGAAGGGATGTTGGACACCACGTTTTTCGCCGTTGATTTGGCGATGGTCTTGTGCTGCCATAGGTCGTAAACGCAGAAGTCGCTGCCTGTTGCCCGTAGTTCAGGAATGTCGCTCCAGTTGAAATTGAGGTTCCATTCACCGTCGCCACGGTTGAAGAAACAGACGGCCCATTCGTCGTTGGCCAGTTGTTTCACCCAGATTTGGCGGTCGCCCATGGCGACAGAGAGATGCGCCTGGATGCCGAGCGGGTCTTGGTCGATGGCGATGACGTCCTTGTTGGTGAGGATGCGCTTGGTGTCGTCGCTCATGTTGCTGAGGTCGTTGCCGGCCATCAGCGGCGCGGCCAACATGCACCACATCGAGAAGTGGCTTTGGTCTTCGATGGCCGTCATGCCGCCGTTGCCGACTTCAAGCATGTCGGGGTCGTTCCAGTGGCCGGGACCGTTGTAGGGATAAAGGTCTTGCACGAGGTCGATGATGTTGACCATGCCATGTCCACCCCAGTCTTCCTTGCCGTCCCACACATTGATGATGTCACCCGTGGCTCTCCAAAGATGGCCGATGCCCTTAGCCCATTCCCAGGGTTGGGTGCTGCCCCATTCGCAGATGCTGAACACGATGGGACGACCGGCCTCCTTCAAGGCCTCGCGCATAACGGTGTAGGCGGTCTTGGAGTTAGTGCCTCGGTTGTTGCAGAAGTCGTACTTCAGGTAGTCGACGCCGTTGCGGGCATAGTAGAGGGCGTCTTGGTACTCGTGCCCCATGCTGCCAGGGCGACCAGCGCAGGTATGGGTGCCGACACAGGAATAGAGCCCGAACTTCAGCCCTTTGGAGTGGATGTAGTCGGCCACATACTTCATGCCGTGTGGGAAACGCTCAGGGTCGCAAACGATGTTGCCGTTGGCGTCGCGGTCAATCTGCCAGCAGTCGTCGACGACAATGTACTCATAGCCAGCGTCTTTCATGCCCGAGGCGACCATCGCGTCAGCGGCCTCCATCAGCAGTTGCTCGCTGACATCGCAGCCGAACTTGTTCCAACTGTTCCAGCCCATGGGCGGGGTGGGGCATAGGGCCTCGAATTCCTCCTGAGTAAGGGGCTGGGGCTTAGGCGTTTGTGCCGTGGCTGAGACAACCAATAGCAGCAAAGCGAAAAAAGCAAAAGTCTTTTTCATATCATGTTGATTTTGGGTTATTTCACTTCAATGGTTGTGTTGCCGACCATAGTCATGGGAATGCTCATGCCTTGCTCATTGATGGTCATGGAAATGTTGGACTTCGTGCTGCTGTTCATGACAAGGCCCGTTTGCGGATTGATGCTTGCCGTGCCTTCGTAAGTACCGCTGATTTCATTTGAGCCTTCTACTGTGCCGCTGATGTTGACGTCGACGCTCTTTTTGGAGATGGCGGTGACGGTGTAGGTCATCTTGGCAATGATTTCGGTGCCGCTGACGCTTTGTGTTTGATTGAAGTTCCAGGTGCTGCCCACGCTCAATTCTTCTTCAGGAAGTCGGGTGATGGCAGCGCCTAATTGGCTCATTTCGAGGTTAAGAGAGTCGATGATGTTGCCCATAGCGTCATATTTGACGGTTTCCATCTTCTTGATGACTTTGTCCATCGCGGCAGTTTGTCCGGCCAACATGGGACTGGTCTTTTCGGGATGCTCGGAGTCGTATTCAAGCTTCATGCCCATTTGCGAGATGGACAACTTCACGGCTTCGATTTGGGTTTCGATAAGCGACTCGTTGTCAGTAACGTTCGTTGCAGTGAACGACTGGCGTGATTCCAATTTCTGCTGTTGGTTCATCGTTTGTCCTTGAACCTCCATCACGTTCATCATGTTTGCTTTTGAAGTGATGGTGTAAGTTTTGCCTTGCTGTGGCTTCAGCCTTAGGGTGACGCCGTCTTTGGCAGTGAATGATAGGGTTGCCAATGCTACGAGAACGAGCATCGCGGGAGTAATTTTTCTGATAGTTTTTTTCATATTTGATCGTGTTTAAATAGGTAGAGACGTAGCGGGCTACGTCTCTACACAAGTTAATTAAAATTCTGTATCACAGTTTCGGCCCAGCAGCCACAAGCGCCTTGCCCGCGTCATTCGTCGTGAACTTCTCGAAGTTCTTGATGAAGCGCGAGGAGAGGTCTTTGGCCTTCTCTTCCCAGGCGTTCTTGTCGGCGTAGGTGTCGCGCGGGTCGAGGATATTCGGGTCAACGCCGGGCAGTGCGGTGGGCACCTCGAAGTTGAAGTACGGAATCTTCTTGGTCGGGGCCTTCTCGATGCTGCCGTCGAGGATGGCGTCGATGATGCCGCGCGTGTCGCGGATGCTGATGCGCTTGCCCGTGCCGTTCCAGCCCGTGTTCACCAAGTAAGCCTTGGCGCCGCTCTGTTCCATACGCTTCACGAGTTCTTCGGCATACTTGGTCGGATGCAGCTCAAGGAAGGCTTGGCCGAAGCAGGCACTGAAGGTAGGCGTAGGCTCGGTGATGCCGCGCTCGGTGCCGGCCAACTTGGCCGTGAAGCCGCTCAGGAAGTAGTACTTGCACTGTTCGGGTGTCAGGATGCTGACGGGAGGCAGCACACCGAAAGCGTCGGCACTGAGGAAGATGACGTTCTTGGCGGCGGGACCCGACGAAACGGGACGCACGTTCTTCACGATCTTCTCGATGTGCTCGATGGGGTAGGAAACGCGGGTGTTCTCGGTCACGCTCTTATCCTTGAAGTCAATCTTGCCCTTAGCATCTACAGTGACATTCTCCAACAAGGCGTTGCGCTTGATGGCGTTGTAGATGTCGGGCTCGCTTTCCTTGTCAAGGTTGATGACCTTGGCATAGCAGCCGCCTTCGAAGTTGAACACGCCTTCATCGTCCCAGCCGTGCTCGTCATCCCCGATGAGCAGACGTTTCGGGTCGGTCGAAAGGGTGGTCTTGCCTGTACCGCTCAGGAGCAGTGCATGGCGGCGATGCCTTGCAGCGGCAGGTAGTAGTTCATCATCGAGAACATGCCTTTCTTCATCTCGCCACCGTACCAAGTGTTCAGAATCACCTGCTCGCGGCTGCTCACGTTGAAGGCCACGCAGGTGTCACTGTTCAGGCCGAGTTCCTTGTAGTTGTCGACCTTGGCTTTCGAGGCGGTGTAAACGGTGAAGTTAGGCTTGAAGTTGGCCAGTTCCTCAGCCGTGGGCTTGATGAACATGTTGAGCACGAAATGGGCCTGCCAGGCTACTTCCATGATGAAACGGACGGCCATGCGGGTGTCTTTGTTGGCACCGCAGAAGGCATCGACCACATAAAGGTTCTTGCTGCTTAACTGCTTTTTGGCGAGGTCTTTAACCTGCTTCCAAACCTCTTCGCTCATCGGGTGGTTGTCGTTCTTGTAGCCTTCGGTGGTCCACCACACGGTGTCCTTTGACTTAGCATCCATGACGATGTATTTGTCCTTGGGTGAGCGGCCGGTGTAGATGCCGGTCATCACGTTGACGGCGTCGAGTTCGGTCAAAACGCCTTTGTCGAAACCCGTCAGGGCGGGGTTCATCTCGTCCTTGAAGAGTTGTTCGTAACTCGGGTTATAGTAAATGTCCTTTGCGCCGGTGATGCCGTATTCGGCCAACGCGGCTCTGATTTCTTCGATGTTTTTTGCCATAATTGATACGATTTGTGTTGATGAATGATGTGCAAAGGTAAGGAATTATTCTTTTGGTGTATGCGGAAATTGTTTTTTCTTCAAAATATCCGCCGATAAACATGACATTCCGGCGTTTCCTGCCGCAAGTCCAAATAATCCTGATGGTAATCTTCGGCAGGGTAGAAGGGGAGGGTTTGTCGGATTTGCGTGGCGGGACGATAGCCCATCTGCATGAGTTCGCCGAATACGCGGAGGGCGGTGTCTCGCTCTTCGGTATCGTTGCACCAAATGGCGGAAAGATACTGCGTCCCGATGTCGATGCCTTGCCCGTCGGCTTGTTCAAAGTTGTGGATTTCAAAGAAATAGCGCACCAAAGCTTCATAAGAAACCGTTCCAGGGTCGTATTCCACTTCGATGGTTTCCAAATGCCCCGTGGTGCCCGTTTTCACTTGTTTGTAACTCGGGTTTTCCATGTCGCCGCCCATGAAGCCGACGGTGGTTTTCGTCACACCCTTGAGACGCTTGAAGTAATACTCCACGCCCCAGAAGCAACCTGCTGAAAAATAAGCTTTTAACATTTTTGAGTTGGTTTTTTCTTGCATTTTCCCTCCGTTATTCAGTCGAAGGATTGGCAAAAATAGGCATTTTTCATATCGGACGGGTTGACGTTGTTGATAAAAATGTGTGTTTTTTCTTGTTTGGTATGCTTTTTTCCTATATGGGCAGCCATCCAGTTGGCCATATCCACGCCACAAAATTGCGTCAGTTCTTGGTCGACGATGGAATTAATGGACGGAACAAAAAAAAACATCAAAAAACATAACCAAAACGTTTATTTTGTATTTTTGTGCGTTTGTTAGCCGCTTTTAGTGGAATACGAATACAACGACGAATTACATAAAAATCATATCAAATCAATATTATTCACTTAAAATCAAATCATTATGAAAAAGATTCTATTTTCATTGATGACGTTTGTGCTCGCCTTTGCAGGCGTGGCACGAGCGGATGAACTGACCGTACACGACGGTACTGCCACCAACGGTTACGTTCCGGTGTACGGCTTTTATGCCGACGCCTACCTGAAGGCGGAGTATGTCATTCCTGCAGACGACTTGGCCGCTATGGCCGGCGGCACGGTCAATGGGATGACATTCTATGCAACGCAATCCAGCGTGAGCTGGGGCGCGGCCAACTTCCAGGTCTTCCTGACCGAAGTGGGCAGCACTACCATCAGTGCCTTCAATGGCCCTGGCACCGTCGTTTACGAAGGTCCCCTGAGCATCGTTGACGGCCAGATGGTCGTTACGTTCACCACGCCTTACGACTACAATGGCGGCAACCTGCTCGTCGGTTTCTACAACACCGTAAAGGGCAGTTATGTCACCTCCACTTGGTACGGTGAGACGGTGAACGGTGCCTCGGTGCAAGGCTACAACTACAATGGCCTTGATGCCGTCAGTCCGACACAGCGCAACTTCCTGCCCAAGACCACGTTCAGCTACGATGTCGGCGGCGATTGCGAGAAGCCTTACGACCTTGCCATCTCCGAAATCACGCCGCACACCGCTTTCTTCCAATGGTACGGCGGTATCTCCGGTTTCAACGTGGAATACAAGAAGGCCACCGACGACGAATGGATCCGCTATGCCACCAATGTCGGCTGGAACGTGCTGTTCGTCAACCTTGACGCCAACACCGACTATCAGGCTCGCGTTGAATCCGTTTGCGAAGACGGTGTGACCACCAGTGGTTTCAAAACCATCTCCTTCACCACGCTTGAGTCGTGCCCGGCACCCTCGAACCTGACTGTGCTAGAAGTCACCGAGACCACGGCCACCCTGAGCTGGAACCGTGGCAACGAGGAGACCGAATGGAAACTCATCAGGACAACTGACAACGCTTATATCTCCGGTATCACCGACACGGTCTACACCCTCCAAGGTCTGATCCCCAACGTCCTCAACAGTTGGGCGGTTGTGGCCGTTTGCGACGAAGACGACGAAAGCGCATGGAGCAACACCGTCACTTTCGAGCCTACCGACAAAGTCGTCATTGGTCTTGGAGGCACCGCCACCAACCAGTACATCCCCACCTACACCCTTTATTGCTACTCCCTGACGCAGCAAATCTACACTGCCGAAGAGATTGGCATGGAAGGCATGATCATGAGCGTGGATTTCTACAATGCCAGCACCAGCGCCAGAACCCGTCAGCTTGACATCTACATGGTCAACACCGACAAGGGCGAATTCGCAAGCAGCTACGACTGGGTCACCGCCGCCGAAGCCGACCTCGTGTTCAGCGGCGAAGTGACCTTTGCCGCCCAAAGCTGGACCACCATCGAATTAGACGAGGCCTTCGCCCACAATGGAGAAAGCAACATGGCCCTCATCGTTGACGATAACACGGGTAGCTATGAATCAGCCATTAATTTCTATGCTTTCGACGCTCCGAGCCAAGCCATCCGCATCTACAGCGACGGCACCAACTATCAACCTTTGGCACCCGACAACTACTCGGGCACCATCCTGAACCAGAAGAACCAAATCCGCCTTGATGTGGAGGAAGAAGACCTCAACTTCTACACCGTAAACGTCACGACTGAATCTGAATATACGGGTTCCGTCAGCGGCAGCGGTCTCTTCGCCGAAGGCCGCGACATCACCATCACCGCAACGCCCAGGAACGATGCCTACGGCTACTACAGATTCCTCTATTGGACTGATGGCAACGGCGTCAACATCGAAGACAACCCCTACACCTTCACCCTTACCGAGAACGTGGAGTTTGTGGCCCACTTCGAAGAAATGCCCATGTATAGCCCTACAGTCATTGTCAATCCTGAAGGGACCGGCGCCTACTCAGTTGCTAATCCTTATCATATTTACTTCTATGAGGGCGACACCATCATCTTCGATGCTGGCCCGCTGAGCGATCTGTATTATTTCGTCAACTGGACCGACCTTGACGGCAACATCATCTCGGAAGCCCACGAATTCTCCTATGTATTGACAAGTGACGTCACCCTCATTGCCAACTTCGCACCCATCCCAGTCAATATCGTGGTCAATCCCGACACGCTTGACCTTGGCCCGCGTCCCAACGGCGCTTGGATGCGTCCCTACACCTTCACGATGAGCAACCTCGGCTTCCCCGCTGAAATCCAGAGCATCGCGACGGACAACGCCTACTTCACCGTAGAGACAGGCAACCTCGCCATCCCCTTCACCATTGACTATTACCAAACCGTCAACCTTGGCGTGGCCTCGGGCGAAGGCAACGGCGTAATCAACGGCAACCTCTTGGTGGCCTACGCTTCGGAGGACAACACCGAGGAGGTGTCATTCGAGCTGATCGCCACGGCCTACACGCCCGTTGCGGGCGACGTTTGGGAAAACCCCATCGAAGTGACCGCGTTCCCCTACACCGCCACCTACTATTCGGCCAACTATCCGCTCTACGACAACTACGTGCTGCCGCCGAGGAGCACCGCCGACGGCCCCGATGCCGTATACAAGCTCACCTTCACCGAGGACACCTATCTTAATGCCAATGTCATCGATGGCGAAGGTGGTAAGGTGGCCCTCTACCGCGAAGGCTTCAAGGGCTTGGGCGGCCCTGACGTGAACAATAACTACAAGGGTCCTGAATTGGCCATTGAGGAATGGCTTTATTATGACAATGGAGAATGGTACGATAGCTGGCGTTCAAATACTGGCGTTTTTGATTGGGGAATCTTGTTCACTCCCGACCAGTTGGCCAATTATCCTGACTGCAAATTGACCAAAGTGGCTCTTTATGACACGGAGTATAATATTGGAACCCATGTTGTCAATATTTACAAAGGTGGCGACACACCCGGTAATGGCACGTTGCTGCACTCCCAAAGCTTTGAAGCCACTAGCGACTACACCTGGCACGAAGTGATTTTAAATGCCATCATACCTATTGATGTTAGACAAAACTTATGGATAACCATGCATTATGATGGTAATGATGGATATCCTGCTTCGGCCTGCACCAATATGGGCAATCCTAATGGAAGATGGTTTAGCACCGAAGGAGAAGCTTATTGGGGAGACCATGGAAGTGGCACTTGGATGATTCGTGGTTTGGTGACTAACTCTTCTGGCCGCGAAGTGGTTCTGGGAGACGGCGGCCATCGCGAAGAACATGAACTGACTGTCTACGAGGGTTCGAATACCAGCTCCTACATTCCCGCTTACATCTTATATTTTGATGAATTCACTAAGAGCCAGTTTGTCATCCCTGCCGAAGACTTGCAAGAAATGGCTGGCGGCAGCATCAGCAGCCTCAAGTTCTACACCACGAGCCAAAATGTCCCGTATACTACGACCACTACGGCGGAGGTGTACCTTATGGAAGTGGATTACACCTCCATTTATGCTTACGAACCTAAGGAAAACGGCACCATCGTCTACCAAGGCACGCTTGACATTGTAGACGCGGATGGTGGAGGAGAGATGACCATCAACTTCAACACCCCGTACACCTACAACGGTGGTAACCTCTTGGTGGGTATTGACAACATTACGCAAGGTGAATGGAAAAGCATTTATTTCTATGGACAATCCGTAGATGGTGCCTCTGTTGGCAACCACAGTGCCAGTAGCTTTGATGAAATTCCTGTTAGCCAGCAGAACTTCATTCCAAAGACCACCTTCACTTACGAGATTGATACTGATAGCATCACTGACATGACCGTCACGCCTGGCACTTATTACCTCGTGGCCTCCTCGACGAGCGACGAATGGACCGTGGAAATCAACACCGGTACAGTGCCTTGCCCCGAAGTGGCCTACAATCCCGTGCCTGATAACGGTGCTATGGAAGTCGAGCCTGCTGGCCTCAACCTTGCATGGTGTCTCGGCGACCGCACCACGAGCTACAGGCTTCTCTTCGGCACCGACCCGAACAACATGGAGACCCTCGTGGACTGGACCCGCGACCTGAGCAACCATTACCAGCTCTCAGGCATTTATAACAACACGATCTACTACTGGCGTGTGGACCAGCGCAACGACGGTTGCTCCAGCGGTGTGGAAGGTGAGCTTTGGAGCTTTACTACCCACCTTAATACACCTTACAACCTTTGGGCCAACAATGAATACATGTTTGAAGGCGACTGGAATGCCCTCTATTGGGATGCTCCCGAGATGCGCGGTTTCCAGATGTACAATGTCTATAGGAATGACGAACTCATTGGCAGCACCACCGAGAACTATTTTGAAATCAACGACCTGACCTACAACATGGACGGCTATCGCTTCAACGTGACCGCCGTTTACGATGAGGGCGAGTCGGCCTATTCCAATGGCTATTGGGTGTGGGTTTCGGGCTACGGCTCGGTGGAAGGCTACGTCTACGAGCAAGATGGCGCCACGCCCATCGCCAACGCGAGAGTGACCTTCACGGGTTATGATGAGTTCGGCTGGTACAGAAATATCCAGTACACTACAGACGAAAACGGCCAATACGGTGGCAGCCTCTATGTGGGCAGCTACGATATCTCTGCTTCATGCTCGGGATACCAGCCGAAGTACTATGGCTGGGTTTACGTTCCTTACAACGAGACCATAAGTGGTATTGACTTTATCTTGGACGAGACCTTCACGCCTGTTGGCAATGTGGTGGCAGAGTACTATCCCGATGCCAACAACCCGAACAGTCCTTACGTGAAGGTGTATTGGAGCAACACCGTTAACCTCACCGAGAACTTCGAGACGAGCGACTTCAGCCAATATGACTGGCAGCTTGACCCAACCTATCCGTGGTTTATCACAGACAACTATCCCTACGAGGGCAATTACTGCATGAGGAGTGGCAACCAATACATGGACGGCACCACCTCGTGGATGCAAGTTGAAGTGAACGTGCCTTATGACGGCTATGTCACCTTCAACGGTAGAGTTTCCTCCGAAGGCGGTTGGGATTATGGCCGTTTCTACATCGATGGCTATGAGCAACAGAACTGGAGCGGCGAGTACGACTGGTTTGAAGCCAGCTATCCTGTCACTGCCGGCATGCACACTTTCAACTGGCAATACACCAAGGACGGCAGTGTGAGCAGCGGCGACGATTGTTTCTATGTGGACAACATCAACTTCGCCAGCATGGAGCCCACCCGTTCGTTCCAGAATTACCGTGTCTATCGTACTGACGAGTACAATAACGGTCCTTTCCATGAGGATAATACAGTGGTGCTTTCGGAGGCTACCAACGACACTGTCTATTTGGACAACACCTGGCCTTCCGTCCCGATGGGCGGTTACAAGTTCGGCGTGAGCCGCGTGTATGAGGGCAACCGTGAGGGTGAAACTAATCAAGGTGAACTGAAAAAGCCTGCCCTCAATTGTGTTTCAAGGCTGCAACAGAAGCCTTCGGGCAAGCCTTGTGGCGATGTCCGCGATATAGTTATGCTCAGTGAAGACTTCGATAACGGACTGCCAGGAGGCTGGAACACCATCGACGGAGGCTCGCCTTCGGGCTATGGTTGGCAATTGGGAAGTGTCAAGTTGGGTAGCACGGGTAATGGCCACAATGGTTCCGCAGATATGATGATAAGTCAAAGCTATGACAATTCCTATGGTGTAATTTATCCTGATAATTACCTTATCACACCCCAAGTGGAATTAGGCGGTATCTTTAGCTTCTGGGCCTGTGCACAAGATGCTGGTTATGCCGCAGAGCATTTCGGCGTGGCAGTTTCAACGACCAATAATTACGATCCCAACAGCTTCACGACCATTCAGGAATGGACATTGAGCGCAAAGGGTAGGGGAGCCAAGACGGAAGTCACCCGTAGTGGCAACCGTAGCCAAGGAAACTGGTACTACTATGAAGTCGACTTGAGTGACTATAGTGGCTTGGGGTATGTGGCTATTCGTCACTTCAATTGCAGCGACCAATTTTATCTTAATGTGGACGATGTGGAGTTGATATTGCTTTCACAGCCTGTCCAAGGCCCGCGTGAGTCAAGAATCACCTGGTCCAACGACATCGCCAAGGATATGTTGCTCAACGGCGTGAATGTTACCGTGACGCTGAACAGTGGCGACACTCCCGAGGGCACTGTGGTCAGCTTCGTCAACCAGGACTGGAACGAGCAACAGGCTCACCCAGTGGCTGACATCGTCTTGGACGAAAGCGGCTACTATGCTTGGGATTGGTTCCGCAAGGGCGACTACTACGTGACCATCACGAAGGAAGGCTACACGACCGTAACCGACTACGTCAGCATCTATGAACCCACGGCCTTGCAATACCAATTGGAGGAAATCATGACAGGCATCAGTGACCTCTACGTGTCGCGCACTGGTTGGGCCACATGGAATGGTCCGGGCAATGACGGTTTTGTCACTCCAAACAACAACAGCACTTTTGAGTTTGGTTTTGAAAATGACCTTGAAGGCTGGACCAACATCGATGCCGACGGTGATGGACATGTTTGGTACCACAGTAGTGAGGCGGGAAGCCACAGCACGGTGGCTAACAATTCGCACAATGGCATTGGGCATGTTAAGGGAGAAAGCTATTGCAATAATGGCAATATTGTGCTTTATCCAGACAACTACCTTGTTTCGCCGCAGCAGTACCGTATCAAGAGCGGTTCAACGTTGAGTTTCTGGGCTTGCACAGGAGATACAAACTATCCTTCTGAGCATTTTGGTGTGGCCATTTCGACCGCAAGTAACACCAATTCCTACGATTTCACAACCATTGCAGAATGGACGATTACTGCCAAAAGTGCTCAGACTTACGAGTACGGTATAGGCCGAGACGGTTTGCGTGCAGGCCCTGGCTCATGGTATCAATTCTCCTGCGACCTGAGCAGCTATGCTGGTCGGTCAGTGTGGATTGCGCTTCGCCACTTCGATTGTAGTGACATGTTCGTTGTCAACATTGATGATGTGACCCTCAACGCAGGCGCAAAGAGTGGCGACCGTCATCTCGAAGCCGTCCAAGTGATGCTCTCCGACCAGAGCGGCAACATACTCTACACGGGAGAAACCGAGAACGACTACATGCAACTGCCTGTGGAAAGCCTTGTAGAAGGCCAAACCTACCACCTTGCCGTGGGCAGCGTGTATTCCTCAGGCCTCAGCAACTGGGAAGAAGTGGATTGGGTGTATGAGCCTTGCGACAACTACGAAGGTGCCACCGACCTCATTGGCCAAACGCTTGAAAACGGCGTGATGCTCAGCTGGACATATCCTGAGGTTGAAGAAAGAGTTTCACAAGCCAACTCAATTCAGTGCAATGTGCACGGCACCTTGGTTACCCAAAAGATGCCTCCGATTAATGATCCAGGCCTCAATTTCCGCTTGACTCCAACTGTTGGCAATAACGCTAAGGGTCTATCAGAAGCACTTTCCAACCGTGGGCTTGATGCCTACTGTATTTGCATCTATGGCAATGTAAATGATCCAAACAACGCATGGGATCGCGGTCTTATCACATTTAATTTGACAGACCCCTCTTCCTTCAGCCTTGTCAATAATAATGAAAACATCTATACAGCTGGCAACGCCTTTGGTCTTGACTATTGCCCGCTTGACGGTTATTATTACACTTATAAGGACTATATTCTTTATAAGATTGACATCAACACTGGAGAGATCCTTAACCAAATAGGCGTTAATGTCGACTTGCGAGACGGTGCTTGGGATATCACCACAAACACCATGTATTCCATATATAATAGCTCACTTTACACAGTCGATTTGAACACAGGTGAAGCATATTATGTGGGTTACATGGGCATGAACATGGTTGCCCTTGCTTGCGATACCTATGGTCAGCTCTATGCCTTTGAGATGAATAATGGTGGAAATGCTGGATTGTACCAAATCGACAAAATGACAGGTGCTTCTACATTTGTCGGATACACTGGCGTTGATGCCTATTATGCTCAATCAGCCACCTTTGACCATTCAACGGGTATACTCTATTGGGCTCAATCCAACTATGGTTCAGACAATTTCTATAGTGTGAATACCTTCACGGGTGAAGCCACGTTGTTATTGGCGGGAAGTGGTGAGGCATCTGGCTTGTGCATCCCAGCATCAGGAGATTTCGTTGGTGCGATGATTTTCCGTGATGGAGAGTATATTGGCCTCGCTCATGGCAGCACCTTCTTCGATGAAGGCGGAAACAACTTGCACGAGTACCAAATTCGCGTGGTTTACGGCGGCGAGGCCAACTGCCCCGACGAGAACTTCTACCTTGCCATGAGCTGCCCGCAATCGGTGGAGGTCATGGGACCCGTCGTCACGCAGACGACGCACTTCGCCGAAGGCTGGAACTGGTGGAGCACCTACGTCAACCAAGAGCGCATCGACGGCTTGTCGCTGCTTGAAGAAGGCCTCGACGGCAACGGCTTGATGATCAAGTCGCAAAACAACGGCTTCGTGACCTATCAAGAAGGCATGGGCTGGTATGGCTCGCTCGAAAGCATCGACAACGAAAGCGCTTATCAAGTGAGAACCTCCGCTGCCTGCACGGTGAGTATGGCTACCGAAGTGGTGGTGCCCGAAGAGCACCCCATCACCCTCAACCCAGGTTGGACGTGGGTCGGCTATCCTTCAGCCGTTTCGATGTCGGTCGCTAACGCGATGGCTGACTTTGAGCCTGCTGAGGGCGACATGCTGAAGTCGCAAGAAGGCTACGCCATGTTCTATCCTGAGTTGGGCTGGATTGGCTCGCTGAGGACGCTCATTCCTGGCATGGGCCTGATGTACCACTCCAATGGCACCGCTCCAGTCAACTTGACCTACGCCACCGGCGAAAGGGCAGGGGAGACGGAGGAGAACATCACCGCCCGTGGCAACCACTGGGCACCCAACCCCAATGCCTATCGTGACAACATGACCGTCTTGGCCGTCGTTGAACTTGACGGCGTGGAGCTTGGATCCGACCGTTATGAGCTTGCCGCCTTTGCCAATGGTGTGTGCCTCGGCAGCGCCAAACTGATGAAGGTGGATGCCCTCAACCGCTATATGGCCTTCCTGACCGTTGGCGGCGAGGGAGTCGTCGAGCTGAACTTCGGCCTCTACGACGCTGAAACTGGCATGGTGAGCTTTGAATCGGACGACCACCTCGACTTTGTGGCCAACGCCATCACGGGCAACCCGACAGAGCCGTTTGTGGTCAGCTTCCGTGGCACGACGGGCATCGACGAGCAGAACGTTGATGTGAACGTTTACCCGAACCCCGTCGACAAGGGCAGCACCTTCAACATCGGCTTGACTGCCGACGCTAACGCGGTGCAGGTTGACATCGTCAACGCCCTCGGCGTTGTGGTGGAATCGGTGAGCACATCCGCTGTTCAGACCATGAAGGCCCCCGAGACTGCCGGCGTCTACACGCTGCGCATCACCGTGGACGGCAAGAGAACCTACATCCGCAAACTGATTGTCAGATGAGACTAAAGGACTGTGAGACTACGAGACTTCGGGACAGCGAGACATTGGACTCGCCCCGAAGTCCCGGAGTCTCGGAGTCACGAAGTCAAAGTAAGATAGGTCATTTAACTTTGAACATAATAAAAAATCATACATCATGAAAAAAATAGTATTCATAGCACTTGCATTAGCCGTCGGAATGACAGGCTTTGCACAGAGAGTCAATCAGGCCCATAAGTCAGTGACCGTGACCTGCCCCAAGCCAAGTCCCGTCATGGTAAAGGACGGTGCGCAGACACCAGGCCGGCAGTTCAACATGCCAGAACAACGGGCTTTCACGCCACAGCGCGACACCGAGCTGGAGGAAAGTCTGATTATGACCACCAACTACGACCTTCAATCGAACTCCGCCCTCGGCAACCGCATCGCCACTTGGGCTGACGGAACCGCCTCTTTCGTCGCCTCGTGGGACCACAGCGGCAGCACCGCCTATCTCGACAGAGGCACGGGCTACAACTATTATGACGGCACGAGCTTCGGCGACGAGCCAACGGAACGCATCGAACCCGTGAGGTCGGGCTGGCCGAGCATCGCCGCTTGCGGCAATGGCGAAATCCTGGTCTCGCACGCTTCGGGAACCAACGTTTACTACCGTCCGACCAAAGGACAAGGCGAGTGGACAATGGTCACGAATTTCCCGGATGTCACCTGGCCGAGAGTCATTTGCAGCGGCCCCAACGACCAATACGTCCACATCGTGGCTGCCGACCAAGTGATGAACGACGCTGGCATTTACATTAGCACCATCTATTATGCCCGTTCCACCGACGGCGGCCAGACATGGAGCGAAATGACATCCTTCCCTAACTTGGACAACAGCGAATACGGCGAGTATCGCGGCCAACTCAGTGCCGACGACTATGTGATGGCCGCCAACGGCAATGACGTGGCCGTTTTGTTCGGTGATTATCGTACAGATGTGTTCTACATGATTTCGCATGACAACGGCTTGACTTGGGAACGCCAGATTGTGGCTCCTTTCCCGATGGAAGGCGTTCATGCCTATGTCTTTGCCGACTATCCTGAAGGTATGGAATACCCTGTCAACACCTCCGATAACTCACACAGCATCGCAATTGATAACAATGGTGTGGTGCATGTGGCTTTCGGCCTGTTCCGCTGGCAGGCGAGTGATGATAACAACTTCACTTACTGGCCAGCTTATGGTTACGGTATTGTTTACTGGAACTCAGAGTATGTCAATGAGCAGGGTGGACATGAAATTCCCTTGTACGGCAACTACAGCGGCGACGCCAACCATTATGAATGGGAAGACATGGGCTATTCGCTCTTCCCCGACCGCATCACTGAGTTGGCTGAGACCGACGGGCATCAGCATCTCCACCTCTTCGGTTACATCGACGAAAACGGCGACGGCATGTCATATTACGAAAACACAACTCCTGGTTGGATGTATCGTTCGTACGGCTTGGCGACCATGCCTGGCATCTCCGTTGACAATCAAGGCTGTATGGCCATCATTTACACCGTGTGGTCGGAAACTAGAATCTGTGAAGAGACTGGCTATTCATACAGAAGCGCATATGTTACTTGCAGAGACGCTTACGGCACTTGGTTCGACAATGCCATCAACCTAAGCAGCGGTATTATGCATGAACAGGATGAGGTTTATTATACTTTCGCCGCCCCGAGAGGCTACAACGGTTCATTCTGGGTGGGCTATTTCGCCGACGACGTCCAAGGCCTATATATAGACGGTAACAGCCAATATGACTTAACTGACAATTACTTGTATGCCGTGAAAGTCACTCCTGACATGGAAGGCTGGGGTGACGTGAAATACCACATTACGGCAACCGCCGACCCGGCTGGATACGGCTATGTGAGTGGTGGAGGATATTATAGCGAAGGCATACTTTGCACGCTTCACGCCACGCCGAATCCTGGCTACGTCTTCGCCAATTGGACCAAAGACGGCACAGTGGTTTCGACCGAGGCCGACTATAGCTTCACGGTGACCGAAGATGCCGCTTATGTGGCCAACTTCATCGTCGACCCGGTGAGCTTCACGGTGACGGCCACGGCCAGTCCCGCTGAAGGAGGTCTGGTATTTGGTGCGGGTACTTATACGCGCAACACCACCTGTACTTTAAGCGCAAGACCCAACGCAGGCTATTTCTTCTACTATTGGACCAATGCTGCAGGCGAAATCCTGTCCATGGAATCAACCTACAGTTTTGTTGTGACTGAAGACACCAACTATGTAGCTAATTTCATGGTGAGTCCGGCCAACGACTTGGAGTACTCGACCTACGACTGGCAGTCGAACAAGGGTGCCATCACGAGAACCATCACTTGGCCCGATGGCAAAGTGAGCTTTGCCTATACCCATGCCTTCCAGGAGAGCTTCTCCGACCGAGGCACTGCCATCACCACTTACGACCCCGCCACCGATACTTGGACAACAAGCGGAGGCCGCATCGAGAATGAGAAAACAGGCTTCGGCTCCATCGCACGGTATGGACAAAACGGTATTATTGTTGCAGCACATACTGGTTCAGACAGCCGCATCTACATCATTCCTGACAAAGACAATGTCGAGGCGTATTCGGTTTCGCCTACTTCGATTCTCGACAACTCATGCGACATCGCTTGGCCCAACGTGATGACCTCAGGCCCTAACCGCAACATTATCCATGTGGTGGCCACGGCCTACGACCACATTTCGATACCGGGCATGGAAGACGTCTATCAGCCCACCCTCTATTTCCGCTCGCAAGACGGCGGCCAGACTTGGGACAAGCAGAATGTTGTGCTTCCGTTCATGACGGCAGAATATGGCCTTTCGTGGGGTTCCAACTGCTGCTATTGGATGGAGACCACCGATGACAACTGCCTCGCCCTCGTGGTGAACAATCCTTGGAGCGATGGTATGGTCATCTACAGCTACGACAACGGTGATACATGGGAAAGGAAAGTCTTCTACCAGCACCCCGACCCCTTCGGTGCCTATGATGATATGTTGGTTTATCCCCGTTGGACATCCTGCCAGTGGGACAGCCAGAACAACCTGCAAGTGCTGTATGAGTTTAATGGCACCACTGGCGAACCTGGTTCGGGCAGCTATTATCCCGGCGACGGCGGCGTGGCCTACTGGAGCGAGACCATGCCCTATAACGCCGGCGGCACCACACAAAGCGCCATTTCGGGCAACCTGACTCCTGGACAGCCCTTCGTCATGGATGCAGATTATCTCTTGCGAGACATCCGCAACTCTAGTTGGTATTATTCCGACGCCACGCATGATATGTGGCCGGAATACATTGGCTACCTTAGCCCGCTGACCGACCAAGGCGACCCCGAAAACCCGTACAACAATACTGGATTCAACATTTACGACCGTACCATGCACGGACACTACAACAGCGGCATCTGTGGTTTCCCCGTACTTTGCAAAGTGCCTGGCACCAACCATTTAGTGGCTGTTTGGAGTGCGATGGACGAGAACCACACCGACATGAACGGTTACCACTACTACAAGCTTTTCGCCTCCTATTCCGACAATGGCGGCCTCCATTGGACCCCCATGATCCAACTGACGAAGTATCCCGTCTTCAACGACAACGAGTTTGTCTACAACCAAGCCGTTGTGTTGGGCAACAAGCTCATCATCGCCTCGCAATGCGACGGTGAGACGAGTACTTATGTACAAAGCGAAGAAAGCGACCCGTTTGACAACCGTTATGTGGGCTTCACTTTCGACTTGGATGAATTGTTTGGCAGCACGCTCTCGCAACACTTCACAGTTTCGGCGACCACCAACATGGAGGATGCTGGTACGGTGGCTGGCACGGGCGAGTATTATCCCAACACCCATTGCACCCTCACGGCTATCGCCAATGAAGGCTACACCTTCTACTATTGGACTAACGCCGCCGGCGAGATTGTTTCCTACGACCGCAGTTACGGCTTCACTGTGACGGAAGATGTCACTTATCAGGCCAACTTCATCGAGAATGCGGGACAATATGTTTCCATGCTGCCCGAAAACCGCAATGTCATCCTTGAGGAATTTACGGGTCGCAACTGCGGCTACTGCCCTGATGGACACCGTATTGCCAACGAACTTGCTGCTGAAATGCCTAACCGCTTTTGGCCCATCAACATCCATGCGGGAAGCTTCTCGCCATCTTCTTACCCGAACCTGAACACCGGGGCTGGCACAGAAATCAACAATGCTTTTGGCGTGAATTCCTATCCTATGGGCTTTGTGAACCGTAGCACGAGCGAAGCCATCGGCAGATACGACTGGTACGATTACACCTACGACCAGATTTACCAGCAAGCTGAGTGCAACATCGCTGGCGTAGTCGACATCGACAGCGTTTCGCGCATCGCCACGATTACCGTGGAGGTCTACTACACCGGCGACAGCAATTATGACGAGAACTACCTCACCATAGCCATGTTGCAAGACAGCATCCTCGGCAGCCAGGCTGATTACGGCGGCTACAACCCCGATCAATGGCTCGACGACCAGTATGTCCACATGCACGCCCTTCGCGCTATCATCACTGAAAACGGCAGTGCTTGGGGCGACCCGATTGCACCTACTACGCAAGGCTCGTTCATCACGCGTACCTTCACATACGAGATTCCTGAAAGCATCGGCGTCCCGAATGGCGTAGAAGTGGATTTGAACAACATCTATTTCCTCGCTTGGGTCACCGAGAACTACGACGGAACGCCCACGCGCCCGATGCTGAATGCCTGCAAGCTGCAAAACGTGATGCCCGCGAAGTACCACTGGGACGTGGACATCCATGCCTATGCCGACAACATGACTGTTACCGGTGTCATCGAGATTGAAGGGGTCGAGCAAGCAAACAACTCACTTGAGATTGGTGCTTTCTGCGGTGAAGAGTGCCGTGGCCGCGAAAGAGCCGAGTACATTGAGGAACTCGACCGCTACTTGCTGTTCTTCACGATTTATGGCGAGGACAACGACGAGCTCAGCTTCCGCCTCTACAACCACGAAACCGACGAAGAGCTTGACTTGGTTTGCGCCTCCACGCTGACTTTCCACACAAACGACATTGTAGGAACGCCTTATGAACCATACGTGTTCGCATTTGCGGAGCCAGGGACTGACATCACGCAAGCGACCAACTTCAACGCAGGCTGGAACTGGTGGAGCACCTATATTGAATTGGAAGGTCTCAACGGATTGGAGATGTTAGAAGAAGGCCTTGGCGATAACGGCACGATGATCAAGTCGCAAAACGACGGTTATGCTTCCTATTTGGCTGGTTACGGCTGGTACGGTTCTCTGTCGTTCATCAACAACGAGAGCACCTATCAAGTGAGGGCAAGCAACAACTGCACCGTTGAACTTACCGGTCCCGCTACACTTCCCGCCGACCATCCCATCACCTTGCACAGCGGCTGGACATGGATTGGCTATCCCGTGAACGCCAGCATGGCTGTGACAGAGGCTATGTCGGGCATCGAGCCGCAAACCAACGACATGCTGAAGTCACAGAACGACGGTTATGCCTCCTATCTCGCGGGATACGGCTGGTATGGCTCACTGAACACATTACAACCTGGCATGGGCTTGATGTACAAGTCGAATGCCGGCGCCGATGTCACCCTGATCTATCCTGACGGCGGCCTGAGAACCGACCTGAAGGCCAACCAGACCTCAGAGGCCAACCACTGGCAGCCCAACTTGAACGCCTATCCCGATAACATGAGCGTGATGGCCGTCGTCGAACTTGACGGCGAAGAACTGCAAGGCGAGCAATACGAGCTGGCCGCCTTTGCCAACGGCGAGGTGCGCGGCAGTGCGAGACTGCTCTATGTGGAGCCGCTCAATCGCTACATCGCCTTCCTGACGGTGGCAGGGGATGAGGCCGCTGAACTGCATTTCGGCCTCTATAACGCCGAAACGGGTAGGGTAGAGACGCAATGCATTACGTCTCTGCAATACGAGACCAACGCTGTTGTCGGCAGCTTCGATGAGCCTTATATCGTCTGCTTCCGTGGCACGACGGGCGTGGACGAATGGGCGAACAGCTTGCAGGTTTATCCGAACCCCATCGAGCACGGCCAGTTGTTGACTCTCGGTCTCCAGGCTGAGGAAGCTGGTGCGGTGCGCGTGGAAATCATCAACGCGCTTGGCACCATTGTTAAGACGCAAAGCATCGCTTCTCAACAGACCATCACCGCCCCTGAGACCGCTGGTGTCTATACACTGCGCGTCACCGTGGAGGGCAAGGGAACTTGCTATAGGAAACTGGTTGTAAGATAACCCAATAGCAACGTTTCTAATGATGCAACGTTTGTAGGGCTGCCAAAGTTTTGGCAGCCCTACGACTTTGTTGAAAGGGAAGGACACGATTTTTTCTGAATGTTTTCATCGACAAACGTATTTATTTCCTACATTTGCAGCAACTCTAAATACATAGCTTTATGAAAAGATTTTTTACTTTAATGCTTCTTTTGGCCACGGCTTTTGCCGCAAGTGCCAATCCAGTGGACTTGAAAACCGCCCGTCAAGTGGGCGCCAAGTACCTCAGAGCGAACACCACCGCCAAGGTGGCCAACGACAAAGAACTGCAATTAGCCACCACCTACCGCACCGAGAGCGGTGTCGCCGCATTTTATGTTTTTAATGGGCCGAGCTGCTTCGTCATCGTTTCGGCTGACGACTGCGCCACGCCTATTCTTGGCCAGTCGGCCACACACCAGTTCAATGTGAACGACCACGCTCCCGCCTTGGAGGAGTATCTGCAAGGCTTCGTCAAGCAGATTGAAATCGGTATCAATAGCGGCATGCCCGCCTTGGACACCGTGGCTCACCAATGGGAAATCGTTCAGGCCAACGGCCTCGTCCGTGACGACCGCGCTACTGCCTCTGCGGTGGCTCCACTGTTGACTTCCAAATGGGGACAAGGTTCCAATGGTTATTGGTATAACAAGTTCTGTCCAACGGATTCCCAGGGTCCCAACGGTCATGCGATAACGGGCTGTGTAGCCACATCCATGAGCCAAATCATGCGCTATTGGCGCTATCCCACATCGGGCACAAGCTCGCATTCCTACACTCCAAACAACTATCCCAGTCAGCCCCAGTATGTCAATTTTGCCAACGCCACCTACGATTATGACAATATGCCCGATGAATTATACACTACGTCAACGACTACGCAAAACAACGCCATAGCTACATTAATGTGGCATTGCGGCGTATCGGTTGACATGAACTACGGTCCCACAAGTTCTGGTTCGCATAACAACAGAGCAGACGATGCCTATGAGACTTATTTCAAATACTCCTCGGATTTGCATTATGAATTAAAGGCGAACTATAGCGATAGCGATTGGCTCTCTATGTTGAAAAAAGACCTTAACAAAGGCCGTCCTGTGCAATACGGAAGCACAACCCACTCTTTCATTTGCGATGGCTACAATTCAAACAACGAACTGCACTTCAACTGGGGCTGGTATGGAGACAGCAATGACTATTACGCCCTCGGAGCTTTGAACCCTGGCGGCGATTATAACGGCGACAATGATGCCATTTTCGAAATCCATCCCCTTTGCGAAGATGGAAACTATCTCCACTCTCTGCCTTATCACGAGGACTTCGAGGCCGGAGAGACTGAATTTGAGTGCCTTACTAAATATGATTACCTAAATGGTTTGCACTTTTTCCGTTCCTCTTGGACCACCCATACCTCCGATGGTACGGTCAATCCCGCCACGGGCAACATGTGTGCTGTACGACCATATAATCCAACCAATGATGTCAATGACTGGCTCTTCCTGCCCCCTGTTTTCATACAGCCTGGACGCGATGCAAGCACACTGACATTCAAGACTTACGAGCAGTTTGCTGGAGATTATCAATTTGAAGGCGTTTTTGTGCATGTTGGGACTCTTACCTCGGTTCCACTTCCGAGCGACTTTACACAGATTTGGACGCAAAACAGCCCTTCAGCCTATTGGAAGGATGTCACTATCGATATTGATGATTATCAAGGACAAATTGTTTACTTCGCTTTCAAATACGCTGGCGTTAACGGACACACCTGGTATATTGACGACATCAACATCACTCAAACATGGGCGCCTTGTTCCGACAATACACCGCTACCCTTCACCGACAGCTTTGATTCATACATAAACGGTTGTTGGTATATCATTGACGGCGACGAGAGTGGTGACAACAGATGTTGGCAGTGGAGGGAATCGAACCAAAGTGCCTACCACCCCTTTGGCCAGCAAGACAAGCCTCAAGTGGGATGGCTCATCAGCAAGGGCTTTTTCTTGCAACCTGGGCGCGATTACACCACGTTGAGTTTCCGTTCGGGCTCCACCGAAAGTGGAACGGGAATGAAGAACAGCGTGTGGATTTCAGTCGACATCGAGGGCGTACCCTATCCTGGGAACTTCACGCAGATTTGGGAAGATCCAGCCTATAGCAGCGACTGGACGACCTACACCATTGACCTTTCGGCATACCAAGGGCACTTCGTCCACATCGCTTTCAAGTATGAAGGTACCTGTGCCCACAACTGGTTCATTGATAATGTGAACATCTCTGAGGGCTGGTCACCATGTAGTAGTTTTAGTACATCCTACAGCGAAAATTTCAATTCGGGACTCGGAGGTTGCTGGTACATCATCGATCAAGACAGGAGCGGTGGTTCAAGATGCTGGCAGTGGGACAGTGATTCCCAATGCGCTTACCATCCATACGGACAGTCGGGCATACAGCAGGTGGGTTGGCTTATCAGCCCGAAGATTTGGCTGTCTGAGGACCATGGTTACAAGCTGAGTTTCAACTCAAGATGCGCCTATTCTGGACCGGGACGCAAGAGTAGTGTGTTGATTGCCGTTGACAAAAGCGGCACCCCAAGCACTTATGATTACACCGAGATCTGGGTCGACCCAGCATACAGCCCTAGTTGGACAAACTATGAGATTGACCTGTCGTCCTATTCGGGCCATTATGTCAACATCGCCTTCAAATATGAGGGCACCTACGCCCATAATTGGTTTATCGATGATTTTTGCTTCATCCAAATCCCGACCTACACCATCACGGCATCGGCCGCCCCATCGTCGGGCGGCACGGTGACGGGCGGCGGCACCTATAACGAAGGAACTTCGGTCACCCTGACGGCTACGCCCAACACAGGCTACAACTTCGTGAACTGGACCAAGAACGGCACGCAGGTCTCCACCAACCCTACCTACACCTTCACCGCGACGAGCGACGGCACATACGTGGCCCACTTCCAGATGATACCGCCTACTGGCCCGCAGCTGACCGTCTATCCTTCCGCCACGGAAACAAGCAACAAGATCCCGATGTACGTGTACTACTTTGATGACTTCACCCGCGCGCAGCACATCATGCCCGCTTCTGAGCTGACGGCCATGAGCGGCGGCCAAATCACGGCTATCAAGTATTACACCAATTCGGACTACATCCCTTATTCGTCCGTGTCGGAGATTGACTTCTATCTGAAGGAGGTCTCTGGGACCACGCTGACCAACTTCGTCGACAAGAGCACGGCCCAGATCGTGTATCACGGAACGGTTGACTTCACGGCGGCAGGCAACGGCGGCGAGGTGACCATCTTGTTCACGACACCCTTCAACTACAACGGAGGCAACCTGTTGGTGGGCTGCGACAACACCACCGACGCCGGCTACAAGAACATTTGGTTCATCGGTGAGACAGGCCATACTGGGGCCGCGATTTACGGTTCAAACACTACCAGCTTGGCCAACGTGACCCCCACGGCATCATCCTTCCTGCCCAAGACCACCTTCTATTACACGGGTGGCGGCGGCGGTGCGGTCACGCAGACCACCAGCTTCACCAGTGGCTGGAACTGGTGGAGTGGCTATGTGGAGCTGGACGGCGCGAACAGCCTCCAAAGCCTTGAGAACGGTTTGGGCACCCACGGCGTGATGATCAAGTCGCAGAACAACGGCTATGCGACCTATCTCGCGGGCTACGGCTGGTACGGCTCGCTGACAAGTATCAACAACGAGTGCACTTACCAAGTGAAGGCTGATGCTGCCTGCACGGTGAGTCTCTCGGGCAATGCGGCCAATCCGGCGAGTCATCCCGTGACGCTCACGAGCGGTTGGACGTGGGTGGGCTATCCGGTGAACGCGAGCATGAGCGTGAGAGCGGCGACATGCTGAAGTCGCAGAACAACGGCTATGCGACCTATCTCGCGGGCTACGGCTGGTACGGCTCGCTGACCACGCTCAACCCAGGCATGGGCCTGATGTACAAGTCGAACAACAGCAGTTCCGTCACCTTGACCTACCCCAACGGCGGCTCGAAGGAAGACCTGAAGGCCAACCAGACCACCGAGAACAACCACTGGCAGCCCAACCTGAACGCCTATCCCGACAACATGAGCGTGATGGCCATCGTCGAGCTTGACGGCGAAGAACTGCAAGGCGAACACTATGAGCTGGCCGCCTTCGCCAACGGCGAGGTGCGCGGCAGCGCGAGACTGCTCTATGTGGAACCGCTCAACCGCTACATCGCCTTCCTGACTGTGGCAGGAGACGAGGCCGCTGAACTGCATTTCGGCCTTTACAACGCCGAGACGGGCGAGGTGGAGACGCAATGTGTTGCGTCTCTGCAATACGAGACCAACGCCGTCGTCGGCAGCTTTGCCGAGCCTTACGTTGTCTGCTTCCGTGGCACGCCTCTATCCCAATCCTGCCAAGGACGCCATCCGCATCGCCGGCCTTGAGGCCAACAGCGAAGTGCTGATTTTCAACAGCCTCGGCGACTTGGTGAAGGTTGTGACAGCCAGTTCCGACAGCGAAATCAGCATCGGCGAATTGGCCAACGGATTGTACCTGATTCGTTGTGGCAACGTCAGCTTACGCTTCGTGAAAGAATAAGCTTTTTCGATGCATACGATGAAAAAGTCGGTAGTCATAAAGGCCACCGGCTTTTTCTTGTTTGTTTCATCTCTTGGCTAACGCGCCAATCGTTCCATATCCACCGTCACCATAGCCGCCAAAGCCTCCACCAAAACCACGGCGCGGGGCAAGGCACATACGTCATGTCGGCCTTCGATGGCAATTTCACATGGATCACCAGCCCGATTCACGGTTTTCTGGGGCTTTGCGATGCTCGGGATGGGCTTGAAAGCCACGCGGAAAACGATGTCATTACCATTGCTGATACCGCCTTGGATGCCGCCCGAATGATTGGTCGGAGTGGTAATTCGGCCTGCCTTATTGATAAAAGTGTCGTTGGCTTCAGAGCCTTTCATCTTGGCCAAAGCGAAACCGTCGCCAATTTCGAAGCCTTTCACGGCGGGCAGGCTGAATAGGGCATGGGCCAACTCGGCGGAGAACTTGCCGAACATCGGCTCGCCCAAACCAGCCGGTGCACTGATAATGCGGCATTCCACAATACCGCCCACCGTATCGCCTTCATTTTTAGCTTGTTCCGCATCACCCATTTCGGTTACTTCGGCAACGATTTGGATGCCTTTGCCTTTCAGAATCTGTTTGGCAATAGCACCAGCCACCACGATGGGCAAAGTCGTTCGCGCCGAGGCTCTGCCGCCACCGCGCCAGTCGCGGAGACCGTATTTCTGCTCATAGGTGAAATCGGCGTGCGAAGGACGATAAACATCTTTCAAAGCCTCATAATCGGCTGGTTTACAGTCCTCATTGCGTACCATGAAAGCAATCGGCGTACCTAAAGTAACGCCATCGAGCAGGCCCGAAAGCCACTCGATTCGGTCGGGTTCTTTGCGCTGAGAGGCGGTTGAAGTTTGTGCGGTTTTGCGCCTATCTAGCTCTTTATCAATGAAATCAAAATCCAATTTGAGTTGTGACGGGCAGCCGTCGATAACGCCACCGATGGCCGCGCCGTGCGACTCGCCGAAAGTGGTCAGTCTGAAAATGTATCCTATGGTATTCATAGCGACAAAAGTACGCTTTTTTGGCCAGTTTCGCCGAAATTATTTACTTTTGCAGCCGCAATGGAAAAAAAGAACACAAATAACATCACGATAAAGAACAAGCGCGCCTCGTTTGAGTACTTCCTCGTGGAGACGCTCACAGCAGGCATCGTATTGACTGGAACGGAAATCAAGTCGATTCGAGGCGGCAAGGCGAGCTTGGCAGATTCGTATTGCAGTTTTAAGGGTAACGAGCTGTTTGTCATTGGAATGCACATTGCCGAATACGCGCAAGGCACCTACAACAACCACGACCCGAAGCGTGACCGCAAGCTCCTCCTCAACGCCCGCGAACTGCGCAAACTGAAGAACAAAGTGCAGGAAAAAGGCTTCACCATCGTGCCTGTCACCTTATTTATCAATGAGAATGGCTTGGCCAAATTAGACATCGCCCTCGCCCGAGGCAAACATTACTACGACAAGCGCGAAAGCCTGAAAACCAAGGATTCTAAGCGAGAACTGGAGAGAATGTTTTAGTGTTCAGTTACCAGTTACCAGTTTTCAGTTACCAGTTATTTTGTCAACTGCAAACTGCAAACTGCCAACTGCCAACTGATTAAAAGCAATAGCCGACGCGAATTACAAAGGGAGCATAAGGCGTTTCCCAGGCACCGGGAAGATTGGGAAGATTGAGTCCCCAAGAGAGATTGTAAAGCACCATGAAATAGACGAAACTGCCCGAATAGGAATACTGACGGTAGCCGCCGCCCACGAAGACCGTGTTGAACCATTTTCCTTGCGAGGTTTGGTGGTTCCAGCTCGAAAAGCCGTACGTCACCTCGTCCTCTACATGGATGAATAATCCCCTGAAAAACTGAACGTTAGTATATGGTGCCACACCGAAATAATGATAAAATTCATAACGGTCGAAGTAGCATTGCAGGTTGTAGATGCCGCGCACACCAATCTCCCAAGGATTAAAGACCCGATAGCCTACCTGTGGCGCGATGGACAAATTGAGATAATAGCCCGAGCCCGAAATGCCGAAACCAAAGTTTCCGCCGTAAATCATTTTCCCTTTCAAATCAGGCACATCGGACGAAAACTGCGCCGAAGCCTTTCCGCAAAAGCCCAACATCATGAGGGCCATTGCCGCGATAATTGCAAAACGTTTCATTGCTTTAAATTTTGTGCAAAAATACAATAAATTCCGTTTCCCGCCGTATCAGATAAAAGTTTACCTTTGCCATTTTAAAATCTTGGTCATGAAAAAGCGCTACTGCCTCCTCATACTTTCGGCTTTTCTGCTCCTCGGATACTCGTGCAAAAAAGTCAACCCCATCAATCCGGATTCGAATCTAAAGCTCTCGTTTTCAACGGATACCGTCTTGTTCGACACAGTTTTTACCACATTAGGTTCGGCTACCCATCATCTGATGGTTTACAACCCGTATAGCGATGACCTTAAAATCAGCTCCATACGTCTCGTGGGTGGTGAGGAGTCTCCTTTCCGCATCAACCTTGACGGAGAAAACGCCATTGAGTTTTACGACAAAATCATCCCCGCTAAAGACAGCCTTTATTCCTTTATGCGTGTCACCATCAATCCGAACGACCTCAACTCGCCGTTTGTCGTAGAGGACGAACTGGAATTTGTAACAAATGGCAACATTCAGAAAATCAAACTTTTGGCATGGGGACAAAACGCCATTTACATCGTCGGCGACAAGGTGACAAGCGCCATTCAAGGCAAGTATAAAATCGTGGCCGACAGCCTCGAAACCACCGTCTGGACTCCTGAACTGCCTTATGTCATTTACGGGTGCGCCCTCATCAATAGTTACGGAACTTTGAGAATCGAGGCAGGCACTAAGGTCTATTGCCATCAAGGCAGCGGTATCCTCTCGTGGAGCGACGGCCAACTCATCATCGACGGCACGGCGGAGAATCCTGTCGTCATCCAAGGCGACCGCTTGGAGGCCTATTACAAGGACACGCCCGGCCAATGGGAGCAAATTCTGCTTTTGGACGGTCGCGCCGGTGCCGACCACCGCATCAGCCACGCCAACATCCGCAATGGCACCGTTGGACTGAGTTGCCAATCGATGTTAAAAGTCACGGAATGCGCCTTGCGCATCGACAACACCGTCATCGAAAACATGAGTGCCTACGGGCTATATTCCGTCCTTTACCCCGTTGAGGCAAAGAACTTTATGATTGCCAACTGCGGCATGGGCAACGTGTGGGCCTTTGGCGGCGACTACCGCTTTGTACACGGAACCATCGCCAATTATTGGAGCGGCAACGAACACAAAAACAGTACCGCCTTGACCGTGCTCAACCGTGCCAAGGACGGCCAAACCCAGGAGATTTTCTACTATCCGTTCAACATGGAAGTCGATAATTGCATTGTTTACGGAACCGAAAAAGACGAATTTGTCACGGCGTTTGGCCCTGATGCCGATTCCACCTTCCGTTTCGACCACTGCCTAATCAAAACGGAGAAGTACGCCAATGCGACGGCGGGTTTCAGCCATTGTTTGTTCAATCTGGAGCCCTATTTCGCCAACACCCGAACCAACGACCTCCACATCGACAGCATCGCTTCGCCTGTCATCGGCGTGGGCAATCCGCTGTTCGGCAATGAAGTGCCTTACGACTTGGACGGCGTTTCGCGCGTCGGGATGCCCGATTTGGGAGCGTATCAGTATCGTCCATAATAGTTGAACTTTATGACAACAAAAGCCCCGAGACAGATGCCCCGGGGCTTTTGCCATAATAAAATGACGTTGACGTCCATTATTCGTATATGAACTTCAAAGTGCTTGCGTTGGATGCCGACCTTACCGTGACAAAATACACGCCGCTGTTCAAGTTTTCAAGGTTGAGTTTGGTCAGGCCCTTGACTTGGCTTTGACTGAACACTTGTTGTCCCAAACTGTTGAAAATCATGATGTCGCAATTTTCCTCAGGCAGGCTGAGAGTGAACTGACCCTTGTTGGGGTTGGGATAAATGGCCATGTTGTGAAGCGAGTTCTCTTCGGTGGCGTCAAGATCAATGGTTATCATCTGCGGCCAAGCATCGCAACCGGTGACGATGAGTTTCATGCCGTCGGCCAGCACAACGGATTCGTCGAAGACGAGGGTGGCATTGCCCATTTCGTCGGTATAAGCCACGCCAAGCAACCCTTCACTGTCGAAGAGAGTGCAGCGGAAGTTCTTCAGTCCGTTGCCTTGGTTGTCGGCCACGTTGACATCCATTGTAGGAATGTTTGTGGGAGAAGAGTTGTCTATCGAGTAGTTTACCTTAGGCTCAAACGGCTCGTCGTGCCAAGGGCTGCATGCCACATCGCCCATCATGTTGAGGTCGTAGAAGTTCCAGCGCAAGGCGCCTTCTTCCCATTGGCCAGGTGCATTGACCCACGGCGCGGTCTCGATTTTACCTTCTCTCAGGGCCATGCCGCCGTATGGGATGCGGTCGTGGTAATATGCGTCTTCCGTCTCGCGGTGGAGGTGAATGGCAGGGCCTTCGGTTTGGCCTTCGTTGAACCAACCGTAGCGTGAGTTGCCGAAGGTAGCCACGGCGAAGTTGGCGATTTTGGTCATTTTTTCGAGGATGCAGCTGGAGCTGAAGTCGCCGCAGATGCAGCCCGAAGTGTGGAAGAAGGTGTAGTTGTGGTCTACGCCGTTGGCACCGCTGAAGTTTTCGTCGGTGATATCGCCATTCATCCAGCCTGCCACATAACCCGTGTTGGCGTGACCGTCGTGGTGGACATATTGTGTGCCTTGGTTGATGGCATTGCGCAGTAGCCAGCCGTTCCAGTTGCCTTCCTCTTCGTAAAGACGCGTGAAATCATAGTCTTCAGGAATACCCGTGGTGGTGTAGCCGTTGTCGTCGTGAGTGCCGATGAGCAGTTCAAGGTACTGGCTTCCATTGCTAAGAGGATAATCGTACAGGTGCTCGCCCGCCATGATGACCTTGCGGAACTCTCCCAAAACGGGTTCGGTCTGATAGGTCATGGACTTGTGGAGCATGTTGTTCAGCTCGTTTTGGCTGTTGAAGCACATACGTCCAATGCCGATTTCAGGCAGAAGGTCGTCCTCGCCGATTTCACCCCAGCGGTTGTCGCCGTCGTCGTTCCAGTCACCGTCTAAAGCAGCATAATAGAGGTCAGCAGGAATGTCGTTGTCCTCGTAACCGCTGCCGCTGTCTGCAAAGCAGTAAAGGCCACGATAGGGGATATGTGGCACGTCGCCGGCAAGGTTCACCATCATAATACCGTTGTTCTCGTATTCTTGAATGATGAAATTGCGCAACTTTTCAGGGTCGTCGCGACCTTCCATGGTGCTGAGAATGGTCTCAATGTCAAAGACTTGGGTGCGGAGGCCGCGAGCCCGATAGAAAGCAATATAATCATTGAAAGCGCTGACATACTGCTGTTTGGTGACCACAAGCAAGTCGTAGCCGCCCATGCTGCGGCCCTTGCTGTTGTAGGTCTGCAGCATCTCGGGATTTTGGGCAAGTTTCTTGGCACGCTCGGCGTTGTTGCCATTGAGCCAGAGTTTGCGCGTTTGATCGGTCTTAGCGGCAGCCGTCTTGATTTTGACGGTGGCCTTGGTCGCATACATCACTTCACCAGTGGCGGGAATGTATTGCACGGGCGTGAAAGCGCTGAACGCGAAGCCGATACCGTTCATGTACTGCGTGCTGAGTTTGCCATAGTTTTGAACGGGATAGACACTTTTCGAAGCATAGAGGGTCTCATCTTTCTCAAACTGACGGCGCACGGGGTCAGAGTAGGTGAGGGCCGACTGGTAGGGATAGAGGCTGAAGTTGCCTTCCATCGTTTGGAAATCAGAAAGTTCCACTTCGATGGCAACGGCTTCCTGGCCTTGCGGCAGCATCAGACTGACGCTTTGCCACGGCAGCGAGGGCTGACCTTTGAGGGCGCTCTGCATACAGTTGGCGAACTGAATTTGGTCATAGCCTTGAATCTGGCTGACTTTCGGCTGACCGAAGTAATAGGCCTTCTCGATGGTCTGCGCCGAAGCGAACAGAGTGACCATCAGGCTGATAATGATTACACTTATTTTTTTCATTGAATAATTATGTTTAGTTTTCTCTTTTTAGTTTTTCGGTCTGTGCTTCAGGCTCGCTTCGAGTGTCCCACAAAGCGACAATTTCAATTGTTTGTTCATTTATAAAATACACTATTTTGTTCAATTGATTCACAACAATGCTTCGGTATAGAACTGGTGTACCTTCTAACAAAGGCTCAACTATTCCAAGGTTAGGGTAGTCTTTGAGTAATTTTGCAGTATGTTTGATTTCATTCAAAAAGAGCTTTTTTGATTTGGATCCGAATTCTTTCCGAATATAGACGGCGGTTTTTACTAAAGCCTCTGATGCCGATGGAGACCAAATAACATTCATGATAGTACCATTTCTTCTTTTTCACATGCTGCAAGAACTTCCTCTGTAGTGAAGTAGTGTCCTTCTTCAATTTGCTTGCGTCCCAATTCCGCCATTTGGATAAGTTCTTCCCTTGTGTAAACAGGTATTACTTCTTCTTTCTCGGCGTGTTCAATCAAATGCTCACCTAACCATTTCATGTTGTTTGGCGTAAGCGTCGCATACAAGTATTCAAGTAGATTTGTTAATGTTGCTGTACTCATTTTGCAATAATGATTTAATTTCGTTGAATCTTAGATTTGATGGGCAAAAGTACACATTTCCGCAAAACAGACGAAATATTGATGCAATATTTTCGTTTTCAAAGAAAAAGAATTACCAGTCTAAAAACATTAATCCCATGAAAAAGTATATGTGTTTGTTGCTGCTCCTGTTGGCTTCAACGATTTATGGATGTAAGATGAAAGACAAAACCGAATACGATGAATTCGACGAGCAGTACAATGAATTTATGACGAGGTATAAAAGTACGGAACAGAAAGCGTATTACCATGTTGATGAGGACGAGGAATGGGATTATGTCCCTTACAAACCTATGGATAGTGCAGAAGTGAAAAGTTATAAAAATAAGTTTTTCGAGTTTAAGGAAATCGAGGACTTTACTCCTTATGATGAACAAAAAGAATTCCATACGCCATACAGAGATTCCCTTTGGGAAGTTGGTCAGGAGCGAGTGAAAAGATATATGGACACAGCAGCCGACCCTCGCCATGTTAACTTTGACATTTTTTATCATGAGCCTCAATACATCGGAAAGATTGACAGAGAACAAATTCTGAAATATGAGAGGAAAGATAATGTTGATGCATTTGTGTATTGGGGAAGTGAGTTTCAGATTTGGATTGCCTATTCAACAGACAAAGGAAAAACGTGGTCATATTACTATACTGGTGTAGTCCAAGAAAGGCCTTTGTATGTCAAATGGTATTCGAAGTACCCTCTCATCAATTCCAATGGTGACATGCAGATAGAGGCATGTTTGATGAGGAAGGCTTCCGATCCAAAACTATACGGTTATGTTCGGTATGAATTGGTTCAGGACGGATTGCTATTGACCTTTGATTTGGAAACACTGGCCAAAGACTCCGATGGCGACGGCTTGACTGATATTATGGAAACAAGACTTCGTACCGATTTGAACAATCCTGACACCGACGGCGATGGCATCACCGACAATTTGGATATGAACCCTCGATTTAATCTTCCCCGTACCGAAAAAACCTTGATATACGAGGCCGTCCTCAATGAAGACCCTCGGGCGCATCATTTTTGGGATGAAGATGAATGTGAAATCATACCGTTTTCAGAGGTTCCTGCACCGCATTATGTGACTGATACTACGAGAACGATACTGATTGTTACCGATGACCCCGAATTTTTGGCTTGTCAACCAACCAAAGAAAGGGTTGTTTTTTTGACAGAAGATGAATTTGAGTGTACAAAAGACAAGTTTTTGGGTGAGAGGAGTAACATTTCTTTCTCGCCTTTGTTCAAGGTTGACAACGTGGCGGATGCCTATGTGTTCGATGTCGGTGGATGGTTTTGGAGTAATGATTATGTTGCCGAAAAGAAAAAAGACGGATGGCTCATTCGAATTACATCGAGTATTATTGAATAACGAAACCAGCCCGCCTGAAATCCTTCAAGTGGGCTGATTTTTCTAGTTGTTGGATCACTTTACAACAACTTTCCTCACCTCGACGCTATTCCCATCGCTAACGTGAACAAAATAAACGCCTGCCTCGCTCAAATGGAGATGCTGCATACCGCTTACCTCATTGAGGTTGAGGAGCAGCTGTCCCATGGCATTGAACACGCTGATTTGTGAGGTCTGGTGCAAGGCCACGGTGAAGTCGCCGTTTGAGGGATTGGGATAAATCGCTAAGGTTCCTGAGCTTGTCGAAGGGCCGTCTTCATCCACATCAAGAACAACCTCCGCAGGCGGCAGCACGATGTAATCCACCCAAACGCAGTCTTGTCCGCCTATGGCACCGCCGTCTTTCTCGTAAGCCCAAGTGAGTTGGTGTCTACCTTGGGAAATCATGTAATGAGCCAAAGTCCAGTCGGTTTCGCCCGCCCAGCGGCCCATGCGCTCGCCGTCGACATAGAACACGAGGAAGTCGTAGCCCGTCTCGGTGGAGGTTCGCACGTAGAAACTGATCTCGTTGTCGCAGGCGAAATCGTATTCGAGACGCATCATGGCTTGGCTGCTGTGACCCATCGGCGTGGTGTGGGCGCAGTATTGACCTTCGTAAGCACCCTCGGAGACGATTTCCCAACCGCCTTCGCCTTCAAACTGCCAGTCGAATTGGGTGAAGTCGCCGGTCTCGAAATCTTCAGCAAGACTCGCCACATTAACAAAATAAGAGTCTTTAACGACATAATTACCGGAATAAGTGGCCAATATCAGCTCATAGGCCGTGGCATCTCTCGCTTCGGCAATGCTCAAAGTGAAGTCGACGCTGAAAGTACTGTCAACGGCCAGATTGCCGATGGGGAAGAATTGTTGGTCAAACAGGATTTCGGGCGCGGAGCAGAATACAGCGAAAACGGTGTTGGGCGCAAGGCTGTGGCCTGTGTTTTTGCCCGTAAAGTGCAACATGAGGGTCTCGCCGCTATCGGCATGGCCGTTGCCGTTGCCCTCCACTTCCTCCAAAACGGTGGCGATAGGACCGAAATCGGGAGCGTTGAGGAGCATCTCAAAAGAGCTTATCCAAGTCTCGCTGCCGTCGGTGCAGGTCAAGGTGAAGATGACCTCAGTTTGGTCTGGCACATCGTCGCTGACGGTGAAAGTAAAGGCGTTGTCAAGGTTCACGGTGCCGTAGGAGTCCACGTTCCCCACTATAGCGGAGTTCTGGGTAATATTAATATAAGGTGTCTCGCAACTCAAAACGGCGTTCACATCATTGGCGCTGAGGTTGCCTACATTGCGGAAGGTCATGTTGATGCTCTGGCTCTCGTCAAAGTCCACCTGACCATCATGGTCGTTAAGGACATAACTGTCGAAAAGCACATGGGCGCAGTTGGTGTTGTCGAAGCCGAGTTCAAGGTGCTGCGGCCAGCCGTTCATGCCCGTGATGTAGAGGTCAAGGACATCGTTGTTATTGACGGCAGCAAAACGCAGTTCTGCCTCGCCGTCAGCATCGGTGGTGGCCATGGCAATGAGTTCGTCGCCTTTGTACAGTCGACATTCAAAGTTGTAAACACCGTTTCCGTTTTCATCCTTCACGGTGACGGGGAGGCGATTGGTGCCCACGGGTAGAGTAGTGGCGCAGTCGACATTAGGCGTGAAAGGCTCGTCAAACCAGGCACTGAGGCCAACGTCGCCAAAAGCATTAAGGGCATAGAAGCACCAGCGCAACACGCCAATCTCACCGTCCATGGTGATGAAGGGTGAGGTTTGTATCTTACACTCTTTCAAAGCCGCACCGAGGCCTGCCAAGCGTTCGTGGTTATAAGCATCGATGAGCTCGCGGTGGTAATGTGCCGAAGGACCGTCGCCCATTTGGCTATACCAGCCATAGCGTGAGTTGCCGATGGCGGCCACAGCTCCAGTCTCGTTCACGACCAAACGTTCCAAGATGCAGTCATCGGCAAAGTCACCGCAGATACAGCCTTGGCTTTTGAAAATGAAATAGTTATGGTCTTCGCCATTGGCACCTTCAAAAAAGTTCGGCGTGATGTCCCAGTTGCTCCAGCCCGCTACATAGCTTGTGTTGGCATGGCCAAAGTGGTTCACATATTGCGTGCCATTGTTGATGGCATCGGTCAATTCGTCGGGATTCCACCAATGTGTGGGTGTCTCGTAAACGCGCACAAAATCATAGTCTTCGGGATAACCATAAGTCGTGTAGCCGTTGAAATTGACTTCGCCGATGAGGCGTTCAAGGTCCATGCTGGCATACACACCGTCGCCGAGATGTTCACCCGCGAGGATAGGCTTGCGGAACTCGCCCAAAACGGGTGAGGTCAAGTAGCTGAAGGTTTTGGAAAGGATAGTTTCAAGCTGGTAGGCGTTGTTGAATGGCAGACGGGCGATGGATAGCTCGGGCAGCAGATCGTCCTCGCCGACTTCGCCCCATTTGTTGTCGCCGTCGTCGTTCAAGGTGCCGTCCAAGCAGGCATAATAGCTGTCAGAAGGCACTTGATCCTCATACCCTTCTTGGGCAAAGCACCACAAACTGCGGTGGGGCACCATATTAACATCACCGCCAAGAAGCACCATTGAAATGCCGTTTTTTTCGTATTCATCAATGATGTAGTTGCGGATCTTTTCCTTGTTGTCGCGGCCTTGCATGGCGGAGTAAATGTTCTGAAGCGCAACGACATGGACGCGGATGCCACGACCTGCGTAAAGCGCCACATAATCGTCAAAGCTCTCCACGTAGTTCTGTGGTGTGATAAGTAGCATTTCATAACTCGGCAGAGCATCGTCGCGGCGGGCGTAAGTGTCTAAAAGTTCGGCATTTTGAGCAAGGCGGTTGATGCTGTTTCTCGTCTCTGGACGCAGCCAAAGCTTTCGGCTGTGGTCGGCGCGAGAGGCCTGATACTCAACGGTTACAGTTACGGTTTTGGCATAACTGACCTGACCCGAAGCGGGTTTGTATCTCACAGGCGTAAAACCGCCGAAAGCAAAGGAAACCCCGTTGAGCACTTGGGTGCTGACTGTGTTGAATTCCTTGTTCGGATAAGCCTCGTTGGAGCAGTACAATGCCTCGTTTTTCTCAAAAACGACGGGGCTGTCGTCCGAAATGGGCCGCGGCCTTTGAGTAGGCATGAGGTTGAATTGCCCCTCAATCTCCGTGAAGTCGCTGAGTGTCACACGGAGGGCAGTGGCTTCGGTGTTTTGTGGCAGCATCAGGCTGACGCTCTGCCATGGCAACAGCGGCTCACCAACGGTTCCATTTGAAACACATTTCTCAAACGAAATCATTTGATATTCATTGACTTGGTTTACTTCAGGCTTGCTGAAATGATACGTGTGCGTAATGCTTTGTGCTGAGGCACAGAGCGTTACGGCAAGCATTAATAAAAAGGTAAGGTTGAGTTTTTTCATGAGTGATGTGCATTTCGAAATGAACCGCAAAAATAAACAGAATTCGGAAATAGTGAAGAATTCCGAATAACAATTGTGATGGTTTTGGACGATAATTCAAAAACAGGAAACGAGTTTACAAAAAAGAATCCCTAACTCGTTGATTTACAAGTTAGGGATTTTGAATAAATCGTGATCCGGTTGGGATGACTTTGTATTTGCCTCGTTATTATTCGTTCCGATTGCTATTGGTAAATGGTTAGTCATAACCAACTGAATTTCAATTATTTGTTTTATTTTCTTGTTTGTTTAGATTGATAATAAATTATCACGATTGTTC
>CAJOEZ010000032.1 GCA_905233685.1 uncultured Bacteroidales bacterium | reverse complement strand
GCTCTATTTGCAGTTTTCGCGTGCGGCCGAATACACGCATGTGCCGCATTGGTATTACAACATGTTCTACATCCGCGAGCAGGAACGCGGTTACGATGCCGCAGAGGATCAGTTTGTTCCTGGTTTCTTTGAGTTGCAGATGAAACAAGGCGACACGGTGATTCTTTCGGTCAGTTTGGAGGAACAGAACCCTGCAGCCATCAAACGTCAGTGCGAGGCGGAGGTGAAGAGACTGCTGCCCCAGCATAGCTATGAGGAATGTCTTGTAAAGGCCGCTGACCAATTCATCATTCACGATGAAAAAGGCACACGCCTTTGGGCAGGTTTCCCGTGGTTTGGAAGTTGCAGCCGCGACACTTTCCTTGCTTTGCCAGGTGTCGCTTTGGCGCAAGGCGACGAAAAGACCTTTACGGCGGCTCTCGATTATCTTATTTCGAGGATGCAAGGCCCGTTCTTCCCACACCGTTACTATCAAAAGAGTCTGTATTTCACGGCAGTAGACTCGCCGTTGTGGTTCTTCTATGTGCTGCAACTCTACGAGAAGATGCTCGGCAAGGACAAGAAGGACATTTGGAAGAAATACAAGAAACCGCTGACGACCATCTTGGAGAGCTTCATTGAGGGAGCGGAATTCAATGTTCATATTTTGGACAACGGCTTGCTCTATGCCGGTAATCGCGACTTGGCCCTGACTTGGATGAACGTTTTCGCACAAGGCAGACCTTGGACACCGAGAACAGGATTGGCAATTGAAGTCAACGCTTTGTGGTATAATGCTTTGTGTTATGCCGTGGAATTGCTGAAGGAAGCCGAACCGAAGAGTAAGCTGCTTCAGCAATGGCAGGCTCTGGCCGACAAGGTGAAAGCCTCGTTTGCCGACACCTTTATTAATAAGGTGACCAACAGCTTCTATGACTATGTGAACAGCAACGAGAAAAACACGCAGGTGCGTCCCAACATGATGATTGCGGCGGCTTTGCCCTATACTCCGATGACGGAAACCATGCAGAAACGCGCTTTCGACATCGCTCATTCCGAGTTGCTGACTACCAGAGGTATACGATCACTTTCGCCTAATGACGAAGGTTATAAGGGTATTAGTATCGGCAACCATAGCGAGCGTGAACGTGCTTACCATAATGGTACGGCATTTCCTTGGTTAATCATGTTTTACGCCGATTTGTCAGTGAAATTGTTCGGGAAGACTTCGTTGCCTTATCTTGAAGATTTGTACAAGGACTTTGAAAATGCTATCAAAGATAACGGAATTGGAACAATTTCAGAGATTTACGACGGCAATCCACCTCATGAAGCGCGTGGTTGCATCTCGCAATCGACGAGTGTGGGTGCCTTGCTTTACCTGCATTACCTGATTGAAGAATTAAATAAGAAAGGAGGCTCAAAATGAGAGTCCTGATGTTTGGGTGGGAGTTCCCGCCCCATATTACCGGCGGCCTCGGAACGGCTTGCTTCGGTATGACCAAAGGCTTGGCCAAGAACGATGTGGACGTGCTTTTCGTGGTGCCGCGTGCCTACGGCGACGAGGACGAGACCAATGTGCGTCTGCTCAATGCCAGCGACGTGACCATCGACATCGACCACGAGAAAGACAGAAGTTATTGGGAGCGCGTGCAGTATATGGAAATTGGCTCTAACATCATCCCGTATGTCGGTCCAGAGGATTTCGCGAATGTGCTGGAACGCGACCGCCATGTGGTGGAAAACTTCAACCGTAGCGGCTCGGTGTTTGCTCGCAATTACCAGTTTTCGGGAAAATACGGCATGAACCTGATGGAGGAAGTGGCGCGTTATGCCTTGATAGGCTCGTCAATAGCTACGAAATATGATTTCGATGTCATCCACGCCCACGACTGGCTGACTTATTCTGCTGGTATTGCGGCAAAAGAAACCACGGGCAAACCGCTTGTGGTACACATGCACGCCACAGAGTTCGACCGTTCTGGAGAGAACATCAACAGGGATGTGTATGCCATCGAGCGCAGGGGCATGGAAGCCGCCGACCGTGTCATTACAGTGAGCAACCTGACACGAAATATCGTCATCAACAAATACGGCATTGACCCGAACAAGGTCGTGACGGTACACAACGCTGTTGAACCCAACGACAAACCCAAGTCGGAGTATGAGCGCAGTGGTTTGGATGCGAAAGTGGTGACCTTCCTCGGAAGAATCACTTATCAGAAAGGCCCTGAGTACTTTATCGAGGCAGCCTACAAGATTCATCAAGTCGACCCGAGCATCCATTTCGTGATGGCAGGCACTGGCGACATGCTGGAAGGTATGATTCGCCGCGTGGCGCAACTTGGCATGGGCAATTGCTTCCATTTCACGGGCTTCCTGAAAGGCGATGCCGTCGACCAGATGTTCGCCATGACCGATGTGTTTGTAATGCCTTCAATATCAGAGCCTTTTGGTATCGTTCCGTTGGAGGCCATGCGCCTCAACGTGCCGGTGGTCATCAGCAAGCAGTCGGGCGTTTCCGAGGTGGTGAAGCACGCTTTGAAGGTTGATTTCTGGGACATCAACGGTTTGGCCGATGCTATTTACGGTCTCTGCCACTACAAGCCCTTGGCTAACTGCTTCAAGGACGAAGGCAAGGACGAGGTGGACAGCCTCAAGTGGGAAGCCGCCGCCAAAAAGATTAAGGCAGTTTATGAGTCGGTAGTTTAATTGTCGAATAATAAAAAACATACAATATGAGCAAATCAATCTGTTTCTATTTCCAAGATCGGGAAGAAACATTATTACTATGACGACTACAGCAACCGCATGATTATGAGGCGTGTGGCGGAGAAGTGCTACCTGCCCATGAACGAGCTGTTGATGCGTCAAATCGAGAAGTTTGGCGACAAGGTGAAATTCGCGTTTTCGTTCTCTGGTGTTGTCATTGAGCAGATGGAGCAATTCGCGCCCGATGTGCTTGAAAGTTTCCAGAAATTGGTCGCGACGGGCAAGGTGGAGGTGCTTTCCGAGACCTACGCCCACTCGTTGGCTTCATTGAACAATCCCGACGAGTTCAAACGTCAGGTGACGGCCCACAAGCACAAGATGAAGGAAGTGTTTGGTGTCACTCCCAAGACTTTCCGCAACACGGAGTTGATATACAGCGACGAAATCGGGGCTGCCGTGGCCGACATGGGCTATAATCTTATGCTCACCGAAGGCGCAAAGCACATCTTGGGCTGGAAGAGTCCCAACTATATGTATGCCAACGCCATCAACCCGAAGCTGAAGGTGCTGCTGCGCAACTTTAAGTTCAGCGATGAGATTGCCTTCCGCTTCGTGCAGGATGGTTTCCGCACAGAGGACTTTGTGAGCTGGCTCAACGCCTTGCCGGAGGACGAGGAAGTGGTCAACATCTTCATGGACTATGAGACCTTCGGCGAGCACCAGAAAGCGGAAACGGGCATTTTCGACTTCATGGAGCGCCTGCCCGAGGCCATTTTGAAAGGCAGTAAGTTCAAGTTTGCCACGCCTCAGGAGCTGGCCAAGACCTTGCAGCCAGTGAGTGCCGTCAATGTGCCCAATGTGCTGTCGTGGAGCGATGAGGAGCGCGACCTTACGGCCTGGCTCGGCAATCCTTTGCAGGACGATGCCTATCGTGCCTTGTACGACTTGAATGCCAAGGTGCACCGCATCAAGGACGAGGAATTGCAGCAAGACTGGACGCTGCTCCAGACCTCCGACCATTTCTATTACATGTGTACGAAGTGGCTCTCCGACGGCGTGGTGCATAAGTACTTCAACCATTACGCCTCACCGTATGACGCGTATGTCAATTACATGAATGTGCTGACTGACTTCGCTGATCGGGTGACGAAGTTGTCGAAGCGGAAAGTGAAAGCCGAATGATTGTGTGAATCTTGAATCTTTAAATCTTTAAATCTTTAAATCTTGAATTTCAAATAAATACAGAATGAAAACCCCCGAATATCTTTTTGAAACCAGTTGGGAAGTGTGCAACATGGTGGGCGGTATCTACACCGTGCTTTCCACGAAGTCAAATGAGATGCGTCAACTACTTGACGACCATTATATTACAATAGGTCCTGATGTGGTGAAGGAATCACACGAGACATTGTATTTTGTCGAGGACAACGACCTCTTTCCCGAATGGCGCGAAAGGGCTTTGGCGCAAGGCCTGAAGTTCCGTATCGGTCGCTGGAAGATTGAGAGTAGCCCCATCGCCATCTTGGTGGACTACACGCCGCTCTACCAGACCAAGAACGAAATCCTCGGTCACCTGTGGGAGCAATACGAGCTCGACAGCATTCGTGGCCAGTGGGACTATATCGAGCCGGTGCTTTTCGGCTATGCCGCCGGTCAGGTGATTGAGAGTTTCGTCAACTTCAACCTGCCCCAAACCATCAATATCGTGGCGCAGTTCCACGAGTGGATGACTGGCTCGGGCGTGCTGTATTTGAAGGAGCATTGTCCGCAGATTGCCACGGCGTTCACTACCCATGCCACTTATCTTGGCCGTGCCATTTCGGGCAACGGACTACCGCTTTACGACAACTTGAAGACTTACCTGCCTTCGGTGATGGCCATGCAGTTCAACGTGGTCTCGCAGCAGTCCATGGAGCAGAAGGCCGCCAAGAACGCCGATGTTTTCACGACGGTGAGCGACATCACGGCGCTGGAATGCGAGCAGTTCCTCTACCGCAAACCTGATGTGGTGACCAAGAACGGCATCGACCATACCTTCAGGCAAGACAAGAAAGCTTATGCTGAGAAGCGCAAAGCCACCAGGGCGCAGATTCTGAAAATTGTCGAGACTTTATGTGGCGAGGCCATTGATCCCAACTGCCTGATGGTGCTCAACAGCGGACGTTATGAGTTCAAAAACAAGGGTATAGACCTCTTCATTGAGGCTTTGCGCCGCCTGAACGAGGACAAAAACCTGCCGCGTACGGTGGTCGGCGTGATTGCCGTGCCGGGCAATATCGCTGGTCCTTCCAAAGATTTGCAGCACCGCTTGGACGGCTCCAACGCCATTATGGGTCACACTGACTTTCCGGCCACGCACCATATCTTTGAATATGAGAACGATGCGATTTTGAACACCTTACGTAATTCTGGCTTGCAGAACGATGCCAAAGACAAAGTGAAGGTGATGTTCGTGCCGGCTTACCTCAATGGCGACGACGGCATTTTCAACCTGACCTATTCCGAGTTCCTTGCTGCCTTTGATTTCTCGGTGTTCCCGTCGTACTATGAGCCGTGGGGCTATACCCCGCTTGAGAGTGTGGCTTTGGGCATCCCGACCTTGACTTCCGATGTCTCCGGCTTCGGCAAGTTCGTGTTGCAGGAATGCAAAGGCAACGAGGCCGTAACCGTGGTGTCGCGTCAGGTGGGCGATAATAATAAGGTGATTGACGAGATTGTTGCAGCCTTGCGCAAGTTCTTGTCGCTGACCGACAAGGGTATGGAGAAAATCTCGGAAGCCGCCTTGCAAGTGGCCGAAAAGCTGCTTTGGAAAGACTTGATTGTCAGTTACCAAGAAGCATGGGACATAGCGCTCGAGAAATCGGGAGCCCGCCATTACATGATTGAGCCTGTGCCTTACGCTGAGTTGATGCACGAGGTGATTTACCAGAAAAACGATACTCCGAGTTGGAAGAAGGTCTTGGTGAAGCCTGTCTATTCCACTGAAATGCAAAAACTTCAGGAACTGGCTAACAATGTTTGGTGGAGCTGGAACGTGGATGCTATCGAGCTGTTCGAGTCTATTGACGCGGAGGCATGGAAGACCACGGAACAGAACCCCGTCGCATTGATGACAGGTCTTTCGGTGGAACAGATTGAGGATTTGGAGAAAAACGAGGGTTTCATCACCAGATTAAACAAGGTGTATGACCAGTTCAAGGAGTATATGTCGCAGCCCACGAAGCAAAAGGACCTCATCGCTTATTTCAGCATGGAATACGGCTTGATGAAATGCCTGAAAATCTACTCTGGAGGCCTCGGCATCCTCGCTGGCGACTACATGAAACAGGCTTCCGATAGCAACGCCAACATGGTGGGAATCGGATTGTTGTACCGTTATGGCTACTTCACTCAGGAAATCACCGTTTCGGGCGAACAAAGTGCCGACTATGTCTCGCAGAAGTTCTCGCAACTGCCGCTGACGCCCGTCCGCGACAAGCACGGCGACTGGGTGAAAGTGAGCATTGCCTTCCCGGGTCGCTCGGTCTATGCCAAGGTGTGGCGTGTCAATGTGGGTAGGGTAGGACTGTATCTGCTTGATACTGACATCGATGATAACTCGGCCGATGACCGTGGCATCACTAGCCGGCTCTATGGCGGCGACAGCGAAATGCGCATCAAGCAAGAGATGTTCCTCGGTGTGGGCGGTATCCGCCTGCTTGAGGCCATCGGTTTGAAACCAACGGTTTACCACTGCAACGAGGGTCATGCGGCCTTCAGCGGATTGGAACGCCTGCGCGTTTACATCACCAAGCACAACCTTGACTTCGACGTCGCACTGGAATTAGTCAGGACCTCGACCTTGTTCACGACGCACACACCCGTGCCTGCGGGTCACGATGCCTTCGAGGAACATCTGATTCGTACCTATATGCCGCACTACGCTAACCGTATGAATATCAGCTGGGAACGCTTCATGGGCTTGGGTCGCTTCAACCCCAACGACCCGAACGAGAAGTTCTCGATGAGCGTGTTGGCCACTAACCTCAGCCAAGAGGTGAATGGCGTGAGTAAGATTCACGGGCGCGTGTCGCGGGAGATGTTCCAAAGCTTGTGGCCGGGCTATTTCGCCGAGGAAAACCACATTGGTTATGTTACTAACGGCGTGCATCTGCCCACTTGGAGCAACCGCCTGTGGCAACGTCTTTACAGATTCACCTTTGGTCCCGATTACCTTGATCACCAGTCGGATACGAAGATGTGGGAGAAAATCAAAGAGGTGCCGGACGATGCCATCTGGACCATCCGCAGGCAGTTGAAGCATGAACTGATGACCTATCTCTCGGAGAAGATTAAGGAGGACATGCGCCAGCGTCATGAAAGCCCGAAGCTGATTCTCCAGACGGTCAACAACATGAACGAGAACGCTTTAATCGTTGGTTTCGCCCGTCGTTTCGCGACCTACAAACGTGCACATCTGCTGTTTAGCAACTTGGAACGCCTCTCACAGTTGGTCAACGATCCGCAGCGTCCTGTCATCTTCCTCTTTGCGGGCAAGGCGCATCCTAACGACAAGGCCGGCCAAGACCTCATCAAGATGATTGTGGACATCTCGCGCAAGCCTGAGTTCGTCGGTAAGATTCTGTTTATCAGCAACTACGACATGGAATTGGGCAACCGCCTGACGAGCTGTGTCGATGTGTGGCTCAACACCCCGACACGTCCGCTCGAAGCCTCTGGCACCAGCGGTGAGAAGGCCGTCATGAACGGTGTGCTCAACTTCTCCGTGCTCGACGGCTGGTGGGCCGAGGGCTACCGCGAAGGCGCCGGCTGGGCCATCCAAGAGAAGCGCACCTATCAAGACCAGCAATATCAGGACGAAATGGATGCTGAAACGATTTATAACACGCTTGAAAATGAGATAGTTCCGCTCTATTACACCCGCGACATACTGAATATCCCAACGGGTTGGGTGGCAGCCATGAAGAAGTGCTTAGCCGAAATCTCGCCGCGCTTTACGATGAAACGCATGATGGACGACTATTTCGAGCAATACTACAACAAGCTGATTAAGCGCACCAACTGGATGCGGGCCAACCGCTACCAGAAGGCTTTCGAAATCTTCTCATGGAAGAACCGCGTGCGTGCTAACTGGGACAAGATTGAGGTGAAATCGCTCATCTTGCCCAACACCGACGTGCGACCGCTGACCTTCGGCGAACAGTTTATCGCAGAGGTAACGCTTCTGACGCCTGACCTTGAGCCTGGCGATTTGGCCGTGGAATTGCTCTTCGGCAAGAAGAACAACGGTGCGGTGAATGAAATTACCGCTGTCCACGAGATGAAACTCGTCGACTCGGGAGACGGCTGGGTGAAATACTACATCAAAGTGCCGACTACCCGTGCTGGCATGTACGACTTCACCTTCCGTGTGTATCCCACCAACAAGATGCTGCCGCACAAGCAGGACTTCCCGTTAGTGAAGTGGATTTGAGTTTGAAAAAAAAGGTTGTAAACGCAACCTTTTTTTGTATGGAAAAAGTAGTATATTTGCAACGTAAAATCTAATACCATGGAAGTCTATCAAATCTGGCTCATTGCCGCCATCGTTTTAGTCATCATCGAAATCGCCACGGCGGGTTTCGGAGTCATCTGCTTCGCCATCGGAGCTGGTTTCGCTGCCCTTGCCGCAGTTTTGGGCGTTGAAAACGCCGTATGGCAAATCGTCATCTTCGCCGCCGTTTCGTTTCTGACGTTCCTTTTCTTGCGTCCCATTGCGATGCGTTTTCTTGAGAAAAAGTCAAAGGACGTGAAAACCAATGCCGAGGCCATCGTGGGGCGCAAGGGTGTTGTTTCCGAACGCATTGACGCAACGCAACATACGGGTCGCGTGGCCATCGACGGCGATGACTGGAAAGCGGTCTCCGAAGACGGCTCCGTCATCGAACAAGGCCAAACGGTCGAAATCGTCAAATTAGACAGCATCATCGTTACCGTCAAGCCAATCAACTAAACAACTTAAATAACTAAAAACTATCATCATGAGCATTACCAACATCGTACTTATCGTTTTAATCGCCCTCGTCGTGATTTACATCCTTCGCGGCATCAAGATTGTTTCCCAATCGGAAACCATGATTGTCGAGCGTCTTGGCAAGTACAATCGCACTTTGAACGCGGGCATCAATGTCATCCTGCCCATCGTGGAGCAGGCCAAGGAGACCATTGTCCGCCGTCAGAGCGGCACGATGACGCGCACCTCGCGCATTGACATGCGTGAACAGGTGTATGACTTTGACAAACAGAGTGTTATCACCAAGGATAACGTCATGACCGAAATCAACGCACTGCTCTATTTCCAAATCGTTGACCCGATGAAGGCGGTTTATGAGATTCAAAACCTGCCTGTCGCCATCGAGAAGCTCACGCAGACGACGCTCCGTAACGTGGTCGGTGAGATGGAACTCGACGAAACCCTCACCTCGCGCGACACCATCAACTCGAAGCTCCGTAACGTGCTTGACGACGCCACAAATAAATGGGGTGTGAAGGTAAACCGCGTTGAGTTGCAGGATATTACGCCGCCTGAAAGTATCCGTCGCACCATGGAACTCCAGATGCAAGCCGAACGTAACCGTCGTGCCGAGATTTTGAAGGCAGAAGGTGAGAAGCAGGCTCAAATCTTGAACTCTGAAGGTGAGAAGCAGGCCGAAATCAACGCGGCTGAAGCTGAAAAGCAAGCCAACATCCTGAAAGCAGAAGGTGAGGCCAAAGCCAAGGTGCTGCAAGCTGAGGCCGAAGCTGCCGCCATCCGCAACATTGCCGAAGCCGTTGCCGACCGTGGCGCCGACCCGGTGAACTACCTCCTCGCCGTGAAATACATCGAAACCTTGAAGGAAGTGGCTGGCGGTCAGGAGAATAAGACCGTATATCTGCCTTATGAAGCCTCCAACCTGCTCGGCTCGTTGGGCGGCATCAAGGACATGTTTGGGAAATGAAAATTGTAGAGACGTGCCATGGCGCGTCTCTACGAACCACCGAAATATGGAACTACTGGATTTGTACGACAGGGAACTGAAACTCACGGGGAAAACCATCGAGAGGGGCCAACCGATTCCTCGTGGCTTCCAGATTCCTATTGTCGCGGCGATTATCCATAACGACGAGAATCAGTTCCTCATCCAGAAAGTGGCGGCGCGGAAAGGCAACTACTACGCCACCACGGCGGGTCATGTTCAGAGTGGCGAGACTGATTTCACGCGGGCTATGCTGCGCGAGCTGAAGGAGGAAATCGGGCTTTCGGCCACCAAAAGCGAGCTGGAGTTGGTGAAAATCAGGCGCTACGAGTACAAATTCACCTTTTTGTATTTAATGAAGAGCAACGTACCCGTCGAGATGCTGCGCCTCCAGCCCGATGAGGTGGAGTCGGTGAAGTGGATGTCGTTGGACGAAATCGAGGTGCTTTGCAGTCAGGGATTGTTCAACCGCACGCATTACCGTCTGTTGCGCGATTGCGTGGAGAGCGACTTTTTCAGGAAGTAAATGGATTTTTAGTCCAAAATTGTTGGATTAATTTTCCACAAAAGCTGACTTTTGGCCTATTCGAGCAATAGGTTCGTCCGCTTTTTTCTAATTTTGCGACTTTATTTTTTCTAAGAATGAAAAGGTATCCATTGTATATTTTATTGTCTTTGTGTGTATTAGCCTCTTGCAGAAGGACTATGGATTATGATACCTTGCCTGATTGGAATCCACGTTTTGGTTTGGTATACGAGATAAAGGATGCCCATCCCGACAGCGCTTTCATGGTTTTCAGTAGCATTGCCGACACCTTGAATGAAATGGCATTACGGCAGCGGTCTGAGTTTTTGTTTGCTGAGTATCAGGTTCTTAAAGCAGAGGTGAATTACCAGAATAATCGTCCTGTTCAGAATGGAGACTTGGTTGTTGAGGCATACGGCTTCTATGATTCTTTGATGTCGAATCGGAGGGCGATGCGCAAAAACAAGGATTTGGTTTTCCAATATGCACGCGCCTGCTATTACAAGGCCGTTGTGGAGGGGAGCGAGGAAACCACTTATATGGAGTCGTTTTCCGACTATTTGAAGGCTTTATGGATTGTTGACGGGCTAAACAAGAAACGGCATGTCTTTTCCTTGAAAGGTAAAAATAGTGAATATGAGTATTTTACTGGCTTGATATACGACCGTTTGGCCTGGTTTTTCTACAACCATGACGCTTGGGATGCCGCCTTGGAGACCCTTGAACGCTCTAACGAGTGCTTCGCGAACGTGAGCGGTTTGCAAGGCATGGTTTCGAACTACGACCTGATGGGTGATGTGATGTTGGCACAGGAAAACCGTACCAGAAGTGTGGTGTATTACAAACAGGCCGACAGCATTTATGAGCTGCTTCAAGATGATGATATCTATTTGGATTTTAATGAGTTACTTCATCGTGGCATGACCTTGTCGATGGCTGGCGACAAAGACGGGGCCATCAACCTGCTGCATCAGGCTTTGGAGACTGCCCACACCCCGTGGATGATTCGCAGGCTCCATCTCGGATTGGGTTACATCCATTACGACAAGCAGGAATACGATTCGTCTTTGTATCACTATGAGCACAGCTATCCGTTGCTGCCCCGGCAGACGGTCAAGTCGTATTGCCGAATCATCGAGTTGGCAAATCGTTTGGGCGACACTGGGAAGGCGGCCTATTATGGCGGTCTTTTGGCCGATTCCTACAATAACCAAGTGCTTCAAAGTGGGCAGAAGACAAGGATGGTGGCACTTTACGAGAATTTCAAGGCGGAAAGCAAGGAAGCGAGGAACAAGGATGTGGCGTTTTTCGCCATAGTGGTGGTAGCCTTGCTGGCTTTTACCGTTGTGTTAGACAGAGTTTTTATTCAAAGGCGCAAGAAACGCCATCGTGAGGAAATCGCAATGCATGAGCAGATTAAGGCCTCACTCGTGGACGAGATCGAGTCGACGCGAAGGGTGTCGCGCTCTCGGGAGGAGAAAATCCATGCTTTGGAAACTGAACTTGAGAAGGCTAACGGTAGGGAAAACGCCCTTCCTTTCAGCGAACGAATTCAGTTGTTGTACGACAAGCCTATATGCAAGCGTGTCGCCCGCGTGACCGAAGCTAATGTCAAGGCCAGCAACACCTATCCTGAATTGGTGCTTTCAGAGCATCAGTTGTCGCAACTTGTGCAAGCCGTCGATTCGGTGTTTCCCAAGTTTTCGGCTCGTATCATCGAGCAATATCCTCGCCTGAAACGTGCTGATGTGATTTATTGCTGCATGTATATTCTCGGCCTCACCGAAGCCCAGGCTGCGGCCTTGACGGGAAAAACTTACCAAGCGGTTTGGATACGTTCACTGAAATTACACGAGATTTTTGGTAGCAAGTCTGATTTGCAGTTCATATTGTACAGCTTCCTAAAAGATTGGTAATTAGAAGTTAAAGCGTTGTCCTGAAAAAGGTTTTATTTCATTTTATTGTTTTTGCAATTTTCTGATTATAAGTTAATTGTATATAGTTTATTTTAAAAAATTTGATTGTCTTTTTCACATTCATTTTGTCTCATGCTATTGCGTTCTTTTATTTTTGCCGCGAAAATTAAAAGCTATTGTTATGAAATTTACAATGAAAGATGTTCACGTTGGCAATTTGATCCACGATGAATTGGAGCAGCAGGGAAGGACTGTTGTTTGGTTTGCCAAGCAAATTTATTGTGAGAAATCGAATGTATATAAAATGTTCAAGAGAAAAAGTATCGACCTTTTTCAGTTGATGCATATTTCGGAAGTGTTGGATCACAACTTTCTGAAAGATTGTTATGAGGAGTCGTGAAGACTCTTCAGATTTGGTTAATATATAAGCTTTTTTTCAGTGTCGTAGTTGTGAAACTGCGGCACTGTTTTTTAGGTGGGGATGCAAAAAAATGGTTGATTCCCTTTTGGGAGTCACATTTTTTTATATTTTTGCGCAAAATTATTCTGCAATTTATACCTTATTAATATGATAGCAAGAGAATTATTAGACCCGAAAAGCATCGTAGTGTGCGGTGCATCATCAGACATCCACAAACCCGGTGGAAAAGCTTTGAAAAACCTTTTGGAAAGTCCTTTCAATGGCCCGATTTACGCGGTGAACCCGAAAGAGACCGAGGTGCAAGGCGTGAAATGCTACGCCAACGTCAAAGATCTGCCGCAGGTGGAATGCGCCATCCTTTGCATTGCCGCCAAGTTCTGCGCCCAGACCGTTGATGTGCTGGCCAAAGAGAAAGGCTGCAAGGGCTTCATCATCATCAGCGCTGGATTCTCGGAAGAGAACGCCGAAGGCGCCGCAATAGAGAAGCATATTGTCGATACCATCAATAGTGTCGGCGGCAGCTTGATAGGCCCTAATTGCACAGGCTTCCTCAATGTGAACTACGCTGGCTGTTTCGATACCCCTATCCCGACACTTGACCCCAAGGGTGTTGATTTCATCACGGGCTCTGGAGCAACAGCCGTGTTTATTAAGGAATACGGCATGAGTAACGGATTGAAATTCAATAGCGTGTGGGCAGTGGGCAACAGCGCCCAGCTCGGCATCGAAGACGTGTTGGAGTATTTGGACGAGACCTTCGACCCGGTGAAGTCGAGCCATGTCATCATGCTCTACATGGAAAAGATCGGCGACCCGCAACGACTGCTGAAACACTCACGCAGCCTCATCAACAAGGGATGCCATATTGCTGCCATCAAGTCAGGAGGCTCGGCAGCAGGTAGCCGCGCTGCGTCATCACATACTGGCGCTTTGGCCACTAATGATGCCGCTGTGGATGCTCTGTTCCGCAAGGCGGGCATTGTGCGTTGCCAAAACCGTCAGGAGCTGACCACGGTGTGCGGCGTCTTCATGTACCCCGAAATCAAGGGCAATCGCTGCGCTGTCATCACCCACGCTGGCGGCCCTGCCGTGATGCTCACCGACGTCCTCTCCAACGGCGGCATGGAGGTGCCTTCGCTCAAGGAACACCCTGCCAGCCCGGCATTGTTAGAGAAGCTCTTCGCTGGCTCAAGCGTAGGCAATCCCATCGATTTCCTCGCCACGGGTACCGCCGAACAACTCGGATATATCATCGACACTGTCGAAAACGCCTGGATTGTTTAGCAACAAAGAGGTCTATGACTTGCTCGACCAAAAGATGAAGACCTGCAAGAAGCCCATCTTCCCCGTGCTGCCTTCCATCATCAACGTGAAAGACGAGATTGAGGATTTCATTGCCAAGGGAAACATCAACTTCCCCGAGGAATGTGTGCTTGGCAACGCCATCTGCAAGATCTACAATACGCCTAAACCCAAGTCGGGCATCATCGAGAATTTGCCTATCGACCAGCTTTTGGTGCCTCCTACCGACGAGCCTGACAAGGCCGAGGTGGCTGAAGTGGCCGAGTCCATACGCGAGGAGGGTTTGCTCACCCCGATTACCGTCAGCCCTATGAATGGAGGCTATCGCGTCGTGACTGGAGCCAAACGTGTTCGTGCTGCAAGTTTGGTCGGTATGAAAGAGATTGCGGCCTACGTTCAGGAAGGTGCTGTAGCAGCCGACCAACCCGAAATCGACGTTGTGCGTATCCGCAGAACCATTGACCGCTGCAAGGACGGTTACCTTGAAATGGCTGATTACAACGAACTGCTCGATGCCGCCGGCATCAGCCGCAAGAAGAGCGTGGAAGTGAGCAAGAAAGAGGATGCCTTGGCCTTCGCCAAAGAGGTCGGCTGCTCGAAGGATGTGCCATTGGTGATGAAGGTCGTCGGCCCGCTGCATAAGAGCGATGTGGGTGGCGTCACCCTTGGCGTGAAAGACTTTGATACGGTAAGCAAGGAGTTTGACCGCCTCATGGCCATCAAGGACACCTACGCCGTGGAGATGTATCCTATGCTTGATGGCACGGAGGTGTATGTCGGTGCCATGCGTGACCCGAAGTTTGGCCATCAGGTGTTCTTCGGCTTGGGCGGCATCTTCATTGAGGTGCTGAAGGACGTGGAGAGTGTGCTCGTGCCCACCAGCAAGGACGAGGTGCTCGACAAACTCAAGAATCTCAAGGGCTATAAGATATTGGAAGGCGTGCGTGGTCAGGCGGGCGTCAATCTCGACCTCTACGCCGAACAGGTGGTTCGCGTGAGTGCCTTGGTGCAGGCCGCTCCCGAAATCGCCGAGATGGATTTGAACCCCTTGCTCGGCAACCCGCGTTATGTGACGGCCGTGGATGCACGTATCCGAATTGAAAAATGAGTGTCGGCCCTTCGACAGGCTCAGGGACCTTGACCTTTGCAAGAGTTGAGGGTGCCTGAGCTTGTCGAAGGCTCCACTTTATTGTAATAATTATGATTACAGAAAAAGCGACATATTACCTCGTCTATGCTGGTTTAGTCGTCATCACCTTTCTGCTCGACAATTACCTGCTGAAGAAGACCAACAAGACCAGCCGCACCATTGGCTATGTCCTGAGTATCATCGTGGACTTGGCCATTTTCGGCTACGGCATTTACCTTTACAAAGCCAAAGGCGAAGACCAGACGGGCTTCGTTCTCGGCGGCATTATTTGCGGCTTGTGCCTGCTTTGTCTTCTGGGGCGCTATTGGCAGAACAAAGAGGCCGACAAAAAGAGAAAACCAATGTGAACAAAGCTGCGCACATAATAATCGCCTTGCTGTTGTGGCCGTTTTTCCTGATGGCTCAGAAAGATGTGGTTACTTTTTCGGCGCCCGGTGGGTTTTATGAGCAGAGTTTTAGTTTGACGTTGCATTGCGCCGATTCGCTTCATATCCGTTACACCTTCAATGGCGACGCGCCGACCTCACGTTCGACTCTTTATCAAGATTCTTTGTTTTTGGATGAGCAAACTTATTCAAAATCAAATATTTATACCATTATCAACACCATACCGACCCGATTCTTCAAGCCTTATGACGTGGACAGGGCCATCGTGATTCGAGCGGCGGCATTTGATGAAAACGAGAATCGGGTGGGAGAGGTGGAGACCAACACTTACTTCATTAAGTCATTAGGCTGCAATTTTCATGGCTTGCCCGTGCTTTCTATTGCAGCCGATTCGCTTTCGCTATTTGATTATGAGTCAGGTATTTTTGTTCCTGGGGCATCCTATGTTCCCGCCGATTCAACCACAACGGGCAATTATTGCAAGACGGGTTATGCGTGGGAACGTGTTGTCAACTTTGAGTTTTACGAACCCGACAACAGCGGCATTAACCAGATTTGTGGTCTGCGCACGCATGGCGGGGCTTCGCGATGGTACCAGCAGAAGGGGATGAAGCTTTATGCTCGAAGGGAATACAGCAACAAGCGCTTCATGCACGACTTTTTCGGTCAGCATTATGAAAAGGGATACAAACGTTTAGTGTTGCACCCGTTCCAATGCAGCAATTGGCTCCAAACTGGAGGACAAGACTACCTCTCGCAGAGTGTCGCTGCGCATCCCGACCTTGACATAGACTGCCTTGGGGTGCGACAAACCATCGTGTTCATCAACGGCGAGTATTGGGGTATTTATACCTTGGAAGAGTCGCCGGACCAATTCTATGTGGCTGACCATTATAATTGTAACAAGGAGAAAATCAACGTGATAAAGTGGTGGCGCGAGCAAAAGCACGGTGATTGGACGGACTGGTGGAAATTGATGCATTGGTCGAGGAAGGCAGATATCAACAATCTGGAAGACTCGATTTATGCCTTTACGCGCTTGGACGCGTCCAATTGGTTGGATTACTTGGTTTTCGAGACCTTTTCCGCCAACCTCGACTGGCCCCACAACAATGTCATGATTTGGCAAAAGGAAACGGGAGAACCCTTCCGTTTCATCTTTTATGACGGCGACGGATGCTTCTCAAGCTTGAGTTTCAATGCGATGGAAAATGCTGTCAGCAAGGAGTACGACAGCCGTATGATTGTGTTTTATCTTGATAATGAGAACTTTAGAAACCAGCTTCTCAGCCGTTACCGCGAGCTGAGCAAGACGGCATTCCGTTACGATGTGATGAAAACCCATCTTGATGACTACTGTGAGCTTGTCAAAGACGAGATTTGGCGACAATCGATGCGCTTCAAGAACCCGTTGAGCGAAACGCAATGGTCCAACGACATGAAGAAAGTGGACGCTTTCTTTAGTTCGCGCAGTGCTCTGTTTGAGCAGGAACTCACTGATTTCATAAAAACTCATCATGCCGACACTTTGTCGATGAATTGTAATTAACTGAACGATATGAAAAAAACTGACCTGATTACTTTAATTATTGTGGCCGCTGTCATTTGCGGCTTTGCATTCATCCCTGGCGCGTGGACGTGGTTCAATGAGACCACCAAAGCCCACGGCCTGCTGATGAGTTTCTTCAAGTTTGCCATCCTCGGCACTTTTGGCGAGATGTTAGCTTTGCGTATTCGCGAGGGCGTGTACCTCAAAAAAGGCTTCGGGCTGCTGCCTAAGATGCTGGTTTGGGGTGTTTTGGGCGTGGTCATTGCTTCCGCCATGACCATTTTCAAGACGGGAACAGTGACCTTGCTTGATGGAGGCTTCCATCTCAACGGGAAAGCCGCTGCATGGTTTGCCGGCAGCCTCAGTTGGGGCAAGTTCTTCGTCGCGCTCTGCGTCAGCGTGCTGATGAACACCTTGTTTGCGCCGGTTTTCATGACTTTCCACAAAATCACCGACATCCACATTGCCGAGACGGGTGGAACGCTGAAAGGCTTTTTCGGTAGCCCGCTGAAGATTGGTGAGGCTTTGTCGAAGAAGATTAATTGGGACATCCAATATTGATTTGTTTTTGCCAAGACCATTCCGCTGTTTTGGTACCCTGCGCACACCATCACCTTCCTGTTGCCGCCTACGCTTCAGGTGCTGTTTGCGGCATTCCTCGGTGTCGTGCTCGGCGTGTTATTGAGTATAAAGAAATAAAAATCAAATGGTTATGAAAACGTATAAAGTCTTTAGATGGCTTTTGAAAGCCTCGGCCTTGACCACGGTGATGTTCATCATGCAGGCCTGCTACGGCTCGCCGAATATGCCGCCTGAAATGCCCGATGAAAGCGAAATTATTGATGAAGAGGAAGTGGAGCTGCCCGTCAGCGACACTTTGTCCATTCAAAATAGTTTGTAATTCGGATTTGTAAACCACTGATAATCAGCATTGACATTCTGAAAAAGTTTGTAATGCCCTGAAAAAGCGTTGTTTTTGCTGCAATTCTTTCTACTTTTGCAGCAACAAAAATTTTGACGCAATGAAAATCTACAAATGGTTAAGGGGGCTGATGAAAGCCTCGGCGCTCACGACGGTGATGTTTATCATGCAGGCTTGCTATGGCACGCCGAAAGATATTGATGACTTTGTTGAAATCCACATTAGCGGTTATGTGACCGACAAAGCTAATGGACAGCCTTTGCCAGGCGTCCATTTGCATGTGTTTCATGCTGATGGTTGGTCGGGTTGTCACGACTTTGGAGACTCGGATGAAAACGGATATTTTGAAATGCGACAATGGGGCAACATCCATAGGGTTTCCCAATTGACCATTGAGGTTGAGGATGAGGAAGAGCACTATAAGCCCTTTGACACCTTGGTTTATTCCGATTCAGACCTTACAGACTTGAGAATCAAATTGGTAACTATCCAATAACTCTTTCTGTGATGAAAAAGCACTCCTTATATAAATGGTTCCGCCGCGTAGCGATGTTTTCTGGCGTTACTATCTTGGCGATGATGTTCGCCTGTTCGAAAAAGTATGGACCACCAAATGATATGAATTGGAGTCAAATTTTGGATAAAGAAATTCAAGAAGTGAGTAATGATGCTCCAAGCCTTTCATAATTATTTCCGAAAAAAGGAAACCCAGCTTCACGAGCTGAACTACCTTTTTTGGGAGTGTACGCAACGCTGCAACCTCAACTGTCAGCACTGCGGCTCGGATTGTCTGGCTTCGTCGCGCTACAAAGACATGCCTTTCGAGGACTTCTTGAACGCGATTAAACCCTTGGAAACCAAGTTTGAACGCAATTCTATCTTGGTGGTCATTACGGGAGGCGAGCCTTTGGTGCGTTCCGATTTGGCCGACTGCGGGCGACAACTGCGGCAGCACGGCTTTCCTTGGGGCATCGTCAGCAATGGCTATGCCTACGACGAGGCCATGCACAAAAAGCTGATGGATGCAGGCATGTGCAGCATCACCATCAGCCTTGACGGGTTACGCGACACGCACGATGCCTTCCGCAAACGCCAAGGCAGTTTCGACCACGCCCTGCGCGCCATCGACTTGATTGCCAATGAGAAAAGCCTTCCCACTTACGACATCGTGACCTGCGTCAGCCCGATGAACTTCGGCGAGTTGGAAGCTATCAAACAACTGCTCATCGAGCACAAGGTAAAGGCCTGGCGCTTGTTTACCATCGACCCGATTGGTCGTGCGGCCACCGACAAGAGCCTGCAACTCAGCGATGAACAATTCCGCCAGTTGATGGACTTCATCGTTGCGACCCGAAAGGAAGGCAAAATTGATTGCAAGTTCAGTTGCGAGGCCTATGTTGGTCCCTACGAGCGTAAGGTCCGCGACTGGTTTTATTTCTGTCGCGCGGGCATCACCGTCGGCTCCATCTTGATTGATGGCTCCATTTCCGCCTGTCCAAACATCGACCGCAGCTATGTGCAAGGAAACATTTACAAAGACGATTTTTTAGACGTTTGGGAAAACCGATTCCAGCCTTTCCGAGACCGCGCATGGATGAAGTCAGGTCAATGCGCTGATTGCAAGGTGTTTAGGAATTGCTTGGGCGGAGCGATGCACCTTCGCTCGAAGGCGGGGAAGTTGTTGGTTTGCCATTACAATAAGTTGTGATTTTTTGGAATTTTTGAAAAAAATTCCAAAAAAATCACACTTTTTTCTTGACAGTAATGAAAATTGTTGTACTTTTGCAGCGTACTAATCAACTAATACACTAACACAAAAATACAACAAGATGATTACAATCAACAACTTAGACTTCGGCTACAAGACTCAGCCAGTCTTCAGAAACATCAGCCTCGGCTTCGAGAATGGCAACATCTACGGGCTGCTTGGCGAAAACGGAGTGGGGAAGACCTCCCTGCTGAAACTCATTAGCGGTTTGCAAAAGCCGACCGCCGGCACCTGCGAGGTGGACGGCATCGCACCTTTCGACCGCTTGCCCGAAACCCTCCAAAAGATTTTCTTCATCTCCGAAGACTTCGCCATACCGGAGGGCACACCTATTAATAATATAAAGGAGCTGGGCGTGTTCTACCCCAACTTCGACGAGAGCCTCTTCCTCGAACTCTGCAAGGAATTGGACGTGGACCCGACGCGTAAGTACGCCGAAATGTCGTTTGGCCAGCAGAAGAAGTGCCTCATTGCCTCAGCCTTGTCGCTCAACACGGACTATTTGCTCCTTGACGAACCCACTAACGGCCTTGACATCCCCTCGAAGACCCTCTTCCGTCAGGTCATCGCCAAGCACGCCAACGACAACCGCACCATCATCATCTCCACCCACCAGGTGAAGGATGTGGAAAACCTCATCGACCCCATCATCATCCTCGACCATGATGAAGTGCTGCTCAAGGCCTCGTTCCGCGAAATCACCGACAAGCTCTATTTCGACTACGGCACGGAGAAGGACGACACCGCGCTCTACAGCGAGATGATCCCTGGCGGTTATGTCAACGTCATCCGCAACACTGAAGGCTTAGACAGCAAGGTCAGCATCGAGGTGCTGTTCAACACCGTCATGAAAAACAAAGAAACCATCAAACAAATCTTTTAGATTGCCGCGCTTCGCTCGCAATGACATTGACGCTTTGCGTCATTGCGAGGAACGAAGCAATCCAGACAAACAAGTAATTATAGGAGATAATAATCATGAATAACACATTTGCTTTCAACCGTTTCAAGAACCTCTTGCTGAAGGACGGCAAGATGTACATCCGCAATTACGGCACCTCACTCATCGTGTTCTGCTGCCTGAACGCCATCCTCTGGATTTTCAACCTGCTGTTTGGCTCGTCATCCGTCTCGGGTTTCCGCTTTGGTATGCTTTGCACTTGGACAGCATTGGCCATGATGATGGTGCCGGAAAAGGTCTATGGAAAGGCTAACCTTTCGCGTGAGGGTGTGGCTTTTGCCATGCTGCCCGCTTCCTCGTTAGAGAAGTTCGTCAGCATGTTCATCTATTGCGCCATCGTGACGCCTGTCGTCGTCTTCTTTGGCGGTTATTTGGTGGATACCCTTTTGTCGCTCTTCCCCTTCGGTGGTTTCGAGAAACCGATACATCTCTACACCATTAATGAGGTTGTTCACATGATGGACAATTCAGAAGGTGTGGTGCAAGCTGGCAATATGGAACTCTCTTTTAACGATGTGTTCCCCATTGCAGCAATACGCATTTCGCTTTATGTTGGTATCATCCAATGGGCGGCCATCTTCATGCTGGGTAACATGCTTTTCAAGAAGCGCAAAACCGGAAAGACTTTCGCTTGCTATCTGGGCATTTCCTACGTGTTTTCCACGATTTTCGGACTGGTTTTCCTCACGAGTGGACGTCTGGAACAATGGCTGGAAACCCTTGAGGATTATCCTGAAGGCGAAATGATTCGTTTAGCCCATAACGGAATGATTTGGGGCACGATTATCGGCATCATCACTACAGGCGTGCTGCTTTACTTCACCTATCGTAAAATCAAGACGCAAAAATACTAAACCATGGAATTTAACGCACACAAACCCATATACTTGCAGATTTGCTCACAACTCTATGAGCAGATTCTGCGCGGCGAGCTGAAGGCCGACGACCGCATCCTGTCGGTGCGCGACTACGGCATCCAACTCGGAGTGAACCCCAACACCATCATGCGCTCTTACGAGACCATGACGGCGGCGGGCATCATCTACAACAAACGCGGCATCGGCTATTTCATCACGCCCGAAGCCAAGAACATCGTCCTCAAGCAAATGCGTGAGGAGTTTCTCGAACAGGAATTGCCCGAAGTGGTCAAGAAGATGAAGCTTCTGGGCATCGGAATTGAGGAAATTAAACTGTAACTTCCCATGAACGAAATCCTTCGCGTAGAGGGCCTCAGCAAGACCTTTCAGCTCTCGCGCAAACAACAGAAAATAGAAAGGACGGAACGAAAGCAGATTGTCGCGGTCGACGAACTTTCGTTCACTGCCAACAAGGGTGAGATTTTCGGCTTGCTCGGTCCCAACGGCGCCGGCAAGACGACGACTTTGCGTATGCTCGCCACCCTCATCGTACCCCAAAAGGGCGATGCTTTCATCGACGGCTGCTCCATCGTGAGCCAGCCAGAGCAAGTGCGTGCCAAAATCGGTTTCCTGACCTCCGAACTGAAATTGGAAGACTTCTTTACGCCCAATTACCTGTTTGACTTCTTCAGCCAGCTGCACGGGGTGGACGAAGCCACGATGAAGGAGCGCAAGGAACGCATGTTCAACCGATTCGGTATCAACAAGTTCGCTGAGGTGAAGGTGGCCAACCTCTCCACTGGCATGAAGCAAAAATTGTCGTTGGTCATCTCGTTGGTGCATGACCCCGAAGTAATCATCTTCGACGAGCCGACAAACGGCCTCGACGTGCTGACGGCCCGCACCGTGACCGACTATCTGCAAGAGCTGCGTGCCGAGGGTAAGACCATCATCCTCAGTACGCACATTTTCAGCCTCGTGGAGAAACTGTGCGACCGCGTTGGAGTTATCATTGACGGGCGTATGACGGCCTGCGGCACCCTCGACGAGGTTCGCGGCGGCATGACGATGGAAGACCGTTTCTTCGAAATGTACAAAGAAGTGAAAGGAGGTGAGGAATGAAAAGCAACACCCTGACAATCATAAAGAAAGAGTTCGCCCGCTTCTTCGGCGACAGACAGATGCTGTTCACCGCAGTTTTGCTGCCGGGTTTGCTCATCTACATTATGTACAGCCTCATGGGCAGCGGAATGAGAAAGATGGCCACCGAGGGAGCTAATGAACAAGTAACCTTGTGTGTGGAGAATCTGCCGGTGAGCGTGGCACCGATAGTGGACGGCATACCCGCCGTTAAAGTGTCCCAACAGACTGTCTCACAAGAGGATATTGACAAATTGCAGGACAAGGCGCTTGACGTGGTGCTGGTGCGTTTCCCTGAGTCCTTTGACGAGATGGTGGCCACTTACGATCCGCAAAGCGGCACGGCGGCGCCCAATGTGGAAATCTACTACAACTCAGCCAACAATGCCTCTTCTCGCGTCTACCACATGCTGGAAGGAGCACTTTCAGCCTACGAAGACCAACTGAGCAATCGCTTCGACATCAACCGCGCCGACAGTGTGGAAGCCCAATTCGACATGGCTAACCAGGACGATGTGCTGGGCAACATATTGTCGAAACTCATCCCCATGCTCATCCTGATGATGCTCTTCAGTGGCGTGATGGCCATCGCACCCAGTGCCATCGCTGGCGAGAAGGAGCGCGGCACTATCGCCACGCTGCTCGTTACTCCCTTGAAAAGGAACGAGTTGGCATTGGGCAAGGTGGTGTCGCTCAGCGGCATAGCGCTATTGAGCGGTATTTCAAGCTTCATCGGCATTGCCTTGTCGCTGCCACGGATGATACAGGCCGACGCGGAGGGCGTGGAGCTGGGGCTGAATTACACATTCAGCGACTACATTGTCATTCTGATTACCATTTTGGCCTCGGTGCTCATCATGGCCTCGGCCATTAGCCTGCTGTCGGCAATAGCCAAGGACGTCAAGAGCGCCGGAACCATGATTATGCCTTTTATGCTGGTGGTGATGATTTGTGGTTTAATGCCTATGTTCCAGAACAGTACGCCCGAGAATTTGGCCGTCTATTTGATTCCGTTCTACAACTCCATTCAGGTGATGACCGCCACCTTTGCCCACGAGATGAAGTGGATGCCCGTTATTATTACCTTAGTCGCCAACGTGGTCTACACTGGTATCGCCGTCTGGGGCCTGACCCGAATGTTCAATAGCGAAAAAATAATGTTCTCAAAATAAACGCCTTATGAATGCGCAAAAACACCTAATCATAGCTTTTCTGCTCTTCGTGAGCTGTGTTGCGAGGGCACAGTCGACGCAACAGGAGCGTTTGTCCCAGCATGTCTACACTCTCGCCAGCGATTCCTTGAGAGGACGTGGTGCGGGAAGCGCAGACGCCGCCAAAGCAGCAAGTTACATCGTCAACCAATTCGAGGAAATCGGCGTGGAGCCTTACTACAAGGAAGGTTTTTACCAGCCTTTCGAGAGGAGTGGCAACACTTACAAAAACATCGTTGGCGTCATTCATGGCAACGACCCAGTTTTAAAGGACGAGTACATCATCATCGGCGCCCATTATGACCACCTTGGCGTCAGGAACGGCCAGGTATACAATGGTGCTGACGACAACGCCTCTGGCACCGCGACCGTCATTGAGATGGCTCGAATCCTGAAAGGCCATCAAAACCAACTGAAACGCAGTGTCATCGTGGTCGCTTTCGATGCCGAGGAAATTGGTCTTTTGGGGTCATACTACCTTTCCGAGCAACTGGACCTCAGCAAAATCAAGCTGATGATGAGCGTCGACATGGTGGGTTGGCTCCACAAGGGCAAGACCCTCCGACTTCAAGGCGCGGCCACCATCAAGGATGGCAAGAAAGTGCTTGAGGCCGAGGCCAAGAAGATGAATTTGGACATCCAAGCCATCAATTTTGAGACCTCCGTTTTAGGTGCCACCGACACGCAGGGCTTTGCCAAGAAAAACGTGCCGACCCTGTATGTCACTACGGGCCTGAAATCGCCTTATCACAAGCCCGAAGATGATGCCAATCTCATTGACTATCAAGGCATGGACCGCATCACGAACTATTTGGCCGACGTGACGGAATGCTTCGCCAACCAACCCGATCTGCAGTCCTCGGGAAAGATTGCCGAGATTCACGGCGGCAAGAAAAAAGTGTTTGAGATTGGCCCGACCGTCGCGCTTGCGAGCAGCCGCATTGCTTTCCCGAATGCCGCTTTCAACGGCAAAAACAGGTACGGATTTGATGCCGGCATTACCACTCAAACCCGATTGGGCAAACATTTTGCGTTGGAAATCAAGGCATTATACGAGTATCTCAACGCCAAATATCCTGATGAAAACGACCTATATAGTGCTTACATCCCTTATCATCAGGAATCCGTTTTGGCACCGGTCAATCTCGTGTTCAAGGCTGGTGAGGCAGGGGTGGACTTCTCTGTTGGTCTCGGAGGTTTCTATGGTTACATCCTGAAAGCCAATGTCAAAGACATGCCGGAGTTGGTCATCAATCGGAACCAATTTGGCATCGACTGGAACATTGGCCTCCAGATGGGAAAATTCAAGATCAGCGGGGAATGGCGCTATCAGCTCAATCCGCTCTTCGTCGGGGATGGCGTGCCTAAGGCCAACCTTCGTACGGGTACTTTCAACGTCAGCTATCTGTTTTAACTCTTTGAAGAAAAACAGAAAAACTTCATCAAACTGTTACTTTTTGATTCAAAATCCGTCTAACAAGAAATCAATTCAAATCTTAAAAAAATGAAAAACCACTTTTTAATCATCGCAGCCGCCATCATGGGCATGGCACTTGTTTCGTGCAACATCAATGTCGAAGGGGAAACCTTTGGCGGGAAAACCATCAAAGGCGACGGCAACGTCGTCACGCGCAACTTCGACGTGACCGCTTTCAATGAAATCTCAGCCGCGTTGCCCGCAACGGTAACATTCACCGTTTCAGACAATTACAGCTGCACAGTCACGGTGGACGAGAACCTCTTCGACTACCTTGAAATCAAGGTGGACGAAGGCGACTTGCTTTTGAGCAAGCATAAAGAACACAAGAATGTCAACCTTCGTGCGACGAAATTCGTCATCGACATCACCGCCCCGAATGTGGAGAACATCAACCTTGCGGGCAGCGGCACGTTCAACGTGCTCAGTCCGCTGAACAACGAGAAGATGGAAGTCAACGTGGCCGGTTCGGGCGATGTTTTCTTCAAGCAGCCTGTCGCCGCCAATGAAATCAGCCTGAATGTGGCGGGCTCGGGCACACTCGATTGTGTTGAGCTTACTGCCGAAACGTTGGAAGCCAATGTGGCCGGTTCGGGCGAGCTGATAGTGCAGCAAGGTGCAGTCAAGAAGGCTGAGGCCAATGTGGCCGGTTCCGGCGACATCAACTTGGCTTGCGACATCGACTATTTGAATGCTGAAATTGCCGGTTCCGGTGACATTGTCGCCCATGTGAACGGCACGTTAGAATACGGCATTTTCGGCTCCGGCGACATCAGATACTACGGTGACGCCGAGGTGAAAGGCGACAAGGTGGGCGGCCAAGTGAAACGGATTGATGCCCCCAAGCGCTAAACCATTCAAACTGAAGTAAATCTCTTTTTCATACCTTGTGAGGACGAGGCGGCTGATGGGCCGCCTCGTTTTGTTATCCTCTATTCCCTTCGGAAAGACGAAATCTCTGGCACATTCCGCACGGATATCCAGCGAAAAAAACGGATAACAATAGAGGAGATTAGAAAAATTATGCCTAAATATCCTTGGTGGGAATATAAGAAAGCTGTTTTGTATGAACTGGAAGACCTTGATGAAGCTCGCAAAGAAGTTTTCGAAGAGTTGAAGAAAGATTTGCCAAGTGGTTGTATTATTGATGTTGAAAACGGAATTCTTAAATGCCCCAAAGATAGAAAGTATCTCAATGACACGATTTCTCGCCTAAAAAAACTTTTATCCAATCCAGAGGATATTATGGCCTATGGCCGCCCAGTGGAGTGGTGGAGGTTGGTAGTGGATCAATTTGGGAAATATTTGTTCTTTTCTAACCCATATTGTAATGAGTTTTTTACCCTTCACGAACTCATGTTACTTTCAATGGGCGACTATTACAAAGAAGACGACAGCAATGATGTTGTCTTTTACATTGGAGGAATATTCTACTATTTTGAACCATGAAAGGGGAAGGGGCTGGTTGAGTGCTAGCTCCTCTCCTTTAAAGCAATGAAAATGATACAATTGAAAAATTTTACAGTGGTGAAAACAGAAGTGTTAGCATATATTAAAATATATTACGCTGAAATACAAGAAATTGTGTCTTGTAGATTTGATGTGTATAAGGGTGATTTATATTATAGGATGCTATGCTCTGATCCAACTATGCTTGAGGATGAGATTAAGGCGTTCTATTTTAAGAATGAAGTTTTGTTGCCATTAATAGCGGTGCTAAAATGTGTCATTGAGAAAGGAAGTGTATTGGTTGATGGAACCCCGTTGACCAATGAGTTTAGGCTTTCGGTTGGATCGATGATGGATATTTTGAAATCGGTTTCTCCAAAGTGCAGAAAAATGATGCTTGAAAAAATGAACTGTCCATCTGGTGCATATTCAGATTTGGAATATGGTTTTATGTCAATGGATGCTGTCGCATTACAGAGAGCGGCTGATAAAGTTGATTTTACGAATGATTTTAAGCGTATTTCTTTTCTTAGAAACCTCGCGTTTTGTGATATTCAAGATAAGACCATGTCGGCGGCTTCTCTTGACGAGAAGTTTTACGATATTTTGCTTATTGCAAATGGTCGTCCTTTTGATGAAAATTTTCAACAGGTTTTGTCTGCGTGTATAAATGACGATGACGATTCTTTTGAAATTGTCTTTTCGACCGCAAAACAATTAATCAAAGATTGTTATTGGAATAACATTGATTGCTTTACGAGCAAAGAACAATCTATAATAAATGAGATATTGGCGTCGCGCTTGTTCGCATCGTTTGTTAGAGAATGCCGAAAGGAATTTAAAAAGGATCATCCCAAGGCTGTTTTTTCCGAAGAGGTTCTTGTTGACAAATCTTCAAAGAAAAAAACGAATGATATGCCGGTGAACGTAATCATGGGTGTACGTGGCTTGGCGAAGTTTGTTGGGGTAGGGGTGACCAAGGCGCAGGAAATTGTCAATAGTAAGATACTTGAAGAAAACGGAATATCGTATTGGGTGGGCAGGAAAATATGTTTTGATGGTGAAAAATTAGCGGCTTTTTTGACCTCTAATCCTGATGCGCTCAAAGGTAAGAAATTGAGCAAAAAACGGTAGATTTTTTGGTAGATGGGTAAAATAAAAATCGGTACAACTTTTTGATAATCATTAAGTTATACCGATTTATCAGCGGAGAGAAAGGGATTCGAACCCTTGGAACGCAAAGCGTTCAACGGTTTTCGAGACCGCCCCGATCGACCACTCCGGCATCTCTCCAAAAACCTTGCGGAGACAGAGGGATTCGAACCCCCGAAGCCTTTCGGCTTAACGGTTTTCAAGACCGCCGCTATCGACCACTCAGCCATATCTCCGCGGCAAAAGTACGACTTTTTTCGTTTGGTGACGAAAAACGGACCGAAATTTTTTTTCTTTTTTTGGCCTCTGATACGCGCGGATTGACTATTTTTGTAGCAAAATTTGAAATCAAAATGAAGAAAGTATTTGCAACTCTGATGATTATGCTTTTCGCCACTGCTGCAATGGCACAGGTGAAGATGCTGAAACCGTATCTTTCCACTACGGTTTATGATGTTCCGGGCTTGACACCATTTGTCGAAAACGCCATCGCCTTCGACTGCCGCTCGGCGGTTTATAAAGAATTTGAACCAGGCCAGTTCAAGGCTACGGTCGAAATCACGACCATCTTCTCGAAGGACGGAAAAGTGTGCGACTTCTCCAAAATCGCCCTCGACAGCCCCGTGGTGACCGACACATCCAACCTTGACGGCGCCTTCATCGACCAACAGCGCTTTTCGCTGCCCAACGGCGAATACCAGATGGAAATCGGAATCACCGACCTGAATAGCGGCGAGGCTTTGCCCACCGAATCCATTACGGTTGAGGTGAACTTCCCTGAAAACGCGCCTGCCATCTCAGACATCCTCCTGTTCGATTCCTATTCTAAGGCCGAGCAACCCTCAGCCTGCACTAAGAGCGGCTACGATTTTCTGCCGAGGGTGTATCCGTTCTACGGTCTCGCCGACAGCAAGCTGAAGTTCTACGCCGAGCTATACAACAGCGACAAAATCTATGACGAAGGCAAGTTCCTCGTCAATTACTACATCGAGTCGCGCGAGTCGTCGGCGAAGATGAGTGAGTTTAATTTCAACAAGCGCTTCGATGTAGGCAAGGCCAATGTCTTGCTCAACACTATCGATATCAAAGACTTGCCTTCGGGCAATTATTACCTTGTGGTGGAGATGCGCGACCGCACCAACAACCTGATTTGTAGCCAAAGTGCCTTCTTCCAACGCAGCAATCCCGGCGTGGGCTACGATATGGATGACATTTCGGGTGTGGATATCAGCAACACCTTCGTGAGCAAAATGGATGACATTGACACCTTACGGCAGTTCATCAAGTATTTGGATCCGGTTTGTTCCGAGGCGGAACGCAACTATTGCGTGAGTTTGGTGAAGTCAGACGATTTGAAAACCATGCAGCAGTTTATGTTCAACTTCTGGAGTACGCGCGCTCCTTTGGCACCTGCCAAGGCCTGGGAGGATTATCTCGGAGCCGTGAAGCGCGTCAATATGTCGTTTGGCACGACCTCGTATCCCGGCTATCGTTCCGACCGTGGCTACGTTTTCCTCAAATACGGCCAGCCCGACCAGATTGTGGAACGTCCCAGCGAGCCTAATGCTTATCCTTACACCATTTGGCATTATTATGTGGTGGCCAACCAGCATAATAAGCGCTTCGTTTTCATGTCGAAGGACGAGTCGACCAATGACTACCACCTGATTCATTCCGATGTGATTGGTGAGGTCAACAATCCGCGCTGGGAGTTGGAGGTTTATTCCCGCGTCTATGGTGTGGGCTACGACCAAGGCGTCGACCAGACGAAGTACGAGAACATGTGGGGCTCGCACGCCGGTGACCTATATGACAATCCAAGATAAACGATGAGAAAAATCGGGTTTTCGTTGGTGAAGTTTTGGGCTTATTGCTTGTCGATAAGCCCGTTTTGGCTTTTGTATCTGCGCTCCGATTTTTATTTCTTCATGGTTTACCATGTGGCGCATTATCGCCGTAAAGTGGTCAGGCAGAATCTGTTGCGTTCGTTTCCCGAAAAAGACCTGACAGAGATTAAAGCGATTGAGAAGCGCTTTTACCGTAACCTCTGCGATTTGGTGGTGGAGACATGCAAGCTCAAGAGGATGACGGTCGATGATATTAAACAACATATTGCTGTTACCAACCCCGAAGTGGTCGAAACGCTGTATGTACGGCAGAAGAGCCTATTTTTCGCCATCCCGCATTCGGGCAACTGGGAATGGTTCGGCAAGCGGATGCAGACCTTTTCGGGGCACCATCCCATGGCCATTTATAAAAAGGTGAAGAACCCCGATTTCGAAAAGTTCATCCTGGATTTGCGCACGAGCCTTCCCGTGGAGATGATTGAGTCTGACGCGGCTTTGCGGACTTTGGCGCGTCGCAGCGGCACTTTGGATGCAGTACTGTTATTGGCCGACCAGACTTCTTTCGGCTTGGAGTCAGATTATTGGAACCAGTTCCTAAACCAGGAAACGTGCTGGTTTACAGGCTTGGAGCGCATGTCGAAGTTCCTCGACTATGCCGTGGTCTTCGTGGACATGAAACGGCAGGGAAGAGGCCGTTATGAGTTGACCTTCCACCTGGTCACCGATGACCCGAAATCCACGGGGAAAGGCGAAATCATGGAACAGTATTCCCAACACATCGAGCGGTTCATCCACGAACAGCCCGACAACTGGTTGTGGTCGCATAGAAGATGGAAACACACACGAAAACAAACCTCGGAATGAAGAAAGTTGCCGTTGTCATATTAAACTACAACGGAGGACGATTCCTTGAGAAGTTCCTGCCGACCGTGATCGCCAACTGCAATCCCGAGATGGTGGAAATCATCGTGGCCGACAATGCTTCGACCGACGACTCTTTGGAACTGATGCACGACTGTTTCCCCAACATTCGCGTGATTGAAAACGGGAGCAACGACGGCTTTTCAACGGGCTATAACCTTGCCTTGCAACAGATTGAGGCTCAGTATTATGTGTTGCTCAATTCGGATATAGAGGTGACCCAAAATTGGATAGAGCCTGTCATCGCCCTAATGGACGCCGACCCGCAGATTGCGGCCTGTCAGCCCAAGATTCGGTCGTATTACCGACCTGAGGAATTTGAATATGCCGGTGCTTGTGGAGGTTTCATTGACAAGTACGGTTATCCGTTCTGTCGCGGGCGTATTTTCCAGCATTTGGAAGCGGACAAAGGCCAGTACGATGAGCCGATGGAGGTGTTTTGGGCCACGGGTGCTTGCATGTTTGTCCGCGCCGACTTGTATCATCAAATGGGCGGCCTCGACGACAGCTTTTTCGCCCACATGGAAGAAATTGACCTGTGTTGGCGATTGAAAAATGCAGGTTACAAGGTGTATTGCTGCCCGCAATCGGTGGTGTATCACATCGGAGGAGGCACTTTGCCGAAAAACTCGCCTCGAAAGACATACTTGAACTTCAGGAACAACCTTTCCGTTTTGGTGAAAAACTTGCCGGAAGGGCATGTAAAACGTATCATACTGTACCGCATTTTCCTCGACTGGGTGGCGGCATTCAAGTTCCTCTTCGAGCGTTGCCCGAAGGACTTCCGAATGGTCTTCAAGGCGCATTGGGATTTCTACAAACGCTTAAAAACTTTGCGTGAGAAGCGGAAAAAGGCGGTTCGCAAGCGGGTGAGCTGTATTTATCAAAAAAATATCGTTTTTGAGAGCGTGGTAATGGGCAAACACAAGTTCAGCGACCTGAATGCGAAGGATTTTTCAGCCTAAAAAGGTAATGGCCATGTCGTAGCCTTCCAAACCAAAACCGACAAAATGCGCTTTACAAGCCTCGGCCGTATAGGAATGCTGGCGGTAAGGTTCCCTTTTCGAAATGTCCGAAATGTGCACTTCCACCACAGGAATGTTGATGGAGCGGATGCAGTCGGCCAAAGCGATGGAGGTGTGGGCATAAGCTCCTGGATTCATTACTACGGCATCGAAAGTGCCGTCGGCCTCTTGAAGCTTGTCGATGAGGCAACCTTCGTGGTTGGATTGGTAGTACGACAGCTCGTGTTGCGGAAACTGTTTGCGGAGGTGGAACAAATAGTCCTCGAAGGAAACCCTGCCGTAGATTTCAGGCTCGCGTCGGCCCAGCAAGTTGAGATTAGGCCCGTTGATGATGAGAATACGCATCGTATATAGTTTTTGCAAAAATAGGCATTTTGGTCGGGAAAAAGGCTCCTTCAAGAACAAAAAAATTTTTTTTGAGGAAAAAGGAAATTGTATCAATTCTTTTTGTATTTTTGTAACGCTAAAGAGTTAAGCCATGAAAATCATCACATTAGGCAAAACCAACCTGAAGGTCAACAAAAACGGTTTTGGGGCACTTCCAATTCAACGCATTAGCGAAAAGGAAGCTATTTATTTGTTACAGAAAGCATTAGACCATGGTATCGATTTTTATGATACGGCGCGGTTTTATACGGATAGCGAGGAGAAGTTGGGTGCCGCCTTTGCCGATAGGAGAAACAAGGTGATTCTGGCCTCCAAGACGGCTGCCACCACGGTGGAGGACTTCTGGAAAGAGCTGCATACGACATTGAGAAACCTAAGGACTGACTATCTTGACTTATATCAGTTTCATAACCCTGACTACTGTCCACGTCCGGGCGACAAACAGGGCTTGTATGACGCCATGAAAGTGGCCAAACGACAGGGAAAGATACGTTTCATCGGCATTAGCAATCACCGCCAGTCAGTGGCTTTGGAGGCCATCGAGCGCGACTGCTACGACACGATTCAGTATCCGTTCTCATATCTCTCTTCGGAAGACGACTTGAAGATTGTGGAGTCGTGCCACAAGCATAACATGGGCTTTATTTGCATGAAAGCCATGGCGGGTGGCCTAATTACCGATTCGGCCTTGGCTTATGCCTTCCTTAACCAATATGACCATGCTTTGCCCATTTGGGGCATTCAGCGCGAAAGCGAGTTGGACGAGTTCATTTCTTATCAGGAACATGAGCCGGAGCTGACCTCCATGTCTTGGCGCAAGATTGAGAAGGAACGCAATGAACTTGGGTCTGAGTTTTGCCGTGGTTGTGGCTATTGTATGCCTTGCCCGGTGGGTATCAAAATCAACGATTGTGCCCGCATGAGCCTGCTGCTGCGTCGCGCCCCGCTGAGCGTCTATCTGACCGAAGAATGGGCGGAGAACATGAAGTTGATTGAGAAGTGCAAGCACTGCAACGCCTGCAGCGAGAAGTGTCCTTATGGCTTGGATGCACCCGCTTTGCTGGCAAAGAATTATGAGGATTTTAAAACATTTTGGGAAAAGAGATAGTAGTTTTAATGGTTTATACGAGAAAGGCGACCTCCAATCAGGAAGGCCGCCTTTTTAATTTGGGTTGACCCGAAGGTCAGTGTTTCACGAATTTGACTGCCCGCCTGCCGAGGCGCATGAGGTAAAGACCCGGAGCCAAGTCGCCGATGGCGATGTCAGCGTCGCTGCTGAGAATCAGCGTCTTGACCAAAATGCCTTGGGCGTTGAAAAAGCTGATCTCGGTCTCTTCTTCGATGCCTTCAAGATGGATTCTGTCGTTGGCAGGGTTGGGGTAGAGGCGAATCAGGGCGCCGTCATATTCATCCACGCCTGTGGTATTGAAGAATGCGGCCAAGACAATGTCTTGGGTGACGATGATTTCCCTTGGGTTCTCGGTGCTGTTGTCGCTCCATTTGATGAACTTGTAGTCGTCGGCAGGAATGGCAGCGAGGGTGGCCGTGCTGCCTTCCTCGTAAACACCCGCCCCAAGCACAAAACCTTGTGTCTCTTCATAATACACGGTGATGGTGTAGGTCTGCACAGGCTTTATCTCGAAGGACGCTATATAGATGGCGTTTTCGGTGACAGTGACAGTGCGTGGGTTGTCAGTGTTGCCATCTTGCCAACTAACGAACTGGAATCCAGGGTTGGGGCTGGCACCGATGCTGATGACGGTGTTGGCAGGGAATTGGCCGCTGCCGTAAACCGAACCCATCAGGAGGTTGTCGGATTTTACCTCGATGGTATAATACAAATCCATCTCAATGAAGAAAGCGGTAAAGGTGGTGTCTTGCGTGACGGTAATCAGGCGCGGGTTGTGTTGGTCGCCGTCGTTCCATTGTTTGAAGTAGGCGTTTTCGTTGGGTATTGCGCTGATTTGCACAGTGGCGCCCTCAGGATAGGTGCCGCCGCCCTCGACAGAACCCAATTCAGTGTCATTACTGACGACGTTCACCGTATATTCGGGCACTCCGTTTTGGTAGAATAGGGCAATGTATTCTGCATCTCTTTTCACGATTACTGTGCGCGGATTGGTAGTGTTGCCGTCGCTCCAGCAAAGGAAGATGTAGTTGTCGTTAGGCGTAGCCGTCAGGGTGATGGTGTCGCCGTAGTAGTAGGTGCCACCGCCACTTACCGTGCCACCTTCCTCGGGGTTGCTCAGAGTGGTGATTTCGTATTCCAGTCGGTTGAATTCGGCAATATAGGTCGCATTGCCCTCAACGAATATACTGCGCGGATTTTGCAACACACCATCGCCCCATTGGGTAAACACAAAGCCTGGGTTGTTACGGGCCATCAGCTGGATGATTTCGCCGTATCCGTAAGTACCTTGTCCGTCAACCGTTCCAGCGCCTTCGGGGGTTACCTCGGCTTTGATGGCGCATTGCTGTACACCAATGTGTGCCGTGTAGAGTGCGTCTCCAGTGACAATGACAGTGCGAGGATTGTCGGTGTTGCCGTCGGTCCATTCGATGAACTCAAACCCTAAGTTACCGAAAGCCTCAAGTTGTACAGTGTCGCCATAGTAATACATTCCGCCGCCAGTGACATAGCCTACGCCGGCAGGAGTCACCGCCGTCTCAATGAGGTATTCCCCGATGCTGAAATGGGCGATGAAAGTGCTGTCACTCAATACGATGACCTCGCGAGGATTGTCGAGGTTGCCATCGTTCCATCCATCGAAGACATAGCCGAGGTTGGGTGTGGCTTCAAGGGTAATCGTCTCGCCGTAATGGTAAACGCCTCCTGGGGTTACGGTGCCGCCTTCGGCAGGTAAGGCCGAGGTTTCAATCAGGTAGTCAATCAGGCCAAAATGGGCAATGAAAGTACTGTCGCTCAACACGATGACATCGCGAGGGTTGTCGGTAATGCTGTCGTTCCAATATAGGAACTCGCAACCAACGTTTGATATAGCTTCAATGGTGGCGGTGTCGCCATAAAGGTATTCGCCTCCGCCGATGACGGAACCCCAATCGGGGTGGGCGGATTCCACGGTGAGGGTGAAGGTCGGAACGGGAGGTGCAGGCTTCACGACGAGGCCGGTGATGATGCACTCTTCAGGCTGAAACAGGACTTCTCCGTCTTTATAGACCGTTTGTGCATCAGTATAATATACTCCGTTCTCGTTGACGACCAAATTGTTAATCCCGGAAAGATCGGGCAAGGCGTATAAAACCTCGCCGTCTTGCCAAATATGAACGACTGTATCTGTCATGGAAATCCCTGTCCAATAAATGCTGCCGTCAAATGCTGCGATGTGCCCGAAGTTGGCATTATCCATTTGGTAGATGATGGAGTCGTTTTGCCAAATGACACCGTAGGAAAGGGAGTCGTTTTCAACCTTGAACCCCGCCGCATAGAGGTCTCCGCCGTCGAAACAGATGCTTTGGACGCTTGAAAGGGTATCTTCTATCCAAAGGACCGTGTCGTTTTTCCAAACGCAGGCTTGAAAGAGGGAGTCGCTATTGAAGGAGATGGCACCGCCTGCATAAATGTCGCCCATTGTTGTGTCAATGGCCAAACTATGAATGTGGCACTCATCTTCTCCGTGGCAGTAGGAATAAAGGAGCTCGCCGTTTTGCCAAACGTTGTTGAGGCCAGCCACAATCCAATTGTTGCCATTGAGAGCAATGTGGTCGAAATAGGTGTTGGTGTCGGCAGTGAATATGCACGAGTCGTTCATCCAAACCTTGCCACGATTCTCAGAGCTGTTGTAAGCATATCCGGCTCCGTAAACCGTCCCGTCTTCCGCCACTTGGATGCCTTTCAACTGAATATCGATGCTGTCGGTGATGCTGTATAACAGCGTGTTGTTTTTCAATACTTTGCCCGTGGTAAAGTGGTTGCCCGAGACATAAACGTCTTGGGGTTGCGGTTCGTCCCAGTTGAAATAGGTCTTCACCATCCAGTCGCCTGTCGAAAACCAAATTTGATCCCACTGGGTTCCGTTCCATGCCCATATTCCGTTGCCGCTGGGGTCGATGTCGCCGCAAACGCCCATGTGCCAAGGTGACAACGGCTGTTCGGCTTGCCAGACTATCCAAATGGTTTCGTTTCCAGTAACCCAAATGGG
>CAJOEZ010000031.1 GCA_905233685.1 uncultured Bacteroidales bacterium | reverse complement strand
ACCGGCCCCGAAAGGCCGGATCCCGTCCGACTTGCATGTATTAGGCCTGCCGCTAGCGTTCATCCTGAGCCAGGATCAAACTCTTCGTTGTACTATTGTTTTTCTTTTGTTAATTTTCTGTTTCCTGGTCCCGCATTCGCTTTTTCGTGTTCCTTACTTAGGTTCCTTCAGATTCCCAAATGTCTCCCGACCTTGAGAATCCGTGCTGGCCTCAGACTGTCAAAGAACTCCTGCAATCACCCTTCTTTAACCAACCCTTCTTTCCTTGATTGCGGGCTGCAAAGATACGACCTTTTTTATTACTGGCAAGCAAAAAAATGCATTTTTTTATAAAAAAATTGTATCGAAATGATACTCAATGTTTTAAAAATTCAAAATTTTTGCATAGGCATTAAAACAATGTTCCATTTCGGCATTTTTTGAGGGTGGGAACGAGGTATTTTGGCAGTTTTTGGTGGTTGTTATCTTGAAAGAGCTTGTCACTTGCATCCAAAACTTCAAAATCGGTGCCGAATACTAGACTTCGGCTTCCTTTTATATATTAATAAGGTGTAGAAAAAGTGATGACAAAATGCTTGAATAGGGTGAGAATAGGCAAGAGAAAGAAAAATGAAAAAAGAGAAGAGGAGATGATGAAAAGGACGAGAAGGGGAAAAACAGGAAGGGGAGAGAAGGGCTGTTTTAAGCCCATAGAGCAGCTTTTGTTTTTGGTTGAAATCCGATACATATTGCGTCAAAAAAACTCAAAAAGGCGAGTTTTCCAAACGCAATCCTTTGATGTTACATAAGTAAATAGAATTATAATAACGCATTGATAAATAATAAATTATGAAAAATTTACATATTTAAATAAACGATTTATACAAACGTAAACAATACACATTGATAATAATATTGAGAAATGTATATAATTTTATAATAATAATCATATTATCAATTAATTATATATATTTAGTTGAAGTAAAATATGAAATAATAATGTTATCAAGGTCTGTTCTTGTGAAATTATAAATAATTAGATAAATTGTTGATATATAGTAATATAATATTATTTATATACTATATAGCTTCAAATAATTAAAGTAGAGTCAAGAAATTTACAAAAATAAATTGCTAATTTTTTATCCATGTAAAGAAAAAGTTTTTACTTTTGTAAACTGATTTGAAATAAAAAACGGAATTTTTTGGAGTATGTCACCATGGAATACATTGAAATGAAAGACCGCATTGCGCACATCATCCGCGCGAAAAACTTGACCGCTGCCGAGTTTGCCCTGCGCCTTGGCATCCAGCCGTCGAACATCTCTCACCTTTTGTCGGGGCGCAACAACCCGAGCCTTGATTTCGTCAAGAAACTGAAAGAGACATTCCCCGAGTATAATTTGGACTGGATTGTGCTTGGCAAAGGCCCCATGACTGTTTCAGAGCCGTTTATGGAACCGAAACCTTCGGATGAAAATCAACCTGTTGATTATCAAAAGTCTAATTCAGAATTGGATGAATTGGAGCCGACATTGTTTTCCGTAGAAAAAACACCTGAAGAGGTAGTGGAAATCCCTCAAAAGCCATCTGAGCATCCCTTGAAGCAAATCATCTTGGTCTATGAGGACCGTTCGTTTGAGGTTTTGTTGCCAAGATAACGGAATCCTATTTTATTAATAGGTGTGGTATTTGTTTTTTTTGTACTTTTGCGGACTTTTAGAAAAAGCCATGCACGAAGATTTTTTTGAGTGTTTTGATGAGATTTTGAGTCAACCGAAGCGGTTTGCGTTGGTTTGTCACGTCAATCCTGATGGTGATGCCATTGGGTCGATGTTGGCTATGTCATTCTTTCTCAGGCAGAAGGGTCATGAAGTGAAGATGCTTTGTGCCAACGCTTTTCCAGGTTTCTTGGCATGGTTGTCAGGTGCTTCCGACATTTTGGTTTATGAGCGCGACGAGGAACAAAGCAAGGCTGCCATTGCCCAGGCAGAATGTATTATTTTGTTGGATTTCAACACGTTGGCACGTTCTGGAGTTTTGCATAACGAGATTGGCAAGACACGCTGTCCTCGCGTGATGATCGACCATCATAGAGATCCAGATTCTGACCATATTACTTGCTGTTATTCAGATACTTGCGTTTCAAGTACATCAGAGATTGTGGCCGAGATCATCCTGCATTATGGTGGGAATTGTCTTACGCAAGACATGGCCACCGCCTTGATGGTTGGAATTATGACCGACACCGGTTGTTTTTCGCATTCCATCTATCATTCGCGCACTTTTGATTTGTGCAGCTTTTTGATGGAACAAGCTATTTCGTATTCGCTTATCCATCAACGGATTTATGACAGTTTCTCTGAAAACCGCCTTCGTCTGCTTGGCTATGCCATCAATAACAAGATGGAGGTTTTGCAAGACTATGCTGTTGCTATCATCTCATTGACAAAGAAGGAGTTGGAACGTTTCAACTATCAGGTGGGCGATACAGAGGGTGTCGTAAACTTTCCGCTTTCCATCGAGAAAATCAAGATGTCGGTGCTGGTCACGGAACGTACTGACCAAATCAGGCTGTCGTTTAGGTCGAAAGGCAGTTTCTCGGTGCATGAGCTGGCCAACAAGCATTTCAAGGGCGGCGGTCACACCAACGCAGCCGGAGGAAGCACCATTGGCATCAACATGAAAACGACCATTAATCGGTTGAAAGCCATTCTGCCGGAATATGAGGGACTTCGTTATGATGAATAAGTGTAAATATCTGATATTGTTGCTGATGCTTTGCCTTTTCTCCTGCGAAGAGAAACCCAAACAAACGCCTTCTGAGATATCAAAGAGCGACATGAAAACCAGTATGGAGAAGGCCAATCGCTATCTCGTGAATGAAGAGGAGAAGGACATTGAGAATTACATCAGGCGTCATGGGCTTGATATGGTTTTGACTGGAACGGGGCTTCGCTATCAGGTTTTGCGGCAAGGCTCCGACGAACTGCTTCAGCAAGGGCAGCGGGTCAGTATGGAGTATCAGGTAGGATCCATTGCTGGAGATACTTTTTATTCATCTGAAAATGATGGAGTTAAGACATTCGTCATCGGCAAAGGAGAGGTGGAATCGGGCCTTGACGAGGCTGTCACTCATTTTCATCAAGGCGATTACGGAATCGTCATCATCCCAGCGCATTTAGGCTATGGACTGCATGGTGACAACGACAAAATTCCAGAATATACCACATTGGTTTATACGATAAAAATAATTGAAAGTCAGTAAAATATGAAGAAAAAGCATTTTTTGAGCATTGCGTTTTGCCTTATGGCAACGATCTTTTTCATGGCTTGCAACCGACAGTATCCAGGTTACAAGCGGACTCCCAACGGCTTGTATTACCGTTTCTACACGCAAGATCCTTCGGCTCGGAAACCAGAGCAGACCGACTTCTTGAGGTTGTCCATGGCCTGCTATCTTGACGATTCGCTGTATTACGACTGGCGGCAGTCGGAGAGCGATGTGTTTGTGCAGTTGTCGGATTCGCATTTCAAGGGCGACTTGCAGGAGGCATTGCATCTGATGCGCGTCGGCGATTCAGCTTCGTTTTATATCAAGGCAGATTCGGTTGCCATTCATTACTACGATCAGGATCCCGAGTCCGTCGGATTGAAGCCTGAAGACCTTTTCCGCTATGAGGTGAAGTTGGTGGAAATCAAGACGCAGGACGAGTTTAAGGCAGACATTGATCGCATTAAGGAGCAGAAACTTCAAGAGTCGAAAGATGTTTTGGCCGCCTACATCAAAGATAATGGCATTACTGTATCGCCCATTGAGTCAGGGATTTACCTCATTCCTGTTGAAAAGGGGAAGGGTGATTGTCCCCAAAAGGGCGACAAAGTGGAACTTGACTTTGAGGCCAAATTGTTAGACGGCAGGTCAATAGGCTCCACCTTTGGGCAAGACGAGAAGTTCTCCTTCATCGTGGGAGAGGGCTATGTCATTCCAGGTTGGGAAGTGATTGTCCCGAAAATCCACGTGGGTGAGCGTGTGACGGCTATCATTCCTTGCGAAATGGCCTACGGCGAACATTCCGTCACAGGCATTCCGCCTTACGCCAACTTGGTTTACGACATCAAGTTGCTCAAAATCACTCCAGCCGACGTGCTGAAGCGGCAGAAAGAGGAGGAAATGCAAAGACAGCAGGCCAACGCTGAAAAGGCTTTTACCCAGTATCTCAAGGAAAACAAAATCACGGAACACACACCAACAGGACTTTTCTATGAAAAGTCGATGGTGACGGAAGGTCAAAGCCCTGCCGCAGGCATGACGGCACGCATCAAATTTGATGCCCATTATCTCGACGGCACACCGCTTGGCAATTCGGAAGACTTGGGCGGATTCTACGATGTTCCTTTTGGCCAACATTCTGTTCTGAGAGGACTTGAAGAGGGCGTTGGCCTGATGAAAGTGGGCGAGAAGGCCCGTTTCGTGATTCCCTACACCTTGGCTTACGGTGTTAATCCTTACGGCGAGATTCCCCCATTCTCCAACTTCGTCTTCGATGTGGAGTTGGTTGAACTGATTCCCGCAAACAATTGAGAACAAACAAATTAAATCATTCTAAAATCATTAAAAATGAAAAAAAGTATTTTGTTAGTGGCCGCTTCGGCCCTGTTTGTTGCAGGCTTTGGAAGCTCTTGCACTGAAAAATCGCCCTATCCGGGCTATCAACAAGCTAAAAGCGGGATGTATTACCGCTATTATACCCAAAATGAAGGCGAAACGGCCAAGGTGGGTGACATTGTTGAAGTCAACTTGTCGTATTTTCTGATGAAGGAAGACGGCGACTCGCTGATTTACACCACCACTACGTTGCCTGAACCGGCTTTCGACCTTGTTCGCGAGCCTACGTTCCCTGGTGACCTTTACGAAGGTTTCGCCATGATGCACAAGGGCGACTCCATGTCGTTTATCATGAATGCCGACTCCGTGTTCCGCCGCCAGTTTCGTGCTCCAATCGTCCCTGGTTTTGTAAAGCCGGAGACTATGCTGCGTTGGGAAGTCAAGATGAACGACGTCATGACCGAAGAAGAGTTCAACGCCCGCCAGATGGCCAAAGAAGAGGCCAGCTTTGCAGAGGCTGAACAGGCTTTGGCCGCTTTCCTTGCCGAAAATGCCATTGAAACTTTGCCTACCGAGTCGGGTTTGGTGTATGTTTGCACGAAGCCTGGCAAGGGTGTGCAACCTCAAGCCGGTCAGAATGTTAAGGTTCATTATACCGGCAAGCTGCTTGACGGAACGGTCTTTGACTCGTCGGTCGAGCGCGGAGAACCCATCAGCTTCGCTTTGGGCATGGGTCAGGTCATTCCTGGTTGGGACGAAGGCATTGCCTTGATGAAAAAAGGTGAGAAGGGTGTGCTCTACATTCCCGCCAAGCTTGGTTACGGTGGCCATAATGCAGGTCCCATCCCGCCGTATTCAAATCTGATTTTTGAAGTGGAACTTGTTGATATAGAATAAGATGAGCAAGTTCTCAAAAGCATTTATTCTCGGATTGGTGGTCTTGTTTGCCGTTTCGTGCGACAAGACCCCTTCCGTTTTCAAGGGTTTCCAGAAGATGGAAACCGGCGCTTACATGAAGTTCTACGAAAAGAGCAATTCGGGCATTTCGCCGCGTCTCAACGATGGCGTGGTCTTCGAGATGGTGCAATATTTCAATGATTCTGTGCTCTTTGACACCAAGGACAGTGAGCCCGTCGACATCACTCTGGAGCCTGCCTCTTTTGTGGGCGATGTTTCGGACGCCATTCTTGCCATGCAGGTTGGCGACTCGGCGCGTTTGGTCGTTTTGTCTGATTCTGTGTTCCTTACGATTATGGGCATGGAGGCCCCCGAGCAATATGCCGGCAAGCCGATTTATTACGACCTGAAGCTGCTCTCCGTCAAGCCGTTTGAGGAAATTGAAGCTGAAAACCAGCGCATTGCTGATAGCTTGAGAGTCGAGGAGGAGGCGTTTTTGGAGCCGTTGAGAAACGATACCAAAAACACCATTACCGAATCGGGGCTGATTATTTTGGAGCAAAAAGGCAAGGGTAAGGTCGCCCAAATGGGTGATTATGTGGACTTTGACTTCCTTTTGTGCGGCCGCGACGGCGACACGATGATGTGTTCCTACGGCATCGAGCCGGTGATGATGCAATATGGCGAGGAGTTCATTAGCAAAGGCTTCAACGAGGCTTTGGGCATGGTGCCTCAGGGTGGCGAAATGCGCTTCGTGATTCCTTCTGAGCTGGGTTTTGGCGAGGAAGGCTATCGAGGGATTATTGCCCCGTTTGCTCCGTTGGTGGTTCGATTGACCATGAACGAGGTGATGGACAAGGAAGCCTACGAAAAGAAACAAGCCGCCGTAGAAGCGCAGGCCGAGGCTGAGAAACAGCAGCGCCTTGCGAAAGAAAAAGACCTCATCAAGGATTATATTCAGAAAAATGGCATCAATGAAACGCCCACAGAATCAGGGATTTACATTATCAGAAACGAAGAGGGGACGGGCGATATGGCCCAGTGGGGCGATGCCGTTGCCGTTCATTATGCCTTGTACAATCTGAATGGTGACCAGGTGGAATCGAGCTATTCCTACGGCGAGCCGATGAGGTTCACGATTGGGAAGGGCGAGATGATTCCCTGCATTGAGGAGGCGTTAATGACCATGTCGCCAGGCGCGAAGGTCACCGTGATTTCGCCTTCGGAGCTGGGTTTCGGCGAGTTTGACATCCATGAGGAGCTGTTGCCGGCCTATTCGCCTATCTTGATTGAGCTTGAGTTGGTGGCGATTGAATGATTGCCTCTATTTGTCTTCGCCGCCAATATACACGAAGCCATAGTTAGTCATGGCCAGCAAGTCGGGTACCGTTTCGCCGGCCAGTCTCACGAGGCTTCGTGAGGTGAAACGCGACGAGAACACCCCTTGGGCATCCTCGATGAGCGAGAAGCTGGCGTCGCCAGGCACGAAACCGCCCTCGCCATTGTTGGTTAAGACGTAATGCCAGAGCTTTTCGCCTCCTGCCGTGATGATGACCTCAACGGGATAGTCGTTGATGTAGCGTTTCAGCCCAATGACGGCCGTGTCAGCGCCGATGAAGTCGGCTAATTTTTCGTAGAAAGCCGAGGGATAATACTTGAAGACATAGCATTCGTCCACCATGTGGGCGGCGAGGTCATATTCCATCCAAGTGCCCACTTTCCATGACATGGTGCGCGGCACCGAGTCGCTTTCAGGCGTGCGCTGTTCCTTGAAGGTGAATCGTAGCTCTACTTCGTAAAACTTGGCGTTGATGGCGGGACGGAACCTGAACTTTTGGGGCGGTTGGCCGATGTATATTTTCGAGAAGTTGACGCCCAAGCTCTGGATGCCGAAGTTGTTGTCGCCCACGATTTTGGCCTTCGTGCTCAGCGTGCGGTCGGGGAGGACTACCTTGAGGCGGTAGCTGTAGCGTTGGGTCGCGGTGTTGATGTTGAGTTTTTCGGTGGTGTAATACAGCTTTTGGTCGGGCGCGTAGAAAATGCCGTGTTCTTTGTTGTGTTTGGTGATGGTGTCGAGGACGATTTCGCGGATGGAGTCGTTGTTGCAGTATTCGACGAGGCGGACGTCCAACTTGCCGGGATAGTTGCTCGAATCGGGGTTGACGGCTATCTGGTAAGCATCGCCTTGTGTGTAGAACGAGCGCGTAATCTTGATGAAATTGGTGTCGGCGCGCGCATCCAACAGGCCATAGATGATGGGTATCTGCTTGTAATCGGCATAAAGGTCGACTTTGGTCGAGCAGCCGATGAATGCGGCGAGCGCCAAAAACGACAGCAATACGGTAATCTTTTTCATTGGTTTTTTTGTTTTTCCGTCTGCAAAAATAACAAAATTCAAGTAGAGCCACAAAACTTTGCGGCTCTACAAGCAGAAACCACCTATTCCTTAATTATCTTATCCGAGAATACCTTCCCGTTTTCCAGCGTGACACGCATCGTGTAGGTGCCCGAAGACAAGCCTTGTAGGTTAAGGCTCTCCAAGCCGTTCCTTTGGCTTCTCACCATGCGGCCTTGCAGGTCGTAAAGCTCTATTTGTGTGGGCGTTATGTCTGGTGAGAATTGCAGGTGGAGTTCGTCTTGGGCGGGGTTGGGCCAGTAGGCGTAGGGGCGGACGATGATGCCTTGCTCTTCCAAGGCGTCATAGTCATCGTTGACGACGACATAGAAAACCTCTGTGTGGTCAAGTTGTCCGTTTGAGGTGGTGATAGTGTTGATGCCCGAGACAGCTACGCTGTTGTCTTCCAGCACTTGCATCATGCCCCATGACCTGCCATAACCCTGTGGCTCAAGACAGTAACGTTGCCAAATGATGTTTAGGTCGCAGTCCATCTTTACTACAGATACACGTCCGTAGTAGTTTCCATAATAAGGCCTCATCGTGTTGGTATAGTAGGCAAAATAGATGTTGCCATCTTTGCTTCTTCCCAATCCTATTGGATTTGCGGTGACATCCTCATTTTCCAAATATGGTTCTGAATGGAATTTCCTTATCGCCGTTTTTTGGAAACTGCTGTCATATTTTATCAGTGCCACCCCCTGGTCTTCGATATAAGGCATCAGATTATACATTCTATGGTACGGTCTTGCTACAAGGAGATTGCCGTCGCCCAGACCCAACATTTTTGTATAGAAACCGTTTAGGTCATATTCCGAATAGTCGGGTGCATCGCCCAAATTCGGTAGTCGATAAGTCTTTTGGACATTGAACAGCGAATCCAGGATATAGCAATTGATACCAAAATCGGTGCTTGGGTTGCCTTTTTGGAAGAAACCCCAGTAACAATATTGCAAGGGTGATTGGTTGAAGACGATGGGACCAATATCCTGTCTCGGATTGATTTCGATGGAATCGACCGTTTTTTGGTATTTAATGGTTCCGTCCAAGTCCATTTTGACAAAGTTGAATTTCAAGGGCGATAGGTTCTCATAATAGGCAAAGATGAGATTAGCGTAAGGGTCAAGCAACAGTCCCGGGTCGGCAATGTTACCGATGAAATGCGCGATTTGCACAAAGACTTCTGTGGTGTCGAAGATAAGGTCGTCATTGAAGCGGCGGATTTTCAGGTAGCAGTATTCCTCGTCGAAATTATTACCAAACTCGACGAAGATATTGCCATCTCCTTGTGGGTCCTTGGCGGTGAGATGCCACGGGAAGTTGTCGTTGGGCAACAAAAGAGTATCGACAATTTCCAAACCGTTGCCGGGCATTCCTCTTGACACCTTGTGCCACACATCTCCCAAGGGAATTAGAGGGTTTACGTCTGCAATCTCGTAGCCTCCGATAAAGCTTCCATCCGACATTCCCATAAATATTTGGGGGCGGATATCGCGGTATCCCATGCTGTGGTGCGGGATGGAGTCAACGGTTTGGGCTTTCGCTACAGTTGTTGCCATCAGAATGGCGAGAATCAGTGTTAGTTTTTTCATAGTGCGATTTGTTTAAGGTTATTGTCGCAAAAGTATAACAAAAAACCTCAAATTTTTCAAGGCTTGGGCAAAAGTACATATTTTTGTTGCCTTGAAAATATTTAAATCGCTGTGCGATAATGATTTGTAAATTTCAAAAGTACAATTTTTCTTACCTGAAAAAGCGGGAAACAGGGTCGGAACCTACCTTTTTTCGGATGTTGGTGCGGTATTTTGCTACCGTGTTTGTGCTCAAATTCAGAATTTCGGCCTCTTCCTTAATGCGGAATCCGAGGAACGACAGCACCACGATGTTGCACTCTGTTTCATTCAGGTCGGGATGGTTGGCTTGCAGTTTTTCCATGCCTTGCGGATAGGAGGTTGCAAACTCGGCGAGGATACGCTCCAATCGGTCTTCCTGTCCCGAACGGTAAAGCTCAATCACGCGCTGCTGAAGGGCTTGCTGTGCTTGTTGCGCCTGCTGCGAGGCTGTTTCAAATTCCAATTGCAGTTTGCGGTAGGCTTCTTCTTGCCGCAAAGCCTCGATTTCTTTGTTCTTGCGGTAGCGGTTGCTGAGCCATATTACCACCATGAGTGTAATAAGCGCCAAAGCCAACAATAGGTATAGCCGATAACGTTTGATTTGTTGCTCGTTTTGCAACTGCATCATTTCCAGTTTCTTGTCATACTCGTTTTTCACTTGCTCGACGGCTTTTGGCTGTTTTTCAATGGCTTGCTGCATATCGAAATAGAGATGGGCATATTTCAAGGCTTCCTCGGTGTTTCCCAGAACTTCGTGGGATTGGTATAAGCGCCAATAGATTTCGGAGTGCCATTTGCTTGGACTTTGCACCGCAAACGGTCGCTTTTCGTAGTAATCCAACAGCTTTTCGGAATAAAAGAGACACGAATCGTATTGTTCAAGGTAAAAATAATACTTAGACAAGGAGTTGTATAGGGCATCTTTGTAACGGAACATGGACTCTTCATAAAGTGCCAACCCCTGATAACACTCTGCGATGGCCTGCTGTAACAATTGTTGCCCTTCCTCTTCGTCTTCATAGTCCTGCTTCTCATAACGGTAGCCAAAATACTCCGAATTGGAGAAATGGCAATAGGCAATTTCCTCGACATTGCCGATCATTTGGGCGTTTTCCATACCTTTCTTGTACCAAACGAGACAACTGTCGTATTCCTTCACCCCCAAATAGGCGTTTCCCAACAAATTGGCTGATTGAAAACGCATAATGGAAATATCGGTTTTGTCGAAATACCAACCAGCCTTTTGAAGATGTTCGAGGCATTCTTTCATATAGTCGTAGCCCAAATAGCACATTCCCAATTTAAAATGGAGTCTGTATTTTTTGAAGTCAATGAAATCCTGTTCCGTTGTCGGCTCGATGGAAAAGCGGATGAACCGATCGTCGACATGATGGCATTGCTCGATGCTTTGCAAGGCTTTCAGCAATCCTTCCAGCATGGCTTGGTCGCCTTCTCCTTCTTTGGAGGCAATGCGTGCACGAATCTCGTAGGTTTCAGCCTCAAAATACTTGTCCTTGCCGCCAATGAAATAGTTTTCAGCCACTTGCATCAACGAATCGGTTTCTTCGTCGTATAAGTAAAACAAATCACGAATTTTGGCTTTCAGCAGACCTAAATGGGCCTGCTCCTTTTTGGATAGTGAACTAACATTTAATGTGTCAAGGGTTTGTAAGGCAGTTTTGGGCTTTTTAGATAAAAAACCTTCCACTTGATAGAGCAAGTCCTCCTCTGGCGGTGGCACGGTGGGTTGCTTGGCGCAGGAGGCCAAGGCGAGCAACAACATACCTATAATATAATACCGGAGTTTCATGGCTGCTGCTCCTCAGTCTGCTCGCCAGAGATAGCGACAAACTCCTCATTGTCAGCATAATATACGTCAATGGCGGCAATGAGCGCGGCGAGGCTCCACACGGGAATGGCCAGCTTGTCGGTGTCCATGAAGTTGTTGAGGAAGCCGTGCACGAAATAGCTGATGAAGGCTAACGTGGCACCCAGCACCAAGATCTTGGCTTTCTTGTTCTTGCAGCGTTTGTAGGTGGTCAGGCCGCAATACACTGTCACTACGACCAAAGCCGCGACCAACAGAGAGCCGACAAGCCCTTGCTCGGCCAAGGGGCCGAAATATTCGGAGTGGGCGTTGCCGCCGTCGCCGGCGTTGGTGCTGATGATGGTCTTTTCCTTCGACATCTGGTAGGGGGCGTAAACGAACTGGTAAGTGCCTGGTCCCCAGCCGAAAACAGGGCGTTCGTGGAACAATCTGAACGCCGACTGCCAGCGGTTGATGCGCTCCAAGTTGGAAGCGTCGGTGGAGATGTTGGTGATGCTCTTGACGTTCTCTACCAGGTCGCCCGAGGCGTCTTGGTTGTTCTTCTCCAAAGCGTCGATGATTTGGTTTTGGAAGGCGAAAAACAGCCCGAACACTACAATGACCGCAGCCGCCACCCAGTGGAACTTGATTTTCAGCAGCACGCAAGCCAAAACACCTATTGCAGCAATCATACTGAGCCATGCGGCGCGACAGTTGGAGAGTATCAGCGCGACACTCAGCAGAACGACTACGCCAATGATAATGAATCTGTTGCGTCTGCGAATGTCGGGCAGGAAGACGTAAGTCAGGGCGAGGATGAGATAGATGGCCAAGGCCGCTCCGTAAGCGGTGTGGTCGTTATAGAAAGGTGTCATCACCCAGTGGGCCGAATCGCCGTCGAAGCCGAATTGGGCGTGGTGGATGATGGTATAAATGCACACGATGCACAGTGCTGCAATATAAAGCCAAATGAAACGGTGAATGTTTTTGGGGTCTTTGAACAGGATGGCGCACAGGAAGAACGCCGGAACAACGAACCAAAGCCTTGACAGCAAGAACTTTATCGACACCACGGGCATCTCGCTCGTGATGGTGGTGACCAGCATCCAAGCGAACATGCAATAAATCACGATGGCGATGGGATGGCGCGAGATGCGGCGGTCGTATTGGCCGTCATAAAGCGTTTTGGCGATGAAAAGCACGAGGATGCCCATGAGCAGCGGCTCGGCGGGAAGCGAGATGGCTAAGCCTGCTTCCAAAGCCTTCAGGTTGACCGAAAGCGGTACCGTAAACGCCGTGAGCAACAGCACTTTATCCAAGGAGAAGATGTAGAGCAGCAGCACGCCAAGCACCATGGGCAGGGCAAAAACCAGATAGGTGTTCTTCTTGACAACAAAGAACAGCCCCACAGCCACAAACAGCGCCGCGATGACGTAAAGCCAGGCTATTTTCGCTTTTTTCTCCACAACTTACTTGTTTTCAGCAACGAAACGCTTTCTGTTCTCGATGATGAAGATGACCACGATGGAGAGCAGCATGGCTCCCAAAGCACACAGTGCGACCACTACCCAGCGCACAGGGAAGGCTTTCTTATCGGCGGGGAAAGGCTCGGTGATGATGTTGGAGTAGGTGAGGTTGGAGTGGTAGAAACGCAAGTTCTGCTCATAGTCGACCTTGGTGGCGACGTATGTGTTGCCTTCGGCTGCAATTTTGGTATGCAGGTCGATGAGTTCGGCGACATATTTTTCCAAATTGGCTTGCATCTCTGTGGCTTTGGTCGAGCCGGACAATAAACTCTTAGTGGCCTCACGGGTCTGGCTGGAGATGTCGGAGATGCCATAGGTGGTGCATATGTCGGTGTAGCGTTGCTTGAGCGAGTCGATGTTGCGTTGCTTTTCATTCAACTGCCTTTCATACATGGCCACCACTTCGCCAACTTTCTGAGTGTGAAGGTCGTGCACCTTCTGGTCATAGAAGTTGAGGATATCCTTGGCGATGTCGCACGCCATGAAGGGGTCTTTGTCCATGACGGTGATGCTGACGGCTTCGTATGGCGTTTTGCTGATTTTGATTTTGCTGCGGTATTCGCTGAGCATGTATGTCCTCGCGAACTTGTCGTTTTTATCGATGTTGTAGTCGGTCCAAAGGTCGTACTTCTCAATGATTGAGTCCATAATGGACAGTGAGTTAATGATTTGCAGCATTTGTTCTGTCTCGCTTTCATCCGAATAGGGGCTGATGTTGGCGGGATAGGCCACGGCCTCCGATTTGTAGAGCGGCGTGATGAACAATGAGCTCGAGAAGATGGCTCCGCAAATGGCCGCCGCCAATGTGATGATGATGATGTGCCACTTCCATTTCAGGATGAGCTGCACTAAGGAAAGGTTGTTGAAGTTGTTATCCATGATTTGATTAGTTATTTTCGGAGTATTGTGATTAGCGTTTGAAGAGATATGTAATTCATTCTTTTTCAGGATGTTTTCCTTCTTTTTTCGTGGCCGTTCCCTTCTCGGCCTCGTGACGAAAAAAGCCCTTTGAGCGGTCGTATGCCACGATGCAGAAGATGAGCAACAGGAAGGTGCTCAACACGGTGACCACCACGATAATCCAGCGCACGGGATAGCTCTTGCGTTCGGCTTGGAAGGCCGAGGTGACCACAAACTTGTGCGGGATGAATTCAGTGGCGTCCACTTTGGCTTCCTCGTATTTCGACTTGACCAAGGAAAGTTGCAGACGGTCGTTGTCCAAGCGCTCGTTGATGGCGTATGACGCGCCGCCATATTCGGCCAGAACGTCCAATTGATCTTGTATGTTCTTGATACCCTGTGTGTTGCCTTTTCCGAGTTCAACGGCCATTTGTCGGCTGAGCATCTCCACCTGCGACTCGTAGTCGAACACGCCAAGCTTGCGCAAGGTGTTCAGCGAGTCTTCAAGCATGTTCATTTCGTCAACGAGCGTGTTGTACTCTTGTTCCACGATGCGGAAGGCCTCGATGGCCACTTCTTTTTGCATCTGGTTCATGGTGCTGTCGAAAATCTCAGCGATTTCGTTGGCGATGCGGGCCGAGAGCGCAGCATCGGAGTCCAAAACGGTGATTTTCACGGCGTTGTATTCCGTGCGGCGGAACTTGATGCGGCTGTCGTAGAGCTTGTTGAGCCTCGTGTAAGGATACTTGCTGTCGGGCTTGATGTCGTAGTGTTCCATCAGGTTGAAGCGGCTGATGACCTTGTCGCGCACGCGGTTCGAGTTGAGCACTTGAAGCATCTGTTCGGTTTGCTCGTCCTCGCCGAAGTTCATGATGTCCTTTTCCGACTGGTAAGTGGTGCTAATCAGCACTTTGGAGATGGAATTGCTCGAGGTGGGGTAGATGATGGTCGTCGATTTGTAGAGTGGCGTGATAAATAACGGCGAACTGAAAACGACGGCCAACACTGCTGCAACAGCCAAAATGATGAGCAAAGGCCTGCGATATTCCACAAGCAATTTGCATAAGTATTTGGAACTGTAGGTGTTGTGACTTTGTTCGTCCATAATTTTGTGTAAATGAAGGGTCAAAAGTAGGAAATTCTGTTGAATTGGCAATCAAAAAAGTCAATTTAGGCCTTTTTTTCCTTGGGCAGGACGAGGCTGACAATCTCCTTAAGGCTGAGCAAACGGGTGAGGAAAATGACGCCGCAATTGACGACAAACGCGATGGCGAAACTAACCACCCAATTGATATTCAACTGTTTGCATAGAGCTGTAACCACGACGACTGTGGCAAGGAAAATGAGAATGTGGAGCCAATAATGTCCGCTGATTTCCAATTTCAGGATGCGTTTGGCGAGCAGGTATTGCAAAAACGCCGTCACGGTCTGGACGCAGAGGCTGGTGCAGGCCGCACCAACAGCCTTGAATCGCGGTATCACGATGAGATTCAGCAAAATATTGATGATGACACCTGCAGCCGCCACGAGGTTGAGCTGCTTCAGGCTGCCGTTGGCGGTGAGTAAAGTGCCAAAAACGTAAGTTGTTGAAAGACAGAAGAAACTGCCCATTAATAGCGGGAAAACATCGGCGTATTGCCCGATGCGCATGAGGAAGGCTGCCTCGGTTTCGGCCTCTTCGGGGGCATACATCATCAGCATGATTTCTTGGCGGTAGAAAACGCACATGATCATCACGATTCCCGCCATTGCCACGATGACGTTGAACGAGGTTTTGACCAGGTTGTTCAGCTCCGATTGGTTCTTCAGTGTGGCGGCAAACATGGGCAACAGCATGATAGCGAACAAGTTGGAGATGTTGTTGCCGGCATCGAAGAGGCGATAGGCGCGGCTGTAAATACCGGCTTGCACGCCCTTGTCGTCCAAAAGGCGCTCCAACAGGACGGGTTCAATGCGGCTATAAACGCTCATCAGCAAGACGAGCAATGCAAAAGGCAGGCTTTGTCGCAATATCTCCTTGAAAAACTGGAAGTTAATCTTGAAACTGAGATTCTCAACATGGCGTAAAACGATGGTCAAGGCGAAGATGAGGGTGCAGATGTAGGCCAAGGTTTGGGCTTGCAGATACCAAATGACGTTGAACTTTTCCTTCGGAAACCAGCCGCTCCACAGCACGAGGCACATGATGACGATGGCCAAAACGCGGTCGAAGACACTTAAGATGCTGTCTTGCTTAAACAGCAGCAAACCTTGAATGTTCGACCTTAGATAAAGGATGAACGAGAGCAGGATTTGGTTCAGTCCGCACCAGCATAACAGCTTGAATTTCAAGCCTTCGTTGTAGCCGACAAAATAGCCCACGACAAAAATGACGACGGCGTAAAACAGCCCCAGCAGCAGCTTGATTTCGGTAAGGCCGCCGAAGTGCTTGGAAAGGTTTTTCGGGTCTTGCGCGACACTGCGACTGTTGAAGTTGGTGATGCCGAGGTCGAGCAATATATAAAATAGGTAGGAGAAGTTGAAGACGGCCAGGTAGGTACCATAGGACGCATCGCCAAGGATGTTTTGCACCTCGCGGTCGATGCCAAGAATCCAGAACGGTTTCACCAACAAGTTGAGAAACAGCAGGAAAATGATATTCTTTACGAAGCGGTTGGGCATGGACTGCAATTAGTTTCGCTGGCAAAAGTATGAAAAAATCCTATTCGGGTGATTTTTCCGCCCCTGATTTGGAAATTATGCGTATTTTTACCCCGCAAATTTTGACATTGAGCCATGAACAAGGAACAAGAATATGCCGACACTCTGACCGAGGAACTCATTGAGAATGAGAAGAGTTTGCTGCTCATCAACGACGACGTGAACACGTTTGAATACGTCATCGAGACCTTGATGAAGGTGTGTCACCATACTCGCGAACAGGCCGAGACCTGCGCGTGGATTACGCATTACAAGGGGAAATGTGCTGTCATGCACGGCAGCTTCGAAGAGCTTAAACCGTATTACGACATCCTTTTGGCCCATCAGCTCACGGTCAAGATTGATTAACTGATTGTTACGATATGGCAAGTTACACCTCATTGGAAATATTGGGCATCCAGCAGGCCTATGAAAACATGCTGGCAGATATCAATTCCTCGGTCAATGCGCCAGAGCATTTGGCGCTGATTGACAAGGCATACCGATATTGTTTGGAGAAATATGACGGAAAATATTTGGCTTCGGGCAAGGCCTATATGTTGCATCTTATCGATATGGCGCGCATCGCTGTTGTGGAGGTGGGCTTGGGCTACATTTCGGTGGTAGGCGCGTTCCTGCACGGCATGGATTACAAGGAGAACGTGAGTATCAATGAGTTGCGGGAGCAATTCGGGAGGACGGTAGCTATCGTTTTAGAAGATTTCAGCCAAATCTCCAAGCTCGACACGGAAAAGGTTGCGTATAACTCCGACAACTTCCAGGTGATGTTCCTCTCCCTGATTGACGACATGCGCGCCGTGTTGCTGAAAATTGTGCATCGCGTGTATGATGTTCGCAATCAGAACGATGTGGCTCCCGACCGCCTTGCGAAATACTTCCACGAAATCAAGTATATCTACATCCCCATTGTCCATCGGTTGGGATTGTATAAACTAAAGGCCGAATTGGAGGAGAAGCTGATGCTTTACGAGAATCCGGCGATGTTTCAGGAGATTAAGGACAAGATTGAGGCCACGCACGAGGCTCGCAAGAAGACAGCGGAGGATTTCGTTTCGCGTATTTCGGAGAGCATCGATGCCGAGATAGAGCGCACCAAGAAAAACGGCAAGCCCAAGTTCGCCTATACGGTAAAGTGGCGCCTGAAGTCGATTCCGTCAATTTACGCCAAGATGAAGGCGCAAAACGTGCCGTTCGAGGAGGTCTATGATTTGATGGCGGCACGCGTCATCATCCGTTGTGCTTTGAAGGACGAACAGGAGTGTTGCTGGATCGTGTATTCGGCCATCACGAATCTTTTTGATCCTATGCCCGAACGTCTCCGTGACTGGATTACAAAGCCGAAAGCCTCTGGTTATGAGTCGCTTCACACGACGGTGAAGTACGACGACAAGCTATGGTTTGAGGTGCAAATCCGTACTACGCGCATGGACGACATTGCCGAGACGGGGCAGGCCGCACACTATTTATATAAAGGTGAGAAGGAAACCTCGGAGGAGTGGCTTTTGAACGTACGCGAGGTGCTGGAAAACCCAGGTTTGGTGTCGTTTGAGAACTCATACAGAAAACTCTATAAATCGGATAAAATCTTCATTTTCACGCCCGAAGGCGACCTGAAGCAGTTGCCCGTCGGCTCCACGGTGCTCGATTTCGCTTACGAGGTGCATACAAAAGTGGGCGAGACCTGCAACGGCGCGCGCGTAAACGGCAAGATGGTACCCATCCGCCACGAGTTGACGAATGGCGACAAGGTGGAAATCATCACGAGCAAGAAGCAGTCACCGCGTGCCGACTGGCTCAACGTGGTGGTGACCGAGAAGGCCAAAAACAAGATTCGACGCTACTTGAAGGAGGAAGAGTTGAAGGAGTCGGAGATGGGCAAAGGCTTGTTGCAGAGGCGGTTGAAGAACTGGAAGCTACCATTCTCCGAGACAGTGGTCGAAATGCTGGTGAAGGAGTTCAAGTTGGAGAACGCCTTGCAACTCTACCACCAAATCTCGACGGAGAAAATCGACCTCACCGCCGTGAAGCATTTCCTGACCTCGAAACTGGGCGAGGAAAAAACAGAAAAGACTGTGCCAGAGTTGATTGAGTCATCGAAAAAGGATAATTCTGGCGAGACCGAAGAATGCCTTTCCATCGGCGAGGACATCGACAACGTGACATACAAGTTGGCCAAATGCTGCAATCCCATCCCTGGCGACAAGGTCTTTGGCTTCGTCACGAGCGATGGCACCATCAGCATCCACCGCGTTAATTGCCCGAATGCCAAGAGTTTGCAACAACGTTATGGTTACCGCATCATCAATGTAAAGTGGTGCGGCATGGAAAGCGGCAGCTCACAGGCCACTGTCGGCATATACGGCCGCGACGTGATGGGACTTTTAGGCAAAATCACCAAGGTCATCTCTGAGGATTTGCAGGTGAACATGAAAAACATCGCCTTCAACACCGACAAAGATGGCTTCTTTGAGGGAAAAATTGTTTTGCAAATTGCTGACAATGAATCACTTGAACAGTTAATGGACAAACTTAAGACCATTGACGGCATTATAAGTGTTATTAGAATAAATTGATAATCAATAAGATAATTATGAAAAGAAATTGCTTTTTGATGGCGCTGGCGGTGTTGTTTTGCAATTTGGGAATGCGGGCGCAAGATATGTCGAAAATGTATGGCATTGACCATGAAAAGAAAATCATTGTCGCCACGGGGAAGCTGCTTGATGGCATGAAGCCTTACAAGGAAACGATGGAGGTGAGAGGCGAGACTTACACTTATTATCGCAGTGAGATGCCGCTCATCACCATCACCACCGACGGCCCGATTGTCAATTCGCCTGCGGTTCATGGCATTATCAATGTGGCCGATGCCGACGGCAATGTCATCACGATGCACGCTGGATTCAAGATTAGGGGAACATCGTCGCAACAGTACGACAAGAAGTCGTATCGCGTTGAGCTTTGGGCAGATGAGACCGGAACGACGATGGCTGACACCACTTTCCTCGGGATGCGCAGCGACGACGACTGGAACCTTGAGGCTATGTGGGCGCAGCCGCTTCGCCTTCGCGACAAGGTAGCCAACGAGCTTTGGATGGAAATGTACCAATTGCCATACGCAGAAAGTGAGCCGGAAGCGTTGCCGGGCATTCGCATGGAATACGCTGATTTGTTCATAAATGACTCGTATTTAGGTGTTTATGCTCTCACAGAGCGTATAGACCGCAAGCAACTTTGTCTGCGCAAATACAACGGCGACATTCGCGGTGTGCTTTACAAAGGCAATGGTTACGGTGCCCCAACCTTTGACAGCCTGCCCGATTTCGACAACACGAATGACACGTGGGGCAACTACGAATGGGTCTATCCCAATGAGAGCGACACGGCCATCAACTGGAGTCAACTCTACAGCTTCACCAACTTTGTGATGAACGCCTCCAACAATGTTTTCAATTCGCAATACAGCGCCCAGTTCGACAAAGACAATGCCATAGATTATTACCTGTTTATCAATGCGTTGAAAGCCATGGACAACATGGGGCGCAACCTGTTTTTGGCACGTTACAAGAAATCGAGTACCTATTTTTATGTGCCATGGGATTTGGATGCCATCTGGGGCTTGGACACCGACGGCAACCAGACCCATTATTCAGGTGAGTTGATGAGTAACGGTTTCTTCGACCGCTTGATAAGTGATTGCACGACCACAGGTTTTGTGGCTTCGGCGCAGCCCCGTTACAATGCTTTGCGCAACACCTTTTTGAACCGTGAACATATCATGCAAATGGTTCAGAACCAATATAATGCTTTAGTTGAAAGCGGTGCTTACGACCGCGAGCATGAGGCATGGCCCGCGTTCACCGTGGACGAAAGTCAACTCACCTACATGAGCGATTGGTTAGACGCGCGTTTTGCCTATTTGGACGGCGAAATCAACGCGGCTTGTGGCACTTGGGGCATTGAGGTTCCTGAGGCCGACGAAGGGCCGACTCAAAGTGTTACCATCTACCCCAATCCCGCGAAAGACCGCATCAATATCTGTTTTGCCGAGGCTGGCGAGGCTTCCGTCAGGTTGTACGACATGACGGGGCGATTGGTCTATTCCAATAGTTCAAATACGCAAGCCTTTGTCATCCCGACGCAAGGTTTGAGCCAAGGCATTTATATTTTGGTGACCATTTTTGGCGGAAAGCAGCAAGTTGATAGGGTGGTGGTGGAGTAAGGTTTTACTCTACCATAATCTTCAAAATCTCCACATCAGTCTCCTTCATGCCCAAGCGTCCGAGGCAGCCAATGTGATCGATGGTTTCTTCTACGTCCTTGCCGATGATGCCGTCGCCGCCGAGGAGGTTGTCGCCTTGTTTGCTCATGGCGTAGCCGAGGATGCCGGCCTCTACCGAGAGGGCGATTTTCCCTGCGCAAGAAGGTTTGGCGCCGTCGCAGACGATGCCGGCGGCCATGCCCAAGGCATTCTCCAATGTGTGCTCGATGACGTCAAGGCTTTCGCCCATCAGATAGGCGATGCCACAACCCGAGGCGCAACCTGCGCTAACGGCACCGCAATAGGCTGACAATCTGCCGATTCCGGTCTTCTGGTGAATGGCGACGAGATTCGACAAAGCCACGGCACGCATAGTACGGTCGTCGTCGATGTGGTATTCTTCGGCGTAGGCGAGGATGGGTAGGCTGACCGTCATGCCTTGGTTGCCGCTGCCCGAGTTGATGATGACGGGCATCTCGCAGCCGCTCATGCGGGCATCGGAACCCGCTGCGGCCCAGGCTCTTGCCTTGATGCGGACATCGTTGCCGAAGCTCAGAATCGTGCTGCCGATGTTGGCGCCCCAGTTGTTGTTGAGGCCTTCCATGGCGATGGCTTTATTGCACTCAATTTGTGGCTGGATGATAGGTTTAAGGTCTTCAATATCAACCGTGTTGGCGAAGTCGAAGATGTCTTTCATGCTGAGGCAGCTGCGGTCGGTGAGCTGGGTCGCGCCGCTGTCAGCATAGCCCGAGTCGAACAGCACCTGATCGTCTTTCTCCATGTGCACGATGTTGGTGTGGAAGCCCGCGATGCGCACGCTGGCGGAGTGTTCCTCGGTATATAAGGTGACCGTCACGTCCAACTGTGCGATTACATTCAGCGGGATGATGGTCATGGGAATGGCCTCAAGAAAATCAGCGATTTCTTTCTTTTGTTCGGGCGTCACCTCGGCGATGACCTCAAGGGCTTTCTTGGGGTTGCCGGCCACGATGCCCGCTGCGACCGAGGCTTTCAGGCCTTTCATGCCTTTGGTGTTGGGCACGATGACGCTTTTCACGTTCTTGATGATGTTGCCGCTGGCCTGGATTTCCACGCGCTTCGGCATAGCGCCAAGCAATTCATGTGCTTTGGCGGCGGCGTAGGCCAGACAAATGGGTTCGGTACAGCCCATGGCGGGCACCAATTCCTCTTTCAGGATGTTCAAATAGTTTTGGTACAGACAATCGCTTTTTTCCATTGCAGACAAATTTGCCGCAAAGGTACAAAAAGAGGCAATTACACGAAATGAATTGGGTCAAAAAAAAAGGGAAAAACTGCAAAATGGAAGCCAAAAAATGCTTATCTTTGCAAAAAATAGCAGGTCATTATGGCGAAAAAGAAAGAAAGCATTGAGGAGCCTTTGGAAAAGCAACTTTGGAAGGCTGCCGACAAGCTGCGCAAGAACATTGACGCGGCGGAATATAAGCATGTGGTGCTGGGATTGATTTTCCTGCGCTACATATCTGTCTCGTTTGAACAACTTTACAACGAATTGGTGAAGCAACAGGCCGATGGCGCCGACCCCGAAGACCGAGAGGAATATGCTGCCGAGAATGTGTTCTATGTGCCGGCCAATGCGCGATGGTCGTATTTGGTTGCGATGGCGAAAAATCCGCAAATCGGGAAGTATATTGACGATGCGATGGATGCGATTGAGCGCGAAAACAAGTCGCTGAAAGGTGTGCTGCCTAAGGTGTTTGCTCGTCCCAACCTCGATCCGACCTCATTGGGCGAATTGATTGACTTGATTGGCAACTCCACTTTGCAGAACACCAGCACCAAGAGTGCCGACCTGCTCGGTCACGTCTTCGAGTATTTCCTTGGCGAGTTTGCCTTAGCCGAGGGCAAGAAGGGCGGACAGTTCTACACGCCGCGCAGTGTTGTGGAACTGTTGGTGAATATGTTGGAACCGTACAAAGGCCGTGTGCTCGACCCTTGCTGTGGTTCGGGTGGTATGTTCGTGCAAAGCGAGAAGTTTGTAAAGGAACATCAGGGAAGGATAGAGAACATTTCCGTTTACGGGCAGGAGAGCAACCAAACGACTTGGCGCCTGTGCAAGATGAACCTTGCCATTCGTGGTATAGATGCCTCGCAGGTGAAGTGGAACACCGAAGGTTCGTTCCTTAACGATGCCCACCGCGACGTGAAGGCCGATTTCGTGATGGCCAATCCACCGTTCAACGACAGCGACTGGAGCGGCGACCAACTCCGCAGCGATGCCCGCTGGCAGTATGGTGTGCCGCCAACAGGCAACGCTAACTTCGCATGGATTCAGCACTTCATCTATCACCTTGCCCCAAGCGGACAGGCAGGCTTTGTGCTGGCAAAAGGCTCGCTGACCTCCAAGACAGGTGGAGAAGGCGAAATCCGCAAGGTATTGATTGACAAGGGACTGATTGCCTGCATTGTGAACCTCCCTGCCAAGTTGTTCCTGAATACGCAGATTCCCGCTTGCTTGTGGTTCGTGACCCGTAACAGAACTAAGCGTCCTGGTGAAATCCTTTTCATTGATGCGCGTAACAAAGGGCACCTCATCAACCGCCGCACCCGCGAACTCTCGGAAGACGATATTCAAGAGATTGCCAAAACTTTTCATCTGTGGCGTGATGAATCGGCGGAATATCAGGATATTGCCGGTTTCTGCGCCTCGGTGCCCGTGAGTCGTGTGGCCGAACTGGACTATGTGCTTACTCCTGGGCGTTATGTCGGTTTGCCCGAAGAGGAGGACGACTTCAACTTCGCCGATCGTTTCACCGCCTTGAAAGCCGAGTTTGAGGAGCAATTGAAGGAAGAGGAACGACTGAACAAGTTGATTTTGGAGAATTTAGGGAAGATTAAAATTGAAAATAACGACTAAATATAAAACTATGGAAGAAAAAGACATCAGATGGATACAGCGGTTCAGCAATTATCGCAAGGCCTTGGCACAACTGAAAAAGGCTGTCTTTATTGTCTCATCCCAATGGGAAAATAATGATGATGATAAAGACAAACTGATGGAAGAAGGTCTGATTCAGCGGTTTGAATATACGCACGAATTGGCTTGGAAAGTGATGAAAGATTATCTTGAATATCAGGGAGTTAATGATATTATTGGTTCTCGTGATGCCATACGGCAGACCTTGCAGGTGGGAATCATCAGCGATGAGCGTTGGATGGATTCCATTCGCGACCGA
>CAJOEZ010000030.1 GCA_905233685.1 uncultured Bacteroidales bacterium | reverse complement strand
GTCCATCACGAGTACATCCTCATCGTTTACATAACACATGTTACGAGGCAGGAAGCTTTCATCAAACTGGATGATTTCCTCCAGCTCTGGTTCCTGCGCCTGCATCGTCACCCCTCCCGCCATCAGCAGGAGCGCAAGCAGAGTTGTAAGTCTTGTTGCTTTCATTGCTTTGTTGTTTTCTTATTTTGCCATTTCTTTCAACAGGAATTCTTCCAGAGTTTTCGCATCGGGCAAAGAGGTCATATAGGTGGAGACAAACAACTTGTTATCCATACCGGCCAAGGCGTATTCAACCATTTTTTTGCCCTTGCGCGTACACAACAATATGCCTACGGGCGGGTTGTCACCTTGCCGCATCTCGTTCTCTTTGTAGTAGGAGACGTATGCATTCAGTTGACTCAAATCACCATGCTTAAACTCGTCGTCTTTCAGTTCCACAATTACATTGCAATGCAGTATTCTGTTGTAAAACACCAAATCGGCAAAATAGTACTCGTCATCGATAATCATCCGTTTTTGTCGCGCCTCGAAGCAAAAACCTTTCCCCAGTTCCAACAAAAATTCTTGGAGATGGGTTATCAGTGCATTTTCCAAATCGGTTTCCGTAAAGGCATCGGGACGCAAGTCAAGAAATTCGAGCGAGAACGGCTCTTTTATCGACAAAGCCATGCCGTTTTGCTGCTCCGTTTGGGCTAACAACAATTCTGGCTTTTTGCTTAATCCGCATCTGACGTATAAGTTGGTGCTGATTTGTCGGCGCAGTTCCTTCACGCTCCAGCAACATTTCATGCACTCTGTTTCATAGAAAAACCGTGCTATAGGGTCGTCAACGGTAAGGATTTCTCTAATGTGAGAAAATGATAGTTGCGAAATCAATTTTTCGGCCGGCGTTTCGAAAAAGTGCGACAGCGTCGCACCTTTTTGGACAGAAAGGTGCGACAGCGTCGCACTTTTTTCATCCAAATAGTCCGATGCCGTCGGACTATTTTGTCCTAAAAGATAAAACTGAATTTGCGGATAGTCCAAATAAAACCGTCTACTCACTTTTAGCAAAGTCTCATTAATGCCCTTCCTGTTGACACGATCGACAAGCCGTTTCAATAGTTGGTCGCCATATCTGGCCCTGTCGCTTCCATGCTGCTCATATTCAACAATGTAATATCCGATAATATAATTCCGCACGGTTGCGAAACGGTTCACTGCCTTTATAGCTGCCGTTTGCGTGGCATTGTGGATTTGCAATACCTTATCGGAAAGGCGGGTAAACGAAATGTCTTCCGTTTCCTCCCAATGTTGGGGCAAGTTGTAAGCCTTTGCTGTTTCGTCTTGCATGGTTTCGTTCAGATTTTCAGACGACAAAAATACATAAATTTCAACAAAATGTATAGTCTAATGTTTCTCATCGTTTCGTGATCTTATTCGTGTAAACTTTTCCTTCTGCATCCGCAATCCTCACCAAATAAACCCCTTCCACTAAACCAGCCACATTGATTTCATTCGCATCGCACACGGTCTTCACCAACTGCCCAAGGGTGTTGTAAACCTGCACTTCGGCAGCTTCGAAGCCTTCGATGTGAATGGCTTCTGTCACAGGATTAGGCCAAACGGCAATGGGACTTTCGGCTGGCTCATCTAAACCGTTGTAATTGGAGTAATAGAAATCATACTGATTGTCAGCTCCTAAATTATTCATCGTTATTTGCTGCAATTCATTAAACAACGGGATGTTCAAATCAAGATCGTAAAACCATTCTTTCCAAAACATGGAAAGTCCGGCTATGTTGTTGATGCTTACTGTCGGGTCATATGTAAAATCCAGCGTGTTTCTCAAATAGGTCCATTCTTCTGTGTCGTAATCATAACCACTGGATACGCTAATGTTGGTGCAATTGCTATATCCGTCATATTCCAACTCGGTCTTTTCAACGTAATCCCATCCGCTGGCATCCGTTCTCGCTTGGAGCTTAACCCTGGTCAACAACTTGCCAGCATCATCATACTCGTATAGCTCTTTGTAGTACTCCTTCCATCCTGGCATCGCTGGAGGCTCAGAAGTGTAGGTGCAACGAATCATCTCGCTGCAAAGCTCTTGTTCGTTGTAATGGTATACGAATTTTTCAAAGGCAAAGTTGACCAAATAATGTAACATGGACTGAAGTTGACCTCCCTCATATTCCCAAACCTTCTTTTCATGTTCTGTCCAGTTGCCATCCTCATAGTTGTACTGGATATAAAGTGTCTGATTTCCTTCTTCATCATACTCATAATTGTATTTGTCTCTAAAATACCAATTGGTACCGTTATAATAAGAATAGATCACTTCCGACACCAGACTTTGCTCGTTGTAGAAGTATTCATATTTCGTCACCCCATTATTATGTGAGGTTTTTGAAGTCATGCGGTCCTGGTCGTCATAAGTATACTCATATCTGACAAAGACATACCATCCATTTGATCCATCCATATATTCGGTCCAACGTGTACAATTGAGATGGGCATCGTATTCAAAAATAGACTTGAACATTCCTTCCGTGATGCTGTCCAATTTCACGGTGAGATTGTTTTCGTTGTGGTGTTGTTGTGCCGAGGCCGAAACAATGCAGCACATTAGGGCTGCGAATAATAAGGTCTTTTTCATATACGTAAAGTTTTGAGATTTCTAATGCTTCAGAATCTTTTCTACAAACGTTTTCCCGTTCTCCATAATGACTCGCATCGTATAAGTTCCACTGGGCAGACCTTCCACGTCGATGCTTTCCATGCCGTTGCGCTGTATGTGCAATAGACGGCCTTGCAGGTCATAAAGTTCAATACTTGTTGGCGTTACATCGGGTGAGTATTGCAAGTGGAGCTCATTTTGAACGGGATTAGGCCAATAGGAATAAGGACGGGGTGTAATGCCCGATTCCGAAACGCTCCATCCCTCATCATCGAAAACGAGGAAAAACAACTCAGGCGGTGCACCCATAACCACACCACCAACGGCCACGCCTCCGTTTTCAAGCGCAATCAATTCACTACCAACACGAGCAAAACCTTCGGGTTCAAGACAGAAACGCTGCCAAATAATATTGAAATCAGCATCCATCTTCACTACCGAGACCTGTCCCGATGGACTGCCGAAATAAAGTGTTTCAGGATCCTGTGTGCAATACGCGAAATACAAATCGCCATCACCCGCCTTGGCAAGACCTATCGGGAAGGCACAACCAATGAACACATTTCCGATTGATAGTTCGGGCTTGGTGCGGAAATAACATGTATTCAAAGCCTCCAATGTGTTTTTCCGATAACGGGTTACGCGGACACCGTTGACATTGGTGCCTGTCCTATCAAACCGAGAGGCGACCAGAAAGGTCTCCTCATCCCAATCCAGCACCCTTTCCCTCATCCCGTACTCAAATTTGATATTTGAAGGTGCTCCGTTAGGTGTCAGCGTCTCTTTCAAATTCAACAGGGAATCAAACACGTGAATATACATGGTATTGAGATCTTCAGAGTTCATGCCCCAAAAGCAGTATTCGGTCGGTGACTCGTTGAAAGTGCCAAAACGATGCCCGCCAGCGGGATAAAAGTTGATGGGAGAGGCATCTTTCGGCATCACCACATGGTCTTTCACCGTGCCGTCAATGCCGATGCGGTAATAATGCAGCTCGTTCCGCATTGAGAGCGGGTAGCGTAGCATAATATCTCCGTGTTCGTCAAGGAAATACGAATCCAATAGGGATGAAAAAATGGTGTCGGAAAGAGGAACCCAAACTTCCTTTTCGGGATAGAAATTAAGGTCATCGTCAAAAAAGGAGATGCGCAGGTCACAACGGCTTTCATCAAGGTTACGTACCACTTTAGCATAGATGTTGTCTTCGTCGAAAGGGTTGCGTTCCAACAGGAAATAGTTCAGGTCGTCATCCGCGATGAATACGGAATCAAGCAATACGGCTCCGTTTGGAGCGATTTTCAACAGCCTGTTGCCATAGTCGCCAAGGTATTGCCCTTGTTCGTCAATCTCAAACAGTTGGATGTTGGCGAGGATGTTTCCATCACGCAGTTGCATCATGTTGCGCAAATCCAAATCATACCAACCCGCGTTGTGATGGGCAATGGAATCGTAGTTCTGCCCGTAAACCGCCGCTGCCATCAGCAGGAGCGCAAGCAGGGTAAAGAATTTAATGTTTCTCATAGGCTTGAATTTATAACATCGGCAAAATTAAAGAAAAACATCGCTCGTCCGTAACATTTCTCTCCGTTTTGGTGTCTTGTCCCTACTCTTTTCACTCCATTTATTTGTATATCATTGAAAATTAGTATTATACAAAATCACCACAAACTACCTTGTCCCTATTAATTTTTTCATCTTCCCTCTCTGAAATCATCAAAGTCCAGAAGGGACGACCCTACCGCAACCTGAGGTTTCAACCCCTGCGGAAACAAAACGGGACACAGAAACCGAAGTCCCGTGTCCCGTAGTCTCATAGTCCCGCAGTCTCGCAGTCCTAATCAATAGTACCGATAACTCTTCACCTGGCCGATGTGACGGGCGAGGCGGACCACCTGGTTGCTGTAGCCGAACTCGTTGTCGTACCACAGATACAGGATGACGGTCTTGCCGTCTTCACTGACCTTGGTGGCCGGTGCGTCGAAGATGCAGGCGCAACTGTCGCCGATGCCGTCGCTGCTGACGAACTCGGTGTTGCTGCTAAAGCGGATCTGCTCAATGAGGTTGCCCTCCAAGCAGGCCTTGCGGAAGGTCTCGTTCACTTCCTCGACGGTGGTCTCGCGCTCAAGGTCTAAGGCGAGCACGGCCAAGGAGACATCCGGCGTAGGCACACGCACGGCGTTGCTCGTCAGCTTGCCTTTCAGTTCGGGAATGGCCGTCTCGGTGATGACCATGTTCAACGGGGCCGAACGACCACGACGCTCTTTCTTGTGGTAGTTGTCCAGCAGGTTCTGGTCGTTGGTGTAGCTGTGGATGGTCTCGATGTGACCCTTCACAATGCCGAAGTTCTTCAGCATGACCTCAAGACCAGGCACGATGGCGTTGGTGGTGCAGCTTGCAGCCGAGAAGACGGTCTCGTTCTCAAGGTCGAGCGTGTCTTGGTTGACGCCATAGACCACATTCGGAATGTCGCCCTTACCAGGAGCGGTGAGCAGCACCTTGGCCACACCCTTGGCCTGCAGGTGACGTGACAGCGACTCTCTGTCGCGGAAAGCACCCGTGTTGTCGATGAGCAAAGCATCGTGGATGCCATACTGCGTGTAGTCGAGGTCTTCGGGGTTCTTGCCTTCGAGGAAGAGAATCTTCTGTCCGTTGACCATCATGGCGTTCTCCTCAATCAAAGGATAGCACACGCCATGGAAATAACGGTGTACCGAGTCGGTGCGGAACAGGTTGATACGCTTGAGGATGTCCTCAGGTGAGTTCTTGCGGGTGACAATGGCGCGCACGCGAAGGGCATCGCCACGGCCAGCCATCTCCGTCATCTCACGGCAGAGGATACGTCCGATACGACCGAAACCGTAGAGGATGACATCCTGCACCTTGTTGCTGCGCGGGTTGGCATCGATGATGTAGCTGAGCTTGTCGCGCACAAAGGCGGTCACATTGTTGTTATACTTCTCTTTCTCATCCGTCCACTCCGAGTTGAGGCGGCCGAGGTCGATACGGGCAGGAGCCAGGTTCTCGGCAAGCAGGGCCTTGGCGATGAGCAGCGAATCCTGCACGCGGACGGGCTTGCCCAAAACAGACTCGGCACGGAGGTGCTTGTTCAAAATCTTGCCCGAACCACGGTTGACCAACAGCGAACGCAACATGATCAGTTCCACTGATTTGTCGTACCACAGTCTTCCGACGATGTTAATCAGTTCGTTGGCGGCTTTTTCATTTTCATTCCACAGCTTCAAGGAAGCTTCGAAGTTGTCATTGTTCATGATTGAATTTTTGCGTTAAACTTAATTTGATGGTTTAGTTTGGGGCAAAGATAGGCAAAAAAACAATCGAAATGAAAAAAACGCAAAAAATAAGTTGTTTTTATGAAATCAGTGCTCAAACTCAGGATGCAACGCCGCAAATTTCCGTTCATACTGCCGAATGCGGGTCAATGTGCGACGCGTCCATTCGAGGCGAAGCTCGTCCTTTTCTTCTTCCGAAAGATGCCAGTCGATATCGGTCGAGGCGTGGAGGCGGTCAGTCAGGGTGTAAAGCAGTAAAGCCGCCGAGACGCTGATATTATAACTCTCCGTGAAGCCGAACATCGGGATGCGGACATGCAAGTCGGCATGGTCGACTACATAATCCGAAAGACCTTGTTTCTCCGTCCCAAACACCAAAGCGACGGGCTTGTCTAACGGCAGGGTTTCCGGTGTGAAGTCTTCGCGGTGCGGGCAAGTGGCGACAATGCGATAACCTTTTTCATGCAAATTTTCGAAGGCCTCTGGCGTGTTGAACTCCACCTTATTATAATAGTGCAGGTTGAGCCACTTCGTACTGCCCATCACCACCTCGGGGTTCACCTCATAGCTGTTGTTGTTCTCCACGATATGCACATCCTGGACACCTCGCAAATCGCAACTGCGAAGAACGGCACTGGCGTTGTGGGGCTGGAAAATGTCTTCTAAAACCACGGTAATGTGGCGTGTACGGTAGTGAAGCACCTCCTCAAAGCGCTGTTTTCGCTCATCGGTGATGAACTGGCTCAGAAAATGGAGCAAAGCTTGGTCGCGTGGAGTCATGGCAATGTCGTTTAAACGGGTGCAAAGGTAAGCATTTTTTCGCCTTGAGCAAAATATTTGACGGGAAACAAAATTGTACAAATCTAATATTCAACTAATTACAATTTCAAAATAAAAATATAGTCCAAAAAATAAAAAAAATGGTCTTTCATATCTTGAAAAAGTGTACTTTTGCAACTCGAAATTTTGAATCGATATGGCAAATAAACAAGACACGAAACAAGTAGAGGAAAGGCTCGAAAACGTAGAAGAAGCCTTGAGCAAAACCGAACTTTGGATTGAAAACAACCAAAAGACGCTGTGGACTATTTTGATTGTGCTGTTGGTGGCGGCCTTCGGCATTTACGGCGTAACGAAATACAAGCAAAAGCGAGACAAAACCGCCAGCACATTGATTTACAAGGCGCAAGACTACTTCAACAAGGAGCAGTATGATGTCGCACTGAACGGTGACGGCAACAACGTCGGCTTCCTCGACATCGTGAGCGACTACGGTGGCACCAAGACCGGCAAATTGGCTGCCTATTATGCTGGTATTGCCTACATGAAGCAAGGCAACTACAACGAGGCCATCAACTACCTTAAGAAGTATACGAACAACGACCAAGTACTGGCCCCGATGGCACTTGGCGCCATTGGCGATTGCTACATGGAACTGGGCGACATGAATAATGCCGCATCATACTACGGCAAAGCTGCAGCCAAAAACCCCAATGACTTCACCAGCCCACTCTTCCTCACGAAAGAAGGCAACACTTACGAAATCATGGGCGACTACGGCAAAGCACTCGAAGCCTACAAAAAGCTCAAAAGCGACTTCCCTTTGAGCAACGAAGCCTTCGAAATCAACAAGAACATCGCCAATATGGAAGAGAAATTGAAATAACTAGTGAGAGTTGTTTTTTTCATAGGAAATTGTTTTTAAAGTGTTTGTACCTGGCTCTTCGGAGCCAGTTTTTTTATCCCTACGCCATGAATCCTATTCGCATAGTGTATTTCGGTACTCCAGAATTCGCCGCCTCGCAGCTTGAAGCCATCCTTGCGGCAGGCTACGAAGTGGCCGCTGTGGTCACCATGCCCGACAAACCCGCCGGCCGAGGCAAGAAAATACAATTCTCCGAAGTCAAAAAGACAGCTTTGGCACACGAACTGCCCTTGCTGCAACCTGAAAAGCTCAAGGACCCGCTGTTTTTGAAGCAATTGGCTTCCTTTCAAGCTAATCTATTTATCGTCGTGGCTTTCAGGATGTTGCCTTCAGTAGTATGGCAAATGCCCGAACTCGGCACCTTCAATCTCCATGCCTCGCTCCTGCCTCAATACCGTGGCGCAGCACCCATCAATTTTGCCCTTATCAACGGCGAGACCGAAACCGGACTGACCACTTTCTTCCTCAACGAGGAAATCGACAAAGGTGCGGTCATCCTCCGTGAAAAAGTGGCCATCCGCCCTGATGAGAACGCTGGCGAACTGCACGACGAGCTGATGCATTTAGGGAACCGTATCGTCGTGGAGACCATCAAGAAAATTGAACAAGGCGACATGGACACCCAAACCCAGGAAGAACTCGCCGAAAACCAACCTTTAAAGATCGCTCCAAAGATTACAAAAGCGTTCTGCCAGATTGATTGGAGCCAAGACTGCACAACGATTTACAACCACATCCGAGGCCTTTCGCCCTATCCAGCCGCCCATACCCAGCTGGTTTCCGAGCAAGGCGACCTCATTGAAATGAAGGTTTTCGCTTCAGAAATGGAACGTTGTGCGCCTGCCTTGCCCGTGGGTTCCGTGGTCACCGACAACAAAAATGTTCTAAAAATCATAGCCAAAGACGGTTTCATTCATCTGACCCAAGTTCAACAAGCTGGGAAAAAAAGCATGGCCGTTGCCGACTTTTTGCGCGGAACACAGCTATTGGGGAGCTGGAAAACAGCTTGATTTGGAGCAAAAAAGGCACTTTTTTGAAAAAATTGGCTTTTTTTTCAGAAAAAAGATGATTTTTTGAAAAAAAACGCTTGCAGTTTTGAAAAATACATTACTTTTGTGGCCTAAACGTTTAACCCAAATTGAATTAATATGAATAAAGTTGAATTAATTGGTGCCGTCGCTGAAAAAGCCGGCATGACAAAAGTCGATGCAAAAAAGGCCGTTGACGCCATCTTAGAAACCGCTAAAGGAGAACTGAAGAAAGGCGGTAAAATTGCTCTCGTGGGCTTTGGCACCCTTTCCGTTGCCACCCGTCCTGAGAGAAAAGGTCGCAACCCCAGAACTGGCAAAGCAATCAAGATTGCTGCCAAGAAGATTGCGAAATTCAAAGCCGCAAGCAACCTCTTGAAATAAAGAGTATTAAAAGCCTAAGAGCCGTCAGCAATGACGGCTTTTTTTGTTTCCGCTCTGCTGCAACTGGCCTTTCTTATCCATTTGCAACACCCCGTTATCTATCAGGAAACGGATGGAATCCAACACTTTGGCTTCGTCAAAACCTTGGCAATGCGACATCACCTCGCCCACTTGCATCGGAGTCTCACCAACCACACTAACCAATTGATCCTCAATTGACTGATAATCCATTGAATATGAGTTTTTTCGCAGGCACACATCACAGCGTCCACAGGTTTTCCTTGTTTTCTCGTTGAAATAACGCAACAACTGCACGCTGCGACATTCTTCATCGTTGTTCACAAAGTCAATCACAGCCTTGACGCGCAACTCTGCCTCACGTTTGCGGTCGTGATAATTTTCCTTGGAAAGATTAAAATGCTTTGTATCAATAAATTCAGTCAAAAACAGCACTTGCGGCTTGTCGTTGCGTGGCGCGTAGGACAAGAAATTGTAAGCTTCCAACTTTTTCAATTGCTCCACCGTTTTTTCAGCGGTCAGACCTGCTTTTTTGGCCAAAACCTCCTCGTTGATTTTCACAAAATCCGTCATTACTCCAGGCAAACTACGCAACATACACTGAATCAGCTCGCTATACTGCGGATTATTGACCTGAAAACCGTAAATATCATCCCTTGAGGCCTTTATCATCACCTTGGACGGCTCGTCGAAGCTGTCGGAAAGGATTAGAAAACCCTCTTTCTCAAGGATTTTTAAAGTATGGAAAACCTCAACAACCGAAAACCAATATCGATTGGCGAACTCGCTGATTACCAATGGATAAGAAACGTTTTCCCCAGCGCCAATTGGAATATTGAAATAATTTCCCAAAGCATTGTAAATCAATTTAATGCGTTCCAATTCGGGGAACGATTGCGCCAAATCGTCCTGTAACTTCTTGATGTCGGCGGGCGAAACGAGCAGAAACGCCTCAGAAGGTTTCAAATCGCGGCCTGCGCGACCCGCCTCCTGAAAATAAGCCTCGATGCTGTCGGGTAAGTCCATGTGGATGACAAGGCGCACGTCAGGCTTGTCAATGCCCATGCCGAAAGCATTAGTCGCCGCGATGACCTTCACCTTGCCTTTCATCCAAAGATCTTGCCGCTCGTCGCGCGTCTTGCTGTCCAAACCTGCATGATAGAACGTTGCCGAAATGCCCACTGAATTAAGCCAATCCGCGATGACCTGCGTGCGTTTGCGGTTGCGCACATACACAATGGCGCTGCCCTCAGTCATGGTCTCCAACTTGCGACGCAGCACGCCGTACTTGTCAGCCTCATGGAACACATTGTATGTCACGTTCTTGCGCTCAAAACTGCTTTGGAAGACATTTTTTTGCTTGAAGCCGAGGCGAAATTGAATATCGTCCACCACCTTGGCTGTTGCCGTAGCGGTCAAGGCCAAAACAGGTGTTTGGGGGATATAAGGACGAATGTCAGCAATTTTCAGATAGGGTGGACGAAAATCGTAGCCCCACTGCGAGATACAATGCGACTCATCGACAGCCAAGAGACAGACTTTCATCCGCTTTAAAGCCTCGATGAAAGCATTGGTCTGAAGTCGCTCAGGCGAGACATACAAAAACTTCAGCCGACCATAAACTGCTTGATTATAGGCCAAATCCAGTTCATCCGGGTGCATCCCAGAATAGATAGCCGCAGCGGGAATACCTTTCTCCACAAGATGCGCCACTTGGTCTTTCATCAGGGCAATGAGTGGCGTGATGACGAGACAAAGACCCTCCATCGCCATTGTCGGCACTTGAAAACAGATGCTCTTGCCACCGCCTGTGGGCAACAACGCCAGTGTGTCCTTCCCCTCCATCACGGAATCGACGATGTCTTCCTGAAGAGGACGAAAATGGGGATAACCCCAATATTTTTTCAATATGGCCACTGTAGCTGTGCTCATAACAATGGCAAAATTACGGCAATTTTTTGAAAACACGGGGCATGAAGCGAAAAAACATGAAAACGGAGCGAATGCCATCTAATTGACAATCGCCCCGTTTCGACGCAGAAAGCTTAGCTTCCTCTTTATCTCACAATCAATTTCCTATAGCACGTTCCCTTGCTCTCAACGGTGACGCGCAGCGTATAAACGCCAGCGGTCTCGGGAGCGGTGATGGTCTGTACAGACGATGCTTGCATCGTCTCTACAACCGCGCCAATGGCGTTGATGATTTCAACGCGCATCTCGCTCGTTTCCACATCATTGAAGCCAAGGGTGACATTTTGTCCACGCTGCACGGGGTTCGGGTAAACATTCAGGTTGTTAGCCCATTCGTCCACGCCCGTCGTGCCACGGAAACTGACGACATAAGGCTCAGCGAAGCTACCAATGACAGCATTGGTCTCATATTGTAGAGACTCGATGCTTTGCATCTCTACCTCGCCCGTTTCAGCGTTGTAGAGGCCAAAATTGAGCGTTGCGTCCTCGTCTCCAGCCACTGTCAGGAAAGCAAAGTAGCGGTTGAGAGGTTCCACATACATCAGTTTCGCACTTCCGCGCACCTCGCCGTTGGCGAAGACGGCCAGCTCATAGTTCTCGCCTTGGAGTTCGTTGCCATCCAATTCAACCATGGCCATCACGCTCATGTTGTCGGGATAGGCGTTCAATTGGGGTTGCCAGTAGTTGCCGTCGGAGGTTTGGTCGGCCTTCAGTTCGTTGCGAGTCCCACCATTGGGATAGACAAGCGTTACTGTGCTGCTGTTGTTCGATTTGTACATCAAACCCATACCAGGCTGAAGCGTGTTAAGCGAGCCATACCAGCCGAAGCCAGCAAGGTAGGATGCGTAGCCACTGTTTTGTGACTTTATCATATCGCCCGACTGCGGATTAATGCCAGCCAAAGCCTCAATAACGCTCATTGACGTGCTTACAGGATAGCCTATCCATGTCCAACCGTTGTACAACGTTATGGGGTGGTCGGCGGGATTGGCCATGCTACCTGTCATTTGGACATCACTTCCCTGACTCATATGCACTTGGTATGTACTCTCATTGTTGATGGCCGTGAGCGAACCGTACCAGCCGAAGCCAGCCAAATAAGAGGCATAGCCATTGTTCTGCGACTTAACCATCAAGCCGTTCGATCCGAGAGCTTCCTCAAAGTTCTGCAAACTGCTTGCGCCATCAAGCTCAATGTAGCTGCTCCACCAGTTCCAGCCAGCGCTGAGGTTGGCTGTCTGCGTGACATTGGCATCAATGAAATTGAATGGATAAGGTTCACTTACAGTGCCATAGATAGCATTGGTCATGAAAGTCAGGCTTGCATCGCAAACCTTCTCGGATTCCATCCCCGTAATGTGATCGTACAAGCGGAAACTGATGACATCGCCGTTTGTGCCAAATACTGTCAAGAACAGGAAGTAACGGTCGAAACCTGTGATGAGTTTCGGCCTCGCAGTGCCACGGCACTCGTTGCCACAGAAGGCTCCAACTTCCAATTCCTTTGTGTATTGTTCCACACCATCAATCTGGATAATGCCCGTCACTGCCATGTTGTCGGAATAGAGGTAGGGATTGTACTCATAATGATAAACTATGACCTCCTCGAAGTTAGCCTCCAACGACCTCTCGCCCGTCACAGTGAAGCTGAAGGTCTCGTCGGTGGAGACTACCGAACCGTCTTCAGTCCAATTCACAAAGGCATAACCTTCATTGGCCGTTGCGGTCAAGGTGCACACCTCAAAATGGTCGTATGAACCTGCCCCGCCCACCAAACCACCCTCGACGGGATTCGCCGTTGCTGTGATGTCGTAACTGTTCAGCGTAAAGTTGGCCACAAAAGCTGCGGCTTCTGTTAGGGTAAAACTGTAGGTGGCTTCAATCGAAACTTCTTCACCGTCACGCATCCAATTAAAAAAGGTGTAACCCTCATTAGGTGTTGCGTTGAGGGTGACAGTCGTTCCGTGCAGATAGGTACCACCGCCTGTCGTCGTGCCGCCTTCAGTTGGGTTGGCCGCTGTAGTAACGGAATAAAGATTCAAGGCAAAATTGGCCACATAATTGCCTGCCTCAGTCACGGTGAAGCTGTAGGTTTCTGTGGTTGAGACCACCGTCCCTGCCTTAGTCCAATTCACGAAGTGATAGCCTGTGTTAGCCGTAGCCGTCAGGGTGCAGGTCGAGAAGTGGTCGTAGGTTCCAGCACCGCTCACCGTGCCGCCATTAGACGGCATAGCTGTAGCAGCAATCACGTAACTATTCAGCGCGAAGTTGGCCACATAACTCGCAGCTTCAGTGACTGTGAAGCTAATCAGCACCTCTGTAGAAACCTCCTCTCCGTCAAGCGTCCAGTTCACGAAGTGGTATCCCACATAAGGTATAGCCTGCAAAGTGCATGTCGAGAAGTGTGCATAGGTTCCCGCACCTTCCACATAGCCTGCATTTTCAGGATTGGCCGTCACTAAAATCTCATAAGTGTTTAACGCGAAGTTAGCCACGTAACTTGCCGAACCTATCACCTCGAAGCTATAATTCGTCTCGGTCGAGACCACTACTCCATCAACTGTCCAGTTCACGAAATGGTAGCCCTCGTTGGCCGTGGCCGTCAGAGTGCAGACCTCTCCACTCTGATATGTGCCGCCACCGCTCACTGTGCCGCCCTCTTCGGGGTTGGCCGCAGCAGCAATGACAAATGAAAATGTTTCGGTAAAATTCAGCACATAGGGATTAGGCAGCGTACCGTAACCGTTAGGATTGAATGCTATGGCCTCGGGAGAATTGAGGTCGAATTCCTGTTGCAGTTCGTGGTCATAGAGCCTGAACGTGAACTGGTTACCAAGTTCACCAAAGATGACCAAATTCAGAATGTAGCGCTGGGTCGGCGCAAACCAACTGGGTCGACCCGTCCCACGGCATTCCTCGCCGCAGAAGACACCCACTTCGAGCATATCTGTCTGCTGCTCCACTCCATTGATTTGTACAATGCCTGTGAGGGTCATGTTTTGCTCGTAAGGAGCGCTGACGGGAGTCCAATAATAACTGACACCAGCATTTCCCTCAAAACCGAGCACATACGGGTCTACCAAAGTGCCGTAACCGTCGGGTGCGAATGAAATCGCATCAGGAGGCGTCAAGTCCAGCTCTTGGTTACTAATATGGTCAAAGAGCTTGAAGGTGAATTGGTCGCCCAGCCCACCATAGACGATGATCTGGATGACATAACGTTGCGTTGGGGGAAATGGGACAGACAAAGCCGATCCTCGGCATTCGTCGCCGCAAAACACACCTACTTCAAGAGCGTCGCTTTGCTGCTCCACTCCATTGATTTCTATGACGCCAGTCAGCGTCATGTTCTCCTCGTAAGGAGAGCTGTTGGGTGTCCAATGGTTGGCAAAAAGCCAGCTGCACGACAGACAAGCCCACAGCAAGACAATTGCTTTCTTCATGGCCTTACTCCTTTATCAATTGCTGGTTCAACACTCCATTTTCAGTAACAACGCGGAGCAGATAGACGCCGGCGGCCTTGTCCCCAAGGTCGATTTGCAGCGTCTCCTTAACCGTTTCTTCAGTAAGGACAACCTGACCGTAGGCGTTGAACACGTCGATACGCTTGATACCTTGGCCTTCGATGTTGAACACGCCATTCGAAGGATTGGGATACACCATCACTCTTGCCTGGGCGTTGTCATCAATGCCGAGGATACCGAAGTGGAGTACGACAGGATTTGTCAAGGTGCCAAGGTGTCCGTCGGAGGCAAAGCGCAATGCATTATCGGAAAGAGCTGTCATCGTGCCATCAGTGAGGCTGAAGGCCAGCTCGTCGTCTTCATTGCCGAAGACAGTGAGGAAGGCAACGTAACGGTCAATAGGAGCAACATACATCAGCTTGGCACTTCCACGGCATTCGTTGCCGACGAAAACATCAACCTCAAAGTCCTCGGAACGCAGTTCCGTACCGTCCATGTCAACCACAGCGGTCAGCGTCATATTGTCGGCAAAACGACTTGCAGAAGGACGGAAAATATTGTCCATTCCTGTGACATTAGGCACTGAAGTTTGGCCACGGCCTACTTCGAAGGTCAGTGTCTTGGCCTCGTCGCTGTTGGAGAAATACATATAGCCCTGTCCGGGTTCGAAGGCATTGAGCGAGCCAAACCACAAGTTGCTTCCATTTTCATTGTAGTACATCGTATAGGCGAAACGGCCCTTAATGACATCGTTCGTCTCTGGCATGAAGTCACCCAAGGCATATTCTACGCCGATACTTTCGTTCCACGGAAAACCGATCCATGTCCAACCGGAATTGATTGTAATGGGATGATTGGCGGGGTTGGCCAACTCGCCTGTCATTGATACCGAGCAGGCAGCACTTGTGTTCAGACGGTAGGATTCCTCATTATTCAGCCCATTGAGCGAACCGTACCAGCCGTAGCCTGACAAATAGGAGGCATAACCGCTATTTTGCGACTTAATCATCAAGCCGTTTTGTCCGAAACTTTCTTCAAGCATCGAGAAGCCATCCATGCCATCCTGCTCAACGTAGGTGCTCCACCAGTTCCAACCTTGACCGAGGTCACTCACTTGAGTGACATCGCCTTGATATTGGGTGAAGTTAGCCGTGTAAGTGGCACTTTGCGTGACGAAGAAGCTGTAAGTTGGATTGGTCGAAACCGTAGTGCCGTCCTTCGTCCAGTTAATAAAGGTGTAACCCTCGTTGGCCGTGGCATTCAAGGTACAAACTTGACCACTCTCGTAAACACCGCCACCAGTTACCGTACCGCCATCGGCAGGATTAGCCGTGACCGTGATGGAATAAGTCGGTACCGAACCAGAACTATAGAAGAACATGGTCTTGGGGATGAAGTTGCGCTGCGTGGGGTTGATGGCATCGAGGCCATTGTAGCTGTAACCCTGAACCGAAGCACCTTCCACGTTTGTGCCGTACCATGTGCTGGACACATAGCTGCCTTGAACCATATTGTAAACACCCACAAGCAAGTTGCCGCCGTTGTATGAATATGAAGTATCAAAAACCACATTCATCACACCATCAACGATGCTAAGCGGACCTTCGTAAACGATGGTGGCATCGTCAGTACCACTGAACCCATTGATATAGGTATCTTCAACTTCCTTCAGGAAGACTTGGAAGTAGGCGTTACCCCAGCTGACATACGACTGTGAGGCAAAGAACCTCATACCTGAGATAGTGCCTCCTGACAGAGCGGTGAGTTCTTCTAATGGATACACCGTTTCACTTTTCAGGTAAGCATCGGTATAGAAGCCATAAACTGGCACATATCCGTTGGTGGCATCTCCGTCATAAACGACAACTCCTTCCATGAAGTTCGCCACCAAGCTGTGGCTTTCCGTAACGGTAAAGCTGTAATAGGCATCCGCCGAGACCACTTCCCCGTCCTCAGTCCAATTCAGGAAGACATAGCCTTCGTTGGCGTAAGCTTCGAGCCAACAGGTTTCGCCGTAATAATAATCACCAGCACCGTATATGATACCGCTTTCGGCGGGATTAGCCGTGGCTTCGATGGTCAAAGGAAGCGTGAAGTTCGCCACCAAGTTGCGGCTCTCCACAACGTAAAAGTCGTAATAGGCGTCCGTAGAAATCACTTCCCCATTCTCAGTCCAGTACATGAAACTGTAGCCTTCGTTGGCGTAGGCTTCGAGCCAACAATAATCGCCGTAGTAGTATTCCCCGACTCCCTCAATGACGCCGCCTTCTGTCGGATTGGCCGTGGCTTCAATGAAATAGCCGCCTTCTCCGAAATTGGCCACATAGTCGCCTCCCTCGGTCACGACAAAACTATACTCGCGCATGGTAGAGACCTCCTCTCCGTCTTTCGTCCAGTTGAGGAAATGGTAGCCCCAATTGTCATTGGCCGTCAAGGTGCAAGTCTCACCGTAGTTATAAAAGCCAGCTCCTGTGGCCGTGCCGCCTTCCTCTGGGTTAATCCAAACCGTGATGTCAAACGAACTCACAGGCATTCCTCCGCAATCCACGTCAAAGTCATACGAGAAACCACTGCTCAAGTTTTGACCATAACAAATTCTGTTGCCGTTGGAATAGCTCACCGCGAAAGAACATTCCCCTATCCAACTGCCAACAATCCAGCTCAACATCACAGGGCTCCCGTCAACAAACGGAATGATGTATGAAGCGTAAGAACTGCTCGGAAGCGTAATTTGTTGGAAGGTGCCGTCCGCATAGTTCACCACCAAACAGTTGCCATTCCAACCATCGCCGTACGAGTCGTAAAGATCAAAGGTAATATCGCACAAAGTGCTTTCCTCCGCAAATTTCGCCATAAAAACTCTTTCTCCTGTCACGGTGAAAGAATATTCGGGGTCCGTTGCAACGACAAGACCTGTTTCGTCCGTCCAATTTAAGAAGACATAGCCTTCGTTTGCCGTAGCCGTCAGGATGCAAGTCTCAAAATGATTGTAAATGCCACCGCCTACGACAGTGCCACCCTCAGCGGGATTAGCTGTAACAGTGATATCATAACTATTCAGTTCAAAGTTGGAAACAAAGTTTTTTGACTCTGTCACCTCAAAGCTGTAAATGTTATCCGTCGATATTTCCTCGCCTTCCAGCGTCCAGTTAAGGAAGTGGTAGCCTTCGTAAGGCGAAGCAGTCAAAGTGCAAATCTCAAATTGATTGTATGTACCTGCACCGCTGACCGTACCGAAATCCCATGGGTTGGCCTCAGCCGTGATGTCAAACACAGAAGCAGGCATTCCTTCGCAGTCCATGACAAAACTGTAGCTGAAGCCGCCGTACATATTGTGTCCATAGTAAATTCTGTTGCCGTTGGAATAACTCAACGTGAAAGAGCATTCCCCTATCCAACTACCTGTAATCCAACCTAACGTGACGGTGCTTCCGTCAACGACGGGAAGCGTGTAGTAGGCATAGGAACCCTCTGGGACGGTAATCTCCAAATAAGGGCCGCCCTCAAGGCTCACAACAAGATAGTTTCCATTCCAACTGTCGCCATAGGAATCATACAAGTCAAAAGTGATGTCGCATAGCGAACCTTCTTCCGCAAAATAGGCTACCAACGACCTGCTTTCCGTCACGACGAAGGTGTAATTAGCCTCAGCCGAGACAATACGACCAGTCTCATCTGTCCAATAAGTGAACATATACCCCTCGTTTGCCGTGGCCGAAAGGGTGCAAGTGGAATTGCGCTCGTAGATGCCTGCACCCGTAACGGTGCCACCTTCCTCGGGATTAGCCGCAACGGTGATTTCATGGGTGATGGTCAGGTGAAGCGTCACGATGCTGTCGCAACCAAAAAGGGTCTGGCCTTCATACACATAATCGCCTGATTCGAAATAGGTCTCACCCATCCATTCCCAAGTGTAGGAATCAAGGGCCGTTTCTTCAAACTCCGTATAGAAGGACTCATAGATATGCAACACCGTGCTCAGCGAGGCCACCAAAGAGTCGTTTCCGTTTCCGTCCAATTTATAAACATCGCACGACACCGGATAGTCGCCGAGACCAGGATAGATATGCGTGACGGGAATGCCCGTGGCGGTTTCCCCGTCGCCAAAGATCCAGTTGACTTGGCTCAGGTTGTAGTTGAGGTTCAGGTCGAAGTTAACCGTGTCGGTGCAAATCGAAATATCGCTGATATTACCCGATACATATTGTCCGTTGATAAGCATTGAGGTATAAAGGTCTTGCACAGCGTTGGAGCCAACGGAAAAGGCATAGCTCTCGTCGTCACCGAGGCCATAGACGTGACCCACAAATCCAGCACCGGTAGTCATCAAGGTGTGCGAGCCGTGCTCAATGGCGATTCTCGCGAATGAGTAGCCCTCGTTGCCCGAAACGGTTTGGAACTCCGAGGCAACGTTGTTGCCATCCAAATACATGTTCGACACATCGTCGGTGTTAGTCACCACATTGACGAAGTGGTACTGCGACGCGCCCGAATTGAACGTGCTGAAAGTCACATAGTTCATCCTTTGCTCAATCGGGCTGATCATGACCATGGACGGGTCGCCGTATGTACCAGCGCATTCCGAGCCTGCGTAGTAGAGGTAGACCGTCGCCGGCTCCGAGGTTTCGAGATACAGGGACGGGTCGGCGTCGGTGATTTCAAATTGGTAGGTTTCCCTTTGGTTGATGGTGGTAACTAAAGAACCATTAATAAGGATTTGGCAGCCGTTGTTTGCGGCAGTGACGCGGACTTCGTCATAGTTGCGCATGGCTGAGTTGGTCACCACGAAATGGTTGCCCCAGCTCGAAACAGGCATCATTTGTTCCACGATGTGGTCGCAATAAGGGCAAGTGGTGGGTACATTGGCACAACTGTTACCCGCAAAAACGGCGACATTCTTGTTACCCGACACTGAAATCTGCGAACCAGTAAGATTTCCGTCATATTCCGACATCACTTGGTAGCATTGTCCAGCGTTCAGAGTCACTGAGAAAGGCTGGTAGGCATAGTGGCCATTGAGGGTATTGCCGGTCAAATAGAAATAGACCGTCGTGTTGTCCTCGACAGCAACCACGGTAAACTCAGAGCTACTGGTGGCAAGATTCCTTGAATTGGCACTGGGAGTCACAGCAGCATTTCTGCCCTCAATGCCAGGATAGGTTTGGATGATGTAGTTGGAACCCAAAGAGGGTGTAGGCAAGACATCGGTTACATCAAACGTATATGCTTTGAAATTTGAAGCATACAACGAGATGGAATCCGTGGTCACTACATGAAGGGCTGTGTTAAGAACACAGTCAGAAGCATCTTGAGCGTAAGCTTCACTCAAAGGAATTTCAACAATAGTGGTTGTCCCAACGGTGACCTCGAATTCGGTCGACCAGTTGGTGTAGGGATTCGTAACCGTACCCGTGCATGGCGTAGAGCCAGCGGCAATGAGACTAATGCTATTGTTTCCGTCATGATTTGACAAGAACGTCACCCAGAAATCATTTCCAACCGTACTTTGCGCGAGTGATTGAGTCGTTCCTGCCATGGTCAGCAGCAGGAAGAACAAGGCGGCTCGTTTCAGCCTTTTAAATAGTAAAGTATGAACATTCATAATACTTGAAATTTGATGTTATTATTAAGTAATTAGTTAATTAAGTTTCGAGTTTTTTTGCAAAGATTTCATGCTTAAAAGCGCGCAAATATAGAAATAAAAACAATATAGCACGAAAAAAACAAAAAATCAACAATTTTTTTTTGCGAAAAAAAGCCTACCTTTGCAAAAGATTTGAGATTTCTATGAACTGGGCCGACCTCCTTTCGAACAAACGCTACGCGCAACCGCACAAGAGCGCCGACATACGAAGCTCTTTTCAGCGCGACTACGACCGCATCATTTTTAGCAGTCCCTTCCGCAGGCTGCAAAACAAGACACAGGTCTTTCCCTTGCCTGGCGCACAAATGGTACATAACCGCTTGACACACAGCCTTGAAGTGGCCAGTGTGGGACGCTCCATCGCCTGCCGAACGGTGGAAAAACTCGCCAAAAAGCACCCCGACATCAAAGACCGACAGTCCGACATCGAGACCATCGTGGCCTCGGCTTGTTTAGCCCACGACTTAGGCAACCCGCCTTTCGGCCACTCGGGCGAGGACACCATCAGCAGCTTCTTCAAGGACGGCGAAGGCAAGGAATTGAAAAACAGCGTTCTGCCAGAGCAATGGAGCGACCTCATCGCCTTCGAGGGCAATGCCAACGCCTTCCGCCAGCTGACACACCAGTTCACGGGCCGGCGCGCAGGCGGTTTCTCGCTCACCTCGGCCACATTAGCCACCTTATTGAAATATCCCTACCCTTCCTTCGACAAAGGCGACCGCAAGAAATACAACGTGTTTTACTCAGAGATTGAAGCATTTATGGAAGTCGTCGAAGAGTGCGGCATCCCGCGCATTGACAGTGAGCATCTCGTCTATGCCCGCCATCCACTTTCCTATATGATGGAGGCCGCCGACGACATCTGCTACCTCGTCCTCGACATGGAAGACGCCCACAAGCGCGGCATCATCAGCACCGAGGCCATCGAAGGCTGCTTCCTCTCATTCTTCAACGCCGACAAAGACAAAGATTTTTACAAACACAAGGAATTGGTTTACAACGAAGTAAGCGACACCAACGAGCGTATGGCCTTCCTTCGCGCCATGCTCATCAACAAGTTGGTGAACTGCGCGAGCGACATCTTCGTCAAGAACTACGACGCCATCATGGAAGGCCGTTTCGAGAAGAGCCTGATTTCCCATCTGCCTGATTTCGAGAAGAATGCTCTCGACCTTTGCCGCGATGCCTCGGTGAAGCACATTTACCGCCACCCTTCCGTGGTGAAAATCGAGCTGACGGGCTTCAACGTCATCGGTACGCTGATGGAAGACTTCACCGACGCCGTCCTGAACCCTGACACACCTTATAATAAAAAGCTGCTCTCGCTCGTCCCCGATCAGTTCAAGTCCACTACCGATGACACCTACACCAAGCTCCAGTCCGTCATCGACTTCATCTCCAACATGACCGACCTTTACGCCGTGCAACTATACAAAGATTTAAGAGGAATCGACTGATGAAGAATACTTTAGCCATCGTTTTGCTGTTGTTGGGCGGACTGGTTGCCTCCGCACAAGAACCTTTGGTTCAAAGAAGCACAAAATCCTATCTGATAACGGATTACAATACAAAAGACGCTGCCTTTCTGAAAGAAAAATGCCGACAAGCAGGTTTGGATTGGGGCATTAATGTGCTATCCAACCGCATCCCGACCGACAGCCGCTATGTCACGCCTAAACCTTCAAAGCACTTGTTAAAACAGGGCGTTTTGGAGTTGCAAAGTGCTTTGGACGACAAACAGACCGTTTTTGCGGTCTATCGTTCTGAATTGTTGGAAAATCCCTCGAATATCAACGTACTACAAATCGAAGACGAGCTGATTGTTTACCGTACCACTGAAGCCAGTGTCAGTTTTCATATTCTGTACCACTGCACCCGTGGCGCGTTTGGAACGAAAGCCACGTCACACCCCAAAAATGCTCCGGTTTACAAGCTTTGGGATACGCCCGACCGCACCCTCCTCCCCGACCTTGAGCTGCAAGACCAAATGGCTCAGGCCGAAGCCAAAAAGTTAGCCAAAATCGATGTTCCTATATTGATTTTCAATGACTTGAAAAGTTACGGCTACAATGAGCAAGGCGACTCCGCCATCGGGCATTTTCTCGACACAATGCACAAATACAATCCCGACAAGCTCCTGCAAAGCGACCTGCTCACGCCTGTTTCATGGCACTACCTGAGCCGCGTCAACGAGAACCAGTTTTGGAACGAGTCGATGCGCAACAAGATTGTGGAAACGCTAACAGAAAAGCAAGACTTTTACCGCAAGAACCTGATGCCGTGGATGATAGGCAACTTCCAAATCCACATCGCCGACAAAAACCGAAAAGCCACCACGATGGAAGAACTCGAGTGGTTCCTCAGTAAAGCCACCGCTTTCGACGCTGGTTTCGGCCTCGATTTCAGTGCGGAATCCATGCGAAAACACGGCTTGACCGATGATATGTTGTACACCATAAATCTTTGGGAATCATTGCGTTTAGCTGAAGCTTTCTGTGAGGAACAGAAAGAGCAATTCAAAGACCCATACGGAAACTGGCACTTAGAAAAGGCCGGAGACTCTACCTGTCTCCTTTATCCTCAGCACATTTCGCGGCGCTATTTTTGCGATTTCAAGGACGATACCTGGCAATGGAACAGCCCTTACGCGAGCCGTTTCGCCCTGCGCATCGCCATGGAAGGCACAGGCAGCATCAACGAGTTGGAATTTCGCACCCCGAACGGCATTTTGTACCTGCCTTGCACCCTCAAGGCTGGACAATACCTCGTATACAACTTCGATGGCACCGCCTTTATTACCGACCTGAATTACAACAAAATACAAGAAGTTGAGGCGCAAGGCGTTTCCTATTTGGATGAAGGCAGCTCCGAGGTAACCTTCTCTTGCGAAACCGAGGAAAAGCCCGAGGTGACGGTACGGTTTTTCACTCGCGATGAATCCCCACAAATAATGGCATTTCCTACGAAAAAGCACCATTAATGAGGATAAGTCTGTCATAAGCATTATTCGTAATTTTGCACCATCAAAAAAAGATTCGAATGATTACGCTTGCTCAACTTGAAATCGGTCAATCTGCACGAATTCAGTCCGTTAACGGCGAAGGTCAACGTCGACAGCATTTCTTGGACATGGGTCTCATCCCAGACGCGATCATCAAATTGGTGAAATTCGCGCCCCTTGGCGACCCGATGGAGGTAATGATCCACGGCTACGCGCTCACCTTGCGCAAAGCCGACGCCGCCCTGATTGAAGTGGAGCTTTGCAGCCCTTCTGAAAAAACGGAAAACATTGACCTCCAGAATGATAACCAACTCTATATCACTTCTCTCCCCGATCACAACGCCCATCCAGGCTTGGGCGAAGAAGGCATTTACCATGACAAGACGCACGAAAAACCGCTACCCAAAGGCACGAAACTGACCTTCGCCTTAGCCGGACAGCAAAATTGCGGCAAGACTACCCTCTTCAACCAGCTGACAGGGGCTAACCAGCATGTGGGCAACTTCCCGGGTGTTACTGTCGACCGCAAGGACGGTGTTATCAAAGGGCATCCTGAGACCTCCGTCACCGACCTGCCGGGCATTTATTCGCTGTCGCCTTATACCAACGAGGAAATCGTCTCGCGCGAGTTCATCATGCAGCAAAAACCCAAAGGCATCATCAACATCGTGGATGCTAATAACATTGAGCGCAACCTCTACCTCACCATGCAGCTCATGGAATTGGGTACGCCTATGGTGTTGGCACTCAACATGATGGACGAAGTGCGCAACAACGGCGGCAGCATCCTCGTGAACGAAATGGAGCAGATTTTGGGTCTGCCCGTGGTGCCGATTTCCGCCGCGAAAAATGAAGGCATCAACGAACTCGTCGACCATGCCATCCACATTGCGAAATATCAGGAAGCCCCTGTGCGCCAGGACTTTTGCGACAAGGATGACCACGGCGGTGCGGTGCACCGTTGTCTCCACAGCATCATGCACCTCATCGAGGACCATGCCCAGCGTGCCGACATCCCCGTGCGCTTCGCCGCTTCCAAACTCATCGAAGGCGACACCATCGTACTCAACGCACTGCAACTCTCTCAAAACGAGAAAGAAACGCTCGAGCATCTCATCCTCCAGATGGAAGAGGAACGCGGCCTCGACCGTGCCGCAGCCATGGCCGAAATGCGGTTTGCCTTCATCAAGAAGCTGTGCGACAAAACTGTAGTGAAGCCCAAGGAAAGCAAGGAATACCAACGTAGCCGCCGCATCGACAAATACCTCACCGGCAAGTGGACCGCCATCCCGATCTTCATCCTTGTGATGATGGGTATCATCTATCTCTCCATTGACGCCATCGGCGCGCCGCTGCAAGGCTGGCTCGACCAAGGAATCAACTGGCTTGCAGAGATTTGTGGCAATGCCCTAGCCCGTTGGGATGTCAGTCCTGCCGTGCAGTCGCTCGTCGTCGACGGCATTTTCGGCGGCGTGGGCAGCGTGCTCAGTTTCGTACCTATTATTATTCTGCTGTTCTTCTTCCTCAGTTTGTTAGAGGACAGCGGCTACATGGCCCGCGTGGCCTTCGTCAGCGACAGTTTTTTGCGTAAACTCGGCCTCACGGGACATAGTATCGTACCCATGCTCATCGGTTTCGGCTGCACCGTGCCGGCGGTGATGTCCACCCGCACCCTGCACTCCACCCACGACCGCTGGCGCACCGTTTTGCTGACGCCTTTTATGAGTTGTTCGGCCAAAATCCCGATTTACGGCTTCTTTACGGCCATTTTCTTCCCGGGACACGGCGGCGTGGTACTCATCGGGTTGTACCTCTTAGGCATCATCGTCGGCATCATTACCGCGCTGTTTACCAAGTGGTTCGGCGACAAGGGGGATGTGGCCCCCTTCGTGATGGAGTTGCCCAACTACCGCTTGCCCGGCATGAAAAATGTGGCGCACCTGCTTTGGGACAAGACCAAAGACTTCCTGCAACGCGCCTTCACGGTGATTTTCTTAGCCTCATTGGTGATTTGGCTCTTACAAACATTTGATTTCCAATTCAATATGGTCGAAAATGGCGAAGGCAGCATGTTGGCGAGTGTGGCCGGCTGGATTGCGCCGATTTTCCGCCCCATTGGTTTGGGCGAGTGGCAAATCGTCACGGCCTTGGTGAGCGGCTTCATGGCCAAGGAGAGCGTAGTGGCCACCCTTGAGGTGCTCAACGCTATGCCGCTATTCACCACAGTAACAAGCATTTCCATGTTGGTCTTCTGCCTGCTTTACACGCCTTGCGTGGCCGCCATGGCCGCCATCCGCCGCGAGCTGGGCACCAAGTGGATGCTGTTCATCATTCTGTTCCAATGCGTTGTCGCTTGGATTTGCGCGTGGTTTGCTTACCTCATTGCCAATGCCGTCATCGCATGAATTGGGCTACCGTCATAGTGCTTTTGATTGTGTTGACCTTTGTTGTGTTGGCTGTAAAAGCCATGCGCGGCGGCAAAGGTTCATGCTCTTGTAACGAAAACGCCAAAAAATCAGGGAATTACAGCAAGTGTGCGGGGTGCTCGGCGGATTGTCCGTTTAAACGGTGATTATTCCTCCAACAAATGATAGTATTTCGTCTGATAATCAGCCCATTCACCAGTCAAAAGCTCTGGATGGAAGAAATGGATGAAGTCGGCCAAAAGCAAATCCGGCTCACACTGCGACTGTTCGAAATAGCCCGTCGGGAGGATGTCGCAGACGATGATTTGGCGGTTTTTGAAGGCGTCAAAAAGCGGATAGACAGGGCTTTCCTTAGCCAAGGATTCATAGGTCATCGGGAAAGGATTGGAGTTGATAACACGCCAATAGTCAGCATGTTGTGCTTTGGCCAGAATGCTCTCGGCATCCATTGGGACGCTGGCCGTTGAGGGATTGTCTTTCCAGATGTAATCGGCACCGGCATCGGCGAAGAGCTTGGCAATGTAACTTCTTCCGCCCGCCACATACCATTGTCCATTGAAAGCCAAATCGGAAAACACCGTGGGATGTTGCTCAACATTAGCACACAAAGTTGAAAGCGCATTATAACGCCTTTCGATGTCGTCAAACCAAGCGTCGGCCTTGTCCTCGCAGCCCGCCAACATGCCAATGACGCGAATCCACTCGGCGCGACCCAAAGGCGTGTTTTCCATGTAGTCGGCGAAGGGAAACAGAACCGCGCCAGTGATGTTGAGCCCGCCTTGGTTGCCGTCGAAATAGGGCGAATACAGCAGGATGTCGGGCTGGATTTGAATCATCCGCTCAATGTTGGCTGCGGCCTCCGTGCCGATGTCGTAAACCTTCTCCTGCGCCAACAGTGTTTTCATGGTCGTGTCGCTCACGAAACGGCCTTCGAGGATACCCTTCACGCGGTCGATTTCACCAAGACGCAGAAAAACAGCCCATTGCGTGGCAGAAAACGAAATCACCTTCTGCACGGGCAACTGGATTGGGGTCAGCCCATCACCCACTTTCGCCATTGTGTCCTTGACCAAGGCAAACTTGCCCAACGACAAAGTCGTGTCCCATGGGCAAATCACCTCCATCATGTAGCCGTAGTCCTTTTCGCACACGGTAACATTTCGGGCGTAACGCATCAGGTTATCACCCTCAGCCGCTTCCTTGACGTCAGTTTTGCCTTTGGGTGCGCAAGCTACGAACGCAAACAACAAGCCTAACAACCAAAACTTTCTCATTGGGCGTTCAGTTTTTCAAGGCAGTCTTTGCACAGACAATCATTGTAATTCGCTTTCAGATAGGCTTTTGTGGTGTCGGTGAGCTTCACCTTCACGCACCAGCAGTCCACGGAATGGACGCACTCGAATGTTTTTCCGCAACGGGGACAGGTTTTTGTCATGTCTTTTCTAGTTTTTGAAAGTTCGGGCGGATTAAATCCGCCCGAACAAGTTGGGGATTATCCATCCCCTCAAAAGAATATCAATTATTTAAACAACATTGCACTAGGAATGGTGCCCACCTCGAAAGAAGAGAGCTTCACACCGTCTTCAGTATAGCGGTACACCGTACCGTTCATCATGTAGTTCTTTGCGTCGGTGACGTAAATGTCGCCATTAGCAGGATTCACGGCCATGTTATAGAACGTGCCTCCTTCAGGAGCAGCGATGCTGAACGTCTCCGACAAAGCGAGCGTGGCGAGGTCGAAACGACGCACTTCGTTGTTGAGGAACAAGAAAAGCGCTGTACCTGAGGCATTGGCCTTCAGAATCATTGCCGAGCCGTTGAACTCGTAACGCTTGGTGGCGGTCTTCAGCATCGGGTCGATTTCCCACAGTGTGGGGTTCTCGCCGTCGGCCTCCCACGTGGCGCCTTCGCAAAGCACCCAAACGTGGTTGTTTTTGTCCACCGCCATGCAGTTCGGTTCTTTCCCCACTTGGATTTCAGCCACTTTCACGTCGTTGTTGACATCCACGACCTGGACAGTGTTCTTCTCCATGCCAGGGACATAGTAGTTCGACCAATTGCTGACATACAGCTCGTTACCCACTTGTACCATTTTCTCGGTCGACTTGCCCATCTCGATGGCGCCGCTGTGCGTCATGTTCTGCGGGTTGACAATCCAGAGGCCAGTGCCCATAATGTCACTGACGTAGGCCTTGTTGGGTGCCACAAAGTGCATCTCGCGCGGCGAGTAAAAGTCGGTGAGCTTGAAGGGTTTGGTGGTGTCGCAAACCAACGAGTTGGCGTCCACCTTGTAAATCAAGTTGCTGTTGTTGACCACGATGTAAAGCTTGCCTTCGGCCATGGCCAGACTTTGCGCCACATCGCCAAGCGGAGCGTTGTTCACCTTGTAGAACAAGTTGTTGCACACCGTGTCGGCTTGGGGGTCGTAGAAACTCAACGAGGCGTTGGAGAACTGGAAGTTGCCCTCGTTCAGCACAAACACGCCCAATCCCAAATTGTATACATTCGGATTGACCGGCTTGTCGGGCTTGCAAGAGAACAAGGTCGCCGCCAAAAGAGCCAAAAGGACCAGATTTACCTTTTTCATTTCGATTCAATTTATTGTTTAACAATACGTTGCGTAATCATCCCGTCTTCGCAAACAACGCGAACCAAATAGATGCCATCGGTCAGTGCGCTGAGGTCTATGGTTTCTTCCGCCGTCATCATAACCAATTGTCCAACAGTATTGTAGACTTCAACCGATTGCAAGTTTTCCGCCTTCACGAAGAGCCTGTCCTTGACGGGGTTGGGGTACAAAGAAACAACTTTTTCACCATTCTCAGGCACGTCAAAATGCGCCAAATCGTGAATCACGCCGACGGCATCCAAGTCCATTCCGCTGGAGGCAAAAGGCGTGGGCCACGGGTCATTGACAATATGGCCTTCCGAGTCGTAAGTGGCATACTCAGGGTCGATGCAACCCACCACATCCACGATGCGAACATGGGTAATCTTGCTTTTGTCCAAGAGGGCATTGTCCTCCACCTCGTCGAGGTCGAACGGCGTGCCGTAAAAGGCGCCGTATTTACTAGCGAAATTATGGAGTTGTGCAGGATTGATGGAGCCTGCATTGCCTAATTGCGTTTCGGTCTGGACGTAGGTCACAGCGGGAAAACGGAAGAAATTCACGCCGTCGGAACTGACCTCCACGAAACCCAACTCAAGTGCCCACGTATCAGGATTCTGAGCGTTGGCGAAACCGTTCTCGAACACGGCAAAGTCGGGGCCCGGCTTGTTGCAAATGGGCGAAGCGAAGGTCAAGGTAGCAACGCCACCGTCGCCGAGGCTTACCACATCCATCGTGCCGCCTGGAACGCCCAAGGCCAAGGTCTCGTCACCGAAACTGGCCACGCCCAAATCGGGTTTGTCGATACGCATCGGGCCGCGCTCGACGGTGCAGCCCGTAGCCCAAGCCACGAACGCCGACGAGTCGGCGTGCATGGCCGTGGTGCCGGGTTTGTCTTGTGCGGGAGCAAACTGCGCCCACAGCGCGACCGGCACCATAGCCAACACCAGGATGGAAATCCTTTTTATCATTTCACCACGAGTTTTGCAGTCTGAATGGCGTCCTCGCTACTGACGCGGACGAAATACACACCAGCATTCAGCATTTCGGTACTGAAACGGACTTTCTCGCCAGCAGTGGCCACAAAGCTCTGCTTGCTGACCAAACGGCCTTGCATGTCATACACCGAAACCTCGTTCAGGCCGGCGTTTTCAAGGGTCACATAGGTCTCGCCCTTTGCGGGATTCGGATAGACGGACAAAGTGTAATACTGGCTTTCATTCAAGCTGGAAGGAACAGAAACGGGTTCAACGGTCTGTGTCCAGACATAAGTCCACGGGGCAATCTCGGTGCCGCAGGACTCGTCGCCCCACTTGATGAAGGATCCTGCTTCAACAGGCATCACATCGTAGTACAACGGTGCGCTAAAGCCGTTGACGTTATACATAAAGTACATACCGGAAAGGGACAAATGCAAATCCCCTTCGTCGAAAGTGATATTGGAGACATAACCCGCCGAGGCATCGTATGCGAAACGACCGTCAGCCGCAGCAATGGCATCCATCACATCCTTCACAACGATGATTTGATCGTTGAAACGATAACCCCAAGCCAAGCATTTGTTAGGATTGTTCCAGTTGACGGCAAAAACCAACTCGCGGCTGCCTTCGCCAACCCAATAGAGGATTTCCGACGGGTCAATCGTGGCTTCCACTGCATAAGGATACACGGCGGCGACTTCCTTCTCCCAAACATAAATGTAGTTTTCAGGATCAACCAAGGTGCCGCAATAAGTGTCGCCCCACTTCACATAGTCGCCATTGACCAGCGTCTTGACATCAAAAGTATCCCATGACGACTCGCCATTGACCAAGTAGGAAACCCACATCGGTTCCGTGAGGCTCAGATCGAGAACACCGTCATTGAAGAAAATGTCGTAGAGCCAGCTGCCGTTGGGGCTGTCATAGCTGAAACGGTAGTCAGTAGCGGCGATGGCATCCATGACGTCTTTAATCGTAACGGTCTCGGTGGCAAAGCGGTAGCCCCAAGCCAAAGCAGTGTCGGGCTCAGCCCAATTGACGATAAACACCACTTCGTTTTGGCCTTCGCCAATCCAGTAACGGATGTCAGCGGGGTCGATGGTTGCATCTTCAGGGGTGATGTTCGGGTCGGTAGCAGGAATGATTTCAGTGGTCCAGATGATGGTGGTCCAGTCGGGTGACATGATGCCGCAAGCATAGCCACCAATCTTCACGAAGTCGTTGTTGTGAATCGGTTCGGCAGCCATCGCATTCTGACCCATCAAGCCATTCACGCTGTGCATGGGGATGTCATAGTCGGGATCGCCCCACTGTGCATTCGGGTTGGGGCACATGGTCAGGTCGTAGGTGTCATCCACGTAGGTGATGTTGGAGGGAGCACTACCGATTACCGTCAGACGGTAGTCTTCATCGGCGATGGCCGAGACTGCCTGGTAAACGGTGGCCTCGCCGTTGAAACGGTAGCCCCAAGCCAGCGCGGTTTCAGTGTAGCTGCACCAGCTGAGGGCAACCACCACTTCATTCTCGCCTTCGCCAACCCAGTATTGGATTTCGTCGGCAGAGATGGTAGCATCCTGAGCAAACAGGTTGGTCGTAAACAGACCGAAAATTCCCATGAGGAACAAAAGGGTAAATTTTTTGAATTGCATAATACTTTAAGTTTTAAAGGTTTGATAATTAGTTAATTAACTTCTTACTTCAAAACTTCAAGGATAGTGTTGGTACACCTTATTAATAAAGGAACGCCAGCTCTTGTCCCGAAAGCTTCGTTTCAGCGACAGGCGGCAGGTCTTCTGACTTACTCCTTTATTCCGTCCGCCTTCCCGAAAGTGTTTGGTTTTCAGTGGCATAGTGGCCGGCTTGAAGAGCTTACAGCAGCGGGAACTGTACGGGATTCTCACCCGATTCCCTATTGAGCCTTGCGGCACCGCTTATCGGCGGCAAAGATAGTGGTTTTTCTTTTTGGTTATGCGCAAAACAAGAAAAAGTTTGTAACTTTGCCCCGCAAACGAAAACTTCAAAAATGAAAAAGATAACTTCACTCCTTACCTTATTAATAATTTGCCTTGGAGCAGCCTTTGCACAAAACGAACCCATGCACGGCTGGCACACCTACTGCTCAAGCGAATTCGCCGAAGCCATCAGTTATGGGACACATACCACCATCGCGACCTGCTATCCTCCCGATATGGCCAGCAACTTTGCTGGTACGCAAATTACAAAAGTGGCGATGTTTAGCGATGGCCCAAACAATTCCATTGGAGGCATTTACACCTGTTCCATCTACTTGGGCGGCGAAACACCTTCGGAGGGCTTGATTGTATATACAATGAGTTGTGATGTCCCCCAAGGCCTCAACGATTGGGCTGAGTTTGACCTTTCCACTCCCATTTGGGTTACTGGAAACGAAACCATTTGGATAGTCTGGCAAGCCGAACAGCCGTTGTCACCTTGGCACATGGGCGTTTGCGGCGACATCGACCCC